>NZ_JAGYHC010000001.1:0-671892 GCF_019837165.1 Virgibacillus sp. NKC19-3
ATGGAAAACCTGAACGAATTGTGGGTTGCTACACTAGAGAAGATTGAAGAAGAAGTTAGTAAACCCAGCTTCGAAACTTGGCTGAAAAGTACAAAGGCTGAAAAGTTGGAAGAAAACACGTTGATCATCTCCGCACCAAACGAATTTGCCAGAGACTGGTTAGAAACACAGTATACGGAACTGATTTCCAATATTCTCGAAGATGTTACCGGGACACGATTAGCTACAAAATTTATCATCCCGGACTCTGTTACCCAGCCAGAGGAAGAAGAAAAAGGACCGAAACCGAAGTCATCAGGAAATACAGGAGACGTATCAAAAACAATGCTCAATTCCAAGTACACCTTCGACACCTTTGTCATTGGAGCTGGAAATCGCTTTGCACATGCTGCATCATTGGCAGTCGCAGAAGCACCGGCAAAAGCATATAATCCGCTTTTTATTTATGGCGGTGTTGGTCTTGGGAAAACGCACTTAATGCATGCAGTTGGGCACTATGTACAACAGCACAATCCCGAAGCAAAGGTTGTCTATATGACATCTGAAAAATTTACCAATGAATTTATTAATGCCATCATGGACAACAAAACGTTAAATTTCCGCAATAAATATCGAAATGTCGATGTTCTATTAATCGATGATATTCAATTTATCGCGGGAAAAGAATCAACACAGGAAGAATTTTTCCATACATTCAATACATTACATGAGGAAAACAAACAAATTATTATCTCTAGTGATCGACCACCTAAAGAAATACCGACACTCGAAGATCGTTTGCGTTCCCGCTTTGAATGGGGATTAATTACAGATATTACACCACCGGATTTGGAAACGAGAATTGCTATACTAAACAAAAAAGCAAAGGCAGAAGGACTGGATATTCCAAATGAGGTAATGCTGTATATCGCTAATCAAATTGATACGAATATTCGTGAGCTGGAAGGTGCATTAATCCGTGTTGTCGCCTACTCTTCTTTGATTAATCAAGATATTGACGCCCCGCTCGCTGCAGATGCCCTAAAAGATATCATCCCTAGTAATAAACCAAGAACCATTACCATTCAAGGCATCCAGGAAGCAGTTGGAGAGAAATATAACGTTCGTCTGGAAGATTTTCCTGCAAAGAAACGTACAAAAGCAATCGCCTTTCCCAGACAAATTGCCATGTACCTCTCCCGTGAATTAACCGATTTCTCACTGCCTAAAATTGGGGAAGAATTCGGCGGACGTGATCATACAACAGTCATTCATGCCCATGAGAAAATTGTAAAGTCAATGGAGAATGACACGAATTTAACAAGTGAAATCGAAGAAATTAAAGAACAGTTAAAATCATTTTAGGAAAAATCCACATGTGCATAATGTGTAAAACAGAACAGATCGATGCACAAGTTATCAACATGTGCATAACTTGTTTCAGACGTTTATCTCTTACTTATCAACATAATCACAGCTCTTATTACTGGTATTACTGTATTTTATAATAAAAAATAATTAAGTATGTCTATAGGAGGATTCATTCATGAAATTTGTAATCAGACGTGATCAATTAATTGCCAGTGTACAAGATGTTATGAAGGCAATCTCATCTCGTACTGTTATTCCAATTCTGACGGGAATCAAAATCGAAGCAAAAAAACATGGCATTATACTAACAGGAAGTGATTCAGATATTTCGATTGAATCCTACATTCCAGCTGAAGAAGATGGAAATGTAAATATCGAACTTATTGAAGAAGGAAGTATTGTCCTCCATGCCAAATATTTTCCCGATATTGTCCGCAAATTACCAGAAAAGACATTAGAAATTGAGTCTGATGAAAATTTAAAACTAACCATTCGGTCTGGAAAAGCGGAATTTAATTTAAATGGACAAGATGCTGAGGAATATCCACAGCTCCCTTCTTTGCAGACAGATGAAAGCTTTGAACTGCCAACAGATTTATTAAAAAGTTTAACGAAGCAAACGGTTTTTGCTGTTTCCACAATGGAAACTCGCCCAATCCTGACAGGGGTGCATATGAAGCTGAACGAGAATACATTAACGTTTACAGCAACCGACAGCCATCGACTTGCATCACGAAAGATTCCTGTAAACGAGACAAACGTCGAATTTTCCAATATTGTTGTACCGGGAAAAAGTTTAAGTGAATTAAATAAAATTTTAGATGATACGCCGGAATCTATTGAAATTAGTGTGACGAATAATCAAATCCTATTTCGAACGAAACATTTGAAATTCATGTCTCGTTTACTCGACGGAAATTATCCAGAAACATCACGACTTATTCCGGAACAAAGTAAAACAGTGCTTCATGTAAAAACGAAGGAATTATTAAATACAATAGATCGTGCATCCCTTCTGGCGAAAGAAGAACGCAATAATGTGGTGAAATTGTCAACAGAAGGTAATCACTTAGTCGAAATTACAGGTAACTCGCCGGAAGTTGGAACAGTCGCTGAAGAAATTAACGTTCAATCCATCGAGGGAGAGGAATTAAAAATCTCGTTTAGTTCCAAATACATGATTGATGCATTAAAAGCGATTGAATATGAAGAGGTAAAAATAGAATTTACCGGTGCTATGCGGCCATTTATCATTCAACCAGCCAACGAAGATCCAATTTTACAACTGATTCTTCCAGTTAGAACCTATTGAGAAAAACATGATTCACCTTTTTTCTGGAGAATCTTCGTATGTGATAAAAACTGTGACGTAGTGAAAGTAACTTTATGAGAAGGTTCTCGTTCTAATGATAGTTGAGCGTAGCGAATGCTTCAACCAATGCTTGGAAAGAGAATGGCACATTACGTCGCTGTTTCGATGTTTAATGCTATAACATACATAAAAAAGCGCTTATCTTTTTTGGGGTAAGGGCTTTTTTTACGATAAAAGCCAAATTAAAGGCCAAATGAGCATTTTTTAAATAAAATGAGGGGTTTACCTTCCCTAAATGCTAAAACTTTAGTAAAATAGATATATGAAACGTTTAAAGCCAAATAACAAAAATGATGAAATGAAACTTGGTGAGTGAATTGCATGAAGAAATTGAAATAAATACGGAATTTATTACGTTGGGTCAATTTATCAAGCTTGCGAACATACTTGAATCCGGTGGAATGGTCAAAACATTCCTGCAGGAAGAAGGCGTCTTGGTAAATGGCGAATGGGAACATCGACGCGGAAGGAAGCTTTACCCAAGTGATGTGGTCAAAGCTCAAGATGTTGGATCATTTATCGTAGCAAAGAGCAATTAGTCGCAGAAAGAATGAGGAATCCTGCATGCACATTGATCAACTTAACTTAAAACATTTCCGTAATTACCAAAAATTGGATATTCCTTTTGATGATAAAGTCAATGTTATTATTGGGGAAAATGCACAAGGGAAAACCAACTTGATGGAAGCTATATATTTGTTGGCCTTTACGAAATCCTACCGCACCCCACGTGAAAAAGAACTTATCCTTTGGGACGAAGAATATGCTAAAATAGAGGGTAGGATTACCAAACGCAACCAGACGTTTCCACTTGAAGTTGTTATTTCATCTAAAGGGAAAAAAGCAAAGTTAAATCGAATGGAACAGAAACGATTAAGTGACTATATTGGTGCATTAAATGTAGTGATGTTTGCACCGGAGGACTTAACACTTGTGAAAGGCTCTCCGCAGAATCGCAGACGATTTATCAATATGGAACTGGGGCAAATTCAGCCAAGGTACATTTATCATTTAGCACAATATCAAAAATTAATCAAACAACGGAATCATTTATTAAAGAAAATGCAGCGGCAGGCAAATCCCGATAACAATAAAACAATGCTGCATGTATTAACCGAACAACTAATTGAACATGCTGCAATATTGCTGGAGAGGCGGTTTGTTTTTCTGGATTTACTGAGAAAATGGGCCAAGCCAATTCATCATGGTATCAGTCGCAACCTGGAGGACCTTGAAATCAGGTATGATCCCACAATTGAGGTATCAGAAGAGGCAAATAAGGAGAAAATAGAAACGATCTATTTAAATAAATTTCAAGAAATACAGGAAAAAGAAATCGAACGTGGAACAACATTGATCGGACCTCATCGCGATGATCTGATTTTTTATGTGAATAATAAAAATGTTCAAGTCTATGGTTCTCAGGGACAGCAGCGAACCACCGCTTTATCTGTGAAATTGGCAGAGATTGAACTTATTTATAATGAAGTCGGGGAATACCCTGTTTTGCTCCTTGATGATGTATTAAGTGAACTGGATCATTTCCGGCAATCACATCTGTTAAATACCATTCACGGAAAAGTTCAAACCTTTGTATCGACAACAAGCGTTGATGGAATTAACCATGAAACATTACGAAAGGCTGAGTTGTTTCAGGTAAACGAGGGAGAAATAGATATATGATTCAAGGGGGCACGCGCCTATGTTTATTCATATAGGCAATGATCATGTGATCAGATCGAGTGATGTTATTGCGATCGTTGATTATGATTTAATCGATTCATCTTCCATTATGGAAGAGATGATGACTGAATGGAACAAACAAAAAAGGGTTGTTGGATCAATGCATGATGCCAAATCGGTCATGATTACGACGGAAATTATTTATTACAGCACATTATCTGTTGCTACCTTAAAAAAACGAGCAAGTATGATTTCAACAATTAGTAAATTAGATGATTTTTCAGAGGAAATAGAATAAACACTTTTCAATATGGAAAATTTTTCTTATCAGTCAGGAAATGGATGTGAAAATATGTCAATGGAAGACAGAGATGAGAACCAGGCATACGATGCTGACCAAATTCAAGTTCTTGAAGGATTGGAGGCAGTTCGTAAAAGACCAGGAATGTACATTGGAACAACAAGTGAAAAGGGATTGCACCACCTTGTATGGGAAATCGTTGACAATAGTATTGACGAGGCCCTAGCCGGATATTGTGATCATATTCAAGTAATTATTGAAAAAGATAACAGTATCACGACAAAAGATAATGGTCGTGGTATCCCTGTTGATGTACAGAAAAAAACCGGAAGGCCTGCTCTTGAGGTTATTATGACCGTACTTCACGCAGGTGGTAAATTCGGTGGCGGTGGATATAAAGTATCTGGCGGGCTGCATGGTGTTGGGGCTTCCGTGGTTAATGCTTTGTCTAGTAATTTGGAAGTATATGTCCACCGTGATGAGAAAATTTACTTTTTAGGATTTAAAAAAGGTGCCCCTCAAGGCGAAATCGAAGTCATTGGCGATACGGATATTACAGGGACGATTACACACTTTAACCCGGATCCGGAGATTTTTGCAGAAGGAACAACATTTGATTATGATACATTGGCTCAGCGCCTGCGTGAATTGGCCTTTTTAAATCGAGGTTTAACAATTACGTTGGAAGATAGAAGAAGCGATGAGGAGCCGGTAAGTTACTATTATGAAGGTGGTATTAGTTCCTATGTTGAATATATTAACCGGACGAAAGATGTCTTGCATGAGCCTTTCTATGCAGAAGGTGAAGATGACGGGATTGCTGTAGAAGTAGCCATTCAATATAACGATGGATTTGCAAGCAATCTTTATTCGTTTGCCAATAATATTCATACGTATGAGGGTGGTACCCATGAATTTGGTTTCAGAACCGGCTTGACTAGAGTAATTAATGATTACGCACGCAAAAACAATCTATATAAGGAAAATGATCCCAATCTCTCCGGCGATGACGTACGTGAAGGAATGACAGCGATCGTTTCTATCAAACATCCGGATCCACAGTTTGAAGGACAGACCAAAACAAAACTTGGTAACAGTGAGGTGCGTACCGTTACCGATTCCGTATTTAGTGAGTCATTTTCCAAATTTCTATTTGAAAACCCATCTATCGGAAAAATTATTGTAGAAAAGGGTCTTATGGCTTCCCGGGCTCGAATGGCAGCAAAAAAGGCACGTGAATTAACACGACGAAAGGGCGCACTGGAAGTTTCCAACCTGCCAGGAAAACTAGCTGACTGTTCATCCAGAGACCCGGCAATCAGTGAATTGTACATTGTGGAGGGGGACTCTGCAGGTGGTTCTGCCAAGACAGGACGCAGCCGTCATTTTCAGGCGATCCTTCCATTGCGGGGTAAAATTTTAAACGTGGAAAAAGCACGTTTGGACAAGATTTTATCGAATAAAGAAGTACGTTCGATGATTACAGCACTTGGTACAGGGATCGCAGAGGATTTTGATATCACGAAAGCACGGTATCATAAAGTGGTTATCATGACGGATGCGGATGTTGATGGTGCGCATATACGTACGTTATTATTAACATTTTTCTATCGCTATATGCGTCCATTAATTGAACATGGCTATATTTATATTGCGCAGCCACCACTTTATAAAATTCAACAAGGAAAAACAGCCCATTATGCCTATAATGATGCGGATATGGAGAAAATTTTAAGTGAAATTCCAAATTCACCAAAGCCAGGCCTGCAGCGTTATAAAGGGCTTGGAGAAATGGACGCCACACAGTTGTGGGATACGACCATGAACCCCGAATCTCGTACATTGCTACAGGTAGACTTGACGGATGCAATGGATGCGGATCAGGTCTTTGATATGCTCATGGGTGATAAAGTGGAACCAAGACGAATCTTCATTGAAGAAAACGCCCAGTATGTCGAGAATTTAGATATATAACAGCTAGGTTAGAAGTAAAAGTCAGAGGTCGGATAGAAGACCCGACATTCTGACTCTTGTGTTTTAGGAGGGAACTAAATGGCAGAGGAACGATCAAACGTTCAGGAAATTAATCTTAGTAAAGAGATGCGTACATCATTTCTTGATTATTCGATGAGTGTTATTGTGTCACGTGCATTACCTGATGCACGCGATGGATTAAAACCGGTGCACCGGCGAATTTTATATGCAATGAACGATTTAGGGATGTATACGGATAAACCACATAAAAAGTCAGCACGTATTGTTGGTGAGGTAATCGGGAAGTACCATCCCCATGGAGACTCCGCCGTTTATGAAACGATGGTTCGGATGGCACAAGATTTCAGTTACCGTTATATGCTCGTAGATGGGCATGGAAACTTCGGATCTGTAGATGGCGATTCGGCAGCTGCCATGCGTTATACAGAGGCAAGAATGTCCAGGATTTCCATGGAATTATTACGTGATATTAATAAAGATACAGTCGATTATCAGGACAACTATGATGGAACAGAACGTGAACCCGTTGTTTTCCCTGCTCGTTTCCCCAATTTACTGGTAAATGGTACGTCAGGAATCGCAGTAGGTATGGCAACAAATATTCCACCGCATCATTTAGGTGAAACCATTGACGGGGTACTGGCACTTAGTGAAAATCCGGAGATAACGATTGATGAACTAATGGAAGATTATATACATGGACCAGACTTCCCCACAGCAGGGAAAATTTTAGGAAAAAGCGGTATTCGTAAGGCATATGAAACCGGCAAGGGCTCTATTACAATACGTGCAGAAGCTAATATTGAGGAACAGTCAAATGGCAAGGAAACCATCATTGTTACAGAGCTACCTTATCAAGTAAACAAGGCAAGACTCATTGAAAAGATAGCAGAACATGTTCGTGAGAAACGAATCGAGGGAATTGCAGATTTACGGGATGAATCCGACCGTACAGGGATGCGTATTGTGATTGAAATCCGGCGTGATGCCAATGCCAATGTTGTTTTGAATAATTTATATAAATATACAGCTCTGCAAACGACATTTGGTATTAATATACTTGCCCTGGTTAATGGTCAACCAAAGGTACTGAGCATTAAGCAATGCCTGGAGCATTATCTTGAACATCAAAAGGATATCATCAAACGCAGGACCGCATTTGAACTGCGTAAAGCAGAAGCGCGTGCCCACATTTTGGAAGGTTTACGTATTGCACTGGATCATTTGGATGAAGTTATATCCTTGATTCGAAATTCCAAAACAACGGACATTGCGAAAGAGGGTTTAATGGAGCGCTTTGAATTATCCGAGAAGCAATCACAGGCTATTTTAGATATGCGTCTGCAGCGTTTAACCGGTCTAGAGCGTGAAAAAATTGAAAATGAATATAGTGAGTTGATGGCTCTCATTGCTGAATTGAAGGCTATTTTAGCAAGTGAGGAAAAAGTACTGGAAATCATTCGCGAAGAACTGACAGAAGTGAAAGAACGCTTTAGCGACAGCCGTCGTACAGAAATTGCTGTTGGTGGTACAGACTTTTTCGAGGATGAGGATTTAATTCCTGAGGAGAATATTGTTATTACCCTTACGAATAAGGGTTATATCAAACGTCTGCCGGCATCAACCTATCGTAGACAAAATCGTGGTGGTCGCGGTATTCAGGGAATGGGTACGAACGAGGATGATTTCGTGGAACATCTTGTCTCCACCTCCACCCATGATACGATACTATATTTTACAAACAAAGGGAAAGTATACAAAACAAAGGGTTATGAGGTTCCCGAATTCAACCGAACTGCAAAAGGGATTCCGATTATTAATCTACTGCAGGTCGAAAAAGGCGAATGGGTTAATGCCGTCATTTCGGTTAATGAATTCAGTGAGGATTATTACTTTTTCTTTACGACCAGACTCGGTATATCCAAGCGAACGTCCCTTTCCCATTTTAAAAATATCCGAAAAGGTGGTTTGATTGCAGTCGGGCTGCGCGAAGAGGATGAATTAATTTCTGTTCGGCTGACCGATGGAACGAAGGATATGTTAATTGCAACGAAAAACGGCTACCTTATTCGATTTGAGGAATCCCAAATTAGAACCATGGGAAGGACTGCTTCCGGGGTAAAAGGTATTTCGCTTCGAGGAGAAGATGAGGTCGTCTCCATGGAAATACTGGAGGAAGGGTCGAATATCCTTCACGTTACGAACAAAGGATACGGGAAACAAACACCAGAAGAAGAATACCGGAGAATAAACCGAGGTGGCAAAGGTATTTTTACATCTAAATTATCGGATAAAACCGGACATGTTGTCGCCGTAAAAGCTGTATCCGGATATGAAGATTTGATGCTGATAACGGTAGCAGGTGTTTTAATACGTATTCCAGTTGAGAGTATTTCAGAAACCGGTCGTAATACAATGGGGGTACGCCTCATTCGTTTGCAGGAAGACGAAGAGGTAGCAACCGTTACGCGAATTGAGGAAGAAGACGAGCAGGAAGAAGCGGAAAAAGAATAAAATAAACAGTGATCAGGTGAGATTTACCGGCGTTTGGGAACTGCTTATCAGCGCTTACCTGTTCATAAACGAAAATAGATAAAACACAAGGTAACGTAGTAAGACAAATGTTATCATTTCGTCTGAGGCGTTACCTTATTTGCTTTCTAATCATAAAGTTTGGCAATGAAGGGGTATAGATCATCCCCCTACTTGATCAGCGGGAACTTTATTGGAGCCACTTTGTTGTTTGAGGAAGAGATAGATTCCGAGTAAAATAAGACAGCCGCCAATGACTTCTACGCCAGTTATCATTTCATGTAAGAAGACCATTGCTAAAATAGACGCTCCAACTGGTTCTCCGAGTGTGGCCATGGATACAGTTGTTGTATTGACATAGTTTAATAATAAATTAAAAATAATATGTGCTGCTGATGGGAAAAGCGCAAGCAGTAAAAATACACCCCAATCGTTAGCTGTATAACCTGTAACAGGGATGTTACCAATGACATTATAAACCAGCAACGTTAAACCGGCTATGAGAAAGACGAGAAAGCTGTATATCCAGTGATTGACGTATTTGACGTTTTTTTGTCCGATGAATAAATAGAAAACAACAGAAAAGACGGCAAGTAATGATAATATATTTCCCAATAGTACACCTTGCCCTAAATTTACATTACCCCCTCCTACAATTACCACACCTATAAATGCAATTCCGATCGTGATAAGTGTACGTATATGTATCTTCTCCTTGAAGAAAATGAAACCACCAAACAGAGCTATTACAGGTTGCGATGCTAAAATTAACGTAGAACTGGCTACAGTCGTATGATTTAGAGATTCAAACCATAAGCCAAAATGACCACCCAAAAAGATACCTGCAAAAATGAATGCGAACCATTCCTTCTTTTTAATTTGGGGTATGGTTTTCATATGTTTAAAGACAAAAGGCAATAGTAAAATACAACTAAGAAACATGCGATACATGCCCATTATCGTTGACGGTGCATCGGATAATCGAACGAAAATGGCGGATAACGATATACAAATAATAGCTGCGATAAGTAATGTATTTATCGTTCTTGATTTCATAGGAACACCTCTTTCAAACTTGAGCAATTAAGTCACTATGGCATATAGTAATAGTAAAAAGACTGAAAAAGCAAGTCAAATGCTACAAGATAATTGGGAAAACAGTTTAACACATATCGTACATTTACGTAATGATTCGTATGATTAGGGAAATGTTTGCTTTTTGTAGATGGATCCCAAATGATTTGCTATCTAATTAACGATTATTTATCATTGACAAGTCAAAATGGTATACTAGTTATGTATGTATATGAACAAGTAATTCAGGAGGAAAAAATGAGTAATTTACCTTTTATACCGATTATTGTTGGAACAGATATCAATGCCTATAATATGGCTATCTCATTTCATCAGGCATATGACGTAAAACCGATTTTAATTGGGAAACAGCAAATGGCATTTACCGATTTGAGTTCTGTCATTGAAAAAATAGAAATACACCCAACCTTGGCAGACGAAGGACAGTTTGTACCCACACTCACTACACTGGCTACGAAACTTGAACCTACAGATAAAAAACTTCTATTAGTAGGAACAAATGACGTATATATTCGGTTGATGATTGAGAATGAAGCACAATTAAAGGAACATTTCGTATTTGATTTAATCGACGAATCGTTAATGAATCAGCTTCAGAATAAATCGAATTTCTATAAGCTTTGTAGAGAATATGGTATTGATACGCCTACCACTCACTTTTATGATTGTAAGCACCCAAAACCTTTCGAAGAAGAGATGATGTATCCTGTCATCATTAAACCAAGTAATGGCATTGCCTATTACAATCACTCATTTGACGGGCAGCAAAAAGTATATAGGGTGGAATCGAAAGAAGAAGTGCAGCAAGTTATTGATAAGATCACTGCAAGTGGTTATCAAGATGAGCTTATCATTCAGGATTTTATTCCAGGGGATGATACATACATGTGGGACAGCGTTATATATGCAAATGCAGGAGGGCAGACACAACTTGTTACATTTGGACAAGTCGTACTTCAAGAGCATACGGCTACTGCAATAGGAAATTACACGGCAGTGATTTCACGTTATAATGAAGAAATGATGAAAAAATTACAGCATTTCCTAGAAGCTGTCGGCTACGTCGGGTTTGCAAATTTTGATCTAAAATATGATACCCGCGATGGTAAATTTAAAGTGTTCGAGGTAAATATTCGCCAAGGGAGATCCAGCTATTATGTGACTGCACTCGGGCACAATATGGCAACATATATTGTTGATGACAGCATTTACAGAAAGGAAAAGCCACTAACCTATCTAAACGAAGAGCATTTATTTACCGTTGTACCTAAAATCGTGCTTCGCAAGTTTGTCCGAAACGAAAAGGTGCTGGCGGATGTAAAACAGCTCATTAGACAAGGTAAATGGGGAAACCCATTATTTTACAAAAAGGATCGCAATCTTAAACGAAAACTCTATCTATTCATACGTCAAATCAACTATTATCGTAAATATAAGAATAATAAATGGTAAAGGCTTCATTCCGTTTCAGGGGCCCTTTCATACAGCCATTCTCCGATTAAAAAATATATCTTTTCAGCGGCTATATTGACGTAATGGGAAATGATTGCATAATCCTGTTCCGATTTGGTGGATATAAGCTCTCCCCAATATTCTGTCTCATAGCGGCTGATCATGCTTAAATTATATAATAATAAATAATGGACCATGATTTCATTTATAGATAGGTAATAGTCGCGGGAACAAGGAAAGTATATTTCTTGTTTATCAAGATGGACGTAAAACGGACCGGTTATATGCTGCAATGGTTTTTCCAGTTTAATATGAAGCCGGTCATTTGAAGTTTTTATATCCAGCATAGCTGGTAAATAAATACGGAGACGCTGTATGAATGCGGTCTTTGTTAAATGATAGCTATCCAGCAGGTGAAGTGGAAACGTTATGTTTGTGGCTCCTTTTTTACCGATCGAAATACTTTTTACCTCTTTCCGATAGGAGTAAAAATCATTCATTTCAGGGATTAATCCAAGCAATAGATTCATGTTAATCTTTTGGAATGGCGGGGTTTCTGCATGGAATAGGTGGTTGTAGGCATAACAGAATAGACCATTTTGTTGGATTTTCACTTCATCTCCTGTAAAAGAATAGTTCTTTTTCTTACGTTTTCTGGCCGTTACACCATGCGCCAGGACTGCTGTGGATTCCGGATAATCGGGGCGGTTTGTAAGGAGGCATGCCTTTAGCAAATGGACGAGGCCATAAAAATATAACATTGGCTTCAACCGAATATCTGCATGCTCCCCTTCTGTTAAAAAAATACTTCCATGATCCAGGTAATACATAAATGTTCCACTGTTTTCAAAGCTTTTGGCATTTGCATCGCTATTGGGCAGATCCCTGTAGCATTTTTTCAAAAAGATCTGGCTTGTTTGCAGTGTTCGTAAATAGGTATAAAGTGATTCCACTGTCCTTTTCTCCATGACGATTCTCCTCGTGAAATAATATAAAATTTCGAATCCAATTATTTTTAAGTATCGACTTGAAAAAGCTTTATGGATGGCGTATTGTAAATGAAAATAAGCATTACTTATGTAGCTTAACCAAGTTGCCTATTCGCATTCATAATTCATAATTGAAGGAGGATAAAGATGCGGGAAGATAAATTTGCCAAAGAAGGATTAACATTCGATGATGTGTTGCTCATGCCAGATAAATCAGATGTATTGCCAAAGCATGTACAAATTGCAACAACCTTGACAGATGATCTGAAACTGAAGGCTCCTTTTATTAGTGCAGGGATGGATACTGTAACGGAAGCAGAAATGGCGATAGCAATGGCCCGTCAAGGCGGATTTGGTGTCATTCATAAAAATATGTCGATTGAAGATCAGGCAGAACAGGTGGATCGTGTCAAACGTTCGGAGAGTGGTGTGATAACCAATCCATTCTTCTTGACCCCAGAGCATCAAGTATATGATGCCGAGCATCTTATGGGTAAATTCCGCATTTCAGGTGTACCGATTGTGAATACCATTGAGGAGCAAAAATTAGTCGGTATTTTGACGAATCGAGATTTGCGTTTTATCCAGGATTATTCCATTATGATCTCCGAGGTTATGACAAGTACAAACCTTGTCACAGCACCAGTAGGGACAACATTAAAAGAGGCTGAGGAGCTGCTGCAAAAACACAGAATTGAAAAACTGCCACTTTTAGATGAAAAAGGGATTCTAAAAGGCTTAATTACCATCAAAGATATTGAAAAGGTCATTGAATTCCCAAATGCTGCCAAAGATGCTCAAGGTAGACTTATTGCAGGTGCTGCCGTAGGGGTTACTGGTGATGGTATGAAGCGGATTGAGAAATTAGTTGATGCCGGTGTTGATGTTATTGTTATTGATACAGCACATGGGCATTCAGGTGGCGTTATAAATCAAGTGAAGGCTGTTCGGGAGACTTATCCGGAACTTACGATCATCGCCGGAAATGTAGCTACAGCTGAAGCAACGGAAGAATTAATTAAAGCGGGTGCATCTATCGTTAAAGTAGGAATAGGCCCGGGATCGATTTGTACCACCCGTGTTGTTGCAGGTGTCGGTGTTCCACAAATAACAGCAATCCATGATTGTGCTACTGTTGCGGAGGAGTACGGGGTTCCAATCATTGCAGATGGTGGAATTAAATATTCCGGTGATATTGTGAAGGCACTAGCTGCAGGTGCACATGCTGTGATGGTCGGCAGCATGTTTGCAGGGGTTGCTGAAAGCCCTGGCCAAACAGAAATTTTCCAAGGACGGCAATACAAAGTTTACCGTGGCATGGGGTCCGTTGGTGCCATGGAAGCTGGCTCCAAAGATCGCTACTTCCAAGAAGGAGCTGACGTGAAGAAGCTTGTCCCAGAAGGTATTGAAGGCAGAGTCGCTTATAAAGGGCCGATTGCCGACACCATTCACCAATTAATTGGAGGCTTGCGTTCAGGCATGGGCTATTGTGGTACAAGTTCGATTGATTCCCTGCGTAATGACGGGCGGTTTATCCGTATTACAGGAGCAGGCCTGAGAGAAAGCCACCCACATGATGTACAAATAACGAAAGAATCACCGAATTATTCGGTATAGTACTGTCGTTAAAATAAAAAAGTTATAGATGGGTACATTACCCATCTATTTTTTCTCTTTTTTCTGTGGTAAAATAAGAGAGATATATAAGATTTAAAATTTAGGTGGAGGTACGGGGAAGTGAAACAGATAAAAAAAAGGTTACTATTTTTAATTGCAAGTCTCGTGTTGATAACGTCGGTAATGGTACAACCATTTTCAACTCAAGCTGCAGATACATTGGATTTAGATGCAGAATCAGCGATTTTAGTTGATGCCGAAACTGGTAAAATATTATACGCAAAAGACCCGGATGTAGCCTTGCCACCAGCCAGTATGACGAAAATGATGACAGAATATCTTGTGCTTGAGGCGATTGATTCCGGTGATATTAGTTGGGATACAACAGCTGAGATCAGTGATTATGCGTACAGCATTTCTGCTAATGCATCATTTTCCGGCGTAGGTTTAGAGCAGGACAAAGAGTATACAGTTCATGACTTGTATGACGCTATGGCAGTTAATTCAGATAATGCTACAACAATTGCACTTGCTGAGCTGATAGCAGGAACAGAAACTGAATTTGTCGCTTTAATGAATGAAAAAGCGGATGAATTAGGTCTTCCTGAATATAAGTTTGTCAATTCAACCGGCTTGGATAATTCATCCTTGGATGATAATCGTCCGGAGGGTACGGATGCAGACGAAACAAATTTATTATCAGCTGAATCGTCTGCCTTGCTTGCTTATCATTTAGTGAATAAATTTCCGGAGGCTTTGGAGATATCCAGTCAACCGGAAATAGAATTTGAAGGTGAAAGTCTAGATAATTGGAATTGGATGCTTCCACATGAAGCTACATTCCTGGAACAATTTTATTATGAAGGTATGGATGGACTGAAGACAGGAAATACAGATCTAGCTGGCTATACGTTTACAGGAACAGCAGAACGTAATGGGAAACGTTTAATTTCAGTAGTGATGAAAACAGAAAGTGAAGCAGAACGTTTTAACCAAACAGAAAAACTGATGGATTATGGCTTTGAACAATTTGAAACCACTGAATTATTTCCTGCCGGCTATCAGGTAGAGAATGAATCCAGTATTCCGGTAGCGAAAGGAAAAGAAGATGCCTTGAATATTTCCACAGCGGAAAGTTTCACGGTTCCAATCAAATCCGGAGAAGAAGAACAATATAGCGTGGACTATACGATTGACGAAGATTATTTAAACGAAGATGGAGCGTTAACTGCACCAATTGAAGAAGGCGAATCAATAGGAACAGCAGAGCTTGTGTATGATGGGGAAGCGGATTATGGTTATATTTTTGATGATAACCGTAATACAGTTGATCTTGTGGCAAATGAATCCGTGGAAAAAAGTAATTGGTTTATGCTTACATTAGGTGCAATTGGCGACTTTTTCGCAAATTTATTCACTTCATCTGTGGATTGGATTAAAGGGTTATTTTAAGATTACATAAGGGGGAATGGAAATGGTTCATACAGGAACAGAACGAGTAAAACGTGGGATGGCAGAAATGCAAAAGGGCGGCGTTATTATGGACGTTGTCAATGCTAAGCAGGCAAAAATAGCCGAAGAGGCTGGGGCAGTTGCTGTTATGGCATTGGAGCGTGTTCCATCTGATATTCGTGCGGCAGGTGGTGTAGCACGTATGGCTGATCCTACTGTTACAGAAGAAGTTATGAATGCTGTATCGATTCCGGTTATGGCAAAGGGACGCATTGGTCATATTGTTGAGGCGCGTGTTTTAGAGGCAATGGGCGTTGACTATATTGATGAAAGCGAAGTGTTGACACCGGCCGATGATGTCTTTCATCTGAATAAATCAGATTATACGGTACCATTCGTATGTGGCTGCCGTAATCTAGGGGAAGCTATGCGTCGTATTGGTGAAGGTGCTTCTATGCTTCGGACAAAAGGAGAGCCCGGTACAGGTAATATTGTTGAAGCGGTTCGTCATATGCGCCAAGTGCAATCTGAAATTCGCAAGTTAACGGCAATGTCTGAGGATGAAGTGATGACATTTGCAAAGGAAATTGGAGCCCCATATGAATTATTATTGGAAGTTCGCGAGGAAGGTCGCCTTCCCGTTGTGAACTTTGCAGCAGGTGGTATTGCAACTCCAAGTGACGCAGCGTTAATGATGGAATTAGGAGCAGATGGTGTATTTGTTGGATCCGGTATTTTCAAGTCCGATCATCCGGAAAAATTCGCAAAGGCCATTGTTGAAGCGACAACTCATTATACGGACTACAAATTGATTAGTGAGCTTTCAAAAGGGCTTGGTACGGCTATGAAGGGTCTGGAAATGAGTACGATCGAAGGACATGACCGTATGCAGGATCGCAGCGAATAGAAAGAGGGAATCGTATGACAACAATTGGTGTACTTGCCTTGCAAGGTGCAGTTCGTGAACATATTCGGTCGATTGAAGCTTGTGGCGCAAAAGCCATGGAAATAAAGCGTAAGGAAGAACTCGAGGATATTGATGGTTTGATTTTGCCAGGCGGGGAAAGCACAACAATGCGCCGTTTGATTGATAGCTACGGCTTTTTTGAAGCCATTCAGGAATTTGGCAAGCAAGGTAAACCTGTGTTTGGTACCTGTGCCGGTCTGATTTTAATGGCAAGTGAATTGGAAGGTGAGGAAACCTCTCATCTAGGCTTAATCGATATGAAGGTAGCTCGTAATGCATTCGGACGCCAAGTAGCAAGCTTTGAAGCTGCGCTTACGATTACGGATGTGGCGGATGACTTTAATGCTGTATTTATTCGAGCCCCCTATGTGACAGAAGTGGGTACTGATGCAGAGATCCTTGCAGCGCATGCAGGGCAAATTGTGGCAGTGAAACAGGGGCATTATATTTGTACTGCATTCCACCCCGAGCTAACGGACGATAATCGTGTTATTGCATATTTCGTGGAAATGGTGGAAAAATCAATACAAACACTTGCATCTTAAGAAGAAATTGATTATGATGAAACATAACAAAAGTTGCGATAGGAACGAGTAACAGTAGATCTTTCGCTAGAGAGTCGATGGTTGGTGTAAATCGATGGGAGTATACTGTGAATCCATCCTTGAACTGGTTTACGGAAAAGGTCTCTAGTACATGAGTGACATGAAAGTAAACTCGGTTACGTGCCGTTACACACGAGAGCCGGAAGAGTGCGTCTCTTCAACAAGGGTGGCAACGCGGGAATGAGACTTCCGTCCCTATTATTCAGGGATGGGAGTCTTTTTATATATGGAGGAGCTGTTTCCCAACATCAACGCATGGGGTACAGATCCTTTACAGCGAATATGAAGGAGGTAATGAACATGTTAGATATGAAATTTTTACGGAATAATTTTGATGATGTCAAGGAGAAGCTTTCTAAGCGTGGTGAGGATTTATCTGCATTGGATAGGTTTGGGGAACTTGACGGGCAACGCCGCGATTTAATTGCTGAGGTAGAGAAACGAAAAGCGAGACGTAACGAAACGTCCAAACAGATTTCAGCCTTAAAAAAAGAAAAAAAGGATGCAGAACCAGCTATCAAGGAAATGCGAGAGGTTGGCGAGCAAATTTCTACGCTTGATAAAGAGCTGAAGGAAGTGGAAGGACAATTAGATTCGATCATGCTCTCCATCCCTAATATCCCACATGAAAGTGTACCAATTGGAGAAGATGAGGACGATAATATAGAGGTGCGTACATGGGGGGATTTTCCGGAGTTTTCCTTTGAGACCCAGGCTCATTGGGATATTGCAACAAATCTAGATATATTGGATTTTGAAGCAGCTGGAAAAGTCACAGGAAGTAGGTTTGTCTTTTATAAGGGACTTGGTGCGAGACTGGAGCGTGCACTTTTGAATTTCATGATGGATTTACATGCAGATGAACATGGTTATGCGGAAATGTTACCGCCATATATGGTAAACCGTGCAAGTTTGACAGGTACCGGACAGTTGCCTAAATTTGAAGAAGATGCGTTTCATATTTCAGATTGGGATTACTTTTTAGTTCCGACAGCGGAAGTTCCTGTAACGAATTATCATCGTGGGGAAATTTTACCCTCAGCGTCTCTACCAAAAAAATATGTCGCATTCAGTACTAATTTCCGTTCAGAAGCGGGGTCTGCCGGCCGCGATACACGTGGATTAATCCGTCAGCATCAGTTTAACAAGGTTGAGCTTGTACATTTTACAAAACCGGAAGACTCTTATGAAACGCTAGAGACGTTAACTGGGAATGCGGAAAATGTATTACAGTTGTTGAATCTACCATACCGTGTGATGAGTATGTGCACAGGTGATTTAGGTTTTACCGCAGCGAAAAAGTACGATATTGAAGTATGGATCCCTAGTCAGGATACGTATCGCGAAATTTCTTCATGCTCCAATTTTGAAGCTTTCCAAGCAAGACGTGCAGGCATCCGTTTTCGGCGAGATGAAAAGGGAAAGCCGGAATTCGTTCATACGCTTAATGGATCCGGACTCGCCATCGGTCGCACAGTCGCAGCTATTTTAGAAAATTACCAGCAGGAAGACGGATCAGTAATCGTTCCTGAAGTGTTGCGATCTTATATGGGTGGGAAGGATGTTATAAAGTAAGAGAGGTCTGTCCCTCGGAATATTAATGCGATAAAGTAGTAAGGACAGTTCCCAGCCTAGTTTGTAGACACAAAAACTGTAGCGGACATGGTGCTTCGGCATTCAGCGCAATTGGTTCGGTATTCCGAGCGTCGGTTTCGGCAATCGTGGCTTATTCATCGGCATTCAGCGTTTTATGTTCGGCATTCATGTCTGAACTTCGGGTTTCAGTATAGGGGGGCCTATTTTTTCCTACGTTAATACGTTGATGTATCGAAGACACTCCCCTTACAAGAAAATAATTTCTAAAAAAAACAATTGACAAATTAAAATAACGATAGTATTGTATATAGCAATACAAATTTAATAATTATTACTTCTTATCAAGAGAGATGGAGGGACTGGCCCTGTGAAATCTCGGCAACGAACTTTTTTTATAAAAGTAACGTGCCAACTCCAGCAAGCGATGAGCTTGAAAGATAAGAAGAGGATGAATACACGCGTTACCTCTTCTTATCTTTATAAGAAGGGGTATTTTTATTTTCGAGGGGGAGAGAGCTTGATTACATTTGAACATATGACAAAGGTTTATCAGGGTACGTCTCAAGAAGTGAAGGCCTTAGATGATGTTAATCTGCATATTGAAAAAGGCGAAATATATGGTGTGATCGGCTTCAGTGGTGCTGGGAAGAGTTCATTAATTCGGTGTGCCAATCTACTTGAGCGTCCGACATCGGGGAAGGTTATTGTGAATCATCAAGATCTATTAAGCCTTTCAACGAAGGATTTAAGGGAAGCCAAACGTAATATTGGAATGATTTTCCAGCACTTCAATTTATTGAATTCGAAAACGATTTTTACAAATGTAGCAATGCCTTTGTTACTTACCAAAACACCAAAAGAAGAAATAAACAAAAGGGTTTATGAACTGTTGGAGTTCGTTGGATTACGTGATAAGGCGGATAACTATCCAGATCAGTTATCCGGCGGACAGAAACAGCGTGTAGGCATTGCACGATCACTCGCTACACAGCCTGAAGTTCTGTTATGTGATGAGGCGACGTCAGCTCTGGATCCGGAAACAACCAATTCAATTTTGAAGCTATTGAAGCGCGTCAATCAGGAGTATAATATTACGATATTAATTATTACGCATGAGATGGCGGTTATTCGTGAAATTTGCGATAAAGTAGCGGTGCTGGATAATGGAAAAGTAGTTGAGTCAGGCTCTGTATTCGATGTGTTTTCCCAGCCTAAAACAGAGGTTGCCCATAATTTTGTCCGTTCCGTTATGCATGATGAGATACCTGAATCGGTGCACCAACTGCTTCAAAGGCAAGACGGGGATCATCAAATTTATCGCATTGTATTTACCGGTGAGTCAACAGGAGCACCACTGCTTTCCCAAATAGCGAAACATTTTAATGTCGAAGTGAATGTATTATTTGGAAGTATTACCGAATTACAAGGGACACCATTTGGCAATTTGATTGTGAAATTTGAAGGGGACGAAAAGGAGATTAATCGTGTCATCATGCATGTTCATCAGAAAAAAGTAACGATAAAGGAAGTGTTAGCAGATGTTAGTTGATTGGCAGCAAATTTCAGGCGCATTATGGGAAACAACTATCATGGTAATTGTCTCTTTACTATTTGCCGCTATCATAGGATTGCCGTTAGGAATTTTACTTGTTGTAACACGAAAAGGGCATTTATGGGAGAATAAAATAGTTTTTACCATTTTAAACGCTATCGTAAATATTTTCCGATCCATCCCGTTTATTATTTTAATGGTTGCAATCATTCCATTCACCCGCTTAGTTGTTGGAACGTCGATTGGAACTGCGGCTGCAATTGTGCCAATGATACTTTTTTCAGGGCCTTATATTGCAAGATTAATAGAAAGTTCCTTGCTTGAAGTTGATCCGGGTGTGATGGATGCTGCCCAGTCGATGGGTGCTACGCCTGTACAAATCATTACTCGCTTTCTTATTCCTGAAGCATTAAGCTCGCTTATGCTCGGTCTAACCATTGCAACGATCGGTTTGGTTGGTGCTTCTGCAATGGCTGGGGCCGTCGGCGGTGGGGGGCTTGGCGATCTAGCAATTACATTTGGGTATCAGCGCTTTGACACAATTGTCATGTTAATCACCGTTGGTATTCTTGTCATTATGGTCCAAGGGTTACAGTCAGCCGGAAATATATTATCGAAAAAAATTAGAAGAAGATAGAAGGAGGAAAACAACATGAAAAGATTTGGCTTCCTATTTTTCATTAGTTTTTTAGCTATTGCTCTTGGTGCCTGTTCGGATAGTGAAGCAGCAACAACCGTGAAAATTGGAATTAGCGGGTCCGATACGACAATTTGGGATTATGTTGCTGAAAAGGCGGAAGAGGAAGGAATTGAGGTTGAAATTGTCCGCTTTTCTGATTATGTGCAGCCGAACCTAGCACTGGCTGAAGGAGAGATTGACGCGAATGCGTTCCAAACAATTTCTTACTTTGATGCCTTTATTGATGAACATGATTTGGATCTCACACCGATCGCAACAACGGTTATCGCTCCAATGGGGTTATATTCAGAAAAACATGATGCGGTAGAAGACATTCCAGAAGGTGGAACCATTGCACTTGGTAAAGAAGCAACCAATATGGGACGTGGTTTGCAACTGCTTGAAGATGCAGGATTGATTGAGCTTGAAGAAGGCTTTGACGGCAATGGTTCCCTTGATAAAATTGTCGGAAATCCTAAAGATTTGGATTTTGAATTACTTGAAGCTGGGCAGACACCCCGTGTCCTACCGGATGTGGATGCATCCATTATTAATAATGGCATCGCAGTAGATGGCGGCTTTAGCCCCTTAGATGATTCGATTTTCCATGAAGATGAAACAGCGACACCTTATATTAATATCATCGCGACCCAAGTCGAAGACAAAGACGATGAAGTTTTAAACAGATTAGCAGAAATATATCAATCGGATGATGTGGCAGAATTTATTATCGAAGAGCGTGACGGGAATTCCATCCCGACAACTGTACCATTAAGTGAAATTGGTTATTAAAAAAATAGATGAGGTGATAAGTATGACAGTAGTGACAGATACGTTAGAGACAGTGAAAAAAAGCATTTTGGAAAATATCGAGGAAAATAAGGAACGTTACATTCAAACAAGCCATGAGATTCATGATAATCCTGAAATTGGCAATGAGGAATATTTTGCCTCAGGGCGCTTAATCCGTATTTTAGAAGAAGAAGGCTTCCATGTAGAGAAGGGAGTTGCCGGGCATGAAACGGCATTTTTGGCCAAAAAGAAAGGCAAGAAAGACGGACGCTCGATTGGATTCCTCGCCGAATATGATGCACTTCCTGAAATTGGTCATGCATGTGGTCATAATATAATTGGTACAACAAGTGTAGCTGCTGCTGTTGCTTTAAGTAAGGTCATTGATGAAATCGGCGGAGAGCTTGTCGTGCTCGGGACTCCGGCTGAAGAAGGCGGGCCAAATGGAAGTGCGAAGGGAAGTTTTGTGAAGGCAGGTTTAGTGGAAGGGATTGATGCAGCCATTATGCTTCACCCGGGAGCAGAAACGAATCTAACAGGTCCAAGTTTAGCGGTTGATCCACTGGATTTTGAGTTTTTTGGAAAACCGGCACATGCTTCTGCACATCCGGAAGAAGGAATCAATGCATTAGATGGCGTACTGCAGCTGTTTAATGGGATCAATGCCTTGCGTCAGCACATACCATCCGATGTACGCATCCATGGTATTATTACCGATGGTGGGGATGCGCCGAATATTGTACCTGAATATGCAAATGCCAGATTTTTCATACGTGCTCCCTCAAGGACGGTGTTGAATGACATCACCACGAAGGTAAAAGCTATTGCAGAGGGTGCAGGACTTGCAACCGGCGCAACAGTGAAGGTGAGCGCTTTTCAAAATGAAGTGGATAATTTCATTGTAAATAAACGCTTTGATCACGTATTTAAAGGCGTCGCTGAGCATTTAGGAGAACGGGTAAGTACAAAAGAAAGAGCGGCATTAGGCTCAACGGATGCAGGCAATATAAGTCAAGTTGTTCCGACGATTCATCCCCATATTAAAATAGGTCCAAGTGATTTAATTGGGCATACGGTCGAATTCCGGGAAGCAGCTCGCTCCGAAAAGGGTGATCATGCCTTAATTACAGGAGCAAAAGCATCTGCATTAACAATATTAGAACTCCTTACCAATCAAGAAGTGTTTGATGAAATTCAGCAGGAGTTTGCGGAACGATCAGAAGGATAAATGCTTATCAAGGGACTGTCCCTGCTACAATGTATTCATGTAGCAGGGACAGAACTCATAGCCATCAAGTCATGATAAGCGCATGGGATTAGCTTATAGAAACTCCATTAGCTGCGTTGCAATGGAAAAGTAAATCATCAATCCAATAATATCGTTCAAGGTTGTAATAAATGGCCCTGAAGCAATGGCAGGATCAAAATTCAGTTTGTTGATGATTAATGGAATAACCGATCCCACAACGGCTGACACGCTCAGGGTACAAAGGGTGGATATGCCCACAATGACTCCTAACATGCCATTTCCATAAATAACAAGGATAATGGCAGCGATGATCACCATACAAATGAGCCCCAGGAGTGCCCCTGTACTGAACTCTCTTCGTATCATTCGCCAGAGATTACTTTTTTCCACGGTCCCAAGTGCAAGTCCACGCACAGAAACAGCCAGTGACTGAGTGCCCACATTTCCCCCGGAACCCATGATCATGGGGATGAAGGCGGCAAGCAGCACAACGGATTCGAGTGTCTCTTCGAATCGATCGATGACCCCACCTGTAATTAAACTCAAAAGCATCAGTACGATAATCCATGGTGCACGCTTTTTAGCAGCTTTAAAAGGGCTTATACTAACATCTGTTGCTCCTTTTGTTGCGGAAATCTCGCCAAAGTCTTCCGTTGCCTCTTCTTCCAGAATATCCAACACATCGTCAACGGTGACAATACCCAGCAGCTGATTCTGATGGGAGACAACAGGGACGGCTAACAAGTCATATTTTTTGATGACCATCCCGACTTCTTCCTGGTCCATATCTTCAGAGACGGATACAACGTTTGTACTCATTGCGTTTTCGATGGTGGTATCCGGTTTAGCTATAATTAAATCGCGGAGGGAAACGACACCGACAAGTTCCTTCTGAGCATCAACCACATATAAATAATAAATAATTTCGGCATCCGGGGCCTCATTCCTTAACTTGTCTAACACAGCTTCTACAGTTGCGGAGGCTGGGATACTAATCAATTCTTTGGTCATTATCGCTCCGGCAGTTTCATGTGCATAAGATAAGATCGCCCTTATTTCATGCGCTTTTTTATCATCCATTTGTTCTAATATTTCGTCTGCCCGATGACTGTTGATTTCCGTTAAAAACTGGACAACATCATCGGTAAATAAATGATTAAATATGCTTGAGGCATAGTTTTCATCCATCTCCAGGAAAAACAGTTTCTGATCCTGGATATCCAAATTACTGAAAATCGCTGTGAATTCCTTCGGGCTTAAAAAGGAATATACAAGGTTGCGTGCTTCCACATCCATTGTTTTAAACATATCGGATTGGTCGAATGGATGCAGTTCTAAAAAGGTATCACGAAACTGTTGCTTTTTTCCGTTATGCAGTGCATCCAGTACCGTTTTCGTATATATGGCGCGCTTTTTTTTCGTTAGTTTACCCATTAAAAATCCTCCTTATCTTGAAAGGAGTCTATACTGCTTCTAGAAGCTTTAGACACAAGTTTCATAATACGGACATGCGGTTATTTAGAACCCCGCTCCAGAAATATACTTCGCGCACCTTAGGGCGGCTGGTGGGCCTCCGAAGTGCTAGCGCACTTCGGAGTCTCACCTATGCCTTTCCTCCCGCAGGAGTCTACGTATATTTCTTCCGCTAAACGATGTATTATTCGTTTACAGGGTTGATCATTTTACTTTTGTCCAAGGCCTCTAGCTAAGGATGCAGGAATGGACTCCTTGATACTTGCATATTTTTAACATAAATCGAAAGGGGTCTGAGTCAGTTGATGTACTTTGCTGCATATCCATTCCACATCCTTTCCTAATGGTGTACTAAAAAAACACCTCCTCGAAAGAAGGTGTTTTGTATCTAGCGTTGATGATAAAGCCAATGTCGAATCAGGCTTATTCAAATAGGCGTAACAAAATTCCCTCAATCGTAGAGCTTTAGCACTGTGCGGCATAGGAAAAAATCCAGCTACATTAAAAACCACCTTATGTCGATGGTTTCTGTTGACCCATTGGCGTCTTTGGACATTTTTGGGCAGTAGCGTATCTCCATCACAGGAGCCTTACCTAACGAGGTATCTTTTTATTCATAGGTGATAATACAGGTCTTTGTTCCGTTTGTCAACCCAATCCCCTTCGTTTCTTAAGCTGCTTATTTCATTTAATCTCGAGTATAACAATGTATCACCCGGGACAGTCTCTTCAAAATTCCCATTCATCCTTCAGTATCAGGTATAGTGTCAGAAGCATATTTTCCAGTTCCCGTTCATTCTTCCTGTTCACTCCTATACCTGCTTTTGGTAAAAGAGTCTGAGCCATCTTATACGTAAGCTGCATTCTTTCAGCTTGAGGTAATTGCAATATTCGATTACTGTATGTATTCAATAAGTTCCATTCTTTTATTCCAAGTGAATGAAGGGCTCCGTCTTCTATAGATAGGCTTTCCTTCGAAAGACCACGTGATTTGATTTCTTTTTCAATCGCGGTGGCTTTATGTTCTTTCTTTGGTCTAGGTTCATGTACAACAAGCGTTCCGGCAACTAAATCACCCAGCCTTTTATGTTTGGAATGGAAGAAAATCATGATCATTCCAGTAAGATACATTGGAATCATATCGATCACGCGCAGTAGATTTCGGATCAAACTGGAAAGCAATGTGATGCTATGCCCATTATCCTGAATCACTCGAAGCCCCATTAATCTTTTTCCAAGTGTTCTGCCACCAAAGAAATATTCACATACGAAAAAATATCCCCAATAGGCGAGAAACATAAGAATAACGACAATAGCAGCAGCGGAATCCGTTACGAGCAAGTCCATGTCAGCGTTAATAGCGAATACTAAAAATAAGGTAATGACTATATTGAAAATCGTCAACACGATCTGATCGATAATCATTGCTCCTGCTCTACTCCCCAAACCTGCCAGCTTAAATTGGAGGGAGACGAATTCCGGTGTTTTAATCGCTACTTGTTCTTCTTGATTCATCTTTATTACCCCATTTCATTCATAATAGTTTTCATTAAGGTACGTACAGCTTATAATAGACAATAGCCTGAGAAAATATGGAATCTAGTGAAAGAAGGTGTTGGCATGAACCTCAATCAATTCGTGAAACAAAATCGCAAAGACTGGAAACAGCTTGAGCAATATATAACAATCTTACAGAAAAGCCAACGAAAACAAACCGGTGAGACCATTCATCAATTCAACCAACTTTATCAAAAAGCGGCACAGCACCTGTCTTATAGTCAAACATTTTTTCCGGATGAGGAGATTACTTCCTATTTAAACGGGCTTGTTGCCAAATCTCACAATCTATTATACAAGGACCAAGTTTCCAGTATGAAGCAGATCCGGACTTTTTTCAGTACAACGTTTATTGGGCTGCTTTTGGAGCAGTGGAAGGCGGTCACCGTAGCGATGGCCCTGTTTATTATTGGAATGCTTGCTGCCTTTCTTTCGGTACTAAGTGATCCACTACATCTTTACGGGCTACTGCCGGAACAAGTAGCGCAATCGGTTAGCCCGGAGGAATTAGGTGCTAATCACGATGCCATTAATCATTCTATGATGTCTGCTTCGATTATGACAAATAATATTCAGGTAGCATTTCTCGCCTTTGCAGGAGGGATTACATTTGGAATCCTGACCGTCTATGTCATGGTTTATAATGGGATCATGATTGGCGCGCTGGCCGGCCTTTTCTGGCATTACGGGCAATCTTACGAGTTCTGGGCTTACATTGTTCCGCATGGCATCATCGAACTCACGGCTATATTTATTGCAGGTGGCGCCGGCTTGCTGATGGGATATAAGTTGTTTGTCCCCGGTCCATACGCTCGTGGATACCAATTAAAAAGGCAGGCGAAGCGATCCGTCCAGCTATTGCTTGGAACGATTCCTTTATTCGTGATTGCTGGTATTATTGAAGGATTCATTACCCCAGCATCATTTTCACTAGAGGTGAAATATATCGTTGCCATTGTAACCATTCTTGCACTCATTCTTTACATGGTAAGTGGAAAAATGCTGTATCTTAAAAACAGTACTAAAGCAAGCCTTGATTCATAATGTCAATATAACGAGAAACGGCTGTCGTGGCAAGATGCTCCTCTGTTGTCTCGACCAGGAGCAGTCCCTGTCTCTCCCATTTGACTTTTTCCCGTTTTTTCGTTTGTATTTGTTGCTGGGCCATGCTTTTTAACATGGCCTGTTGCACTTGCATTGGTTCCTGTTTAGAAGTAGTAAGAAGCGTCTCATCTGCTACAGCGATGATCATAAATAAATGCTGTTGCCGCAACCGTTTTAACTGGATGAGGATGGTTTCTTCCTGCAAGAATGTATGGACATCACTAAATAAAAGAATCAGACTTCGCTTTTTTTGTACGTTTTGTACATAGGCAAAGGCGGCCGGATAATTGGATTCATTCGTATCTACGTTTACATTGTATATTGCCTGTACTATTTTTTGCAGGTGATTCATTCCTTTGGCAGGAGGCACAAATACGTTTACCTGTTTCGAAAATGCAAGTACTGCCACGTAATCCCCATTTTTGAGTGCTGCTGTAGCTGTCGTTAATGCTGCTTCCAGACTTTTTTCCAAGCGGTTTCCATTTCTTAGTTCGGCGCCCATCATTCGTCCGCAATCGATTAAAATCGTGATATATTTTCCATGCTCCGGTTCATACTCATTCGCCATCAGCGTTTGCAGTTTTGCCGTCTGTCGCCAGTTGATTTTTCGCGGATCATCCCCCACTACATAATTTCGGATCTGGGTAAATTCCCCTGTACGATCTCGTTGTTTTCGAATCTTTGCTCCTTCATACAATAAAAATCGCTGTGCATGCTTTAAATACTGCTTTGTTTCCGTCAAATCAGGAATAACCTTCACCATATTTTCCAGCTCGATTGCCATTTGCTTTTCCCATAATCCGAAGACACTCTGGTAGCGAATGTACATTTTGTTAACTTCATATTCCCCTCGGACTGGTGCAACGATGTTATACGACAATATAGCAGACTCCTGTCTATTTATATTCCCCTTTAATGGGAAAGGAGCCTGAAATGATTGTGGCACCCCATCTATTAAACGTACGTTTACTGCATAAGCGGAGGCGTTACTCAGTTTCATGTGAGCGGTGTAGGTGATGCCCTTTTCCATTTCACTGGGTATTTGGCGTTGCCCCGTTATTTCCTTCCTTTTTGGTGAAAAAGATAAATCGATTAGACTCATCCCTAGAATAATACCATTCACGATAAATAGCCAAAGCCATGAAAGACCTGAAAAATTGGAAATCACAATGAGACCAATGGAAAAAATGAGAAAAATCACAAGCAGTTTCCTTGTTGGCAAGATCCCTCTATCTTGGAACAGGAACCGCGCCCACAAGCTCTTCAATAATTTGGTCAAGGCCCACTCCCTCCAATTCCATCTGTGGCGCTAATTGTAACCGATGCCTTAATGCTGGCTTTGCAACGATTTTAATATCGTCAGGGGTTACATAATCACGACCGGTCAAATAGGCCCAACTCCTGGCTGCTTTCACCATGGAAATAGCTGCACGTGTACTTGCCCCGAACTCGATAGCATCTATTTCTCTTGTCCGTCGTACAATTTGCATCGTATACTCAAAAACATCATCACTTAATGTGACATTCTCAATCTCATGGCGTATGGAAAGAAACGTCTTCATGTTCATCACAGCATCTATTCCTGCTTCTGCTGTATTGTTTTCCATGACTTGTTTTAACACATTTGTTTCATTTTCAAAGGAAGGAAAATCGATATTCAATTTCAATAAAAAACGATCCTGCTGCGCTTCCGGTAACGGATATGTCCCTTCATATTCGATGGGGTTTTGTGTAGCCACAACGAAAAAAACTTGCGGCAATGGATACGTTTCTCCTTGAATCGTCACTTGCTTCTCTTCCATTGCTTCCAATAAAGCAGCTTGCGTTTTTGCTGGTGTCCGGTTAATTTCATCCGCCAACAATATATTTGAAAATATCGGCCCTTTAAGGGTTTGAAAACGACTGTCCTGCATATTGTAAATGGTGCTCCCGGTGATATCACTCGGAAGTAAGTCCGGTGTAAACTGTATTCGTTTAAAATCTCCATCCATTAAATCGGCAAGGGTTCGAACCATTTTTGTTTTACCGGTGCCGGGGACACCCTCAATCAATACATGCCCATCTGCTAAAATTGCAGCTAACAGGAGTTTCAAGTTTGACGTTTGACCAAGAACGCTTTTTTCATACGCTTCCAGTAAAGACGTTAATTCATTTCTCATCATCTTCCACCTCTTTTTGCAATCTATCTAACTTTTTCGACCATAAAAGGTATTCTTGTTTGTTCACATGCGCCTTATGTAAAACATCGATAAGACCATTCAGAAAGACGTCAACCCCTTCGTTCGGTTGCTTCTCCCATCTTTGATTCAGCTCCCCCTTTATGTCTGCCCAGTTCTTGTGGTAGGGAATGCCCCACCGCTCCTGCAATAATTGTTTTACATAATCTGCTTGAATAGCTAAGGAATCTTGATATCGATGTCCCTTTTGATACCAGGATGCCAGTGCCCGGATCCGTTCATCACTGAATCGAGCGGTTTCTTCCCTTGGCTCCACAATGGGGCCAAAGCGTTTCCCTTGTAGCCAAAGCCACATGAGAGTAAGCAAAATTGCTTGTATCCCGAGCACCAAGATCCAGTCGGGATAAAGGTTGGTTAGACTTGAAGCATGCCCTGTTTCATGCATATATTCATCAAAAAAAATCGTGTTCCAGTTTTGTTTTTCTTCCTGCATGAGTTCCTGCAGCAGCGGTATATGATCTTCATCCAGAATTCTACTATTGGTCATCCAATCAGGAGCCGTTGCTGCAATTAATGTTCCATTGCCATAAGCGCGTTTGATGGCGATTGCGCCAGCCTGATCATGCAATAAAACATCATCTTCCGTGCTTGCCTCTATACGAACGGAAGAACTTTTTACGGCTTGGTAATCTGTTCCGGTACTGTTATGTATGATTTCATTACTTGTATCTTCCTCGACAGCTGTCGTATTCAAACCAAACATCCCATCCGGATTGGTTTTTAATAAAAGAATGGAGTTCCCGGATTCCATAAAGGAAATATAGTCATCCATTTTTCCTTGGTCAGGGATGAAAAATGGTTCAGCCATAATAAGCAGTTGATCTTCCTCTTGCGCCGGTAAATGTTCCGGTGCAAACGGCCATCTTTCAACCGAATCCATTTCCTTATTCATGGATGTGTAAATGGCCTTCACTCCTGTTGGCGAAGGGGACTGTGAAACAAAAGCAGGATATTCTTCCGGTTTATCTGGTGCAATAAAATAACTGATTACTCCGACAAATAGAAGAAGAACAGCGAGCCAGATCAACATTCTTCTGCCTGAAATTGGTTTTTGCAACGTTGTCCCTCCCCTAATCTTTCGTGTGTCTTTCTCCTATATCTTCTGTGAGCCACCCCATGATCTCATCGCGAAATGGGATATATTCGCTCTTTTGTAAATGGCGTTCGCCATAGACCACTTGATCAAATACCAACGCCAGGTGATAAAATGGATCTGCGATTTGCTGATTTACTTCCTTAAGTTCAGCAACGTATTCCCCATTTGTCTTCCAATTTCTCACTATCAGCCAATTTTTCGCATGAAAGTAAAAGAGAAGCGCCAGGAACATATGACGCGTGGCACCTGTATAATTTTCGCTATTTTCCTGTTTGCGGGCCTCTGTTAGATGATCGTGGTATGTCCAATCTTTTTCGTTCATGGACTGCAGCGGCTGATAATCGCGAAATGTACGGCTTCGTCTTCCTTTCCGAAAAGCGAGAAAAACGACGAATCCAATGAGAACGACCACAATACCAATAAGTACCATAAGTATGATACTCGCAACCCCCTGCGTTGGTTCTAGTGAAGGTAATATATCGGATAATAGGTCATGAAACCAATTTTTTAACTGATCCCACCAAACCTCCAGAAAATTTCGATTATCTTCATAATAAATCTGATATTCCGGTTGGTCTAATATATCCTCTAGTTCTTCCCTCTCCATTTTTGATCACCTCCATCTCGACCCTCCCCGGTACATGTTAATTACCGGGGGTTTGATAGTCATCGATCATTTCATTTAAGTCATCGCCATCATGCCGTGTTTTTAAATCAAAATAAAGAATGGCATACCCCACCATAAATACCATCGACGTAAATAGGGTTACCAGATTAATGATAAGTGTATATAGGACGCTTGTTCCTAAAAGCATAATGAATATGGATTCGATGGCCACACTTATAATAAAAAATATGAGGGAAAGGACTAAATAGATCCCCAGTACTTTCCATACTTGTTTACGTGTTAAGCGCCAACTCCTTGCCAGTCCAGGCATGTTATCGTCAAACACGGTAGCCCCAAGGTAAAGGCTCCAGCGACTCATGAAAAAGAATACAGTGAATCCAAGACCTAAAAATAGAATAATCATCATTATAATTCCTGCAACCGGGGCTGCCATCGTACCGATAACACCGAAGATTGTAATGATAATAGTTGGGACAAAAACCATGCCAAAAAAAATGACGCCAAACAGTAAACTACTGCCTAGGATCTGCCAAAATTTGGAAAACGCTTGTTTTATAACAGATTTCACTGTAAATTCCTGCCCTTTATTCAACTGATTGATAGCAAATAAACCAGCTGCTAATGCAACAGGATACAATATCAACATTGGAAAAGTCACGACAATATTCGCCAAATCTTCTCCTAACGTTGTATTAGCACTCGCCTCCACACTTGAAAAAATTTGATCAAACCTACTGCTTCCACTACCCATTTCTCTAAAAAAGCTAGTTCCGGATAATAATAAAATGATAGCTTGCAGTAAATAAATCGGACCAATAAGGATAAGTACAATCTTGAAAAAATCCGAAAAATGATTTTTGCATAAACGAAATGCTGCATCAAGGATTTCACCAAACCCCTTGGTTTGTTGTTGTTTATTCATTTATTCTCCCCCTCCTGGAATTTGTAGTATGCCTATTTTAACATTATTTTCTACAATTTGGGTGTTTGGTTGAATAAAATCCGATAATGTACAAAAGGTCTGGTACCATTAAGTTAATAAGTGGGATGATGGCAGTTCCGTAAACTGATCCTACTGCTAATTATGATTTTTAATTGACTTCATTTCAACTATATTTTACTATTACGTTATACGTTATATCGTAAAACGTAATAGTTGTAAAAAGGAGTGAGAACGTGCCTAAAAAAAGTAAATTCTCAGAACCTAGCTTGCTCATTTTGATAAGCCTTGCTGAGAAGAACCGTCATGGTTATGCCATTATGGAAGACATTGAGGAAAGTTATAACATCAAAATAGGACCAGGGACATTATATGGAGCTATTTCTCGTTTAGAGAAATGGGGATATATACGTGTGCTTACGTCTGAAGAACATAAAAAACCATACAAACTGACAGAGGAAGGACAACAATACGTAACGGAACAAATTAAAGAAATGCAAAAGGTAACGAATCTTGGTTTAAAAAGGCTTGGTCTAGTATGAAGTGGTTTGTTTATTTGTATCCTAAAACGTGGAGAAAACGTTATGGCAATGAACTAATGGATGTATTAGAACATACCGATAAGTCATTTAAAACAATCGTTGATTTGCTTTTTGGTATCATTGACGCCTGGAATATGGAGTTAACAGAACGGAATAATTATTGGATTCGTATCGGTCAAATGTTAGTTTTTATCACGTTAATCAATGCTATTATTGTGTTAAAAGTGAAGCCGCTAAACGAAGTTATATTGGTAGAACAAGTGGCGATGGCGGCAGTTTTGATAGCTATGCTTTCTTTATTGGCAGCGGTTGTTGCTTTTATCGTAGGCTTATTTAAGTTTGGCGTCGAAGAAGGCTATTCCTTTAAAACAAAACTATTGAAAACTTCCGTAGGTTTCATGGGAGTATATGGGATTTTTACTGTAACATTTTTGGTCTTGATAAAATAACGAGGTATCAGGCAAGGAAGACGACTCCAACGATATGAAAAGGAGAGGATTATTATTTATCTAGGAAATTATAAAATTTTGCAATCGTGGGTAAGTTTATCAACGATGATAGTGGCCTTTGCTGCTTTAGTAATAACTGCTAATACCACACCAGCTTCTGACACTGTGGTATTGGATGAACCAACTGATATGTGGTCATCCATTGGAAAGCTAATGGTTTTATTTTTACCACCTTTCATTTTATCGTTGTTTAAACATTCTTCTGTGAAAATTATAGCTGCGATTTATCAAGTTTTTATTATTCTTGTTTTTTTAGGTGTGATTCTTTTAGGCATCATTTTTTCTAATGGTTTTCATCTATCTCTTTCTAGTGGCGGATTTTGGATAAGTGCTCTTGGTGTGATAGGTATGATTGGTAGTATGGTTAGTATCATCAGTACTGTGAGGGAACTTAAAAGAAATTCAGTTATTCATTAAACACATTTTAAGACAGATAAAGCCATGAAACGTGTAGGAGGATTAGTTAAATGTTGAAAAGGCTCTCCATGGTCCTGTTAACGTTGATAGTAGCTCTTATTGGGGTTTTATTAGCTGCAAATACGAAAACAGGTGAAACAATCTCTTTTGAGGAACCCATTCTATTTTGGATAGGTATTGGAGTAGTTATTATATTATTCTTACCATCTTTGATCTTATCTATCTTTAATAATAATGGCGCAAGAATTGCATTTGCAATGTGTCAAGGGTTTATTGCATTATTATTTTTGGGGCTTATCCCCTCTTGGTTTTTAGGTTTTAATGGCGGTGCCGGGGCCAGTATAATTGGAATTGTAGGCACTGTTGTTAGCGCTTGTAGTATAGCGGTTACTTTTTTTGATGGGAAAAATAACGGCAATAAAGGAGTAGTGTCATGAGTAAAAATAATAACGTTTTGGCGTCACTAAATTATTTTGGCATTTTTTTTGCTCCGTTTTTATTTCCACTTGTTATGATGCTTGTAACCAAAGATGATAAAGTACGGTTTCACGCAAAACGAGCAATCTTATCTCATTCGCTCATACTTATCATAATAATCGTAGTGATGGGGTTAAGTACGATCTTTTATCTTTTTCATCCAGCGAAATTGACAGCTGGTGTTTTGGTAATTGGTTACCTCGTAGCAAGTGTAATAAGTGTCATTCTTTTTATATGGAATGTGGTACAGGGCGTTGAAGCGGTGACTTCAAACAACATTGCTAGATAGATACCGTTTTTTAGGGTGAAGTTGTATTCCTCCCCTTTTTCCCATTCTGATAACGTGCAAATGAACGTTTCTTCATGTTAGAATGGTCATACGTTATCGTGAATGACTCCGTATGGTTTTGAGTTCGTCAACCTTAATGATACGTGGTTTCACGATGACTTTTTATTGATTTTGATGTTGTTGCATTCATTTGCTAAATCATAATTTAAACACTTTACCCATTTTTAGAGAAAGAAGGTTTCCCTTTTGTATATGTTAATTATCGTGGGAATGATTGCTGGTATGATGGTTCCTATGCAGACTGCGGTAAATAATCGGCTGACGGTATTTACAAAAGCTGTTTTGCCGACATCTTTTTACTCTTTTTTAACGGGGACTATTATTCTATTTATCATTAATCTTATCGTGGATCCTGGCAAATTCACGCTTTCATTTTTTGGGTCCCAATCATACTCTTATGTCTGGTTTGCAGGCGGTGTATTGGGTGTTATTTTTTTGACAGGGAATATTCTGTTATTACCCAGAATCGGTGCAGCTTTGACGGTTATTGTGACAGTCACAGGACAAATGGTCATCGGTATTTTTATTGATACATTTGGCTGGTTTGATGCAGACGTAAAGCCTTTGCATGTGATGCATATTGTTGGTGTACTCCTATTAATTGCCGGGATTATTTATATGAACGTGAAAAAAAGGGGAGCTGTTACAAAGAGTTCTTCCCTCCTTTGGATTTTATTCGGCTTAGGTACAGGAATGATGCCGCCGATGCAAACAGCTATCAACAGCAGTTTGCGATATGAGGTAGATTCCTTTATTTACGCGGCTTTCATATCATTTCTTGTAGGCACCATCGTGTTATTTATGATGGCAATCCTTATTCATAAGGGAATCAAATTAACACGTACTTCCGGAGATATGACATTAAAGCCATGGCATTTTGCCGGTGGTGTTCTTGGTGCTGCATATATTGCTTCCAATATTATGTTAATGCCTTACCTTGGTGTAACACTGACGTTGATGTCTACGATTTTAGGGCAAATTGTTATGGGGCTCGTCATCGATCACTTTGGCATGTTTAACTTACCGAAATATCCGGTTGATCAAAGAAGAGTGATTGCTGTATTGATGATTATCAGTGGCATTGCATTATTAAATTTCTTTTAAAAAAGCCGTTTTTAGGGGGATGCATCAAACGCTAATTCCCCTAATGGGAAAATATGGAATTGAAAAACAAAGAGATTAAGCGAGTAAAATGTTTATAAAATAATTGACATCAAAAACAAGGCATGATATATTAATCCTTGTCGTTACGGAGGTATACCCAAGTTCGGCTGAAGGGATCGGTCTTGAAAACCGACAGGCGGGTCAAACCGCGCGGGGGTTCGAATCCCTCTACCTCCTCCATTTTATAAATTAGCGCATAACGATTGGAGATAAAAATCGCTACATTGTAGCGGTTTTTTTATATATATGTGCTTTTAACCATTGTAATAAAGACTCTTATATAGCATACTTACTGTACATGTTGACGAGGAACGGACTATTTTTCGGCAAAAAAGGTGGATATCAAAATGAATAAAAACATTGCATTTATTGGTGCAGGATCGATGGCAGAAGCAATTATTTCAGGCATTGTGAAGGCTGAGATATTACATAAGGAGCAAATAATCGTTACAAATAAAAATAATCAGGAGCGTGTGCGTCAGCTTCAACAAAAATATGAAATCCGGAGTATGATGGATAAAGAGAAAGTAGTGCGTGAAGCAGATATTATTATCCTTGCTACGAAGCCATATGATCTAAAAAATGCGGTTGAGACCATAAAAGCATATATCAAGCCGAATCAGTTGATTATTTCCGTCATTGCTGGAATTTCTACAGATCATATTTCCGACTTAATCGAAGGTGATTTCCCGGTAGTACGTACCATGCCCAATACCTCTGCTACCATTGGCTATTCCGCAACAGCAGTTACGGCAGGCAAATTCGCTACAGAGGAACATCTCGAACAAGCGAAGGCGTTGTTTCAAACCATTGGAACCACAACCATTGTCGATGAAGCAGACATGCACACGGTTACAGGCATCTCTGGAAGTGGACCAGCATATATTTATTATTTCGTGGAAGCCATGGAAAAAGCTGCTGTTGAATTTGGACTGGATCAAGATGTTGCGCGCAAGCTTGTTATCCAAACGATTGTAGGGGCAGGTGAAATGCTCCAACATTCCGGTGAATCCGCATCTACATTACGAAAAAAAATCACCAGCCCAGCAGGAACAACAGCCGCCGGCATTGACACTTTAGATCAGTATCACTTTGAAGAAATTATGAAGCAATGCGTGCAAAGTGCAAGAGAGCGTTCGATTGAATTGGGTAAGAAGGAGTAAAGGAGAGATTTCTAGATAGGGTGCCTACATGTGCTCTCGGTAGAAGCTAAAGTTATGTTGAAGCGGTTCCTTCGTGTGAGGGTGATCTGTCCTTACTTCGAGGAGAAGTGTTTCATTTACTAAAAATATAATGTAAGAGAAGGACTTCGCTATTCAGCATAGAATAAAAGTACAATCACAAAAAAGCCTTATAGTTAAGGAGTTACAGCCATCCAATTCCCTAACTATAAGGAGATCGCACTGATAATAGAATGATAAAAACAATATTTAAGGCCGGGTGGTTCCATGCCTCCTAATCAATAGTAAAATAAATCCATCCAACTATTTCATGAATTCCCTCGATTTCCATCGCCGTGACTGCTGGATAAAATGTCCTATTCTTTCTAAAATCGGCTCAATGGATCCTTCTTCCTTCATTAAATCATAATCGGAGATACTAATGCGCAGAATGGGACAGGCATTGAAATTATTAATCCAATTTTCATAGCGTGTGTACATTTCCTCCCAATAGGAAATAGGTGTATTTTTCTCCATTTCGCGTCCACGTTCATGAATTCGCTCAATAATCTCATCAAATGTCCCTTCTAAATAAATGAGTAAGTCCGGGTGTGGGAAATACGGAGTCATTACCATGGCGTCAAATAGATTTTTATATGTTTCATAATCTGTTTTGGGCATGGTGCCATTTTCATAATGCATACGTGCAAAAATTCCTGTGTCTTCATAAATGGAACGATCTTGAATGAATCCACCGCCATATTCGAATATTTTCTTCTGTTCCTTAAATCGCTCTGCTAAAAAATAAATTTGTAAATGAAAGCTCCAACGTTCAAAGTCTTCATAGAATTTTTCCAAATAAGGGTTTGTATCTACCTTTTCCAAGGATGTTTTAAATTGCAATGCATGTGCCAGTGCGTTCGTCATGGTAGACTTTCCGACACCAACTGTACCTGCTACTGTTATGATGCTGTCATTTGGAATTTGGTATTTTTCTCTTAATTTCATTATGTTTATTCTCCTCTATCAATCGTTTATCGTTTCGCCTGAATAGCACGGGACTCGAGCTGCATCCGCACCTGCTCAATCACACGATTTAAATCTTCCTGATGGTGCACAAAGTCTGTCTTATCTCCGTTAATCCGTATGACCGGAATATCCGGATGCATGACCTCAAATTTATTCATGTAATCTTCATAGTCTCGTGCGAGTTGAGCCAAATAGGATGGCTTCATATTTTGCTCCACATCCCTCCCGCGTCGACGAACACGCTCGACTAGCGTATCAATGCTGCCGTGCAGGTATATCATCATATTCGGAACGGGCATGTCACTCGTCAAAATATGATAAATCTGTTCATACTTCTCAAATTTATCCGCTGGTAATGTACGTTTCGCAAAAATCATGTTTTTCGATATATGATAATCAGCAATAACTGCTTTATGCTGCTTTAGGAATTGTGTTTCAATATCCTCTAATTGCTTGAAACGATTGCATAAAAAGAACATTTCCGTTTGAAAACTCCAAGCCTTGATATCATCATAAAATTTGCCGAGAAATGGATTTTCCTCGACGATTTCTTTAAGCAAATGAAAATCAAAATGGACAGAAAGTTTTTTTGCAAGGGATGTCTTTCCAATACCAATGGGCCCTTCTATTGCAATAAATGGAACCTCTGTCATAGATACTCCTCCAATCAATAATCAATCTGGACAGATGTGTTTTATTTTATCATAGAATGAAGCGATCATCTATGAGATAAAAACTTCCACTTTTCAACAAAGCCTCATTTATGTATAATGGGTTTACTACAATTAACACATGTGGCTCCGTAGCTCAGGGGATAGAGCGTTGGTTTCCTAAACCATGCGTCGCAGGTTCGAATCCTGCCGGGGCCATTCACTTAAGTTCTACGATTTTCGATAGGATATAATTCCATTCGCTACTCCACTACAAATGACAACAAGAGAGGGAATAGTATGAGTCTTACAAAGAAAATTCTTATCGCCCTTATTTTAGGGGTGATTGTTGGTATAGGTTTTACCTTTGTATCACCAGAGGTGTTTTCCCCTGTTGATACGTATGTATTAACTCCGGTTGGACAAATATTCTTAAACCTCATCATGATGATTGTTGTGCCGATTGTGTTTGTATCTATTGTACTAGGTACAGCCGGTTTAGGTGATCCGACAAAGCTTGGGAAAATCGGGCTTAAGACGATTAGTTTTTATCTGGTTACTACAGCGGTTGCATTAATGATTGGGCTGGGAGTTGCTTATGTGCTTGAGCCTGGTACGGAGGGAACTTTTGATGTAGAAAATGCGGAATTTGAAGCGGAATCTACCCCACCGGTCATGGATACGCTGATCAATATTATTCCGGAAAACCCTTTTGAAGCACTGGCCTCCGGGGAAATGTTGCAGATTATTGCGTTTGCATTATTCATTGGGATCGCACTTGCTTATCTAGGTGAAAAAACGGCTGGAATATTTCGGTTGTTTGAACAGGCAAATGAGCTTTTGATTTGGCTGGTTCATGTTATTATGAAAACAGCACCATACGGAGCGTTTGCTCTGATTGCATCAGCGATCGGTGATGCGGGGCTGGATGCGATTGGATCCATGGCGATGTATATGGTTGCCGTGGTATTAGCCTTAGTTATACATGGAGCTGTTACGTATAGCATAGCCATTTGGGGACTTGGAAAGGCAAGTCCGATTAAATTTTATAAAGGATTTTTCCCTGCGATGTCAGTAGGCTTTAGTACCTCTAGTTCCAGTGCTGCCTTGCCTATTGCTATGCAATCAGCGCAGGAAACCTTAGGTGTGAAAAAATCGATCAGCAGCTTTGTTCAGCCATTAGGTGCAACGATTAATATGGATGGAACCGCTATTATGCAAGCTGTTGCAACGGTGTTTATTTCACAGGTTTATGCGGTACCGTTGGAATTTACGGACATTATTCTAATTATATTGACGGCAACACTTGCGAGTATTGGAACAGCAGGAGTTCCAAGTGTTGGTTTAATCATGCTAGCGATGGTCTTACAACAAATCGGATTACCGGTAGAGGGAATCGCATTAATTGTCGGCGTTGACCGCCTACTGGATATGCTTCGTACCTCTTTAAATATTACAGGAGATGCAACAGCCGCATATGTCATCTCGGAAAGTGAAAAGCGGAAAGAAGCAAACACAGCTGAATCTGCAAAATAATAAACAAAGAAGACCGCCCTTATGATTAGGGGCGGTCTTTGCTAATAATCAGGCTTTACCAACAGAATCAGTCTGCCACATTTCTAATTTTTCGGCCATTTCCCAAAACATGTATTCAAATTGACTGGTCTTGATCACGATTTCTTCTAATGCTACAAGTTCATGTTCAGGTTTGTCTTTCGTAAGTTCATTGATTACATCCATACAGTCATTTGCCAATGTGGTAAAATCATCAGAGGAATACATTTTCACCCATTCTCCATAAAATTCATGATCCAACGCTCCAGGTATTAAAGCTAAATGTTTCCCAATAAAATTATAGCTCCATGCACAAGTAAGAATAGCTGCAATCACATTTTCCACTCCGCCTCGTTGGGACATATTCAACATATAACTGGTGTATGCAGTTGTCGTAGACGCAGCTTCCGTCTCTTCCAGTTCTTTAGTTGATATGTTAAATTTGCTAGCATACTTACGATGTAAATCCATTTCTACATGCAATGTTTCATGTAATAGATTTGCAAATGTTGTCATAGTCTTCAAGTCAGGTGCTTTCGCACTACCTAAAGCAAAAAGCCGAGCATACTCGATGAGATATACATAATCTTGCTTCAAATAGTGTTTAAACTTTTCTTGATGCAGCGTACCATCCCCAATTCCTTTTACAAAAGGATGCTCCAAATAGGCATTCCATATTGGTTGGACTCGGTTCCATAATCGATCTGTAAATAAATTCTCCATTATATACACTCCTTTGATTTTTTCCCACATTAGAGGAGTGAAAAGAAAAAACCCCATCCACTAGCACAGTAGTAGAATGGGGAGCCATCATCAAACATGTATACATAGCCACTTTCCTACGCTAGTATGAACTAGATCAGGTTCGAAGGGTCAAGTATCCTCTCTCAGCAAATAAATATGCTCCCCTAGTGAAAAATGAAATAATATGAAGTTATTTATTATGAATTAAACCATAAATATAAGTATAAATCAAAAAATAAGCCTATAACTTAAACCAAATCACTTTAAAAAAGTCATAAAATGTTCTAAAATAGAAATCAGTTAGCTTAATGTTTGGATTTTTTCTAATTGTAATCGGTTGCAAAAACTTAAATTGAGGTGATTAGATGGATGTACAAAAAATCCCGGCAAGAGAAGGGAATTATAATCTACAAAACTACGAAAAAATGCGTGAAACATTTAAGTGGGATGACGTTAAAAAGAACTTCAGCTGGAATGAAACCGGCAATGTTAATATGGCATATGAAGCCATAGATCGTCATGCCAATGATCCAAATAAAAAAGATCAGGTTGCTTTATTATATTCCGCTCCGGACCGGGAAGAGCGGGTTACCTTTGAGCAACTTCGGCAAGAGAGTAATAAATTCGCTAACGTACTGAAGAAGTATAATGTGAATAAAGGTGATCGTGTCTTTTTGTTTATGCCTAGGAGTCCGGAATTCTACGCATCTTTCTTTGGTATATTGAAGACAGGGGCAATTGCCGGTCCGCTGTTTGAGGCGTTTATGGAGCAAGCTGTACGAGATCGTCTGCAAGACAGTCAGGCACGTATACTTATTACGACCCCGGATTTATTAGACAGGGTGCCACAGGAGGATTTACCTGATCTTGAAAGAATTGTCCTCGTTGGGGATCACAGTGAAACCGCTGATATGTATATTGATTATAAAAAAGAAATGAACGTGGCATCACCGGATTTTTTGATCGAGTGGGTTGACCTGGAGGATGGCATGCTGATTCACTATACATCCGGTTCGACAGGCAAGCCCAAGGGTGTATATCATGTACACAATGCGATGATTCAGCATTATGTCACTGCTGAATGGGTGTTGGATCTCAAGGATGACGATATTTATTGGTGTACCGCTGATCCGGGCTGGGTGACCGGCACAAGTTACGGGATATTTGCCCCATGGTTGAAGGGGGTTACGAATGTTGTTCGTGGCGGGCGCTTTACGCCGGATGATTGGTACGGGACCCTGGATAAATATAATGTAACCGTATGGTATACCGCACCAACAGCATTAAGGAAGCTTTTAAGTGCCGGCGAAGAGGCTGTGAAAAGACATGATTTATCACATTTGAGACATGTGCTAAGCGTTGGAGAACCACTGAATCCGGAAGTTGTGACATGGGCATTAAAAGCATTTGGTTTACGTATTCACGATACATGGTGGATGACTGAAACGGGTGCACAACTGATTGTAAATCTTCCATCAGAAGAAATTCGCCCTGGGTCAATGGGTAAACCAATTCCAGGAATCGAAGCGTCTATTGTTGATAATGAAGGTAACGAAATTCCACCAAACCAAATGGGGAATTTAGCAATTAAAAAAGGCTGGCCTGCGATGATGCGTACGGTGTGGAATCGCCCGGAGAAATTTGAAAGTTATTTTATAAATGGCTGGTACGTATCCGGAGACAGTGCCTATAAAGATGAAGATGGGTACTTCTGGTTTCAGGGCCGTTTGGATGACGTCATTAACACTTCGGGGGAGCGCGTTGGGCCATTTGAGGTAGAAAGTAAATTACTCGAACATCCAGCAGTTGCAGAGGCCGGCGTCATTGGTAAACCGGATCCAGAGCGCGGGGAAATTGTTAAAGCATTTATTACACTAAATGATGGCTACGAGAAATCGGATGAGTTGCTTGAAGAAGTTCGACAATTTGTGAAAACTGGATTGAGTGCACACGCAGCACCTCGTGAAACAGAGATCACCGATAGTATTCCAAAGACACGCAGTGGTAAAATCATGCGTCGTCTTCTGAAATCATGGGAACTTGGCTTGCCGACAGGGGATACGTCGACATTGGAGAAGTAAACATAAAACGTTGGCTCTTTATTATATGAAGAGCCAACGTATTTTGTTTGTGCAATTGGGAAGTTTTCTATAAGGATAGCAAGACCAGGCACCTTCTCAAGTACATGATATGCTGAAATTTATCCAATTGATGTGTCGGAGAGCCCATCTCAAGAACATGATAAAGCTGAATTAGACCCAACCATGTGCTATAGAGCGCGTCTCAAGAACATGATAAGGCTGAATTAGACCAATTGATGTGTCGGAGAGCCCATCTCAAGAACATGATAAAGCTGAATTAGACCAATTGATGTGTCGGAGAGCGCGTCTCAAGAACATGATAAGGCTGAATTAGACCAATTGATGTGTCGGAGAGCGCGTCTCAAGAACATGATAAAGCTGATTAGTCCAATTGATGTGTCGGAGAGCCCATCTCAAGAACATGATTAGACTGAAATAGTCCCAACCATGTACTATAGAGCCCATCTCAGGAACATGATAAGGCTGAATTAGACCTAACCATGTACTTGAGATCCTTACTCATGTACGTAACTACACCGATTCTACATCATTCATATACAATAGAATCCCGAATTTGTAGCGGTGAAGCCGCGAATTTAGAATCAAGGAATCCCGAATGGGTAGTGTCGCAGCTTCCTTAAAAAGCCCCTCCCTCCGCACACTAAGCTGCAGTAATATCTTCTGCTGGTCCGAAAATCTCAAAATGAAGATCCGTATCTCTCACACCATATTTTCGTAGAATTTGATAGGACGCGCGCATGAACCCTTTTGGTCCGCAGAAATAAAACGCAGCATCATTTGTCGGCAGCGTTTCACTCAGCCATTTATAATCAATACGGCCTTCTTTATCACAATAATCGCCTGCAGAAGGATTGCCATATACAACATGACTTGTAACTTGCTTGTTATCTTCAGTAATCTCACGTACACGATCCTTCATGGCATGGTAATTGCTCGATCTGGCGGAATGGATAAAGATGACCTCACGATTAGGCTGTTCTTTAATTACTGTCTCCAGCATACTCATCATCGGTGTTAGTCCCACACCACCACTCATTAAAACTAGTGGTCGCCTGTCCTTTTGATCAAGTATGAAGTCACCAGCTGGCGCGCTAATTGGTAAAATGCTTCCCTCATGAACGTCTCTATGCAAGAAATGGGATACGATTCCCGCCGGACTATTCCCTTGTGCCTCTTCCCGTTTTACACTGATTCGATATCTGCCTTCTCCCGGTGCGCAGGATAGGCTATATTGACGCAAGTGGGTATAAGCTTCTCCCTCAATCTCTGCTTTTATGGTAATATATTGTCCCGGTTGATAAGTAGGAACGGTTACCCCATCTGCTGCTTCTAAATAAAATGATGTAATAACATCACTCTCTGGTACCTTCTTTACCACTTTAAAATTACGGAAACCAACCCAGCCACCAGGTTTATTTTGGGTCTCTTCATACAGCTCCTTTTCAACGTTGATAAACACATCCGCTATCGCATCATAAGCTTTCCCCCAGGCATTGATGATGTCGTCCGTAGCCGCATCTCCCAGCACATCTTTGATCCCCAATAATAAGTATTTTCCAACAATTTTATATTGGTCTGGTTTGATATTCAAGCTTTTATGCTTTTGGGCAATCTGTTTAACTACTGGTAAAATTTCCTCCAAATTATCGATGTGTACTGCCGCAGCATACACCGTTTTCGAAAGTGCTTTTGGTTGTTCTCCATTTACTTGATTGGTTTGGTTGAAAATGTTCTTTAATTCAGGATGGGCTGTAAGCATCAGTTCATAAAATCGATTTGCTATTGCATCCCCATGTTCTTGCAAAACTGGTACAGTTGCTTTTACAATGTCTCTAGTTTCTTTATCTAACCTTGCAGTCGTTTCAATTGCCACAACAATGCACTCCCTTTTAAAAAATAAACATGTATTTCGTATACATGTTTATTATATAAGAAACATTGTAACTGTATCAATAGTGTAAACGGGTTTTGTGTTACAATATTGTGAAGACGATATAAGGAGAATACTAATGCAATTAAAAAAATATACCGATTACGCATTACGCGTATTAATTTTTACAGGAATGAAGCGAGATGGAGAGCTTGCGAGTATTAAAGAGATTTCCGAGGTATATAACATCTCGCAGCATCATCTCGGGAAAATTGTTTTCGAGCTAAATAAAATGGAACTTTTAGAAACGGTTAGAGGGAGAGGCGGTGGGATTCGGCTTGCGAAGCCAGCAAATGAGATTAATGTTGGTCTTGTTGTTCGGCGGCTGGAGAATGATTTTAACTTACTGGAATGTTTTGATAAAGGAACCAATCATTGTGTAATCTCCCCGGGATGTACGTTGAAGCATGCGCTGAACAAAGCATTATTTGCATTTTTTCAAGTGCTCGATCAATATACAATCAAAGATTTAGTAGCCAATGAGGATGAATTACGTGAATTGATGGGAATCAAATAGCGATGTTTTAAATCTGTACAAACGGGTATACTTATTTATGTACTACTCGCAAAGGAGCGTATAAAACATGGCTAAAACAATAGCGACAGTCATTACAGATATGTTTGAAGATGTAGAGTATACAGAACCGGCAAAGGCATTTAAAGATGCCGGGCATGATGTAGTAACAATTGAAAAAGAAAAAGGAAAACAAGTGACAGGAAAACAAAATGAAGAAACTGTTACGATCGATCAGGGGATTGATGACGTGAAACCGAGCGACTTTGATGCATTATTTATTCCGGGTGGATTTTCTCCGGATCAATTGCGTGCAGATGATCGTTTTGTACAATTTGCGAAACAGTTTATGGATGAGAAGAAACCTGTTTTCGCCATTTGTCATGGGCCACAGCTGCTCATTACGGCTAAATCATTAGAAGGCCGCAAAGCAACTGGGTTTAAATCCATCCAGGTGGATATGGAATACGCTGGAGCCAATCTGGTCGATCAAGAAGTCGCTGTTTGCCAGAATCAGCTGGTAACAAGCCGTCAACCTGATGACATTCCTGCATTTAACCGTGAATCGTTAAATGTGTTAAAATAGCAATAAAGGGAGCCTCTAGCCATACATCATGGCTAGAGGCTTTTTTTCGTCATTTAAAGCTTTGTAATCGTAAAATTATCTTCAAGCAGCAGCCAGTTCTGTGGAAAGGCTAGCCCCAACTTCCAGTAAGCAATCCCAAGCAGGCCTAACTCCTTAATCAAATCAAATTTGGCTTGAATTGATCTGGCGTCTTCAAACCACACTTCATGTAATTTCCCCTGTGCATCGCGATATCTATAAAATGGCGCTTGAGCGGTATCATCATATTCAATTGCTGTATGTTGCTGTCGAGCTCGCGTAATTGCTTGTTGTGGGCTAATCGCTTCTGCTGGCTCGCCGCCTTCTTCAAAGGGCAAGGTCCAATCATAACCGTATAAATTTTGCCCTAGTAAAATTTTATCTGCAGGTATTTCGGTTAATGCATATTCGACGACTTGCCGTACTTGATTCAGTGGGGAAACAGCCATTGGTGGTCCGTAACTATACCCCCACTCATACGTCATCAGTACAACAAAATCGGCAATTTCCCCGTGTGCTGCGTAATCATGTGCCTCGTACCATGCTCCTTCCTGCTCGGCGCTGGTTTTTGGTGCCAAGGCAGTTGACATGAATAAGCCGGCTTCTTCTATACGTTGCTTTGCTACTCGCAGGAAATTGTTATAAGCTTCTCGATCCCCTGGTTGTAGGAATTCAAAGTCAAAATGTATATCTGTAAACCCCTCGGTTGTCGCTGTATTGATAATACTGTCCAGCAATGTATTTTGAACAGCTTGGACAGTGAGGATAATATGTCCTAACTCTGCGCTAAAGGATCCTTCTTCCAAATTGGTTACCACAAGCATGAGTGATGTATTGTTGGATGTTGCTATTTGTTGCAGGTTCCCCATTGGGGGCGCTGTGAGTGTACCGTCACGATTAACATTGTAGCTAAAGAGGTTGAGATATGTTAAATAGGGAGCATTTTTCATAGCTGCATTTTCCAGCGTTTCCGAAACAGTGTTCCCAAAAGGCTCAATATAGGCGCTGGATGTGATCTCTCTTGTTGCTGAAGATGGAATATATAATCGGAAACCAATCTGCAATGCATGGTCTAGGGACAAATTATTGACTTGTGCTAATTCCTGATAGGATATGCCGAATGTTTGAGCGATGGAATAAAGCGTGTCGCCAGGCTGTACAAAATAAAAATTACCGATAATCGGAATAACAAGTGCCTGCCCAACAACAAGGTTATCCGGTGCATCCAGTTCATTCGCATCAATAATGACATTCACCGTTGTATGGTATGTAGCGGCAATCTTATTTAGCGTATCCCCTTGTTCTACAACATATATTTGCAAAAAATCCCCTCCTTTTAAGTAAAATCATGCTACTTACACTTTATGCGGAGGGTGATTCAAATATAACGTTAAATGGGATTGATTGTTGCGTCCATTACCGTTCGCATTAGATACAATGCATATTCGCTACCTTCCTTTTCTTCAGAGGCAATGCAATTTTCCGGAATATGCATATTAAAACCATACATATATGCATCTTTAGCCGTGAATAAAATACAAATATCACCGGCAACACCCGCCAAAATTAGGTTGGTTTTTCCGATATCATGGAGCAATGATTGGAGTGGTGTCTGAAAAAATGCCGAGTGCTGTGGTTTAATAATAAAGTAGTCATATTTATCAGGTTTCAGCGCATCTATTATGTGTTTGCTTCGTTCATTTTTACAGTGATCCATAATTTTATGGAAATCTCCTTGCCACAACCCATAATGATCATTAATATAGATAGTAGGCAAACCATTTTCTTTAGCAAAGCTCTTTAATTTTTTCAGATTAGGTAAAATTTGGGTGGTATGCTTAATCAAATTCTCTCCACCATCAAAGTCAAAATCGTTAATCACATCGATAAATAATACTGCTGTATTTTCAAGTGATTGCTTCATCTAATTTCTCCTTTTGGCGATGTTATATGTATTATTTCCTATTTCTACTTTTTAAAACTTTAATGCAGTGAAGGGTTGACACAGGTATGACAGATGAAAAATTTATGCAAGCAGCCATGAAAGAAGCACAGAAGGCGCGTGAGATAGATGAAGTGCCGATTGGTGCTGTGATTGTCTATGGGGATGAAGTAATTGCCACTGGATATAATGTACGTGAAACGTCACAAGAAACCCTGTCCCATGCTGAATTGATTGCTATCAGAGAAGCGAATAGGAACATCGGCAGTTGGCGCCTGGAGGAATGTACGTTATACGTCACGCTTGAACCCTGTCCGATGTGCGCTGGTGCAATTGTGCAATCACGAATAAAACGTGTTGTCTATGGCGCACCTGATCTGAAAGCAGGCTGTGGGGGACTTTAATGAATTTACTGAATGAAGAGCGATTTAATCATCAGGTGGAAGTTACGCGCGGCGTGCTTAAAGCGGAATGTGGGCAGTTGTTGACGGCGTTTTTTAGGGATTTAAGGAAGAGAAGGAAGGAGTAAAGGATGGAAAGACGATGCTCCTTTTTCCTTCAAAATAACTAAAAAAATTTACACTTAAATTAATTGCTACTCAACAAATGAAGTTATCATTTAAAATTCCATAAATTTGCCTTCAAACATCATTGCATTTCCAACAAAAAATCGTTATAATGAATAATGTCGTGCTAAGCGGGGAGGTAGCGGTGCCCTGTACTCGCAATCCGCTATAGCGAGGTTGAATTCCCATCCGAGGTGAGGCGTCTTTATGGACTGCCTTATGGGATTGGTGTTGACGCTTAGGTCCTGCGCAACAGGAACCCATGAATTCTGTCAGGTCCGGAAGGAAGCAGCAGTAAGTGGTATTTTCTGTGTGCCGCGGGGAAGCCTGGGCAGAGCCATGAACGTAAGTAACGCGTAGGGACGTCGCATCAACGATGGGTGCACGGCATACATATTCCAAAGCCCCTGCCATTGTAGAATGGGCAGGGCTTTTTATATCTTTTTCCATAAGAGGTACTTTATGAATGAAGAGTAGCATAAGGTATATTTTGGAAGTTATATGCATGTGTTATTTTTAAAAAAGGGGACAAAATAGAGTTTGTAAGTGATTTTAGTCTACCAAGGTCACTTAACAAAACATCTAAGAGGTGTTTACCTTTGGACGAAAATAACCGTCGAAATCGTAATAATGAGTGCAAAGACCGTAACAATCAAAACGATGTAGACAATGTTGAATTTGCTAATGAGTTTCTTGATGATGTCAATCTGGATCAAGACCATAGCAACGAGCATAATTACAATTTTAACAGAAACAATAATCGTAATAGGTAAGTAATGTAGGAAAGTCTGTGTGCTGTGTGATCATACAGGCTCCTTTTTTTGCTTCGTTATAAAATAGATGTATAAAGTCGGTATTTTTATACTGGTGGCAAGGTTTATTTTAAATATTCTTTCAAATAGATAACAGAAATGTTATGCTATCATTATTGACCGATAATTTGATTTAATCCGTAAAAAGCGCTTTAGGAGAGAGGTATATTGGTAGTTTATAATGAAAAACAACTATATGAATTATGGGTAAAAGCTTGGAATGAAGATATTTCCGTCATTGATAACATAACAAACCCTGGTTGTATTGTTCATTATGTGAGAAGAATGGATGGGAACTCCTTAGGTAATCTAACTGGTGTGGAAGCGTTGAAAGAGGTGATTAAAGACCGCAATACCTTTTTTAGCAATATAAAGATGACGGTAGAAGTTGGTCCTATCATAAATAAACCATATGTATTATCGCGTTGGAACCTTACAGGTATTTATAAAGGAGGTATATCAGAAGCCAAAGTGAAGGTTGGGAAGAGAATAAAACTCAAGGGTATGGATCTTTTTTTTATGGAGAAGGGAAAAATAAAAAACTATTGGTTTTCCTGGGATCGGGCACATCTAATGGAACAATTGAATATGTTATGAATGGTGCAACCGGGGAGTTCCCAGGTTGCAATGCTTAATAAGGATCCTTTTCTTCCATTGTTTTGAAAGGTTTAAGAAGATATATTCACTCCTTCGCGTTTACAATAGGAGTAGGATAAGATTCTAATATATTCATTTTCGTTTCTAATTTATCCAATGCATCATCAATGTTCTTTTTTTGCATTTGTAATTTTGTCTTATGATCTTTAAAAATTCGAGTTCTCTCCTCTAGCGTACTTGATCCTTCCATATGTAGATGAGCCACATGTCTTAACGTTTCAATAGACATATTTGTTTCTCTCATACAACCTATCATTTCTAGCCAAAAAAGATCTTCCTCTTTAAACATTCGGTAACCGTTTTGGCTTCGTTCTATAAAAGGCAAGAGCCCTTCATCATCATAATAACGAATAGTAGATGGTGAAATCGATACTTTATCAGCAGCCTGTTTTACTGTTAACAAAAAATACCTCCTTATTATTTTGATTCATTTTACTTATGTATTTACAAGTTAAGGAACCTATCACTAGCTATAATAGTTAATCACCGCCTATATATGTTCATCTTATATCACAGATGAGGGATATTCAAGTTATAAAAAGTTCTTTAGTGATCATTGTGATCTGATTGTTCAAGTGCTATTTGCAATAGATGAAAGATAGCTTGTGTACGAGTTCCAAACCCTTTTAAATCTTTAAAGTAATCTACTCGGTCTAAAAGTGTTTTGGGAAATCTTAATATGACTGATTGTTTATTCATTGTTTCACCTCGATCGTATACAAACTCACTATTTGTGCGAATTTATTTTTTATTTTTCTATTTCAATACAACGCTTTCTTAATTCCGTTTTTAATAGCTCAATAAATTCAAAGTCCAATTCCAAAGATTTGGCTTCAAAATATGCTTCTATTAATAGCTCATTAGATATTATGTTAAATTAACACACAACCTTTCTTTTTATTTTTTCAATAAAAGTAAGTTGTATAGACAATGTTGGCAACGATTGTGCCATTCATCTATTGTTTTTTCGAATAGCTTTTGAAAGAGCCTCACCAACAGTATTAACAGTAGTTGTTTGCTTTGTTTTATTTTGGAAAGGTTCACTGTGATAAATTACTCCATTCTTGCGCCCTCCTACGTTTAAAGGTTTTTAAATTAATTCCATTTATGACCTCCTTACAGAAGCGCATCCAGTATAAACCTTCGAGTGTACTTGTAAGCAAGAGATTTTTGATTGATTTTGTGTAAAAAGTTTAATAAAATGATATACAAAAGATATCTGTGGTGTTATAATAAGGATAACTAAAAAATGATGATACCATACTTTTGAAGGCTGGATGCGTCATTTTTAAAGTAACAAAATATGGATGACATGATTTCGGGAATGCGATGCTTGTTTTTTGGTCAATTCATAGCCATCGATCTCTTCTGGTTGAGATTTATGCACCCCCATTTCAGGTCAAGTTTTGTTGCTCTTATGTTTCATTTAAATTATATAGGGCTTGCTGAATACTTTTTATGAAGAGTTTCGTATTCAGCAGCCTCTATATAAATTCCGAAAGTTACGTTAAAACAATCCGTATGTTATTGATTCAGGTATAAGTGGAGCCCGTCAAGAACACCTTTAGCTATGTTGTTTTGGTATTCCTTGGTTTTGATAGCTGATAGATCACTAGGATTTGTTATAAAACCTAATTCTAGTAATACACTAGGCGCATTACTTTCTCGAAGGACATAAAGATCGCTTTGTTTAATGCCACGACTTGCAAGAGGCGTGTTTTGTTCTAATGACGATTGCATTGCATTTGCTAAAGCATCGCTTTTGGCGCCTGAGTAATAATGTGTTTCTACACCATTTACATCCATAACAGGATGAGAATTAAAATGTAAACTAATAAAAGCATGTGTATTATATGAATTACTTATGTACACCCGATTTGGTAAAGAAACAAAGTAATCACTATTTCTTGTCAAAATTACATTCGCTCCTGATTCCTGGAGAATGCTTACTATTTCATCGACTGTACTCATAATAATATCTTTCTCAAATTTTCCATTAACAGCCTCTGCACCAGGGTCTGAGCCACCGTGTCCAGGGTCAATAACAATATTATAACCTTCTAATGATTGATTATCCTCTTTTTGATGCTCCAAGACGTTGTCTGTTTTGCTATTTTGTTCTGAACCTTTGGATATAGATGCTTTATTTAAATAGTGTAAAGCAACCCATGCCTCCTTTCCATCATAATAGGTCTGAGCCCAACCAAAGGATTCCTGTAAGACATTGATTTGATCGCCACTTTGTAATTCACCTATTACTGGTGCATTTAGGGATGGAGATGATCTTACATTTAAGTTTGAGTTAGATGTTCCAACCTCATATATTTCCCCATTATCAGCGTCAATCGTCGGAATAATGAAGAGAAATGAAATGGTTGCTATGATTATACTCGAAAATAAAACTCTCACAATTTCTCACTCTTTTCCGTATAAAATTATTGGTGAGTACTCACGAAAAACGGGTAGTACCACGAGCTTTATCCAATCTTTCCTCCCTCCAAGTATATTTAATTTCAATTCTTGCGACTTTCTTGTTGACTATGAACATATGACAAGATTTTCCGGTTATATATTGTTCTGATTTCAAGTAATTCTCATTTCGCACAAGGAAGTAATAACTATTCCTCTTTCACATTACACTCTAGGTCTGGATGGAATCATCTTCGTATTGTATGTCTTCCGATTTTCTTAACGCATATGTCGATTTAACACGCTCCATTTCTATCTTGTTATCTATTTACAAATAAAACAAATATATTAAAATTCCCTACTGTTTTTAATAGTGGGTTTTTGTCTTATTTTGGTATGTTTTGGAGTGATTTTAAATAAAGTAGTTTTAATTAATTGTAATTACTATTATATTCCATTTCAATAGTTTTACGTAAAATGAATAAAATGACTGTATTTTTTGACCGGTCATAGGTATAAATTATTATTTCATTTAAATTATTTGAATATATTTGATTCAATGGACCTATTTTATTCTAGTTACTTTTGAGTTTTTACATGTTTATTCCAGCAATTTTTAAAATGTTACAAAAACCGCAATATTTGCTATACCTTGACAAAATTATGACAGATCATATATGCTACAATTGATAAATACATAATTTCCATATTTTACCTAGATAGGAGGGACTCAACTTTTAATTAATTTAATTTTTAAGGGGGTGTTAAATGGTCAAATAACAAGGTGTCAATAAATTCATAGGGAGGAGTGATCTAACTAAAAAAGTGTAAGTTAACGTAGCATTTTTCACATAGCATTTACATTTTTAGGGAGGTAAGGCATGTATAGTTATCTAAAAAGTCAAAGTAGTTATTATGCTAAAATTCTGCTCATCCTTATGTTAATCAGTTCACTGCTTATAAATGGGTTGATCGCAGAAAGGGTATCAGCAGAAGAAATTATTCAAGAAGATGGAACGGGTTCTTATATTAATCCGGATGATAATCCAATTGAATATGAGGATTCCATCATTTCTAAAGAAGCTACGTATTCCGGGGATCCAGGGGAATACTTTATTGACTTAACTATTGAAGGGAAAGAAAAAGAACAAACAGAAACTACGGATATTGTTCTTGCCTATGATAACTCCAATAGTATGAGTGAGAATAATAGAGATAGTATTGCTCACGAGGCGACGTCCTCCTTCGTAACGGATTTGTTGGATTCAAGTAGTAACGATAATGGAAATACGCAGATGGCATTAGTGACGTTTGGTTCGGATGTATTTGATGGTAGAGTTAATAGGCCTTATGACGAGGTACCTGAGATTCTTTTCCCAATTTATACAGAAGATCTATCCTATAAAGAATTGACTACTAATTCAGAAGATATTATTAGTCAATTACCTATGGATACGCCAGCGGATAGGGATCCAGGGGATGGAAACCTTACAAACAATGGAGGAACATATACACAAGCAGCATTAGAGGAAGCGGAAGCTATTCTAGCAGAGAGTACAGCGGATAATAAATATATCTTTACGATTACAGACGGTGTTCCAGTCTTTAGTGAGAACCCAGATGGAGATATAGTAGGTGCAGCAGATTTATATGAACCTGGCTTTGAATTTAGTTTTTACTATGATTACAACGGATCGGAAAGAACACACGGCCAGGATACAATTGAAGAAGCTGAAAGAATCCAATCTCAGAATAGTGATTTTGACTTGTATTCCATAGGTATTGAAACCTCGGAAGATTATGGTGCAAGTGAGGAAGAAGCGATTGAAGTATTGGAGGGGATTTCCTCTTCGCCAGATCAACATTATGAGGCTTCTGATGTAGAAGAAATCGCTGATATGTTACGAAATTTATCTTCTCCGGTTGTTAATAGTATTAATAATGGTGTTGTTACGGACCCAATGGGAGAATTATTTAATTTACAAGTAAGTGACAACGAATTTACGGAAGCAAGTGATGAAACGTTATCGGATGGAGACTACTACGTAACTGGAGAAATTGACGGTGAGTCTGATCAACAACTAATAGAGACAGTTAATGCTAATGTAGTAGATTCTGATTTATCCGATCAGACGATTCAAGTAGAAGGGTTGAATTTGGGTGAAGGTGAACAGGTAAACGTAAGGTATAAAGTCCAGCTTGACACGGGACATGAAGACTATTCTGCTGATACCTATTTCCCAATGAATGAAAGAACAACATTACAACCAGAAGGAGATGACGCAGATACACTAAGGGATTTCCCGATACCTGAAGCATTATTGTATGAAGCAGCACCGGTTACAGTGGAACACGTAGATGAAGAAGGAAACGAACTCGCGCCATCAGAGGATCTAACAGGAAGCATTGATGCTCCGTATGAATCGCAACCAGAAGAGATAGATGGCTATGAATTGACCGAAACACCAGAGAACGCAACAGGCGAATTCACAGAAGAGCCACAGACAGTAACGTATGTGTATGCGCCGATAGAAGAAGATGAAGCAGCACCGGTTACGGTAGAACACGTAGATGAAGAAGGAAATGAACTCGCACCATCAGAGGATCTAACAGGAAGCATTGATGCTCCGTATGAATCGCAACCAGAAGAGGTAGATGGCTATGAATTGACCGAAACACCAGAGAACGCAACAGGCGAATTCACAGAAGAGCCACAGACAGTAACGTATGTGTATGCGCCGATAGAAGAAGATGAAGCAGCACCGGTTACAGTGGAACACGTAGATGAAGAAGGAAACGAACTCGCGCCATCAGAGGATCTAACAGGAAGCATTGATGCTCCGTATGAATCGCAACCAGAAGAGATAGATGGCTATGAATTGACCGAAACACCAGAGAACGCAACAGGCGAATTCACAGAAGAGCCAAAGACGGTAACGTATGTGTATGCGCCGATAGAAGAAGATGAAGCAGCACCGGTTACAGTGGAACACGTAGATGAAGAAGGAAACGAACTCGCGCCATCAGAGGATCTAACAGGAAGCATTGATGCTCCGTATGAATCGCAACCAGAAGAGATAGATGGCTATGAATTGACCGAAACACCAGAGAACGCAACAGGCGAATTCACAGAAGAGCCACAGACAGTAACGTATGTGTATGCGCCGATAGAAGAAGATGAAGCAGCACCGGTTACGGTAGAACACGTAGATGAAGAAGGAAATGAACTCGCACCATCAGAGGATCTAACAGGAAGCATTGATGCTCCGTATGAATCGCAACCAGAAGAGATAGATGGCTATGAATTGACCGAAACACCAGAGAACGCAACAGGCGAATTCACAGAAGAGCCACAGACAGTAACGTATGTGTATGCGCCGATAGAAGAAGATGAAGCAGCACCGGTTACGGTAGAACACGTAGATGAAGAAGGAAATGAACTCGCACCATCAGAGGATCTAACAGGAAGCATTGATGCTCCGTATGAATCGCAACCAGAAGAGGTAGATGGCTATGAATTGACCGAAACACCAGAGAACGCAACAGGCGAATTCACAGAAGAACCGCAGACAGTAACCTATGTGTATGCTCCGGTTGAGGACCCCGCCTTCAATGGTGTTGTGTTTGTTGAACATGTTGATCAAGAGGGAAATTTACTTGTTAGCACGGAGTCAATTACTGGTCCAACAGAAAGTCCATATGAAACTACATCTGAAGAGATAGATGGCTATGAACTAGTTGAAACACCAGAGAATGCAACAGGTGAATTTACAAATGATCCACAGACAGTAACCTATGTATATGCACCGGTCGAGGAAACGGGTTCTCCAGTAAACGTAGAACATGTGGATGAAGAAGGAAATGAGTTAATTTTACCCGAAGAAGTAACTGGAAATGTAGGGGATCCATATGAGACACAACCTGCAAATATTGGAGGATATGAATTAGTTGAAACGCCAGAAAACGCAACTGGCGAGTTTGGCGAAGACCCGCAAACGGTAACGTATGTATATACACCAGTTGAAGGTGAGCCACAGGGGACGGTTGTTACTGAATATGTAGATGAAGATGGTAATCCTCTTGTGAGTAGAGATACTGTATCTGGATTAGTAGAGGATCCGTATGAGACGCAACCAGAATATATCGATGGCTATGAATTAGTAGAAACGCCAGAAAATGCAACAGGTGATTTTACAGAAGAGCTGCAAACGGTAACGTATATATATGCGCCTGTTGAACAGCCATCAGCGGATAGTGCTATAGCAATTCAGCATGTAGATGAAGATGGTAATCTAATTGCAAATCCTGATACTATGGCTGGCCCAGCAGGGGAACCATATGAAACCACGCCTGCAGCAATTGATGGTTATGAATTAATCGAAACACCAGCAAACGCAACAGGCGAATTTACAGAGGAGCCACAAACGGTAACGTATGTATATGCGCCAGTAGAAGAAGATGAGTCAGCACCAGTTACAGTGGAATATGTCGATGAGGAAGGAAATCCAATCGCAGATTCAGCAGAGTTAACTGGAGATGTTGAAGAGCCCTATGAAACCGATCCGGTAAACGTAGATGGTTATGAATTAATCGAAACACCAGCAAACGCAACAGGCGAATTTACAGAGGAGCCACAAACGGTAACGTATGTATATGCGCCAGTAGAAGAAGATGAGTCAGCACCAGTTACAGTGGAATATGTCGATGAGGAAGGAAATCCAATCGCAGATTCAGCAGAGTTAACTGGAGATGTTGAAGAGCCCTATGAAACCGATCCGGTAAACGTAGATGGTTATGAATTAATCGAAACACCAGCAAACGCAACAGGCGAATTTACAGAGGAGCCACAAACGGTAACGTATGTATATGCGCCAGTAGAAGAAGATGAGTCAGCACCAGTTACAGTGGAATATGTCGATGAGGAAGGAAATCCAATCGCAGATTCAGCAGAGTTAACTGGAGATGTTGAAGAGCCCTATGAAACCGATCCGGTAAACGTAGATGGCTATGAACTAGTTGAAACACCAGCAAACGCAACAGGCGAATTTACAGAGGAGCCACAAACGGTAACGTATGTATATGCGCCAGTAGAAGAAGATGAGTCAGCACCAGTTACAGTGGAATATGTCGATGAGGAAGGAAATCCAATCGCAGATTCAGCAGAGTTAACTGGAGATGTTGAAGAGCCCTATGAAACCGATCCGGTAAACGTAGATGGCTATGAACTAGTTGAAACACCAGCAAACGCAACAGGCGAATTTACAGAGGAGCCACAAACGGTAACGTATGTATATGCGCCAGTAGATGAAGACGAGTCAGCACCAGTTACAGTGGAATATGTCGATGAGGAAGGAAATCCAATCGCAGATTCAGCAGAGTTGACTGGAGACGTTGGCGACCTCTATGGATCAATACCAAAAGATGTAGATGGTTATAAATTAGTTGAAACACCGGAAAATGCAGGCGGTGTGTTTGGAGAGGATGCACAGACGGTAACGTATGTGTATGAAAAAACGGAATCACTAGAAAGTCCTGTGACTAATCCAGATAGTGGTAATACTGATTCAGGGCAAACACTTCCGGACACTTCAACGAATATATATAATTTACTATTCATTGGTTTGTCATTATTGGCTCTTGGTACAATGTTAATGATGATTTATCAAAGAAAACAGAAACAATCTTAGTTTGATCCTCTTAAGAGAGGAGTGTTCCCTCCTTTTTATAAATATAAAAGAGTATTAACCAAATAAGGTTAATACTCTTCTTTCATCACAGTACAACTGGCTGTAAGACCTCCACTTCAAGAATAGAGGAAATGTTTACGCTCTCAGTTATATAATTTAGTTTGCACTCTCTTCGTTTATCGGATATGCATAGGTAACAAAGCGCTCAGGGGCGCTGCCAACATAATGAAAAGGATAACAAGTGGTCACTACAAGAACTTCCTCTCCCATTTCTCTAATGACCGAAGTATCATCTTCAGGTACAATTTCTGTTTCCCTAATCTCGTAAGTATAGGTGCCATAAGGCATATTGACAGTAAATTCATCCCCAATTTCAAGATTACCAAATTCACGAAAAACGGTGTCGCGATGTCCGGATAATACTATTTGTTCCCCTTGTCCAGGAAAAACGGAATTATTTAAATGACCAACGCCTTTATCGAGGGAATCAGGGTCTGTTCCAGAAACGACCGGTAACGTTTTGTCTAATTTAGGTATTTCAAGTGTTGCGAATGATTCACCTTTATTCGTTTTAAAATTATCGGAAGCCTCTTCTTCGCTACTATTTTCTATATGGTTTTCCTTTTCATCATCCATATTAATTCTTTGGTTTGCTTCCGTTAGCGCGTGTTTTTCATTATTTTCCATTTTATAAAATTGATAGCTAAATATACCAATGAGTATTATTCCTACAAGTATTAAAATCTTGCCAATTGATTTCATTTATTATCTCCTTTTCAAGTAGGATGAGTAAACAAGCATATATAAGTTACTACTAAATAATAGCAAAATTATGGAAAGTTTATATTAAGATTACCATATTTGAAATCATATTCATATATTATATCCCATTTTCGCAGATTTAAAATATTGTCTATATATAAACTGTAGCATTGCATCACCGTGTAGATCGTATATCAGATGAAATTGAACAAGCAATCAAATCGTATATATGGTATGCGTTGAGGATGAAAGTCTTCTTTAAAAATGAAGGAAATCTGTACCGGTAGTATACCAGTTACTGGTCTTTAGTACTACGCCTTTCTGCCATGAACCTTGAGTTTGTCATACCTGCTGGTGTATTCATTTCTATGGGTAAAGATGTATTACGATTAAACCAGCCTTTGTTCATGAATGTAATATCGAAGTAAAAGCTGAGAAAAAATAACTGTTTACATTAAAGCATTATTATAGTATAGTTGATTACACGACTAATCAACTAATCAACCTTAGGGAGGGTCATTATGTGAGGGCTGTTTTAGATGACTCAAGGCCCATCTTCCAACAAATATCTGAAATGATAGCCGATGATATTGTTGAAGGGGAGTTACAAGAAGGGGACCAAATTCCATCTACTACGGAAATTTCGAAATTTTACCAAGTCAATCGTGCGACAGTGCAAAAAGGATTATCGATGCTCATTGATGCAGGTTATGCTTATAAACAGCGCGGTGTTGGGGTTTTTGTAGCCAGAGGGGCAAAAAGCCAGTTGTTGGAGAAACGTAAAGAAGACTTCCAGATTCAATATATACAACCAATGCTGGAAGAAGCAAAACGACTTCAAATGACAAAGGATGAAGTTATTCAATTCATTAGGAGGGACAATGATGTTTAATATACAAGATATCTGGTTTTCCTACGAGAACAAAAACGTTCTAAAAAACGTTAGCTTGCGGGAAGACGAACCGATCATCACTGGATTATGGGGACGCAACGGATCCGGAAAAACAACAATCATGAAGTTGATTTCAGGGTTGGAAAAACCAAATCAAGGAAATATCAGCGTAAACGGAATTACACCGTATAACAATAGTCAAGCAATGAATCACGTCACTTTCATGCAGGAAGATCATCCCTTTTCCGATTTATGGGATGTCGAGGATGCACTCCGCTTTGGTGCTTATTTCAATGAAAATTGGGATCAAGCATTAGCTGAAAATTTGATAGACCTTTTTGAGCTGCCAAGGCAAAAGAAAATCAGGCATTTTTCAAAAGGAATGAAAACCATGATTAAGATTACGCTGGGGCTTGCTTGTAAGGCGCCTGTAACCATCATGGATGAACCTTCAAATGGTCTTGATGCCTATATGCGCAAACAATTTTATGATGTACTGTTGGATACGTACGAAGAAGATCCGCGATTAATTATGTTATCGACACATCATATCGAAGAACTGGAACCACTTTGTGAAAAAATCGCAGTAATCGATCAACAAACCGTCGTACGGTATGAAGAAACAGAGGACTTAAAAAAACAAGGAGTGCACTTAAGTGGCACCGTTGAAGCAGTAAAATCAGTGATTGGAACTAGCCGGGTCATTGACGAACGAAAACTGGGGAAACAATTAAATGTTATGATTGACGATTTTCTCGGTGCAGGCTTGGAAGCAAAGGCAAAAGAAGCAGGCGTTACTATTGAAAAAGCACCACTTCAAGATTACCTTGTGAATCTTACAAAAAAGGGGGCAAACAAACATGAACACGCTTAAAGGGCCATTTCGGCTTATCATGAAAGAAATGAATCTAACCTTTTATATTAATATTGGTGTAACGCTCGCTTTAATGGCATTGTTTACCTTTTTGAGTTACTTTAATGTTGCAAATGAAACGTTAGGTATAACTTTTGGACCTATTTATGCCATTTTCCTTGCCTATCCATTTATCCTTTTTAAAGGGTATAAATATATTCTTTCTTTAGGAGGGACGAGAAAACAATTTATGCTTGTGACTTTTCTATCTGCCGCTATTTATATTGTGCTAAGCGCGATTATTTTGAATGGATTGTATTTCTTAAGTCCACTTCTCTTCAATGAAGGAGAGCTCTTCCACATGGCTGACCTCGTTAACGGTTCTCAACCGCTCCTGTATTTCTGGGTAGATGTATTATGGATGTTCATTCTCTTCGGTTTTGCAATGATGATACAAGCCATTTATTTTAACCTTGGGGGAGCAAGGACTTTAATTGGCGCTGCGGCATTGTTAATGATGGTACTTGTTGCAGTCTTTTTTGCTGATCTGACGCCACTCATAGAGTTTATATTTACGGACCATCTTTTGTTTGTTCACATCCTTGCTGGTATATCGCTAATATTCATGTCTCTCTCCTACCTCATTATGCGAAATGCACCTTTGGAACGCGGAGATAGAAAGATTATCAGACTGCAGCCAGCAGCAGATTAAATGAACGGGGTAGAGTCCCCGTTTACATAGGTATAGTGTTCATATTCAGCTCTCTAAGAGGGGGGATTTTGATAAACACCCAAATTTCATATACAAGAGTTACGTTGGTTATTATAATTACTTTTATTATATCCTTTGCGTCGTACCAGTATACAATACAAAGAATACATCACAACGCTTCGGATAATATACCAGATAATTATACAATAATAGAAGGATATATAGTGGCCAAAGAGTTCGGACAATTAAGAGTAGGCAATGAACCAATTAGTATGTGGGCAAGACTAACTGGAATTATTACTTCTAACTATAATCCGGAAATTATTATAGTTAGCAGCCATAGTAATTCTAACAACTATATATTAAAAGGGTTTAATTACAACCAAAAAGTTCGCATATATGGTGATAATCTTAAAGAATCATTTCCTCCAAGAGTTTCAGCGTATTACATTGAAAAATTAGAGTGAAAAAATGAATCGGTGCCCGATGGTACATTTTCTTATACGATGGTGGGGGTTTAAATGGATGACCATATTTGCCTACTGGTCTAAGATGATTATATATGAACGCACCTAAGTCATAGGCTAAAACACCCTGTCATTGCATGTATAAATAGCCGGTTCATTACCACAGTGTTTTTAACTGTGGTATCTTTGTGCGATGGATAGTCGCACCTAGCTAGGGTAAACACGACTCAGAACATCCTGGAAGGTATGTCATCTCGGCGGTGAAAGACCTCCCGCTAGAGTGCTGATACAACTGGTGAAGGCTAATTTAGTTGCCAATAAAGTGACCATTTCTTCCATTGTCGCTCTGAAGGGTGTGGATTTCCATTTTCCACAATGGTCGGTTATTCCAATTTGGTAGTATTGGGCTGTGCCCTTTGTCAATCAGGTTCGATTCACCTTTTTATCACCCTCCACCTGATTGATCCACATAAATGACTCCAAAAAAGGCCACCACCAAACTTTCGTAAATGTTTTACCCTTAAGGTTCACATTTACACCCGATATCGGGTATAATTACGGGGAGAGATCCTAAAGGGGAAAATATATTATGAGCTATCAAGCATTATACCGCGTCTGGCGGCCGAGAAACTTTGCTGACGTTGTGGGGCAAACACATATAACACGAACATTGCAGAATGCGATATTGCAGGAGAAGTTTTCTCATGCTTACCTTTTTTCCGGTCCGCGGGGAACGGGGAAAACAAGTGCGGCGAAGATTTTTGCGAAAACCATTAATTGTGAGCGCGCGCCGGTGAAAGAGCCCTGTAATGAATGCGATGCGTGTCTCGGCATTCAGGATGGTTCGATTTCGGATATCATTGAAATTGATGCCGCATCCAATACAAGTGTTGAGGATGTTCGAGATATACGTGATAATGTAAAATATGCTACGAGCTCTGTTCCGTACAAAGTGTATATTATTGATGAAGTGCACATGATCTCGACGAATGCATTTAATGCGTTGTTAAAAACGCTTGAGGAACCACCGAAGCATGTTGTGTTTATTTTAGCAACAACGGAACCGCATAAAATTCCACTAACAATTCTTTCCAGATGCCAGCGTTTTGATTTTAAGCCGGTTTCCAATCAATCCATGGTTGAACGCATGCACACCATTTTGGACGCTGAGGGTATTTCTGTTTCCTCGGATGCTATGGAAACCGTTGCGTTAACGGCAGAGGGCGGGATGCGCGATGCGTTAAGCATCTTGGATCAAGCTATTTCATATAGTGAGGATAAGGTTGAATTAGATGATGTACTGGCGGTTACAGGTGGCGTTTCGCAAGGCATTTTAACAGATATTGTAAGAGCAATGCATGAGAAAGATGTTAAGCAAGCGTTAGAGCTTTTGGACAAATTAATTCAAAGCGGAAAAGACCCGGGACGTTTTGTATATGATCTGATATACTTTATGCGTGATTTATTACTATACAAAAACACGCGATCCCTGGAAGGATTGCTAGAGCGCGCAAGAGCAGACGAACGTTTTAATGCGCTCACGGAATCTGTATCGATTGACTGGATACAAGATGCGATTACGCAATTAAACCAGTGTCAGCAGGAAATTAAATCGACGAATAGTCCGAAAGTATTTATTGAAATTGCTATTATCACCATTACTAATCGTTATTATGAACAGGAACAACAGGCTAGTAGCGCTGACTTTGAAGCAGTTACCGATCTTTCGAAAAGACTGGCTCAATTAGAGAAAGAACTAAATAAATTGAAGGAAAACCCTGTTGAAAGTCCACAGCCTACGTTGCGTCCTGAACAACGAAGACCACAATCCAGGGGTACAAAAAATGGCTATAAAATACCGTATGAACGGATTCGTGATGTGCTCAGGCAAGCCGAAAAGCCTAAGTTAAAAAATGTGCAGTCCCAATGGGCAAATTTTTTAAGCAAGTTAAAAACGACAAATGCCCCCGCACATGCGACCATTCAGGATAGTAAGCCGGCAGCTGCGTCCGAGCAGGCGCTTGTTGTGGCATTTAAATATGAAATCCATTGTTCGCTGTTTTTAGATAACCGAGAAACAATTGAATCCGTATTAGCAAGTGTCATGGATAAAAATGTTACTATTATTCCAATTCCGGAGAAGGATTGGACAACATTGCGTACGGAATATATAAATAATCAAGAGAAGAACGAACCCCAGGAAGAGGAAGAACAGGCTGATCCAATCGTGGAAGAAGCAAGGAAGCTTGTTGGGGATGATTTATTGGAGATACATGATTAAATAAAAAAGTTCATTAATTTATAAGGAGGTATTTTCCATGAAGGGAAATATGAATAACATGATGAAGCAAATGCAAAAAATGCAAAAGCAAATGACAAAAGCGCAGGAAGAGCTGCATGAATTGAGCTTTGAGGCAACTGCAGGCGGTGGAATGGTTACTGTTACCGCAAATGGGAAAAAGGAAATCACCGATGTTCAAATTAAAGAGGAAGTTGTCGATCCTGATGATGTGGAAATGCTTCAAGACCTGATTCTTGCAGCAACGAATGATGTACTTAAACAAATTGAGGACAAAACAAATGATACAATGGGACAATTCACGAAAGGGCTAAACATACCTGGAATGTAATGTCCTGGGAGGCAATTTGATGTATTATCCAGAACCGATTTCTAAACTGATTGACAGTTTTACAAAATTGCCGGGGATCGGACCAAAGACGGCAGTCCGTCTGGCTTTTTTTGTTTTAAATATGAAAGATGATGACGTGATGGATTTTGCGAAAAACCTGGTAAATGCAAAACGGGAGCTAACGCATTGCTCCACCTGCGGACATATTACGGATCAGGATCCATGTGCCATTTGCCAGGATACGTCACGCGATTCATCCATTATTTGTGTCGTACAGGATCCCAAAGATGTCATCGCTATGGAGAAAATGAAAGAATTCCATGGAAAATATCATGTTCTTCATGGTGCCATCTCCCCAATGGATGGGATTGGCCCGGAAGACATCAATGTACCTGATTTGATTAATCGCTTAAAGGATGAAGAAGTGGAAGAACTGATCTTAGCTACAAACCCGAATATCGAAGGGGAAGCAACAGCGATGTATATTTCACGTCTTGTTAAACCATCCGGGATTAAGACGACACGAATTGCACATGGTCTCCCGGTTGGCGGCGATTTGGAATATGCAGATGAAGTGACATTATCGAAGGCGTTAGAGGGCAGAAGAGATGTATAGGAGTTAGGTGAGCACATGGCGAATATAAATAAAACAGATGTGGACGGGGAATTGTTAGATGCCATTTTCGCATTAGAACGTGAGTGGAAGCAAATTGAATCGATTGTAGATAAAAGCATTGAATCCCCATACACTAGCCATCGTTTAGAAGCATTGGCACAGGCGAAATATATGTTTTTACTGCGTGAAGCGAGACATCGGAAGATTAGTGCACTGCACCGGGTGTGATTGGTAGATTAATAGAATAAGTGACAGCTAAGGCAAGGGGGGGATATTTGGCCCCTTGTCCTTTCACTTTACCCCGTATGGTGGTGAGAAGGATAAGGACTTTAATTATCTCTTTTTTATTTAACCATTGGTTCACTGTATGGATGGTTTGATCGTTGAGCTACATCTTTTAGATAGTTCAGGTCTAAACGTTCAAAATGAAGTAAAGATAACCTTCTGCCCCATTTACAATCTGATGATGAATTCCAATGAACACAGGCGCGTAATCGATTTAACATAATATCTTCTAATCCTATTACATAGACATGAAGACCATTCTGTAATACTAAAACAACAACTCTTTCATTATCTGCATCTTCAAGCATGTCGTTTGGGATTTCAACGCTGATCATTAGCTTATCGTGATACCAATGGCGTCCTTCACGAACAAAGCCAAGCGACTTCAAATACTTATCTGCCATGTCTCGTGGCTAAATATGATATGAATTTTTGTTTCCCTTGTAATCGTTCAATTTTGATTTTAGCTTCTTCAATCGAAATCATAAAACCATTTCCGTTTTGAAAAATATTTTATTTCGCCTTCTTGTTTGGCTTTTTTCCAGCGCTCTATACAGAGTTTATCAAGAATCTCTTGTTCATCTTTGTTTCGTAAGCGAGTTCGAATTAGCCTTTCTGAATCGCGATTTCTAATAATTGATCGCTCCACTTCAGATTTTTGCTCACCTATCCATTGGTTGAGGTCGTTAATATTCACTTTTTTCATTGTATAATCACCTCAGATTAGCCTTTTTACAGTATAACTGTATACTGTTGAATTAATCATTAATGTAGGTTATCTTCTATTACTTTAGAAGCGATCATTTGTGTATTGTAATATATTTCATAATTGGAGAGTAGGAGATCTATATGCCAAAAAGTTTAGCTAGTGGTATTTTAACACGTTCCTTGTGCTCTATGGGGACTTACTGCGGCGCATGTCTATGAAAATATACTAAAAAATTCTCCTGTTTTTGTTTGCCTCTAAATCTTTTTCTATTTGTTGGATTATTTTTTCTAAGTAATTGGACCTTTTAAAAGATAGCATATATAAAAACTTAAATAACCAAAGCTCGAATCTTGAAGCACCTACATTATCTTGATTTGGTAAAATATTCATATTTTCTCTCCTTATTTTAATTGATTTAATCTTATTTTATCATATGTTATTCAAAGAATAAATTTTTTTAAATACGATTGTTTTTTCTCTGATTCCTTCCACTTTATATAGTGTAAAACGTTTTACAAAAATTATGAGGAGTGGTTGAACATGTCTGAAAAAATAATCGAACAAACAAAATCTCAGCACCCAGAAATTTTGGAAATTGTGGGTGTTGAAGAAAGCGAAAATTTGGTTTTTGGTTTAACAGAAAAAGATGAAGGAAAGAAATCTACTGTGGTTGCCTACAAGGTTAAAAATGGAAAAGCAGAGTTTTTAAATTCTGTCACTGCTTACTGGAAAGATGATTATGCTACCTTAAATATTACAGAATACGGTTCTACTAAAACTGTTAAAACGGATTTTCATAAATCATTATCTAATGAAGCTTCACCTCAGGCATCTGCTTGTGAAAATGCAATTAATATTCTTTGTGGTTTTGGTGGAGTTGCTGCTTGTCAAACTGCTTGTAGAGCTATACCAGTTATTGGTATTATTCTTGGCTTTACTATATGTCGTAATTTATGCGCTTCCATTGTTGGTGATGGATGTGATGCAGCTAAAAACCGTTTTTGCTAATAAATATAAACCAGAGTTGTACTGTTAGTACGACTCTGGTCCTTTCTCCTTATTGATGAAAAATAAATTACGGTAATAATTAAATATATTACTAATGAATATGTAAAATGTTCGAAACCATGAAAAACAAAGTAAAAGTCGCAAACATACACATATATTATTTCGCTATCTTTCGTGATGTATCGAACATCTTCAATCCAGTTGTGCTTGTCCACCTGGAGAAGTTTTAAAGTGAATCACCTCGTTGTTGGCGTTCCTTTGTTTACCTGAATCAAAATAATGTTGAAATTCCTTTTACTTTGTTATGTAGATCCTAAAAGTAGATGAAGTACAACTTAATGCGTGATTTCCCTTTAGGTACCGTCATAACACTCTTTTGTAGTAAAATACTTATTGGATTCCTTGGATTATAGTAATAATATGACTTCATAATAATCGTCTACTTTTCAATTTCTTTTCCTGGAGTTGTTTTTGTAACGTACAAGATATTTATCTATCTTCCTCCGATCCAGCCTATATCCCATGCTAATTTAATTTTGGCAGATTAAAAACAGTGTGAAGAACGGTTTATACCTCACACTGCTTTTATACATCATTTGTTTTTTGAATATAAATAGTCGTGGTTAGGAACTCTTTCATCTTCTCCTACTTTCTTATTGTTTGGACTGCACAAAGTCCCAAAATCCCGGGCTGTCCCTACATTCAAACATCTGAATTTTTTCAATGATTTTGATGGCTAATTCCTGTTCTAAATCCTCACGTTCCTGATATGCCGTGTTTGTGATACTGTTCTTTATTCTTGGGCTTAACTCCTTAATTATTTTCTCTACCTCCTCATTTTCCAATTGTTCCTTGCAACATTGAATTTTGCACTCGGAAGGCATTTCTTAACACCCCTTCTAATATTTTCTATCTAATCTAATTTTTATTTCCCTTCATTTCTGGAATTTAAACCCAAAATAGCTCGAAGTTTTTTCAGTGCTTGTCGGTGAATATTTGAGATGTTCTGCGGAGACTCTTCAAAAATCTCGGATATTTCTACATTAGATAGATTGTCTACGTAAAAAAGCTTCATCAGCGACTTTTGCTTTTCTGTTAATTCATCTATCGCTTGGTATAGAGGCATAGATGATATAAATTCTTTTAAATCTTGCCCATTACGTTTTACATATAGTTCTACAAAATCGGGATCTTCAGTCGCTAACAGACTCCCGATCGTCTCGTCCTCTCCCTCATCTCCTAGCGGTTTGTCAACTATTAAAGGGAAACGATCATTTAGTTTTCGTTGTTTCTTATCAAAATCAATGGAGTAGATGCGAATTAAATTAATTAAATACTTCATCATTCTTGCCTTTTGAAGGTGTTGCCCAAATACTTCATCGAGCTTATTGAAATTAAATTCTGTTGGATGTTCCATAGCATTTATAAGAAGCTCCACATTCTCGTCATCTTCTAAAAATGTCTTCATTATGGGCTGGTCTAAAGTTTTTTTGATTTGTTCAATAACTTCACTCAATATTTCATTATATGGGTCTTTTACTATTCTGCTAGAATCCTTATCAATTTTCATAAATTTCACCCCCTACTTATTAAAGTGAAATAAATCAGGTTTCTATCAATTATATCAACGTTTATCTGAAATTTTTGTCAAAATATCCTTGGAAAATGTAATTAACACAATTAGTTACATCTTTTCATTTAAGGCTACCAATTAAGTTGGATGGGCATAGATTAATGCCAATTGCTATTTAGAAAAATGGGGTCTCAAAAATTTAATAGGGTTAGTTGATAAGCAGCAGAATTAATTCACTTTACTATATAAGAAATCAAAGAAAGGAGGAAAAGATGAAAACACCTGAAACAATATATCGCTGCTTTACTGAAGCTCGTTGCTGTCAATTATTCTATGCAAGTTGTATTGAAGAAGCATATACAGAGGAAGAACGGGAATTTTTTCAGGATTTAGCTTTAGCATCAACGAAACAGGTTTATATGGTTCATGAGTTTGCGCATAGGTACTACGATATAAATTTGATGCCAAGTCATGTGCCCTAAGTGAAGGAATAAACTATAAAAATCCAAATAGGTGGTGAGCTGAAGTGGCCAAAGATAAAAAGAAGGTTAGTAATGAGGAAATTACTCCACAGTATGAGATCATATGCGATAACAGTGATAGGGAATGTTGTAATGCTAATCCAGATTGTAGTAAGGAAATCCAGGTTTTTCCTGACGGAACTATAATAGAAACTGGAGTTTGTTGTTACTACTAAAAAATTATAGAAAGTGGGAATGATGATGAGAGCAGAAATAGAAGAACTATCCATTTCAAGAACTGAAAAATTGCTTAATGAGGCCTTGGGCGAAAATGACACAAAACTTCTTGTAAAAGAACTAAATATAAATTTAGATCAAATCAAGGAAAAGGGATATACTTTACAGTTCATCTACGAAAATCAAGAAGATAAGATATTGGAGACTCTACTAATTTATCAAAATGATGAGAAAGTTATCGAAGCCACTAAAGATTATAATAACAATGCATTCAAAAAAATTGTGGCTCATTATGTTGACACTAATTTGGATAGTAAAAAGATTAAGCGTGCATCAGTTAAAAATAACCAAATCCATGTACTGAAAGAGCTACCATATGATCATAATTATTTTGATTTCTTTGCAGAGAATCAAAAAAGCAATATAGAAGCTCAACAAGATTGGTATGAAGGTTGTCTGACATTCAGTGACCCAGCAACTGGTCGACATTATTATCGCCATTGTGGTGCGGATTGTGGCGATGACGGGTCAACTGGAGGGGGGACGCCAATAAATAGTTTAGATAGCTGTTGTCGTTCTCATGATCGCTGTTATGGTAATTTTGGGTATAATGACTGTGAATGTGATCAAATTCTTGGGGATTGTGCAAATGGTACAACTGATCCCGGATGGTGGTATGTTGCTACTTGGGCTTATGAAAAAGATTGTGTATAATGATTAACAATTAGTGCCTTTATAAGTGGTAAATTTCTTTAAAGTTAAGAAATTTACCACTTTATTATACTAGATTTTTTCAATAAATCATGAAATAATTGCAACTACTAATATTATAGAAAACCCCAAAGGAGTGAAAAAATGGATAAGAAAATTGTATATATACTTATTTTCTTTCTTGTTTTGGGCTTAGTTGGTTATTTCGCATTTATGGAATTTATAAGAAATTTTCCATTTAATGGTTGACAAATACTTCTTTTAAGGTGTGTTTTAATATCTCTGATATCTCCTCATTAGTCAAAATAGTTGAACTGGTATTTACAGCCTTATTTTATATCGAGAAGGTAGACCTTTTGGAGGAGGTATAACATTATGTAAATAATTTTTGCCGTGCTCATGACCACTGTTAGGAGAATTATGGCAATTGGGAGTGTGAATACATAGTAATGACTGCTATCGCTTTAATCCTAGATATTATATTTTTCTTTTGATCAAATGATCAGGAATACAGTTATACCTCATTCTCAATTTTTATTGTAATGATTTTAGCATCCATGACAGGCATGATTTTTGGGATAATTGGTTTATTCAAAGATTCGGGAAAGCTATCTATATCGATTGGTATAGTAAGTATTGTTGTAGGTATAGGTTTTTTGTTACTTTTAGTACTTATCATACTGGTAGGTAGTAATTTTGAAACTTAAGAGTTATAAAATTAGTTGGCTGCCCTTTATAGAAAATGAAAACATCTATATGATTTCTTCCATTGTATACGCTTACTCCTTTCTGATGTGAGGTGTCCCTAACATGATGTCCAATTCACCAAATCTCATAAGCGCACTATTGAATTTGGATTGGCCTATATCTTCCTTATTCTCCCTCAGATTATTTTTCTGTTGATCGATGGTCGAAGCGAACTGTTCCTATTGTATGCGATATCATTCGTGGAGGAGCAGTACTTGTGGTTTCATTGCTCATCATCACGGATATGTTGGAACTATCACATATTTATATGTTAACGGTCTTAATGGGTTTTATTTCTACTTTTTATCGCCCGGCTGTTCGCGGAATTCTTCCTCAGATTGTTAGAAAAGATCAGCTCATCTCGGCTAATTCGCTGCGATCTATTTCACAACAATTAAGTGAGATGATTGGTCCTGTAGTTAGCGGCGCACTCGTTGCTGTTATTGGACTATACATTGCATATAATAATACGGTAACATTTTTATTATCTGCTTTATTTTTCGTATCTGTAAAATCAAAACATAAAATTAAGACGGATGAACCGAAATCAGCAAACGCCTGTTGGGCAGATTTCAAAGAAGGCTGGAATACGATTCGAGAGCAAGCATGGCTGGGAGCGAGTATTTTAATTGCATCCTTATCAAATATTGGAATTGCTTCTTTTGATGTTATTATTTTACCTGTTTATGCAGAGACCACGTATAGCGGGGTGGAAACATATGGCTGGTTTTTAGCTGCGATGGCGATAGGAGCACTATTATGTGCATCGATTATTGGACGTTTAGAACGGTTATCCCATCGTGGTATTCTTTATTATGCTTTTTTGGTATTATCTGATGTATGTGCCTTACTTTTATCATTACAACCTACTTTTCTTTTATCCTTTATTCTATTAGCGCAATTGGCATTAGTTTAACAGCTTTCATTATCATTCGGGATAGTGCTGTTCAGGGGTTAGTGGATTAACAGGTGGCTGGGACGCGTCACAAGCTTTCATATGTTTGGCGGCCTAATCCTCTTTCCGGTGCTTATAGTTTATTCAGCTATTTGATTGAAAATCTGAGAACTGTGACGTCATTGGCTTTAGCTGGGGGGAGTATTATCGCTGTTTCTCTGCTTGGGTTAGGTAATAAAAGGGTGCGGGAGTTGGATTAGAGAAACTATTTTCAGTTCTTTTTCCTGCCCTTCCATCATATATACTAATAAGGGGACAAGGAAAAGGGGTTGATTGGCTATGAGTTCTACAGTTGTTATTTCCATTATGATTGCATTAATTGTTTTACTATTGATTGTTGGTGCCCCAATTAAGCCGATGCGTCTCATCGGACAAGGCGCCGTGAAACTGGGTATTGGCATTTTGTTTTTATTTTTCTTAAATGTATTTGGTGGAGCTATTGGATTGCATATCCCTATTAATCTGTTTACCGTGATGGTCTCCGGATTCCTAGGGATATTTGGACTTGTCTCACTGACGGCGATTCATTTGTTTCTAATTTGAAGCAAGCTAAATCAAAATAAAAAAATAAAAGTTTCAAAGTTTCCTTGTATAAAATCCGTTAGATTGGGAGAGACTAATTTCTAACGGAGGTGGAAACATGATAAAACAAACGAATTTCTTGGAGCGCTGTGGTATTTGTGAGGAAGAAAAAGTGAAGGGGATTCATTTATACACCATGTTCATTTGCAGTGAATGTGAGTATAATATGATTCATACTGAACCTAGGGAAGAGAAGTATAACTACTATTTAAGAAAATTAAAAAATGTAAACAAACCGAAATTATATTCATAGATTGGAAAGTCTTTGCGCGTCAAAGGCTTTTTTTTATGGGAAGACTTCATCATTGACAGATCATGCTTTCGTAAAATTTGTTTGTTGATCTGCCGCAAAGAGAAATTAGTGCGAAACTTTGATATACTAAGATAAATGGAAGCTATAAGGAAGGGAATGATTCTGATCATCGTAGAGGTGATTGTACAAAATCAAACAGAAGCCATTCAAGCGGAAAAATTGGGCGCGGATCGGCTTGAATTGGTATCCGCTATTAGTGAGGGAGGTTTGACACCAAGTTATGGCACGATAAAACAAGTCCTTCCCAGTGTTTCTATACCTGTACAAGTTATGATTCGCCCACACAGCAAGCATTTTTCGTATGATAAAAATGATTTTGCTATGATGCAAGACGATATCAAGGCTGTCCTCGAGCTAGGTGGGACAGGGATTGTTTTTGGGGCGCTTAGTGAAGATGGCACAGTCGATGAATATAAGTTAAAAGAGGTGATTGCCCTTGCACCGGAAATGGATATGACGTTCCACCGGGCATTTGATGAAATTACGGATCAAAAAGCTGCCTACAGAACGCTGATGCGTTATTCTGATCATGTGAAACGCATATTGACTTCTGGCGGTGCACCAAATGCACAAGCTGGCATGAAGGCCCTTCATGAACTGGTAAAACTTGCGAGAAATACCGAGGGACCTGAGATATTACCGGGAGGGGGACTCTCATTGGATAACATAAAATCGGTTCATCAAATCGTCGGTGCCAAGCAATATCATTTTGGGAAGGCTGTACGAATGCATCATTCATTTGCCAATATGTTTGACCCGGAAAAAATGAATGCCATTAGCAAGATATTGATTTAGGTTAACCGAGCGCTTGTTAAAAAAGACGGGGCTGGGACAAAACAAACGTGTTTCATTAAAAAGACGAACATTATCAAACTTAGCGTAGGAAATATGTGGAGACTCCAGCGGGAGGGAAGGCATAGGTGAGACACCGAAGTGCGATAGCACAAGGGGGCTCACCAGCCGCCCGCGGAAAGCGAAGTATATTTCCGAAGCGATGTATGTTCGGAATTTATTTGTTAAAAACACTTTTGTCCCAGCCCCATGTCCCTATACGCCAATTCCTAAATAGTTGGCGAGTAAAATAATAATGATCATGATTGGTGCTACGAAGCGGAGTAGAATCAGCCATAGATTTCCAATCCACTGATTTTTAAAATCTGCGGTTTCAAACACTTCTCTACGGTTCCAGCCCCAACCGACAAAGAGAACAACAATTAAACCGCCAATCGGTAGGAGGTAGCTGTCCGTTAATATGTCGACAAAATCAAGAATCGTTTCACCAAAAATCAAAACATCACCGAGTGGGCCACCCTGGCTTAATGCCGATGGAACACCAACTAATGTAATAAGTGCTCCTACAATAAGCGCTGCTTTCTTCCGACTCATGTTAAATTGACGAATCGCAAAGGAAACACTGACTTCCGACAGGGATATTGCAGAAGATAGACCGGCGATAAAGACAAGGAAGAAAAATAGGATTGCGAAGAAGCTTCCTCCTCCAGCCATTTGATTAAATACTTCAGGTAACACCGCGAAGATCAAAGTTGGTCCTTGATCCGGTTCAATTCCACCGATTGTGAACATAGCAATAAAGATGATAACGCCTACAACAATTGCAAAGAGTGTATCAAGAAGAACAACACTCGCTGCGGTACCCGGCAGACGATTCCCTGTTTGATTCGACAAGTAACCGCCATAGGTGACCATAATGCCCATACCAAGAGATAAGGTAAAGAAGGCCTGCCCAATAGCTGCCAGGTATAAATTTGGGTCCGTCAGTGCACTCCAATCCGGAATAAACAAAAACGATAATCCTTCGGCAGCACCATCCAGAGATAAACTGTACCCCGCTAATATGATAAGAATCAGAGCGAGTAAAGGCATAAAGATTTTATTAGAAAGCTCGATCCCTTTCTTTACGCCAAAATATAGGATACTGACAATGATAGCCATGATGACGATTTGCCAAATGACCGGAAGGAAATCATGGCCGATAAACCCTTCGAAGAACTCCCCGATTCCCCCAGGTTCTACCTGTTGAACTGCGCCGGTTATGTAACCAAACATATAATATAAGACCCAACCGGTAATGACGGCATAAAAAGACACAATTAAAAATGAAGTAATAACACCAAGCCAGCCACCAATGACCCATGGTTTAGACTTTGCTGTTTTTTGAAACGATCCAACTGCATCAAGCTGTCCGCGTTTACCAATGGAGAATTCCGCAATCATTGTCGGTAAACCAATGATGAGCACGCAAATAAGATATACTAATAAAAACGATCCGCCGCCTAGTTCTCCTGTAATATAGGGAAAGCGCCAGATATTACCCAGTCCAACTGCTGAACCAACGGCTGCAAGCATAAATCCAAACCGTGTTGCCCATTGTTCTCTACCCTGCATAAAAAAAGACCTCCCTTTATAATATTTCTTAAAATTATAAATAATATTTTTAGTAATGTCAAAAGATAGATAAAATTTTATAAGGTATTTTTAACGCGGGTATAATGGACTAGCTTGCTTAAGTGTTCTAGGAAAATTGAAAGTATGGCATAAAACGATGTTGCGCCTTTTGCTTTGATAGATAGTGATGATATAATATGTATTTAAAGAAATACATACGTTTAAATAAAAGCATATATATTCTATAACGATGCTATTAATTTATCTTCTATAACTAGCATTAACCTCCATTCATTCACTGCTACATTCAAATAAAACTTAAAAATGGAGAGATACACAAATGAACCATCGCCACACCCCTCTATTTCAAACCTTAGCACATTTTCATAATTCTGGGCCTATCTCTTTCCATGTTCCCGGACATAAAAATGGCCTTTTATTTCCTGCCAATGCACGAGAATTTTTCGATTCCATTTTAAAGCTGGATATGACGGAACTTCCTGGCCTGGATGATCTACATGCCCCTACAGAGGCAATTGCCGAAGCGGAGAGCATGGCAGCGGATTTTTTCCAGGCTGATCATACATTCTTTCTTGTTGGTGGAAGTACTGCCGGCAATTTGGCGATGATTTTGGCGACATGTTCTGCTGGCGATAAGGTAATTGTGCAGCGAAACAGTCATAAATCGGTGATGAATGGGCTGGAGTTAAGTGGCGTGAGACCCGTATTTATAGCACCGGAATATGACCATGCAGTAGACCGTTATACCAATCCGAGTCTGAATACCTTAAGAAAAGCGCTTCACCAGCATCTGGATGCAAAAGCGGTGGTGCTCACTTATCCAGACTATTTCGGGAAAACATATGCCATAAAACAGATGATAGACGAAGTACATACATACGATATGCCTGTACTTATGGACGAGGCGCATGGGGTTCATTTTTCCCTCGGTAGCCCCTTCCCGCCTTCAGCGTTGAATCTAGGGGCAGATGTGGTCGTCCAATCCGCACACAAGATGGCACCTGCGATGACAATGGCTTCATTTTTACATATGAAATCCGAGCTCGTTTCAAAGGAGCGGATGGCGCGATTTCTGCAGATGATCCAGTCGAGTAGTCCTTCTTATCCATTACTGGCATCATTGGATATTGCACGCATGTTTCTGGCAACCATGGAAGCAGAGGATGTATATAACATTACGCATAGTGCTTCTACGGTAAGGGAGATCTTGCACGCACCTGACAACTGGGAAATACTCCCAACAGATGATCCACTAAAAATAACATTACACATGAAAAGCGGCATTGCTGCAAAAGATATAGCATATCTTTTTGAAAGACGAAACATCTATCCCGAGCTTGTTACCCATAATCAGATTTTATTTATCCATGGTCTTACCCCATTTGCAAACGTCTATCCATTAAAAAATGCGGTAAAAAGCGTGGGCGATCAATTAAAAAATCTGGATAATCATGCTACAATAGAGATAACAAAGCTTATCACGCAAGACATTCAGGAATTGGCTTTGTCTTATCAGGAAATGAATCAATCACCGTATAAACAGGTTTCTTTGCATGAGGGAATCGGACATATAGCAGCAGAGGCAGTAATCCCATATCCGCCGGGAATACCTGTTATTTTAAAAGGGGAACAAATTACGAGACCGCATATTAAAATAATTGAAAACCTGATTGAACGGGGGGTCAATATTCAACAAAAGGATTTAAGCATCAGGGTCTATACGTAAATGAGAAGGAGATAAGAGGCGTGAGTGGATATTTTATAACATTTGAAGGTGGTGAAGGTGCTGGTAAGACATCGGTCCTCCACTCTTTAAATCATAAATTACAGAACCTGGGATATGATGTGCTTGCAACACGTGAGCCAGGTGGTATCGAAATCGCAGAACAAATACGAAACATTGTGCTGGATACAACGGATACAAAGATAGAAGCACGAACGGAAGCCTTGCTATATGCGGCAGCTCGAAGGCAACATCTTGTTGAGAAGGTGTTGCCGGCACTAGGCCAGGGGAAAATTGTCTTATGTGATCGTTTTGTTGATAGTAGCCTCGCTTATCAGGGCTATGCGCGTGGTTTAGGAATGGATGAAGTCTTTGCCATCAATCAATTTGCCATCCAGGATGCGATGCCGGATGTAACATTATTTTTTGATATTGATCCAAAAAAGGGATTAGCACGCATCGAAGCGAATAAGAATAGAGAAAGAAATCGTTTGGACTTGGAAAACCTGCATTTTCATGAAAAGGTATATGAAGCCTATCATATCCTTCTGGAGCGATTTGCAGACCGTATGCAAATGATCAATGCTGAGAAAACAATGGAAGTTGTTGAAAAAGAGGCTACAGATCGTGTTCTTGCTTATCTACAACAATGAAAGTAAAGGAGGTGTTTCGCGTGAAGCTGATTATTGCAGTTATTCAAGATAAGGATTCCAACCGTCTGACCGATGCTTTAGGAGAAGAGAAATTCCAAATAACGAAGCTTGCAACAACGGGCGGATTTCTAAAGGAAGGTAACACAACGCTTATGATCGGGTGTAGTGATGACTATGTCGATGAAGCATTAGATGTTATTCGAGATAATTGCTCACACCGTGAACAAATGGTTGCACCAATTTCACCAATGGGCGGTAATGCGGATTCCTATATCCCAAGACCGGTTAAAGTAGAGGTTGGCGGAGCAACTGTATTCATTCTGCCAATTGAATCATTTTATCAATTTTAGAAATAAGTCAACGGTCGCTAAGGAAATAGACGCGAAACTTCTGGAGTTAACTAAGGAAATGATGAATGAGGAAAAAAGACGGTAGATGTCCTTGGTCTCATAGGCGAGACCAAGGGACTATTGATTAATATATACATGAGAAATGGAAGGTTACTTATGAAAACATGGTCTGAAGTTACTCAGGTACAGCCTCTGGCAGGCAAAATCATTACAAACAGTATAAGAAAAGGCCGTATTTCTCATGCGTATTTACTCCAAGGAGCACGTGGCACAGGGAAAGTAGATATTGCTTTACTGCTCGCAAAGGATTTATTTTGTGAGAATAAAACGGGAATTGAACCCTGCCACGAATGTCATGCATGTAAGCGTATTGCTTCCGGTAACCATCCCGATGTACATTGGTTGGAGCCGGACGGGCAGTCGATTAAAATAGAACAGATTAGAGACTTGCAGCATGAGTTTACGTATTCAGGCCTTGAATCCAATAAGAAGGTGTATGTGATCAAAGGTGCTGATACGTTAACAGATAATGCCGCAAACCGTATTCTGAAGTTTTTAGAAGAACCCAGTAGGCAGACCACGGCGATTATGTTGACGGAAAGTAGTCAATGGATTATCCCAACGATCAAATCCCGTTGTCAGGTAATCGACCTTAAGCCGCTGGATCCGGCCTCCTTCCAAGATCGTTTAATGGAAGAAGGAATGACGAGGGAAAATGCCGTTTTAATGAGTGCATTAACCAATAATTTGGATGATGCATTTGCCTGGGATGATAATGCATGGTTTGCCACAGCAAGAAAGTTAGTGGTACAATTAATAGGAGTCTATTTAAATAATCCTGAAGATGTATTTCTGTTTATTCATAAATCTTGGGTGAACCACTTCGTAGAAAGAAATGAACTAGAGCAAGGATTGGATTTATTACTTCTGGCATTTAAAGATATTCTTTATTATCATATTGGCAATGAAGATTCCATGGTTTTTTTTACGCCGCAAAACGAAACACTTGAAAACGCAGCAATGACTTTCCCACAGGAGAAATTGGTAACAGTTTTAAATGCGATTTTGCAGGCGAAACGAAACGTGAAGCAGAATGTTCATCCGACATTAGTGATTGAACAGCTTACACTTCATATACAGAGGTGATATATCGCAATGATTGATGTGATTGGCGTCCGTTTCAAAAAAGCGGGTAAAATATATTATTTTGATCCAGGTACAGAAGAGCTTTCCGCAGATGACTATGTTGTTGTGGAGACGGTTCGCGGTATCGAATTTGGAAAAGTTGTTATTAGCGACAGGCAAGTCGATGAGGAAGATGTTGTTCTTCCTTTAAAGAAAGTGATTCGCAAGGCGAATGAGAAAGATAAACATATGGTTGCGGAAAATCAGGAATACGCGGCTAAAGCCTTCCAAACCGGTTCAGAAAAAATTAAAGAACATAGTCTGGATATGAATCTAGTAGAAGCAGAATATACATTTGATCGTAATAAAATTATTTTCTATTTCACATCGGATGGAAGAGTGGACTTCCGTAACCTGGTAAAAGACCTAGCTGCCATGTTTAAAACACGCATCGAGCTTAGACAAATCGGAGTTCGTGATGAGGCGAAAATGCTTGGCGGGATTGGCCCATGTGGTAGGATGCTATGCTGTTCCACGTTCCTGGGAGATTTTGAGCCTGTATCTATTAAAATGGCAAAAGATCAAAACCTTTCCCTAAACCCGGCAAAAATCTCTGGGTTATGTGGTCGCTTGATGTGTTGCTTGAAATACGAAAATGATGAATATGAAACAGCGAAGCGCGAATTACCGGATATTGGGCAGGCTATTCAAACGCCGTTCGGTAATGGGAAAGTAGCGGGGTTAAACATTCTTGAACGGCTTGTACAAATCGATATCCCGGAAAAAGAACGCCAAGTTGAGTATACATTAGATGAGCTAATCGAGGAAGGCATTTTAGCTTAGGGTCACAGAATAACGGAGTGATGAGGCGTGAATAATAGACAAATATTTGACCAAGTATCGGATATGGAACAGCGAATTGGGGAATTATATGAGCAACTTGGTGATTTGAAGGGAAAATTAAGTAATTTATTGGAAGAAAATCATCGACTTGCTATGGAAAACCATAATTTGCGAAGACATTTGGATCATCCCGGGGAAGACGCCGAAGAGGGAGACTCTAGTGAACAGAGTTCGTCTAAGACAATTCCTGGCGAAGGTTATGATAATTTGGCCAGGTTGTATGAAGAAGGCTTTCATATCTGCAATCTGGAATTTGGTAGTCCAAGGCAAAATGCGGATTGCATATTCTGTCTTGATTTATTTAACAGAACCAAATAATATATATGACAGCTGTCCTCAAATTCAGGGCAGCTTTTCTACATAGATAGAAAGGATTAGACAATGGTACAGCTATATGATGATGAACGACTTGATTATGCATTGGCAGATGAAAGCATGAAGATCATTCAGAGTCCGACTGCCTTTTCCTTCTCGCTTGATGCCGTGTTGCTTGCCTATTTTGCTAAAGTTCCGATGAAACGTGGGAAGATTTTAGATCTGTGTACGGGCAACGGTATTATACCGCTGTTACTGACGAAACGGACCAACGCGCACATAACAGGTGTTGAAATTCAAGAACGAATATTTAGCATGGCGGAAAGAAATGTACGCATGAATGAGTTAACCGAGCAATTAACAATGATTCAAGGGAATTTAAAGGAGTTGCAGCCAGTCTTAGGACAAAGTAGTTTCGATGTGGTCACATGCAACCCACCCTATTTCCGTACCCCAAATGATACGGAGCTTAATCATAACTCGTATCTGACAGTTGCCAGACATGAAGTTTTTGCTACCTTGGAAGATGTCGTGAAAGCTTGTAAATTGCATGTTCGGCCTGGCGGAAAGGTTGCTATGGTGCACCGGCCGGGAAGGTTGGTTGATATTATTGCGCTTTTTCGGAAATATAAACTAGAGCCCAAACGCCTGCGATTTATTTACCCCAAGGAAGGTAAAGATGCTAATATGTTATTGGTAGAAGGCATTCGTGACGGAAAAGCAGATTTGAAAATATTATCTCCGCTAATCATTTACAAGGCGGATGGAACTTACACAGAAGAAGCGGAGGATATTATTTATGACAGATGAACATACGGTATATATACTTAAATGTAGCGATGGTTCGCTGTACACGGGGTATACGAATGATTTAGAAAGTCGATTGAACAAGCACACAGAAGGAAAAGGTGCCAAATATACGCGGGGGCGTGGTCCTTTTCAAGTTGTCTTTGTGGAGAAGTTTTCAAGCAAGGAAGAAGCGTTGCAAAGGGAATATCAGATCAAACAACTTTCTCGAAAAGAAAAATTCGAATTGATTCGGGACAAGCTGAAAGAAGTGATGCAGAGTGAACATACAGAAGAGCTTTGATCCAGAGGCCAAGGGAGTTGTTTATGTTGTTCCGACACCAATTGGGAATTTGGAGGATATTACATATCGTGCCCTAAAAATATTGGAAACTGTATCAATCATTGCTGCAGAGGATACAAGAAATACGAAAAACCTACTTCATCATTTTGACATCGCTACATCCTTGATTAGCTACCATGAGCATAATAAGCAAGCGCGTGAGGAGCAGTTATTGCAAGTAATCGAAAATGGGGAATCGATCGCTATTGTCAGTGATGCGGGCATGCCGGCTATCTCTGATCCGGGATATGAACTAGTGCAAGCTGCAATAAGCAGGGGGGAGGCTGTCGTTGTCTTGCCAGGGGCAAATGCGGCGCTATGTGCGTTAGTTGGATCCGGACTGCCACCTGAGGAGTTTTACTTTTACGGATTTTTGCCACGAAAAAAGAAAGATAAAGCAGACGTATTACAACGTTTGAAACCAATCTCGGCAACGCTGTTGTTTTATGAATCTCCTTATCGTCTGAAGGATACATTACATGTGATGTATGAGCAGCTGGGTAATCGTCAAGTTACGATCGCGCGTGAACTAACGAAACGGTTTGAAGAATATGTACGTGGATCCATGGAAGAACTTGTTTCCTGGATGGCAGAAAATGAATGGAAGGGAGAATGCTGTATCGTTGTTGAAGGCGAATCTTCAACGGAGCTACACGAGCATGATAATGCACTGTGGTGGAGCCATTTGTCGGTGATGGAGCACGTGAATTACTACATAGAAGAGCAACACTTGTCCAGTAAAGAAGCAATAAAGCAAACTTCGGTAGATAGGAAAATGCCCAAGCGAGACGTTTATCGGATCTTCCATGTTGGGACATAGGGACAGGTTCCTTGTCCCAGTTATCCATTTAAATTAAACATGAGATCTCCTGTTAAGATGCTTCTTTTCATATACAGTGACCATACCACTGCTATAATTATTAAGTCGCTATTGTTAGTATTTCTTCAGCAATATCGTCTATAGATTTTCCTTTCGGATAAATAATATGTTTTGCTAAAATACGTATACATCGCCTTATAGCCATCGGTTTGGTATATTTCATCTTGCTAAACTAATTTCCCTATAATAATCAATCCAAAAAACATCCGTCGGCCGCTGAGGCCCTCCCCTATCTTATCGGCAATTGCCTTTCCCACTGCACTTTTACCAACACAAATAGGTTCAATCAATATAATTGCATCGATCATTAACAGTCCCCGCATGACAGATTTATTATCCGGTAAGAGTACCTTATTATCCATTATGATGATGTTCCCACTGCGCGTCGACAAACAAGAGGGACAAGGTTCCTGTCCCCTTGTCCCTCATTTATCCAACCGTTCTCGAATCTCTTCAATTAATTCTTCTGCTCCTTCAGGGCTGAGTACAAGTTTTCCATTTGCAAATGATAGGTTTTCGTCAGATGTTTCCCCGGTAATTTGGCATGTCATACTTGGTTTGTATTTTTTTAACACAATATCATCATTATCGACATAAATCTCCATTGCGTCTTTCTCATGAATGTCAAGTGTGCGACGTAATTCAATTGGTATAACGACACGCCCAAGTTCATCGACCTTTCGTACAATTCCAGTAGATTTCATGCTTTTTCTCCCCTTTGAAGGTTGGAAAATGCTGCAGTAAGAATACTACACGCATTTGTTCCTATTAAATGGTAATTGTTAAAAAAATCCTCATATTTCGACATTGTCAATAGTTTACCAATAATTCCTTTTTGTGTCAATTCATTTTATAGGGAATTTTGCTCAGGATTTGGCAAATAGTGATTTAATCGCTACAATGGAAATAGTTTTAAATATAAATTGGTAGCTGAGTTTAGGAGGTAAGAAGAATGGCCGAAAATGAGAAAACGTTCTACATAACAACACCGATTTATTATCCGAGCGGAAATTTGCATATTGGACATGCTTATTCAACCGTCGCAGGTGATGTGATTGCGAGATATAAACGTATGCGTGGCTATGATGTCATGTATTTGACTGGAACCGATGAACATGGCCAGAAAATTCAACGAAAAGCTGAAGAAAACGACATGAAACCTCAAGCGTATGTAGACGGGATTGTTCGTGGTATTCAGGATCTGTGGAAAAAACTTAAAATATCCAATGATGATTTTATACGAACAACCGAGGAACGCCATAAAAAGGTGGTTCAAAAGATCTTTGATCAGCTCGTGAAACAAGGCGACATTTATCTTGATGAATACGAAGGTTGGTATTGTACATCAGATGAAGCCTTTTTCACAGAGCGTCAGTTAGATAATGGGCATTGTCCTGATTGTGGCAAACCTGTTGAAAAGGTTAAGGAGGAATCCTATTTCTTTCGAATGAGTAAATATGTGGACAGGCTTGTTCAGTTTTATGATGAGAATCCTGAATTTATTCAACCGGAAAGCCGTAAGAATGAAATGCTGAATAACTTTATTAAGCCAGGTCTGGAGGACTTGGCGGTGTCACGGACTACCTTTGACTGGGGGATTAAGGTACCCGGCGATCCGAAGCATGTTATTTACGTGTGGATTGATGCGCTCAGTAATTATATTACAGCCCTTGGATATGGCACTGATAATCCGGAGAAATTTGAAAAATACTGGCCGGCAGATGTGCATTTAATGAGTAAGGAAATTGTTCGTTTCCATACCATTTATTGGCCAATCATGCTCATGGCACTTGATCTGCCATTACCGAAAAAGGTATTCGCCCATGGCTGGATTCTAATGAAAGACGGAAAAATGTCCAAATCAAAAGGGAATGTTGTTGACCCGGTTAAACTCATAGATCGGTACGGGCTGGATGCACTGCGGTATTACTTACTCCGAGAAGTCCCATTTGGATCTGATGGTGTGTTTACCCCGGAAGGATTCGTCGAGCGTACCAATTATGACTTGGCAAATGACCTTGGGAATTTGTTAAATCGGACGGTGGCCATGATTGAAAAATATTTCGACGGTCAAATCCCTGCATATCATCCGTCTGAAACAGTAGTGGATAAGGAACTGGAACAATTCTCCAAAGAAACAATTGCAAAAGTGGAAGATGCACTGGAAAACATGCAGTTCTCTGTGGCGCTATCATCACTCTGGCAGTTCATCAGTCGTACAAATAAATACATTGATGAAACAGAGCCGTGGGTTCTAGCAAAGGATGAACGTCAACAGGAGCGTCTTGGAAATGTGATGGCCCATCTTGCGGAATCGCTTCGAAAAGTGTCCATTATGCTTCAGCCATTTTTAACAGAATCGCCAGCGGAGATATTCAGGCAATTGAATGTCACCGATGAATCACTCAAAGAATGGGATAGTGTATATGCAGATGGGCAAATGAAAGCAGGAACCCGTGTCCAAAAAGGAGATCCCATCTTCCCGCGACTGGATGTGGAAAAGGAAGTTGAAACCATTAAAGCAATGATGCAAAACACGTCAGAGGAATCGGCTCAGAAAGAAGTCCCTGAGCAAAAAGAGCAAATTGCTATTGATGATTTCATGAAATTGGATTTGCGTGTAGCGGAAGTCCTGCAAGCTGAAAAAATGAAAAAAGCCGACAAGTTACTACAATTACAGCTTGATATCGGAACCGAGAAGCGTCAAGTCATCTCTGGCATCGCAGAATATTACACACCTGAAGCGTTAGTTGGAAAGAAAGTAATTTGTGTAACCAATTTAAAACCGGTGAAATTACGGGGCAAACTGTCTGAAGGAATGGTTCTCAGTGGTGAAGATGCATCCGGCAATCTCGCACTAGCCTCTGTGGAACAATCGCTTGCCAACGGCTCTATTGTGAAATAGTATTTTAGTAAACCTGTTTTCGAAAAGATTGGGATTATACCAAAGGTTCGTCCCGCCGAAGTCATTTGTTGCTTTTGATAAAAGCTATACGTGGCGACGTGAAAGTAACAAATTTACGCAAGGAATCTCAAAGAAAAGGCCACCTTAAAGGACGGCCTTTTCCACTTATAAGGAAGTGATGAAATGCTTTTTGATACACATGTCCATTTAAATGCGAGGCAGTTTTTTGAAGATCGTGATGCAGTGATTCAGCGAGCATTTGACGCAGGTGTCAGCTATATGGTTGTCGTTGGTTTTGACAGGGAAACGATTCCCTTAGCCATTGAAATCGCAGAGCAAAATGAGACGATTTATGCAGCTGTCGGCTGGCATCCGGTTGATGCGGTGGATATGACGGCTGAAGATCTAGATTGGGTCGAGGAATTAGCCGCACATCCGAAAGTAGTGGCGATCGGTGAAATGGGATTGGATTATCATTGGGATAAATCGCCGAAAGCTATACAAAAGGAAGTGTTCCGTAAGCAAATCCGCCTTGCTAAAAAAGTGAACATGCCGATTACGATTCATAACCGCGAAGCAACCTCGGATATCATCGAAATCCTGCAACAAGAGGATGCGAAGGAAGTAGGTGGAATCATGCATTGCTACAACGATGCTGTCGATTACGTGCAGGCATGTCTGGATATGAATTTCTATATTTCACTTGGAGGTCCGGTAACGTTTAAAAACGCGACGATGCCTAAGGAAGTCGCTGCCAGTGTCCCATTGGATCGATTACTCGTGGAAACGGACGCACCATTCCTTGCACCACATCCAAATCGAGGTAAGCGAAACGAACCTGCGTATGTGAAACTGGTAGCAGAAAAAATTGCAGAATTAAGAGAAATGGCGTTCGAGGAGATCAGTGAAATCACGACAGAAAATGCATTTACCCTGTTTGGAATTAAACGATCTTGAACGTTGATCTTTATGTAAAAAAGTGAAATAAACTGGAGATGGATCTCCAATAGTCCATCTCCAGTTTATTTTTAAAAAAGAGACAACCACCATAGCCAAAAAACCTGTATCAATGGCAAGCTGAATCGTGGTATTGGGACGGGGACCTGTCCCCGAACTAAATGTAGGATAAATGCTCTTGCCATGCTATGATGGTAGGAGCATTATTTTGATGAGGAAAGAGGAAAAACATTGAAAATCAAAGAAGTGATTGTTGTTGAAGGAAAAGATGATACAGTAAAAATTCAGCAATCCGTTGATGCAGACACCATTGAAACGAATGGATCCGCGGTTAATCAAGAGATTCTGAGACAAATAAGACATGCAAAACAGAAAAGAGGTATTATCATTTTCACCGATCCGGATTACCCCGGCGAGCGAATCCGTCATATTATTGATCAGGCAGTGCCTGGATGTAAGCATGCTTTTTTAACACCGGACACTGCGAGGGCGAAGCGTTCGGGTAATAAAAGTCTCGGCATTGAACATGCATCGAAGGAATCTATTCAGCAAGCATTAGAAGATGTATACGAACTGGGTGATGTGGGTGTGAGTGACATTAAAAAGGAAGACCTGGTGAAACACGGGCTGATCGGTGGGCCTAAAGCAAGCAGGTATCGAAATAGACTTGGTGAACACTTACAAATCGGACATACTAACGGTAAACAGTTGTTAAAACGGTTAACCGTATTTCAAATCTCAAAGGCGCAATTTGAGCATGCAGTAAGACAGCTGCAACAGGAGGAAAATGACGATGCATAAAAAGCATATAGCCACGCCAACCCGAACGAAAGAGATTTTAAACCAGTATACATTTGCATTCAAAAAAAGCTTGGGACAAAACTTTTTGGTGGATGCGAATATTCTTGAAAATATGATTAAACATGCGGGGATTGACAAAGCAACTGGCGTCATTGAGGTAGGTCCTGGAATTGGAGCGTTAACCGAGCAACTGGCAATTTACGCGGATAAAGTTGTGGCATTTGAAATCGATCAGCGCTTGTTGGCTATTTTACAAAAGACACTTCAAGACTATGACAATGTTCAAATCATGCATCAGGATATCTTGGAAGCGAATGTAGGGGAAGTGATTCGTAGTTATTTTGAGCCGGACCAGCCTGTTCATATTGTCGCTAATCTCCCTTATTATATCACAACCCCCATTCTGATGAAATTACTGAGGGCTCAATTACCGATATTGACGCTTACGGTGATGATTCAAAAGGAAGTTGCTGAACGAATGGCTGCAAAACCGAATACGAAAAGCTATGGGTCCTTAACCGTTGCTATGCAGTATTATACCTATGCTGAAGTGATGATGACTGTGCCTAAAAGCGTATTCATGCCACAACCAAATGTGGACTCCAGTGTTCTTAGATTGACTATTCGGGATGAGCCACCTGTTCATGTTCAGAATGAAACATATTTTTTTAATCTCGTCCAAGCTTGTTTCGGTCAACGACGGAAAACATTGCGCAATAATTTAATACGTTCTTTTAAAGAAACCTATGATAAAGAAACGATTAATGAGCTGCTTGAGATAGCCAATATAGATGGTTCCAGACGCGGAGAATCTTTGGATATAGAAGAATTCGCCGCTTTGGCGAATGTGTTTTATGATGCTGGGGGTGTTAGGTGAATGCATATGGAAGTTCATGGTGAGCTTTTAACTCGTTTACCCTCCCTCTACATTCCCGCTTCAGCTACTTTTAGAGTTTTACGGTCATGTAGCCACCTTCCATATGACCGTATGATCTTCCGTAGATAGCGGTAACCATGAGCTTATGATGACCGTATAGCCATTTTTTCGCAGATGGCGGTCATCAAATCCTTCATCGTACGTTTTCCATCCCTGCAGCCCAGACGACCTCCATTCTGAATAGAATACCTAATTCTACAAATACTAACACTGGGTTTCCACGTATCCTACATATACATTATAGCCAAAGGAAATTCAGAAAGGGTATAAACATGAAAAAGGTAACTGTGGTTTTTTGGGTAACAATGGCAATGATAGTAGCCCTATCTATTGTGGGCTCCCTGATCCCTGATGCTTTTGAAGACATTTCAAGTACTATTATGGATTTTGTATCTGTTCACTTTGGTTGGTATTATTTATTAATTGTGTCGTTATTCCTCGTGTTTTGTTTATATTTGGTTTTCAGTCAATACGGGAAGATTAAGCTTGGAAAACAGGATGACAAACCGGAATTCAGTTATCCCTCATGGTTTGCGATGCTATTTAGTGCAGGTATGGGTATTGGTCTTGTCTTTTTCGGTGTAGCCTCGCCTGTCTCCCATTATATAAAAACACCACCTACCGCAGATCCAGGTACAAGCAAGGCCTTAGAGGATGCGTTGCGCGTTACATTTTTTCACTATGGCATACATGCATGGGCAATCTATGCGGTTATTGGTTTAGTGCTCGCCTATTTTATATTCCGTCAGGGGAAACGCGGTTTAATAAGCGCTACACTGGAACCTATTTTTGGAGATAAAATGGAAGGCATCTGGGGTAAGGTGATTGATGTCATTGCTGTGTTTGCGACTGTTGTTGGTGTAGCTACTACCCTTGGTTTTGGGGCTACACAGATCAATGGAGGCCTGACGTACCTGCTAGATATTGATAATGCGTTCTGGGTGCAGTTAGTTATTATTTTAATCGTAACTGTTTTATTCATGATTTCCTCTTATGTTGGTCTTAGTAAAGGAATGAAATACTTAAGTAATGCCAATATGGGTCTAGCCGGGATCTTATTCCTGGGAACGCTAATTCTGGGGCCAACACTGTACATCCTGAATTCACTTACAGATGCAGTCGGGTCGTATATTCAACAATTACCTGCTGAAAGTCTTCGTCTATCACCGAATGATCCGGATGAGCAGCAATGGGTTTTGGACTGGACGGTCTTTTTCTGGGCATGGTGGATTGCCTGGGCACCATTTGTCGGTATCTTCATTGCGCGTGTATCCAAAGGGCGTACAATTCGGGAATTTGTATTAGGCGTCCTTATTGTGCCTTCTGTCATCAGTTTCCTATGGTTTGCAATATTCGGGATATCCGGCATTCAAGCACAAAAAGATGGCTCAGATATTGCAGCACTTCCGGATGAGCAGGCATTATTTGGCACGTTTGATCAATTGCCGCTGGGCATGGTTCTATCCATTGTTGCCCTTTTGCTAATCGCAACCTTTTTTATAACATCAGCGGACTCCGCCACTTTTGTTCTGGGCATGCAAACGACAAATGGTTCCCTTTCTCCACCGCAAATAGTTAAGTTCACGTGGGGCATTGCTCAATCGGCGATTGCAGCTGTACTTCTTTATACTGGTGGACTGCAAGCACTTGAAAACGCATTAATATCAGCAGCACTTCCATTCTCACTTATCATGTTGCTTATGATTTTTTCGTTTTATAAAGCATTGGTGAAAGATAAGAAGCAAGAAAAACAAAGAAAACATTTCTAATGAAATAAAAGCACGGATAGGTATTTACCCTCATAGTCTATAAGAGAAGTGTGAGGTGAATATATGAGCGTTACAACCGGGGAATTAGTAACACGCAAATCATATAATAATGACCTGCTTTTTCGAGTTGCTTCAGTAAAAAAAGATAGTGTTAATTTATATGGGGAGGACATTCGCTTGCAGGCTGATGCCCCAATTAGCGACCTCCTGCAGGTGCAAGCCAGAGAACTGGAAAAACGGCGGCAAAAAGGAAAGGAACAAGAGGAATTTTCCTACCGTTTATTTCGACAAGATTACCAGTTAATGCGGGAAAAACGGGAATATCAATCAACGGATGGTTATCTCTACAATGCGAATTATTTCCAACTACCAGCGAAAGTGCTTCATTTGGATGGTGATCAACATTACTTACGAAAATGTATCGAATTATATCAACGGATGGGGTTGCAGGTACATGGTGTGCATTTGCATGAAAAAGACATGCCAGTTGAGATAGGTGCTTTGGTTGAGCGAATTCAACCGAACATCATTGTGATAACCGGACACGATTCCTTTTCCAAAAACAAAGGCATTAAAGGTGACCTTCGAGCGTACCGGAATTCCAAATATTTTGCTGAAACCGTAAGAGAGGCAAGACGCGCGAATCCGCATTTGGATCAGCTTGTGATATTCGCGGGGGCATGCCAATCTCATTTTGAATCCATGATACGTGCAGGTGCTAACTATGCAAGCTCTCCACTACGTATCAATATCCACGCACTTGATCCTGTTTTTATTGCCGCCAAAATTGCATACACACCATTTATGGAAAAAGTTAGTGTCTGGGATGCCCTAAGAAATACATTAACAGGTGATAAAGGGATGGGCGGTGTAGAAACAAGAGGCTTATTGAGAACGGGTTTACCATATGTAGAAGATAAATCGGAAGAATCAACGGAATAATATGTACATCTTGTCCTTGGTTTCCCGAGGGCAAGAGTGGATTTTCCAACAGAATGTACAAGTTGATACATAAATTGTTAACATTTACAAATAATAATACGAAATAGCGCATTTTAATGTTGACAGTAAAATTGCTATGCTGTTATAATATATAGTTTTATTTGACTGTTAAACAAGCCTATGGTATAATTATTTCCAGTGAGGTGGAGTGTAGTGGCTAAAACATTAATCGAAATTAAGCAAGGTCTTGAGTGTCAAGTCGGAAAACGTTTGAAATTAAAAGCTAACGGCGGAAGAAGGAAAACGATTGAACGGTCTGGCATATTAGCTGAAATGTATCCTTCTGTTTTTGTTGTCGAGCTAGACCAAGACGAAAATGCATTCGAACGTGTTTCATATAGCTATGCAGACGTACTAACAGAAACGGTAGAAATAAGCTTTCCTGATGATAGAACGGCGATATCATAATGGAGCAGTAGACAAGTAATTGTTTACTGTTCTTTTTTTCAAAGTTGGGAAAATATATAATTGTAACTATACCATAGATTGGATAATATCTGCTACGTACATAAAAATTTTCCTATTTTGTATACATATAACGGGTGTTTAAATGGGTCTGTTGCATAAACTATAGATGTCGTAATAAACTCATGCAGATAAGTTTTATGCTTTCTTATTTGCCAACAATGAAAGGGGTTGTTCTTTCATGGCTAGACGTCGAGGAATCATGTCAGACCAGATGAAAGAAGAAATTGCCAAAGAGTTAGGATTTTACGACACGGTAAAGCAAGAGGGCTGGGGAGGCATCAAGGCAAAAGATGCTGGCAACATGGTGAAACGAGCAATTGAAATGGCCGAGCAAAACATGCAGGAAAAGGACAGACCCTAAATGGGTTTGTCTTTTTCTGGTTATTGATCACGTAAAAGTACGCTACATTCTCCTAAGAATCATGCTTTTTTTGTTTGAAAGACTTATTATATCTCGTCAAATTCAGTCTTCATTCAAAAGTCGCCTCCATTTTTTTAATGTGTTACAATTTGATTATATTTTCAAAGTAGGTGACGGTGATGGTTCTTTTTGAAAAGGCGCCGGCAAAAATCAACTTATCGCTCGATGTGCTAAGTAAACGGGATGACGGTTATCATAATGTGGAAATGATCATGACCACCATCGACTTAGCAGATCGTATTACATTGCGCTCCATCAACCGGGATCGAATTGAGGTTTCGCTTGAGAGTAGATTTGTGCCAAGTGATGAGCGGAATTTGGCGTATAAAGCTGCAAATGCTTTTAAACAGAAGTACGGAATAAAAACAGGGGTGCATATTCATATCGAAAAAAGCATTCCCGTGTCAGCTGGACTTGGTGGTGGTAGTACGGATGCTGCGGCTGTGCTACGAGGAATGAATCGTTTGTGGAAGTTGGACATCCCTACAAGTGAGTTGGCAACGATTGGAGCAACGATTGGCTCTGACGTTCCTTTTTGTGTATACGGTAATACGGCAATCGCGAAAGGACGGGGAGAAATAATCGAGCCACTATCCTCTCCGCCTTCCTGTTGGGTTGTATTAGCCAAACCGGATATCGGCGTTTCAACCCGAACCATTTTTCAGCGGATTCAAGTAGAAGGACTCTCACACCCCAATACCAGTGCAATTATGGATGCACTTAGGCAAAAGCATTTTCATAAGATGTGCGCCCATATTGGGAATGTACTGGAGGATATTACATTAGCCGTCTATCCGGAAGTGCAGCGGATTAAATGTAGAATGGAGCAGGCAGGAGCCTCAGGCGTTCTTATGAGTGGCAGCGGGCCGACGGTATACAGTTTGGTTGAGCATCAAAGTAAAGCACAGCGTATTTATAATGGCATGCGGGGATTCTGTGAAGAGGTATACTTAGTGCGTCTGTTAGGATAAGCATTGCCTAAATACGTATAAAGGTGATATATTTAATGTAAATATTCGGTTTTGAGGTGTGGAAATGAAAAGAAGCAATCGGTTAGTTTCATTGACGAACTTTTTTCTGGAAAATCCGAGAGAACATAGGCAGCTTCCTTATTTTGCTGATGTATATGAATCATCCAAGTCATCACTAAGTGAAGATTTGGATATTATTAATGAGGTTTTCCAGCGTGAAGAGCTTGGATTTCTGGAAAGAACCTCCGGCGCATCCGGAGGGGTTCGGTATATTCCTGAGTTTTCACGTGAAAAAAGTATTCAATTTATTCAAGAACTTCGCCGCAAGTTGGAGGATCCATCACGAATACTCCCGGGCGGTTATCTATACATGAGTGATATCCTGGGGGACCCGGGGCAAACGAGAGAGATCGGTCGTGTATTTGCATCCGCATTTGCGCGCCAACCTATTGATGTCATAGTTACAGTTGCTACCAAAGGAATAGCCTTAGCATATGCTGTTGCATCTTTTCTCGATGTTCCTGTTGTGATTGTTCGCCGAGATCCCAAAGTTACAGAAGGATCGTCTGTAAGCATTAATTATGTTTCCGGGTCATCACGTAAAATACAAACAATGGTACTCCCGAAGAGAAGTCTGAAGGAAGGAGCGAATGTTTGTATTATTGATGATTTCATGAAAGCTGGTGGAACCATTACAGGAATGATCAATTTACTGGAAGAGTTCGATGCAAATGTAAAGGCAATTGGCGTACTGGCTGAAGCGGATGATGATGAAGAGGATCGTGTCGTTGAAGAGTATACTTCCCTAGTTAAAATAACCAATGTTGATATGAGAAGGAAATATATTGAAGTCCATCCAGGAAATTTCACTGATCGTTAGCAGTTTAGATATTGTCTCCATCTTTCCTATTTTAAAAAATATTTAATTTTTTTCTTGTTTAGGCAGGATTTTCTTTTCTTTTGTTGAACTAGTTAAATAAGTTTAAATGGGAAAAGGTGGTGAAGCATCATGGAAGTAACTGACGTAAGATTACGCCGCGTTAATACGGAAGGAAGGATGCGAGCAATTGCATCCATTACGTTGGATGGGGAATTTGTTGTACATGATATCCGCGTTATTGATGGAAATAATGGACTATTTGTTGCAATGCCTTCCAAGCGCACCCCTGATGGTGAATTCAGGGATATTGCACATCCGATCAATTCAGGGACTCGCGCAAAAATTCAAGATGCTGTATTAGAAGAATATCGCCATTCAGGAAAGGTTAAAGAGGAATATGAAGAAGCCGGCGCCTCCTGATAGGTATGAATAATAAGAGGTCTAATCTTTCTTCAGGTTAGGCTTCTTTTTTCCCGTGTACGTTTCTTCATTCGTGATTTTGGCAGTTGATAGAAACTGCGACGTAAGTGTGCTTGTTAATCCACCGCTACGGAAACACATTTCGCTTTCCGCGGGCGGCTGATGAGCCCCCTTCGTGCTGACGCACTCCGGGGTCTCACCGAGGCCTCTGCTCCCGCAGGAGTCTCAATGTGTTTCCTCCGCTGGTGTTCCAATTCCTACTGTTAAACGGTATTCGTAAACTATGTTCAAACTACAGGTGTCCTCTTACCAGTTCGGGAACGCGCCGGGCGGTGACTCCTGTGGGAATAGCACGTGTCCGAAGACCCCACAGCGGTGGTCTTCCGCGAGGAGGCTGAGGCCGTGCTCACGGAAAGCATCCGTCCGGCGCGTTCCCGAACGGCGACGAGAAATCACACACTACGTCGCAGTTTTTCTATCTTGCGCGTCGTAAGTTTCCATTTATTTAAAATAACCTCCTTCATAAAAAATCCCACCAAGCTATTATTTATTGAAATTAAGAGCTTTTTACGATATATTCATAAGGGAGAAAAAGAAATATGGAGGTTTCTTTATGACGAAACGATATGCTGTTATTCTTGCAGCAGGACAAGGGACCAGAATGAAATCCAAGCTCTATAAAGTACTTCACCCAGTACTGGGGCGTCCGATGGTTCAGCATGTCATTGATCAGATAAAAGCGGTTCAACTTGATCAAATGGTTACGGTTGTCTCGCGTGGTGCGGATAGAGTAGTCGAACATATAGGAAGTGACAGTGCGTTCGTGATCCAGGAGGAGCAACTCGGAACAGGACATGCTGTCATACAGGCAGAAGATGTATTAAAAGATAAAGAAGGCACAACGATGGTGGTTTGTGGAGATACACCGCTGATAAGCACCGAAACCTATCAAGCCCTTTTTGAACACCATGAGAAAGAAGGAGCCAGTGCTACCATTTTAACGACAAAGACGAAAGAGCCCTCTGGATATGGAAGAGTCATTCGCAGTGAAACGAATGAAGTTGAGCGTATAGTGGAACACAAAGATGCGAATGCGAATGAACGACTTGTAGAGGAGATTAATACAGGTACATATTGCTTTGATAACCAAGCTCTTTTTTCAGCGTTAAAGGAAATATCCAATGATAATGTGCAAGGTGAATATTATTTACCTGATGTGATCGAAGTGTTGCGTGGTAGGCAGGAGAAAGTATCGGCCTTTATAACACCGGACTTTGAAGAAACATTAGGAATTAATGACCGCTTGAGCTTGGCTCAGGCAGAAAAAATAATGAAGCATCGGATTAATGCGAAGCATATGCGTAATGGCGTTGCGATTATAGACCCGGATCATACATATATTCATCCGGATGTTGTCATCAAGCCGGATGCAGTAATCCACCCAGGGACAATCCTAACAGGTGCAACTACCATTGAGTCAGATGCTGAGATTGGACCGCATAGTGAGGTCAATAATTGTTATGTTGGCTCAGATTCAGTCATCAAACAGAGCGTCACTGCGAATAGCAAAATCGGAGAACGTGTGAAAATTGGCCCTTATGCGCATATTCGACCGGAATCTGCCATTGAAAATGATGCGAAGGTCGGTAACTTCGTTGAAATTAAAAAGGCGACAATCGGGACAGGTAGTAAGGTCTCCCATTTAAGTTATATGGGTGATGCACAAATTGGAAACAATGTAAATGTCGGTTGTGGTACAATAACAGTGAACTATGATGGAAAGCATAAATATTTAACAACCATTGAAGATGATTCATTTATCGGTTGTAATTCCAATTTAATTGCACCTGTAACCATTGGAGCCGACTCCTATGTTGCTGCAGGATCAACGATTACAAAGGATGTTCCTGCGGCGTCTCTGTCCGTTGCCAGAGCAAGACAGACCAATAAAGAAGGATATGCTACAAAACTGAAAAACAGACAAAATGATTAACGGAGGGTTTAGCTCATGGTGTCCAGCTATAAGGATCCATCTTTAAAAGTATTCACATTGAATTCAAACCGCCAGTTAGCAGAAGAAATAGCCGAACATATTGGAACAACACTTGGAGAATGCACAGTGAAGCATTTCAGTGATGGCGAAATTCAGATTAATATTGAAGAAAGTGTTCGTGGGCATGATGTTTATGTTGTACAATCGACAAGCGCTCCGGTTAATCAGCACATGATGGAACTGCTGATTATGATCGATGCATTAAAGCGAGCATCAGCAAGTTCTATTAATATTGTTATGCCATATTATGGGTATGCAAGGCAGGATAGAAAGGCCAGAGCACGTGAGCCCATCACCGCTAAGTTAGTAGCTGATTTATTTGAAACAGCCGGTGCGGATCGTGTGATTACACTTGATTTGCATGCACCACAGATACAAGGTTTTTTCGATATACCAATCGACCATCTGCAAGGCGTTCCAATTCTCGCGGAATACTTTAAAGAGAAAAATTTTGAGGATGTTATTGTTGTCTCCCCGGATCATGGCGGGGTTACGCGAGCAAGGAAGATGGCCGATCGTTTGAAGGCACCAATAGGCATTATCGATAAACGCCGTCCGCGTCCGAATGTTGCTGAAGTTATGAATATTGTGGGTAATATTGAAGGCAAGACAGCAATCTTAATTGATGATATTATAGATACTGCTGGAACCATGACTTTAGCAGCAAATGCTTTAGTAGAAAACGGGGCCAAAGAAGTATATGCATGCTCTACCCACCCGGTACTATCTTCTCCGGCAATTGATCGAATTGATAATTCACAATTGAAAGAGTTGATTGTTACGAATTCGATCCCACTACCGGAAGAGAAACGCAGTGCGAAAATCAAAGAATTGTCTGTTGCACCACTTATCTCAGAGGCAATCGTACGTGTCCATGAATTGCAATCTGTGAGTATCCTGTTTGATTAAAGTTTAGATAACCTGTATAACGGGAACTATAAATATAATGTTTTATCATATAAGCAATAAATATAACGTTTAAAAATAGTTGGAGGATGATCAAAATGGCAAGATTACAAGCAAAGAAAAGAGACGACCTTACAAAGTCTGCAACGAAAGAAATCAGGAATAATGACAGAGTGCCTGCAGTCGTTTATGGAAAAGGGAAAGACCCTAAGTCCATTTCGGTAAATAGTATTGAACTCGTTAAAACCGTTCGTGATGAAGGCAGAAATACTATTATTTCTTTAGATATTGAGAATGACAATGATAAAGCGGTAGATGTCATGTTGCATGACTATCAAATGGATCCACTTAAAGATGATCTATTGCATGCCGATTTTTATATTGTAAATATGGAGCAGGAAATGGATGTTGAAGTAGCACTTCGTCTGGAAGGTGAAGCACAAGGTTCAAAAGACGGTGGTGTATTGCAGCAGCCGTTATATGAACTGCAGGTTCGTGCAAAACCAAGAGATATTCCTGAAGAAATCACAGTAAACATTGAATCAATGGGAGTTGGTGACAGTATAACTATTGCTGATCTACCAAAAGCAGCAAAATATGAGTTTCTTGAAGACGAAGATACAACAATAGCCACCATACTAACACCGGACACATTGGATGATATAGAAGAATCATCAGATGAAAATGCTGAACCGGAATTAGTTGATGGCGAAGACGACGAAGAGAAATAAATCATAACAATTGCAAGCCCCTCCTTTGATCATTTAGGAGGGATTGTTATATGCTTACACATTAGGAAAGCATAAACATTTAAAGTTCCAAGTATAAGAAAAACATACCCCATTCGCTAAAGGATAAGCGAATGAGCGTTTTTCTAATAAAAAGGAAGAAATAAAATGAAGTGTATTGTTGGGTTAGGAAATCCAGGAAAAAAATTTAAAGATACCCGTCATAATGTTGGATTTATGGTCATAGAAGAGTTATTAAAGCGGCATCAATGGAAGTTAAATAAGAAGAAATTTAATGGTAAATATGCTATAGAGTCTTCCACTCAAGGTGAAAAGGTTATTCTTCTTGAACCACAGACATATATGAATCTGTCAGGGCAATCAATCAAGCCTTTAATGGATTATTATAATATGGATGTGGAAGATGTTCTGATCATCTATGATGATCTGGACTTACCACCGGGCAAAATCCGGCTAAGGCAAAAAGGCGGTCATGGTGGCCACAATGGGATCAGATCAACCATTGACCATTTAGGAACGAAGGATTTCAAACGGCTTCGCCTTGGAATTGGCAGACCAACAACGCAAGTGCCGGTCATTGACTATGTCCTGGGGTCTTTTTCAAAAGGACAGCAGGAAGAAATAGACAAAAGCATTAATCTTGCAGCAGATGCCTGTGAAGCCTGGATGGAAAAACCGTTTCTTGAGGTAATGAATGAGTATAATGCTTGAATGACACATCGTTTAGAATACAATGGATGGTAGGATGTATAAAATATTACTTTTCGGATAAACTTTTAAGGTATGTTTTCAAAAATTTGTCGCCAATCATGTGGTGATGTTTTGAATAATTAACATGTGTTGTTTATTCGAGGAGGTTGTTTCCATGGCGATTGTCTATAAATGCAGGCATTGTGGCAATGTGATCGGAAAATTGGAAGAAAAAGTAGTTGACACATCCCTGTTGGGGTTTGATCAATTAACAACAAAGGAAAAAAGAGAAATGATACATTATGCGGATAATGGAGATGTCCATATTCAAGCCATTTGCGAAAATTGTGAAGAAACACTGGGGCATCATCCACACTATCATGAACTTGATTTTTTCATACAATAAAAGATGCAACAAAAGCTTTGGCTCAAATGCCAGGGCATTTTTGCGCTTACGTAAGTACTGCGTGGGGGTTTAACAATGAAAGGTATTCATCATTATTTACAATCAAAAGAAGATATAGAGTCTATTTTACAAGGTGTTACCAGGGGAATGAAAGAACAGCTTGTTGCGGGCTTATCCGGCTCTGCAAGAAGTTTGCTTGTGTCGCTGATTAACGAATCTGCCAAGAAGCCCATTTTGCTGGTGACACACCAATTAGTACAGGCACAACAACTATATGACGATTTGGCGGAATTTGCCGGAGAAGATGACGTTTATTTATATCCTGTGAATGAATTGATCGCTTCTGAAATTGCCATTGCCAGCCCGGAACTCAGGAGTCAGCGAATCGATGCGTTGACAGCTTGGTCGAAAAAGCAATCTGGGATTTTAATTGCACCAGTAGCTGCATTAAAGCGGATTTTACCACCAACAGACTACTTTAGCACATACCAACTACGATTTACGCTTGGAGAGACCATCGATATTGAGTCATATCTGTCATCATTCGTAGATATGGGGTACGTGCGGCAGGAGATGGTAGCGGCGCCCGGGGAATTTAGTGTGCGTGGTGGAATCATAGATATTTATCCAATAACCGAAGAATACCCGATACGTATAGAATTATTCGATGATGAGATTGATTCTATACGCTATTTTGATGCGGGGACACAGCGGTCTTTGGACAAACAAAAGGAAGTCATTGTCGGACCGGCGACAGAATTACTACTAACCGAAGAAGATATTCTTTCAGCTGCAGGAAGACTTGAGAACGCACTGGCGGAAAGCTTAAGCAAGATGACGGATGCAGAAGGGAAAGAAGTATTAACAGAAACCATCGAACAGGATATTGCGCGCTTGAGGAATGCGGAGCATTTTCAGGAAATGTATAAATATATTGGATTCCTCTATGAAAATCCCGCTAGTTTGTTAGACTACCTCCCTTCTAATGGATTGATTATATTCGATGAAATGAATAGAATTCAGGAAACTGCTACAAACCTGGATACGGAGGAAGCGGAGTGGTATGGAAGTCTACTTGAATCAAATCAAATGGTAAGAAATAGTACATTCTCCTTTGATTGGCATTCCGTATGGCATCATATTCACCATCAGCGGTTGTATATGTCTGTATTTTTAAGGCATATTCCAAATACACAACCGCAAAATATTATTAATCTTTCTTCCCGGGCGATGCAAGAATTCCATGGCCAAATGAATTTGTTCAAAAATGAGTTAAAGCGCTGGGAAAAAGGGGATTACTCTGTTGTTATTTTAGCCCCAAATAAAAAACGTGCAGACAAAATTCATTCTATTTTCATGGATTATGATATTGAAGCAGCAGTCGCAGAAAATCCGGAACTACCGGTAGGAATCCCTACGATAGCTATTGGGAATATAAGTAGCGGCATTGAATTCCCGATGCATAAACTGGCGTTAATAACGGAAAATGAACTGTTTAAAAAGCGAACCAAAAAGCCGAGAAAGCAGCAGAAAGTATCTAATGCCGAGCGGATTCAGAATTATCAGGAATTAAAAGTGGGAGACTATGTTGTTCATGCAAACCATGGTGTTGGTAAATATTTGGGGATTGAGACGCTGGAAGTCAAAGATTCACATAAGGATTACATGCTCCTCAAGTACTCCGGCGATGATAAGCTTTTCGTGCCAATCGATCAAATTGATCTCGTACAGAAATTCGTTGCTTCCGAGGGTAAAGAGCCGAAGCTGTACAAATTAGGTGGATCGGAATGGGCGAAGGTGAAGCGAAAAGTACAGTCATCGGTAGAAGATATTGCTGATGATTTAATCAAGCTATACGCGGAAAGACAAGAAAAGCAAGGGTATGCCTTTTCCGAAGATAGTGAGATGCAGCGTGAATTTGAAGCATCATTCCCGTATCAAGAAACCGATGACCAGATTCGCTGTATCGAAGAAATTAAGCAGGATATGGAAAGAGAACGTCCGATGGATCGCTTGCTTTGTGGGGATGTTGGTTATGGAAAAACAGAGGTAGCTATACGTGCCGCATTTAAAGCAGTGGCAGATGGAAAGCAGGTTGCGATTTTAGTACCGACCACCATCTTAGGTCAACAACATTTTGAAACCATCCAGGAGCGTTTCCAGGATCACGCGGTCAATATTGCTCTATTAACACGATTTCGAACGAAGAAACAACAAACAGAAACACTGAAAGGGTTAAAGACAGGAAATGTTGATATCGTTATCGGCACCCATCGCTTATTATCAAAAGATGTGGCATACCGAGATTTGGGGCTGCTGATCGTTGATGAGGAACAGCGCTTTGGTGTTAAACACAAGGAAAAAATTAAACAATTAAAAACAAATGTGGATGTACTCACGCTAACAGCAACGCCAATACCAAGAACCTTGCATATGTCCATGCTCGGAGTACGCGACCTGTCTGTCATTGAGACACCACCTGAAAATCGTTTTCCCATTCAGACCTATGTGATGGAATACAACCCTGTTTTCTTACGTGAATCGATTGAGCGGGAACTGGCACGTGGCGGTCAGGTATTTTTCTTATACAATCGGGTGGAGAATATTGATAAGGTTGCCAGAGATGTGAATATGCTTGTGCCGGATGCTAGAGTAGCGGTAGCACATGGTCAGATGAATGTAGCTGAACTCGAAAATGCCATGTTTGGCTTTTTAGAAGGAGAATCGGACGTATTGGTCAGCACAACCATTATTGAAACAGGTGTCGATATCCCAAATGTGAATACGCTAATTGTGAATAATGCCGATCACATGGGACTAAGTCAGCTCTATCAGTTGCGTGGTCGTGTAGGACGTTCCAACCGTATCGCATATGCGTACTTTACCTATCAAAAAGATAAAGTACTCACAGAGGTGTCGGAAAAGCGTCTGCAGGCTATTAAGGAATTTACCGAATTAGGTTCCGGTTTTAAAATAGCAATGCGTGATTTGTCGATTCGTGGAACCGGAAATTTACTAGGTGCCCAGCAACATGGTTTCATCGATTCTGTCGGGTTTGATATGTATTCACAAATGCTCAAAGATGCAATCGAGGCTCGTAAAGCAGGCAAAGAGGTAGAAGACATTCAGCCCTTTGAACCTGAACTCAACTTGGATGTGGATGCATATATCCCGGAATCCTATATTAAAGATGAGAAGCAGAAAATTGAAATTTATAAACAATTCCAAGCGATTGAATCATCGACAGATATGGATGATTTAAAGGATGAATTAATGGATCGGTTCGGTGATTATCCACCGGAAGTGGGGCATTTATTTGCTGTAGCTTCCTTGAAAATGTATGCCAAACGAGAACGCGTTGAATCCATCAATGAAAAGAATAAAAAAATCGAACTATTGGTGGATGAGAGCCGAAGCCAGCAAATTGACGGCTCAAAATTATTTGAACTTGCAAATGATTTTGGGAGAGGTGTGCAATTAGGGACAGAGCACAGTAAATTGAAAATAGTCGTTAAAGACACGGGTAATTCCCGCTTCGATCGTTACAAAACTGTAGAAAACCTTGTTGATAAGTTGCAAACAGTGGACAGAGAATAAAAATTTGGTATCTCATGTATAGTCTTCCTATGATGATTCATACTAAAACCACAACTGGTGATTTTTGTAATTGAAAAGGGCTTTAAATGCGTGTTCAAAAAGGAGGACAAAAAGGACCGAGAAGTTCGAGGCGACGTAGCTTGAGTACCGGAACGTATGCAATTAATACGTGAGGAATGGAAAAGCAAGTATTCGTGAGAAATTCGATATGTCATTTTTACCGGACTTTTTGAACATCTTCTTTGTACAAAAATTAATCATCATAAGAAAGAGAGGCTACTTAGATATGAAGGCAACAGGTATTGTACGACGTATTGATGATTTAGGCAGGGTAGTTATTCCAAAGGAAATTAGAAGAACACTACGCATCCGTGAAGGAGATCCACTGGAAATATTTGTGGATAGAGAAGGCGAAGTTATTCTGAAAAAGTATTCACCGATAAATGAATTAAGTCACTTCGCAAAGGAATACGCAGAAGCATTATTTGATTCCCTCCAATCCCCAGTACTGATCTGTGACCGGGACGAAGTAATTGCCATAGCCGGTGAATCAAAAAAGGACTATTTAAATAAAAATATTGGGTCTGAAATGACAAAAACAATTGAAAACCGCTCTCAGGTTTTTGAAACGGAAACAAGCAATATCGAAGTCATTGATGGTAATGAACAGGAACTGCAGTCCTATTGTATCAGTCCAATCATCGCAAACGGAGATCCAATCGGCTGTGTCATGATTTTTTCCAACGATGAGGAATTAAGTAACATTGAGAAAAAGGCAGTCGAAACTGCTGCAAGCTTTTTAGCTAGGCAAATGGAGTAAATAGGTAAATAGGGACTGCCTCTAGAAAGTGTAGACTTTTTGGAGGCAGTTTTTTTGTACCCGTTGATATCCAAGACTTCCTCCGTAGATTGGATCTTCTCTGAATAGATTAGGTGAGATGATGAATACGATGATACGTTTCAACAAGAGATGGTTCGGATATATATAATTAAAGAAAGAAGGTGGTTTTTATGAGTAAGGATACAAATCGGCACATGCCAAAGGACGTTGGACTCGACAATACTGTAAAAGCCCTGAGAGAAGGGTATCAATTTATCGCAAACAGGCGGCATACCATGCAGTCAAACGTATTCGAAACAACACTTCTTGGTGAAAAGACGATTTGTATGTCCGGAAGTGAAGCAGCGAAAGTGTTCTATGATAATGATAAATTCCGGCGTGCGGATGCCGCTCCCAGCCGCATAAACAAAACCCTTTTTGGTCAAGGTGGGGTCCAGGGACTTGACGGTGAGGCGCACCATCATCGAAAGGCGATGTTTATGAATGTGATGAACACTTTCAATCTTGCCCAAACGCGAGCGCTCACGTATAAGTATTGGATGAAGGAAGTAGCGAAATGGGAAGATAAGGAGGAAGTCGTACTGTACGAAGAATGCAAAAAAATACTTACCCAGGTGGCATGTGAATGGGTTGGTATTCCTTTAGAAGAAGAAGCAGTTGCAGACACTTCCTATCAACTTGGAGATTTGTTTGAGTCACCAGCTGCGATTGGTCCTACCCATTGGAAAGGTCGTCATTCCCGTTCGAAATTAGAAGAATGGGTGGAAGCTTTCGTGAATGATGTTCGTGAAGGGAAAAAAGACGTACCTAAAGAACGTCCCCTTTATTTGTTTTCCTGGCATAGAGACCATGAAGGGGAATTATTGGACGAAGGAACAGTAGCGGTGGAGTTGCTGAATCTGCTTCGCCCTATGGTTGCTATATCAATCTATATTGCTTTCACGGCCCAAGCGTTGGAAGAATATCCGGGGGAAGCAGATAAACTGAATGATGGCTCTGAAGATAAGCTCCATCGGTTTATTCAAGAAGTTCGACGCTTTTATCCGTTTTTCCCTTTCGTACCAGCACGTGTAGATAAAACGTTTACGTGGGACGGCTATGAATTTGAAGAAGGAACCTTGACACTTATGGACCTTTATGGAACCAATCATCATCCAAAAGAATGGACGGACCCATCTCTTTTTAAGCCTGATCGTTTCCAATCATGGGATAAGAGTCCGTTTGACTTTATCCCACAGGGTGGTGGCGATTTTAATATCGGGCATCGCTGTGCTGGGGAATGGCTTACAATCGAGATTCTGAAAGAAAGCTTAAACGTTCTGGTTAATAAGCTTGATTATGAAGTGCCTGAACAAGATTTGTCGTTCAGCATGAATGATATGCCAAGCCTTCCGAAAAGCAAAATGATAATAACAAATGTACAGCGGGTTGAGGAGCACGAAGGTAGAAAAAACAACCAGGAATAGTGGCCTCTGAGGATTAAGAAAACATTTATACGAAAGTTGGCGAGAGGTATTAAATAACGCCAACTTTCCTGTTTTTATCTTCTTTTTTCACTTGATGGATAGCTTGATTAAAATCAAACGCACCAATAAAATTATAAACGATAGTGATTTCTTGTGTTTTTGTTTTCTTATCTTTCGCTGACACGAAAATCTTATCAGGAAAGGATGTCTCTGTTCGTTTTGTAGTCATGAAAAATCAATTCCTTTTTAGAATTATGCATTTCAAAAAATCAGACGGCTGTTGGTGACAGCTCCAATAATAATTGCCATTTTAAATTAGATATTAAAATGAAAGGCTACTTTTTTGAACCTATGGTATATTTCTATATTAACTAAATTCAATATGGAAACCGTTGTTTTAAGTGCGAAAACTATATAGAAAGTAAATATACAAACGGCGGTTTTGAAAATAAGACATTTCAAAACCGCCGTGTTTATTTACTTTTAGATACTAATCGAAAAATTTAAAGTGAGCTGAAATATTGTAGCTGTTATTGATCATAAAAACAATTAATATCGGTTCTTTTTCAGTAAAATTATTCATCTTTTTTCTACATTTAGTATGTAAAGATGAGGTTGACCATGACCTAACGTCATGATGTATACTTTTAAATGAATTGGGGTGAATAGATTTGAATGAAAAAATGTACACGGTTAAAGAATTTGCTGATCTAACTGGCGTCACGGAACGTACCCTCCGTTACTATGATCGAAAAGGAGTATTGGTTCCGACGAATTATAATAAAAAGGGTCATCGCTTATACAATCATGAAGACATCATTAAAATGCAAAATATTTTAACACTTAAGTATTTAGATTTTTCTTTGAAGGAGATAATTGAAAATCTCTCTAAGCATTCAATAAATAGTGTTCATGATACATTGGATAAACAAAAAGAGATGCTCAAGAAAAAAAGAGCTGAAATAGATAATGTCATTCGGACAATTACAAGAGTAGAACAAATTATTAAGCAGGAAGAGGTTGAAAGCGATCTATTGCTAGGAATAATTCACTCGATTCAAATTGAGAAAAGACAGGAAGATTGGCTATCTAATCACCTTACTAAGCCAATTGTCGATCAAGTATTCATGCAACATATGTCTGAGGAGGAAAAGCTGAATACCGAACGTGAGCAGGTAATTGCTATAAACAAGCTACAAGCCTTTTATGAGAATGGAATTTCCCCAAATGCTACAGAAGTTCAAAATTTAATGAAACAATTAGAAGAGATTCTAAACAAAGTTATAGAACCAGAATATCAAGAAGAACTAGAGAAACTGAAGTCGGAAGAAAGCTCGACATGTTATTTTTCCCTTATTTCAAAAGGGCTCCAAGAATATGCTGCAGAAGCCTCAAGAATATTAAATGAGGAAAATAATATAGCAAAAGATAATATCGGGGGAGGGGATCAATATAAAAGTTAATCGACTTCAAATATCCATTTTAATTATGATACTTTCTATGGTAATGATAAGCAGCTATATTATTTTGCGTTCAAGTAATGTTCGTTTTCTAGTCGTTATATTGTTAACGTTGGCTTTAATAATCTTATGTCCATTAAGTATTTATTTCCTTTTGATACGTCCTAGATCTATGCCGAAATTACTAATATATTTATCATTTATTTTAGGCTTAGTGATCGCCTATGTTATTATACCAACTTCCCAAAAAGGCTTTTTAAAGCAAATGTTAGTATGGATTATTCCTATATTGGGAATTAGTATCTCCGCTTTTTTATATATAGTATAGTGAAAATCATTATTCGATATAAGAAAATGAATATGAATAAGCGTTATAGTTTTCTGGAAGTTATTAGAATAGAGCTGGAGCCTATATTGGGTAATGGCTTTGTGTTAGAAGCCATTTTAACAGAAATTAGCATTTTCTATTATGCAGTATTTGGTTTCATAAGACAAAGAAACAAGAGAGTGGAGCATACGCATATCATAAGACTTCACAAATAAAAACTATGGTCATCGTATTTTCAATTCTCATCGCTATAGAAGGAGCGGCCCTTCATTTTGTGGTTCAGTTATGGAGTAATATCGCTGCATGGATTATTACCTTATTAAATATTTATGCGCTATTTTATATGGTAGGACTTTATAATTCTGCAAGGTTTTTGCCTCATATTATTTACCAAGATAAGCTTATCTTACGTTTGGGATATCAGAGCAGTGTTGAATTGAATATTAATAATATAGAAACAATTAAATTGGCTCAATACCAAGGAGGAATTGGAGAGAAAATACCTAAAACAACATATTATTCGTCGTTGAACATCGATACTCCACAATATGAAATACTTTTAAAAGAGCCAGTTTTAATGAAAGAGGCTTATGGCAGAAAAAGGCATGTTAAAACTGTTGTTTTTAGGGCAGATGAACCTAATGAAATGATGGATCAAATAAACTTGATGAGGAATCAAATTTTGAGTGAAAAGCTAAATTAGTTTGTTATGTTTATTCTTTGTGGAAGAGTAGATTAATGGAAAAGAGACACCTAAGTTCAGGTGTTATCATTTAGATAAGAGAAGTAAATTAATTTATTGAAATGGAGAAACAATCAATCGTTCATTTCAATTGATTTATTAATACCGCTTATCAAAGATTCAATCAATATTAGCTCTTTTTCAGTAAAATTATCCATCTGTTTTTCTATCCCTGTTAGAGAGGAAGGTTAATACTGGGCGGGGCAAGCCCTGCCCAGTAGAAACAGCACTTTGCGGTCTGGCTGACCACAAAGCATCGTTTCTGCTGTTTTACTTGTTCTAACCAATATAAAGTATGACAGTATCACACTTTTAATATCGTGACATGATTTCAACTTTTCTTCTTGTATTTCATTTCCTCGAACATATCCTTTATGAAAGTCTTTTCCCATAATCTAAAGTAAAAATAGACGCTCATTTTGAACGTCTATTTTTAGAAACTTTGATTTTTGTATAAATTCCACTTGAACACTGCCTAAAAACGTTGATTTTATAAGGCTTCTTCTTGTTTTCTTAAGTCAGCAGGCTCGTCCTCCTGGTTGTTTTTAAAATTTCTTATGCCTAACTATTTATCTAGGTTACCCTCTAAATATAGATGTTTTATGGAGTCAATTCCGTAATTTTTAGTACTCCGATGTTACGTTTCTTCTTGCCATATAGTAGGTATAGTCGTAGGATAAACTGTAGATTTCTTCTGATTAGCCAGTAGATAGATTATTTCATTGTATTCGAAAGAAATAGGCTGGGCGCCAAGTATAACCGCTCTGGTATAAACATTATTTCCAGATCCCAGACGGAGACGGATATTGGCATTACCTTCTGATGCATCATTGCCGATTCGCATAGTCACCGTAACTTCAGCTTCTCCTGATTCGTCCGCCTCTAAAACACCAATGCTTTGATAGCCATAGTTATCCGGCCAGGTACCATCTTCATTTTGTATTTGTGAAACAGCTTTACCGCCATCAAGATAGATTTGCACTTCTGCATTGTTGATCACATGACCGGGTTCCATATCCGTCAACGTTATTGTAGCCTCAAATGGTGTACTATCAACAGGAATTACTTCCGGTATATCAAAATTATATGTGATATCCTTCGGTGGACTTACCTCAGATCCAAAAGCACCGTCTGCAAATGTCGACGGATCATACCATAAATAGTCCTCCGCTGGCTCTCTCCATGGTTCACTTTCGGGCTCCGAAGAATTTTCAGGTATCTCCATATCCAATGTTGGGGAAGCGTCGTCTAAAGGAATGTCAACTTCGGAGAAGGTCTGATAATTCTCTTGATCGGCTAACCAATTCACTGTATTAACCAATAACAAACCATTATCTGCTTCCGTAAAACCGTCGTAGGTACGCTTCGTCTCCCCATGCTCCTCGTTACGATATTTCGGTGTGCTGTCCTCTATCGGAGAAGAGTCTCCAATAAATGCAGACTTTCCATCTCCTTTTTTTCCTATAGCAGCAAACGGACCTTCATCCATTCCACCACCAAAATAAACACCCTGATCGACAGCATTATTCCATTTATTTCTATCCCGCGATAATTCCTCAGGCAAATATACAATACCTTTGGCGATCTCGGGATTCATTACGGCAAGAGTCGATCCTGCATGAATAGTTATTTCGTTGACACCTTCTGTTATGTCAAAAGCTTCTCCTGAAGGAATGATATCATCTCCGATGGTATTATCAATTGCATTATACCGGAACCGGACTCCAAATTCTTCATTCAGCCAGTCGGTACTTTCCACGTCCTTCATTGCTTCCTGTTCTCCGGAACTCATACCTTTTGTCGGATTTTCATATGCCCCACGCCGCCAACCATTCATTATTTCATTCGAGTCCCAACGGTTGAAATTTCGATCAGCATTGTAATGATCGGCTATAAAAAAGACGCCACCTCCATTATCGGCATATGTAGCAATAGCTTTTTGTTCTGACGTCTTAAAGGGAATTTGAGCTTCCGGGATGACAAGTACATTGAAATTTTCTAAATCCTCGAGTGATAAAGGTTCTGTGCTTCGGTGCTCTTGCACAACGTATCCTTCATCTGCCAAAGCTTGAGCAAAATCGGAGAAAGCTCCATCAATTACCCAGTCGGATTGTCCTGCAGTCTGTCCATGACTGTTATCAAACAGAACTTTCATTCCGTTTGACTGTTCAGGGTTGAATACAGGGGCAGGGTCATTGGGACCTTCTGCCTCAATGATACTCCCAAATGCAAAAAAAGATACAAGACACAAGGCTGACATTGTCCATCTAAAAACATCTTTCATTTTACACGCGCCTCTCTATTGAATGTAATAATTACAGATAATTCTATTATAACAAAAAATTAAAAAATCACATTAACTATTTAAAGGATTTTCCTTTAAATCAAGTAATACATATAATTTACCTTTTTTTAATAAAATTATATGTATTATTTAATATACTTCATGTTATAATTATGTAGAATTTCGAAATAATAGGTAATCAACTTTATTAAATTGGGAGGTTTTATCAGTGACGTGGAAGAAAGCGGGCATTTTTCTATTTACCTTATCTTTATTGTTTTTAGCTGCGTGTGGGAGTTCAGATGATACATCCGCTGAAGATAACTCATCAGATGGTGATACATATGTACCTGATTCACTGACAGTACAGTTTGTTCCTTCTCAAAATGCGGAAACGCTAGAGGCGAAAGCAAAGCCTTTAGAAGATTTACTAGAGGATGAACTTGATATTGATGTTACTGTAAGTGTTTCAACAAACTATAACTCCGTTGTCGAAGCATTGGCTTCCGAGCAAATTGATATAGGTTTCCTGCCGCCGAATGCATATGTGGAGGCACATGACGAATATGGTGCAGCAGATGTGCTGCTGCAGTCTCAGCGTTATGGTGTAAATGAAGATGGTACAAATACAGATGAACTTGTGGACTCCTATTACGCTATGTTTATTGCAAAATCTGATTCTGATATTGATAGTATAGCTGATTTAGAAGGCAAGACTATTGCGTTTCAGGACATCACATCATCGGCGGGATATGTTTGGCCTGCTGCTACCTTGTTGGACGAAGGAATTGATCCATTATCGGATGTAAATCCGCTGGTTCTTCAAGGACACGATGCATCTGTTACTGCAGTACTTAATGGGGAGGCGGATGCAGCAGCAATCTTTCAGGATGCGCGCAATGTTGTTTTATCTGATTTCCCCGACGTATTTGAAGATACGAAAGTTGTTGCCCATACAGAACTTATTCCAAATGACACTATTGCTGTACAGACAAATATGGATGAAGAATGGAAAGAAAAAATCCAGCAAGCGTTTATCAGTGTCGGTGAATCAGAAGAAGGCCGGGAAATTGTTCGTGACATATACACACACGAAGGTTATGTTGAATCTCAGGATTCCAATTTTGATATTGTCCGTGAATATTCAGAACGCATTCAGGAACAGTGAAAATGACGACTGTTGTAACGATAGAAAACCTTTAAATGTATAAAACGAAACTTCATTCAGTGAGGTTTTCCCTTCATTCCTACTGAAAGAATAATTGAGTGATTCAGGAATTTATTTCTTTTCTCTATTTTAAAGATGGAAGTAGATGGTTGGTTATTCTTTGATAGTTTATCAAGTAAATCAAGCTTTACAGCATCATTCCAGAAAGGATGTCTAAAAGGATTCACCCTTTTAGGCATCCCTTTTAGGATTTGTCTACGTTTTTAAAACCTCCCCACATTTTTTGTGTATGGGAATCTGTATACAGTCAGCTTATAGCCGGCTATTTCTGATAAGAAAGTTGGGTAAATATGATTGAATTAAATGACGTTTCAAAAGTCTATTCAAACGGTGTAAAAGGGTTAGAAGATATTAATTTAAAAATTAAGAAAGGTGAATTTGTATCGATTGTCGGTTTATCAGGCGCTGGTAAATCTACATTGCTTCGTTCGATAAACCGTCTCATTAATATTACTACCGGTGAAATAAAAATAGATGGGAAGTCTATCACTGCTGCATCTGAAAAGCAGTTGCGACTAATCCGCAGAGATATCGGGATGATTTTTCAGAGTTTCAATCTTGTAAAGCGTTCCAGTGTGTTGCGCAATGTGCTCTCTGGGCGTGTTGCTTATAATAATACGTTGCGTACACTTTTAAACCTATTTCCACAAAAAGATGTGGATCTTGCTTTAGAAGCTTTGGATAGAGTGAATATATTGGATAAAGCCTATACAAGATCCAGTGAACTGTCTGGCGGACAACAACAACGTGTTTCTATCGCACGCACATTGGCTCAGGAAGCCAAAATAATTCTGGCTGATGAGCCAACAGCATCACTTGATCCAGTAACTACCAAACAGGTCATGGACGATCTCAAAAACATCAACACAGAAGATGATGCCACGGTTATTATCAACCTGCACTTTGTCGATCTCGCAAAAGAATACTCGACAAGAATCATTGGCCTCCAGGAAGGGAAAGTCGTATTTGATGGTACACCAGAAGAGGCAACAGAAGAGGTTTTTGAAGAAATTTATGGTCGCTCCCTACAGGAAGATGAATTGCTCGGGGAGGAAATTCTATGATGGACACAAAACTGAATAGCCCCTTACCGGTAAGGCCTTCAAGGTGGTCATTTTACTTATTTCTCGTTGGTCTGTTTGTAATTGTGTTGCTTAGTGCCATTTATATTGGAGCGAACCCGCTTATTTTATTCCAGAACATTGACAATATGGTTGATTTAATTGTCAGTATGTTTCCTCCTGCTTGGTCGTATATAGCTACGACAACGCCGGCTATGCTGGAGACAATCCGTATGGCACTACTCGGAACAACCATAGGGATGATATTTTCCATTCCTATTATGTTTCTATGCGCACGTAATATTTTCCGGACCCGCTGGCTAGTGGAATTATCGCGGATCGGTTTGAACGTTTTACGTACGATTCCTGATCTGCTTTTAGCTGCTATTTTTGCTGCAATTCTTGGTTTCTCACCGCTAGCCGGAATTGTTGCCTTATCTATCTTTTCGATTGGCATTATTGCAAAACTATCCTTTGAGGCGATTGAAAATATTGATAACGGTCCACTGGAATCAATGACTGCGGTAGGGGCAAATAAATTACAATGGATTGCTTTCGGAGTTGTCCCTCAAATACTCCCACATTTTGTTTCCTATGTGCTTTATACGTTTGAAATCAATATCCGTGCTGCAGCCATTCTTGGTTTAGTCGGAGCAGGCGGTATTGGTATCTATTATGATCGTGCACTCGGTTTTTTCGCCTACGACCAGGTGCTGGCGTTAATTCTATATACCTTAGTCGTTGTCATTATTATTGATTTAATTAGTTTGAATATAAGGGAGAAACTGCTATGAGTCAACGTGATCAACTAAAAAAGGCACGAGTCAAAAGAAGAGGAAAACTTGCCCTTCTTCTCATTGCTCTGGTTGTCCTATATGTCTGGGCATTTTCCGGGATTGAGTTCAAGGGTATCCAAGAAACAGCTGGCCCTGTTACAAAAAACATATTAAAAGGCTTTATTTCGCCAGATTGGAGTTATGTATACAGTCCTGATGGTGAAGATTTAATCAGAGGGCTAGTGGAAACTCTGGCTATAGCCATTGTTGGTATTGTTCTGTCTGTTATTTTTGCAATTCCCATAGGGCTCTGGGCATCCAAAAACCTAAGCTCGAACTTTCTTGCTTTCCAAAGCGGTAAGGGTTTACTGAGCTTTATCCGTACGCTTCCTGATATTATTCTTGCCCTTCTTTTTATCAAAGTAGTTGGCCCTGGTGCATATGCGGGGATGCTGGCCCTTGGTATTGGAGCGATCGGGATGCTGGGTAAATTATATGCGGAAGAAGTCGAAGCAATGGATCCGGGGCCAGTTGAATCCATTACAGCTGTCGGAGGGAATAAATTGCAGCAGCTTGCCTTTGGAGTCATTCCTCAAGTATTGCCTGGTTTTATTTCTGCAACACTTTATCGTTTTGAGATCAATATGCGTTCTGCAGCCACCTTGGGTCTTATTGGTGCCGGAGGAATCGGAACATCGTTAATTTTTGCTATTCAAGGACGAACCTGGGATCGCGTTGGTATGATTCTTATTGGAATTGTCGTCGTTGTATTAATCGTCGACCTGATTTCCAGTGCTTTGAGAAAAAGAATTGTTTAACAGATGGTATAATGATTTTATATTTTGTCCCGGTATCATTTGCCAAAGAAAGGGATGTGTATACTTTTGGAAAAGAAAAAAATTGTCATATTATTTACAAGTGATGTACATGGAAAAATCTCACCTTATAACAGTCAGGACAAAAGCCATGATGGGAAAGGTTATGCCAATATTTCTTCCGTTATAGACACAGTGAGAAAAGATGAAGAAAATGTGATTGTCATTGATAACGGAGATATGTTACAAGGCACCCCACTTTCTCATTACATACTTGCGGAAAAAGAAGATAACAGTCATATTCACCCAGTCATTTCGGCTTGTAACACTATTCAATATGATGCAGCCGTTGTTGGAAATCATGAATTTAATTACGGTAGGGAAAAACTGGAAAAGGCCGTAAGTGATTCGAATTTCCCTTGGTTATCTGCCAATATTGTTAAAAAAGGAACGACGGATCCATACTTTGGTACACCGTATATGATCAAAGATTTTGATGGACTTACTGTTGGCATCCTAGGATTGACAACCAAAAACATTCCCGTATGGGAGCCGGATCGTCACATTGATCGCTTTGATTTTCTGGATCCGGTGGAAACCGCAAAAAAGTGGATCACCCGTTTAAAGGATGAGGAACAAGTAGATGTTGTCACCATTGCCTATCACGGTGGCTTTGAACATGATCCTATAACAGGGGAGTACTTTGCCGTCAGCAATGGAGAAAATCAAGGGAATGATCTGCTGGCAAGTCTACCTGAATTAGATGTATTAATTACTGGTCATCAGCATCTGGTTTACCAAGCTGTTACAGAAGCAGATATAGCGGTAATTCAATCTGGAACAAAGGGAGAGTTCGTCGGACGCATTGACCTGAACTTCAAAAAAGAACAAGAAGATGACCATTATACATTAGTACATCGGAAAACATCGCTCATTTCAGTAAAAGATGTCACGGCAGATGAAGCGATTTTATCAGATATCAAAGAGATAGAAAAGGAAGTAGATGACTGGCTTGATGAAACATTAACAACCGTATCTGATCCGTCTTCGATGCAGATTGAAGACCCACTGGGTGATGTATGGACAAAGGAACATCCTATGATTGAATGGGTGAATAAAACCTTTTTAAAAATCACTGGAGCAGATATGGCATCAACAGCCTTTTTTCTCACGCAAGGCATGACATTTGGCCATACGCTTACCAGAAGAGATATTCACACCTTCTATCCGTTTGCCAATACATTAGTCGTGATGGAGGCAACAGGAGAAGAAATAAGGTCGTCACTTGAGTTTAGCGCATCCTTTTTAACATTAGATGCAGATGGCCATCCTGCGATAAGTGAGGATTGGAAATCTCCACGACTTCTTAGCTATAATTACGATATGTGGGAAGGCATTCAATATACTATTAATCTGCAAAAACCAAAAGGCGAACGGATTACTTCACTGACATTTCATGGAGAGGCACTGGATTCAAATAAGAAATACCGTGTAGCAACGAGCAGCTACCGAGCAAGCGGTACGGGTGGCTATGACATGTTTGGTGAAAATAAAATAATCAAAGAATTCCCGTTTGGCGTCACTGAAATGCTGATTGAGGAATTAGAAAACACAGAAGCGTTTATTCCACAAACCAACCAAAATTGGCAGGTATTGACGTAACTTTCTTCTACCTTATAAGAAAAATACTGTCTGATTCTATCAATAGAACCGGATGGTATTTTTACGTAAACAGCCCAACTTTCGCAGCTGAACAAGAACCTATTAGGAGGCTTTTGGCCCATTGGTAAAATAGCAATTGACGGATGATAAAAAAGCGGTTACAATCAGTGTGACAAGTTAAGGGTGATGGAGATGTGGAGATCCAACTTTAGGGACGCTTATTTCTGAAAAGGAAATAGGTAATTTTAAAGTTGGATTTTTTTGTTCGCCACTACTGGCGATAAGTCAAGTTTATCTCATTTTATTGCGGAAAGGGGCTCAACTAAAACCGCCACTTTTCCGCCATACGCGCCCGCAGTTTGTACGTTAACCGCGGATTTGCACCTTTACTCTAACTTGAAAATCTTTACAAGGAGAGATGTCATTTTAGAAATAGCAACTTAGAACAACATCTTGATGGATATTTGCAAGATGTTAATCCGTAAGACATACTAAATTCAACAACCTAGGAGGATTAATATGCTAAAAATGTTTAAACCTGCTAAAGCGGTGGAGAGGCTACCGGATGATAAGATTGATTCAACGTATAAAAAATTGCGTATGCAAGTCTTTATGGGTATTTTTATTGGTTATGCAGCTTATTATTTAATTCGTAAAAACTTCTCCATTGCAATGCCTTACTTGCAGGAAGAAGGGTTCTCAAAAGGAGAATTGGGGCTTGCATTATCTGCAGTATCCATTGCTTATGGTATTAGTAAATTCGTTATGGGTACCGTTTCGGATAGGAGTAATGCTCGTGTATTCTTAGTTGCAGGTTTAATTTTATCTGCGATTATTAATTTACTGATGGGCTTTGTTCCTGTGTTTACATCAACAACTACGATTATGTTCATCATGCTATTTGTAAATGGTTGGTTCCAAGGCATGGGTTGGCCACCGTCTGGCCGTGTGCTCGTTCATTGGTTCAGCGTTAGTGAACGTGGAGGTAAGACGGCTATTTGGAATGTTGCACATAATGTAGGTGGAGGATTAATGGCACCATTAGCAACGGCTGGTGTCGCTATTGGGACATCTTATTTTGGTGCTCGTTTCATTGGATATGAAGGGGTGTTTATTTTTCCAGCAATTATTGCTATTTTAGTGGCCATCGTTGCCTATATGCTTACTCGTGATACACCCCAATCTGTTGGTTTACCTCCAATTGAAGAGCATCGAAATGATTATCCAAGTAAGTCAAAAGAGACATTTGAAACGGAATTAACGACGAAAGAAATTTTATTCAAGTATGTATTAAATAATAAATGGGTATGGGCAATCGCCTTTGCGAATATTTTTGTTTACTTTGTCCGCTATGGTGTACTTGATTGGGCACCAACGTATTTAAGTGATGAGAAGGGTTTTAGTATGAATGAATCCAGTTTTGCTTATTTTTTGTATGAATGGGCAGGTATTCCTGGAACGCTATTATGTGGTTGGATTTCTGACAAAGTATTTAAAGGACGCCGCGGGCCAGCAGGAGTTGTGTTTATGGTCGGAGTGCTAATTGCCGTTCTTGTTTACTGGTTCAATCCTGCAGGTAACCCGATGATTGACAATATTGCTCTAATTGCCATTGGTTTCTTAATTTATGGACCAGTCATGTTAATTGGTCTGCAAGCATTAGATTATGTTCCTAAAAAAGCAGCAGGCACCGCTGCTGGATTAACTGGACTATTCGGTTATCTTTTCGGTTCTCTCTCAGCAAATGCGATTATGGGATTCGTCGTAGATGCGAATGGTTGGGATGCCGGATTTATGCTGTTAACCGGATCTTGCGTTCTTGCGATTGTGTTGTTCGCATTAACATGGAATGTCCGTGGTCAAGAAGTAGTCAAACATTAATACTTTCTAAAGGGCTAACGAAGGATTTTCTCGTTAGCCCTTTATGTTATGTTGATGTGGACAGTACGCGCGCTTTTATTGATACTAGCAATTCAGACATCCATTATACATCAATTTCATGTACCATAGAATGGCTCTAACGTACACGGATTTTCTTATACATCGATTTCATGTATCATAGAATGGCTCTCACGTACATGGATTTTCTTATACATCGATTTCATGTACCATAGAATGGCTCTCACGTACACGGATTTTCTTATACATCGATTTCATGTACCATAGAATGGCTCTCACGTACACGGATTTTCTTATACATCGATTTCATGTACCATAGAATGGCTCTCACGTACACGGATTTTCTTATACATCGATTTCATGTACCATAGAATGGCTCTCACGTACACGGATTTTCTTATACATCAATTTCATGTACCATAGAATGGCTCTCACGTACACGGATTTTCTTATACATCGATTTCATGTATCATAGAATGGCTCTATCGGTATTTTGCTTGATTATGCAGCTTATTATGTCGCTTTTCAATTACCATGCCCATTTCGGGAAGGTAGCTATTGAACGATTGTTTCCTTTTTACTATAAATTTCATAAGTAAAATATCCAAATAAGTAGCTTATTCCAGCTCCTAAACTAATTGTAGATAGTAGAGAGATAGGGAAAAGTAAACTTGAAATAACACCGATAGCGCAACCAAAAAGCATTCCGATTGGTATTAGACTATCTAATACATGCTGAGCTCCTTTTGATTCTTTCTTACCGAAGTTGCCTTGGTTATATTTACGTTTAAGCCTATAAATTACAAATACTGCTATTCCTCCTACTAGTATAACAGGCGCAATCGCCGTGAGCGTTCCCATGTTGGAACCTCCTTCATTTATTATATGGTTCGCCCTATTTTTATTTCCATGTAACTATCATGTTGAGAATCGTTTTATCGTTTTTGGAACTAGATAAACCACTAATGCAGCTCCAATCGCAATTAAAATGGTAGAAAGATACGAATCTCTATGCAAAACAACCTCTTGGGGTAAATGTCCACTTGTCTTCCAAGCCTCTGCTATGCCAGGAGTATAGAAAGCGGTGACGATCATACCTAAGGACCACTGAATGAAGAAAAAGATAAATACGAAGCTTACGATGGATAGAATGACTCTCTTCACTTTACTCCCCTCCAATTAATATGAATTCGAAATATTTGTATACATTATAACATGTATGATTAAACGATTAATACTCAAAAAAGGCATTCGAGAATTGTATGTAATCCATTGGTGGTTAATAAACAAATGAAAAAAAGTTGAAGTCCGGCATTTCCCAATAGGAATTAATATGCCTGTTCAAATTAAATCTATTTTTGTCGGAATTTGTCTATAACTCATTGAACTTTTTTCAATATTAATACTGTTTTTTATGTTAACATGAAATTAATTACTGCAATGTGAAAAATTAAGGGGGTTCATATTGTAAACTGTATTATTATAGTGCGTTTATTAGTGTTATTAATACTTTCATCATTTACATTAGCCTATACCATTGGAATTGGAGGAATTTTAGAGTCCGTTTAGCATTCCTAGGCTATTGTGTAGGGAAATATTTTTTAAATACTTGAGGAGGAGTACGTCAATTGTAAAGGGGAAAAAATATTATGAGAAGGATTGTTATTAGTTTCTTAATTGTTTTTATATTAAGCGCATGTTCGCAGGGGGAGAATACTGACACGACAGAAGAGGAAATTCTTCATACGGAGGACGTGGAAGTTCCTAGTGAAATTTTCACTTCTGAAAAACAAAATAATGAACTTGACGAAGAAGAAATAAAATCAAGCATAAGACTATATCTTGACAGTCATGAAGACTTAGATAGCGCTAGTTATCCTTTGCAAAATAAGATATATGAAGAAGAAGAATTAAATAAAGATGAATTAGAGAAGCTATCCGACATCATCGAGCTAACAAAAGAAAATGATGAGAATTTTTTTAACTATATCTCAAATAACACTTTACCTGAAGGTTATCAAGGAGAGTCTAAAAGAATCAGCCAGTACATTACAACTTACAATGAGATACTTTATGAACTAGAAGCAATGTTCAATGACCTTATGGCGGAAGCAAAAAAAGGAAAATTTCCAGAAGTAAACATCACATCAATAATGAATAAGACTGATGTGGTGAATGGAAGAGAACAGAATAAAATAGAGGCGTTTCTTGATAAGAAAAATATTAAAACAAAAGCATTTGGAAGGGAACATTAAGGAAAAAATTAATCCCAATTGACACTTAAAAGGGTGTCCCGAATTTACGTCGGGATGCCCTTTTAACACTTTTAGCTATTATTGATTACTTCTACTAGATTTTACGTCAATGACATATCATTTATTATTACTTATCCAGTGATTTACCACATAATGCTAATAAGTTGAATTCGCTATTGAATTGACCCGAATCTGCCATCTTCAGCCCCATCAGTGACAAAGAATAGCCCCAGTTATGACAAAGAGTGTTCCACTATGGAGTAAAAAGTGGTGAGATATGCTTTAAATCTTGTAATTGTGTCTTTTTAAAATAAAGCAGGAAAAACGCATATAATAGTTTCTATTAAAAAAATGAACATAAAATTGATATAATAGAAATATAATATCACTCAGAGACTTGTACTGAAACGAGGAGGCCTACGGATGCCTGAATATAAATCACGGACGGAAAAACGCCAAGCAAAGGAATCCGCCCGCAAAACACATAAAAAACGCCCCCTATTAAAAAAAGTGATAATTAGTGCGATGGTTGCCTTGTTGGTTGTAATCATTGCAGGAATTATAACAGCAGTAACATATATTCGTGATGCCCCTCCGTTGGATGCTGATGAGCTTGTATTTTCTGAGGGTGCGACTATTTATGATATGAACGATCAGGAAGTCGGTCGCCTGCAAGGTACTGAAAATCGTACGTATCGCGATATTTCCGAAATGCCCGAACATTTGAAAGACGCTTTCATTGCGATTGAGGATTCTCGTTTTTATGATCATGGTGGGATTGATTTTTACCGAGTCGGTGGAGCCATCGTTGCGAATATTAGGGAAGGGTTTGGTGCTGAAGGCGCGAGTACCATTACACAACAACTTGTTAAACAAGCCTTCTTGTCCACCGATCAAACAATGAAACGAAAAGTGCAGGAACAATGGCTGGCTTTGCAAATGGAGCGCCAATACTCCAAGGATGAGATACTGGAAATGTATTTGAATATTGGTTACTTTGATAGTGGTGTCTGGGGGGTTGGAGAGGCTTCGATTCGCTATTTTGATAAAGAGGATTTAAACGAACTGAGTATTGCCGATGCTGCTGTGCTGGCTGCGATTCCTCGGCGTCCTTCTTACTATAATCCAGAAAGTAATCCGGAAGCTGCTGAGGACCGAAGAGACTTAGTTCTTTCTCAAATGGAAGATCAAGAATTAATTAGTAGTGAAGAAGCCCAGGAGGCGATGGAAGTCAATATTGAAGATCAGTTGAATTTCACCCCTGCCAATAATGATTTTGCCTATCAATCGTTTATTGATCATGTTATGGAGGAAGTGGAAGATATCGATGGCATTGAACTCGCTGATCTATATTCCTCCGGTTTTGACATTTATACGACGATTGATATGGATGCTCAAGATTATGCGCAAGCTGTAGTGCAGAGCGATGACTATATTTCCCAATATCCGGATGAAGAAGCCTTTCAAGTGGGCTTTACCCTTCTTGACACGCAAAGCGGAGCCATTCGTGCGTTGGTTGGTAACCGGCAAGAAAGTGAGGCTGAAAGAGGATGGAATCATGCCACTGCAGCTAGTGGGCAACCCGGTTCTACCATCAAGCCTCTGCTTGATTACGGACCGGCCATTGAAAATTTGCAGTGGTCGACCGGGCATCAAATTGTAGATGCTCCGCATTCCTACTCTGATGGCACTGAAATCCGGAACTATACGAGAAGTTATAGTGGAAGTGTTTCGATGCGGGAGGCCTTAGTACAGTCCTTGAATATTCCAGCTGTCAAAACACTGCAGGAAGTGGGGCTCGACGATGCCCAGGCTTTTGCAGAAGGACTCGGACTCACCTTTGAAGATGACATTGAAGAAAGTTATGCACTTGGTGGCTTTAGAGAAGGAGTCTCCAGTTTGGATATGGCAGCTGCATACGCAGCCTTTGGCAATGATGGTGTATATAACGAACCCCACAGCGTTCGAAAAATTGTTTTCCGGGACGGGCAGGAGATTGAGCTTAGCCCTGAATCCGAGCGGGCGATGCAGGATTCTACCGCCTATATGATAACAGACATGCTCAAAGGCGTGCTAACGGGTGCAGCAGGAACCGGCACACGTGCGAATGTTGAGGGCTTGCCGATGGCTGGAAAGACAGGAACATCGAACTTTTCCGCTGAGGAACAACAGGATTATGGCTTTCCGGAAGGTGCCGTGCCTGATATTTGGTTTAACGGGTATACGACTCGTTATACGGCGGCTGTCTGGACAGGATATGAAGGTCCACGTAGCAGCGGTTATTTAGCCAGTGGTGAGGAACAACAGATCGCTAAGGATATCTTCCGCCAAGTCATGGCTCACGTTCATGAAGGGGAGGAAACAGCAGACTTTACACGTCCTGATACAGTATGTGGAACCGGAGTGCTATCGATTTGCGGTGCCAATCCATCACCGACGGAGGATGATCTCATTGAGGATGACACTCCGCAAGAAGAGCCGGAAGAACCGATAGAAGAAGAACCTGAGGAAGACGAATCCGAGGAAGAAGAGCAACCGGATGAATCCACTGAAGAGGAAGATCCCGAAGAGGAGCAACCGGATGAATCTACTGAAGAGGAAGATTCCGAAGAAGAGCAGCCGGATGAATCCACTGAAGAAGAAGATTCTGAAGAAGAGCAGCCGGATGAATCCACTGAAGAGGAAGACCCCGAAGAAGAGCAACCGGAAGAAGACCAAGATGAATCCAATGATACAGAGGCACCTGAGGATGAAGAATCGGATGAATCTACCGATGATCCGCCGGATAACGATAATAGTGATAGCGGGAACGATGATGATGGCGGAGCAGATGACGACGAAGGTAATAGCGATAACGGCGATAGCGAGAGTGATGATACAGAGGACTAACAGTGGTTCAGGAGGGCTCCAGAAAGGGGGCCCTCCTTTTAAAGCAGGCTTGACTTAAGATGTCACGAAGGGAGGATTCATCCATGTTCAAAGATCGCTATATTTATCCGGCTGTTTTTTCCTATGCGGACAACGGGATTTCCGTTTCTTTCCCGGATCTTCCTGGCTGTTTGACAGCTGGAAACAATGATGAAGAAGCATTATTAATGGGAAAGGAAGCAATGGCCCTCCATCTTTTCGGAATGGAAGAGGATCAGGAAACGATTCCGGATCCCACCCCCACTCAGGCTTTGAAGGTTGAGGATCATCAAGCTGTGATTTTATTGGAGGTTTGGATGCCGCCATTTCGCCATGAAATGCGCAACAAGTCGATTAAAAAGGCGTTAACGGTCCTAAGGTGGATGGATGATATTGCCCGCGAACACAATATTAATTATTCTCACCTCTTGCAGGATGCATTATCGGAACATCTCAAAATGTAGAATGAAACAACACGACGAAAAAGAAAGTCCCCACCCACAAAGTGAGGGCTTTCTTTTCATTTTTGTAGAAGTCTATCTATTAACCAAAAAAACATACTTGGATATACACTTGCTAATACGAGAGGTCCCATGTCATTCGTATATGACAAGTTTGGCCAAGAACCTTTAACAATGCTGATTAATAAAATTATAGTCAGTCCAACTATAGGATATAACAGAAAACGAATGACACTTTTAACTTTTGAACTTCGTATATGAAATATTATTTTGTCTATACCTATTGATATTGGAATTCCAATTAAGAATATAACTGGTGCAAAATACATAAATGAAAAAAGTGCTGTAAAAATGAATAAGTCATAAAGGAATTGAACTATACTTGTTTCAAGCATTTCATTGGAATATGTGTGTAATACAAATATAAATCCCACATTTACAGTAGTAATTAATGCTGTTAACATCTTTTTCATTAGTATAGACATTCTTAAATCTCCCTAAGATATCGCTTTATTCTACACAGGCTTAAAATGTATAATTAAAGGTTTCCTGTGGTGTACCAGGAACCAAGTTAAAAAAGGATTCTCCTGTGAAACTATATGCTTCAGCCCATCCATAAGAATCTGTGTAAGCGACTCCTATATTAATCTCATGGTTAGGCGCTTTATCATGCCCACCATTTAGCTCACCGCTATAATTATTATCCATTCTTCCTGTATATTGGTAATTAATATTTGGGTATTCTATACCGAAAGGAACTCCAACGTCATGATTAACTACCCAGTACATAAGTGTATTACTTGTAGTCGGCGTAAGCGTTATACCACTATCACTAGCCGTGTCTCTCTGAATAACTTCAGTACCGGCTTCATCTTCATATAGTACACTTTCTCCAACGTCCTTTTCCTGTCGCAGTTCTCCACCACTTCCAGCAGCAGGAGACCAACCGGCATATACATCAGAACGTGTTCTATAATCGTTTGATGTTGCGCTAAAAGTACGATTATCTCCTTCCAACCAACCTCCATCTATAGGATGTGGATTTTCTACAACTGGATCCGGGATAAAAGTAGTGTATCTAAAAAGAAACGTATAGTCTATTGAATTGAGATCTATATCAGTTGAGAATGGAGTTGATATTCCTTTTAATTCATCCAAACTAATGTCATCTGGTGTCCTTACAGTTCTAATTAAACTCTCTCTTTCTGTTGTAAGTTCTTTCATTTCTTCTTTACTTACTGAAAGGTTACGCTCCTCGATTTCTTTCTCTATTTTCTCTTTTTTCTCATTGCTTGTTTCCCTCTCTGCTGCAATTTTATAATTATATGATTTACCTGCAGCGACAGTATCATCCTTATAGTACGTATTTGATACTTCGGCTATTTTCTCACCATCTCTATAAACTTTATAAAGTCCATTATTAGTTTCAAGTTCAGTCCAATCTAACTCAATATAGTCTTTACCTACGTTACTAGTCATTATTGCATTATAAACTTCTGAATTATAATCTCCATTGCTTGTAGATTTTAACGCTTTTGGCTTTATAGTTGAAGTTGTCACAGTAACAAGATCAAGTAGATCTCCTGATTCACTAAAACTTCCGATCTTATAATCATAGTATGTAGAAGATTCAAGGTTTTCGTCAAGATAAGAATTACCATTTCCTTCCCAAATGATTTCACCATCTCTATAAATCTTGTAAGTTTCACCCTCCAAATTCCAAGTTAAGTTAATAGCATTCACCTTTTGTTCTGCTTCTACTGCAGGATCTGCCGAAACATTTTGACTTCCAAAGAAAATAAAAAATAAAACAGTAAATAAAAATAATAGATTTTTCCTCATAATATCCTCCCTTTAATTTTACTTATTATAATAATTCATTTTTTAAAAAATAATAAATTATCCCCGCTTTTACTTTTATTTGAAATGTGATACAAATTTAACAAAATAAATTTAAAATTTCAACCAGTTTTTGTCATTTTTATCATTATAGTTTACTAATGATGGTTTACTATTTATAATAACCATAAAACTAAGAGAATAATTCATAAACTTATGCAAGATATATTCTAAGGTTAGTCCCCCAAAAGGCCAATTCCGCCAAAAGTAGATTTAGTAACACAATATATAGTATTACATAAACAATTATAATCACTATATACTGTATGCTATTGTCTGGTCTGATCTTTTTGAGTGAGAACCATTCTAATACAACCTAAATAATCAAAGATCACTTAAAGCAATATAAGTAGTTCTTTATATCATTTTGTGTATGATATCATTTGCGTATTATGGACATTAATATATCTCTGGAGAGTAGGAGGACCGTATGTCAAAAGAACATACATGGCAGAGTTGGATGTACGTAACCACAGCAATTTTAGTCACTGTACTTATGTTTGGGTTAGATGTAGCGGCTGTAAATCTAGGTGAATGGGTTGTTCCGTTATTTTTCATACTGATATTAGTAGGTTATATCCTGAGTATCATTTTTTCAGTCATTACATTGACATGTTCGTATGAAAGAAAATGGGTACCAATAATTGCATTGATAATAACGGTTTTTAATCTTGTGGTCGGAGGTTTTTTCGCTTTATTTGGCGCAATGTATTAAATAACCATCCTTATGTTAGCCAGTGAAAGATCCATACTTACATCCATTGGAATGGATTGCCCCTCCATTACATAACTTGTCGCTTTCGTTGCAATTTCTTGTTTCTCTTTTAAAAATTTCGATTCCCGTACTGTAAAAGATAACTCCTACCGTTTATTTCTTTAAGTAATGCTCCCCCATGGACATGTGTTAAAAACCTTTGCTTTTCTGGAAATTCCAAATCTCCTCATATGGTTTCAAATGATACATGAAAACACTTCATTAACGGAGATACCCTAACTGGGTTATCTTTTTGAACTATCTTTATTATTTCTTTATGTCTCTCCTTGGCAAACAACGACGACGCCCCTTTGGAAAAGTAATAGTTTTGTATGTAACAACGATCAAGTACAATCAATGCAACGTACACACCTTGTATACCATCCATTTATATTTTTCACCTCTAATAGAAGACTTTTGGCTAAAATGTAGCCTGCGTTAAAAAGGTTGATATAGGCATATGTAACTCCAACTACGAACTGTAACCCCATCTATGCTATAATGAAGTTTACATTTACACGATAAAAAGGGCGTTTATCATGGACAGGAATGAAACAAATACGTTAGTGAAAGGCGCTTTATTACTGACCATCGCCGGATTGATCAGTAAGATATTAAGTGCTGGCTACCGAATTCCCCTTCAAAATATGACGGGGGACATCGGTTTTTATATTTACCAGCAGGTGTACCCTATTCTTGGGATCGCACTGGTTTTGGCATTATATGGCTTTCCGTCGGCGATATCTAAAATGACGGTAGACCTAAAAGCAGAGGGGAGAATTCCTTCCTTTACCCGTTTTTATATCCCTATTTTTATCATTCTATGTGGCATCAATGGAGTAGTCTTTCTGTCCCTATTTGTTTATGCGCCTTTGCTTGCGAAATGGGTAGGGGACGTGAATTTGGCGGATACTTACCGGTTTGCGGCGTTTGTCTTTTTGTTCATTCCTTTCGCTGCCTTATTAAGAGGGGTTTTCCAAGGGAATTATCAAATGAAGCCGACAGCTTATTCTCAAATCGGAGAACAATTTATTCGTGTTATTATGATTATAACAGCTGCGGTAGTTGTTGCCATTCAGGGGCGAAATTTTTACGAAATTGGACATGCTGCTGTGCTTGCGTCGATATTGGGTTTTGCGACGGCTACGTTGATTCTTGTTTGGTTTTTTATAAAAGAAGAGCATGCTGTACGTGATACCTATCAAGTTCCGTGGAGTTATTATATACGGATGATTTTAACACTAGGAATGGTTGCTGCGTTAAATCATATGGTGTTGCTTGTGATCCAATTTGCCGATACTTTCACGCTGATACCCAGTCTAATGGATTACGGTTTGTCGCAGGTGGAAGCGATGGAAGCAAAAGGCGTGTTCGATCGCGGGCAGCCATTAATCCAGCTTGGGACGGTCTTAGGCTCGTCTTTTGCGCTTGCACTCGTGCCAACTATTTCAAGGCAAAAGTTGGAAAAGGATCCGGATACGTTTCATCATTACATACGTGGTGCCATGTTGTTCAGTTTTTACTTAGCCATTGGCGCAACAGTAGGATTAATGGTTATCTTCCCGGAAGCAAATGTGTTATTATTCCAAAACGATCAAGGAACGGCTGATTTACAAATACTTGTCTCGTCCATCCTGCTTTGCTCGCTAGCGATAACAGCCGCAGCAATTCTCCAAGGGCTAGGCTTTATGAAACGGACAGCTGGCTTTATAGCAATCGCATTCTTTATCAAATGGATCAGCAATCAGCTACTGGTTCCGTGGCTTGGGATAACAGGCAGTGCTGTTGCAACGGTATTCAGCTTACTTATATTATGTGGGCTTGTTCTTGTTGCGTTAAAAAGAAAATTGCCGCACCTCCATTTTTTTGAACATATTAATCGAGGTGCGCTGGTAAAAGCAGTACTAGCAATGGTTGTTTATATTATTGTCGTGGAGTTTATTTTTTCCTATATTGGAACATCAACACGTATCGGGTTACTGGTTTATATCGTGTTTGTCTCCGTAACGGGTGGGATTATTTTTATCTATAGCTTGTTAAAAGGACGGGCCTTTACAGCAAGAGAACTAGCTATGTTACCCTTCGCACAGACTTTCATTCGTATCCACAAAGGGAGGAAGATAAATGAGTAAAATAGAAATTATTGGGTTAGGTGCTAGTGATATCGATCAGCTGCCTCTAGGCATTTATAAAAAATTGACACATACGCAAGAGGTTGTCTATACAAGGACCATCGATCACCCGGTTATTCGCGCATTAAAGCAAGAGGGAGTTCGCTTTGAGGCATTTGATGATGTTTATGAGAAAGAAGATCGGTTTGAAGCTGTGTATCAAAGTATCGTGGATACGTTAATCGAAAAGGCGAGGGACACGTCTATTATGTACACGCTTCCCGGCCATCCGATGCTTGCGGAGAAAACGGTGCAGCTGTTATTCGAGCAAACTGAAGTAGAAGTAGCGATCGTTGGTGGACAGAGTTATTTGGATGATTTATTCACAGCTTTGAAAATGGATCCAATTGATGGATTCCAATTTATAGATGGTACGGCTTTTGAACGGAGTCAGCTTGATTATCAGCATCACATCATATTTTGCCAGGTATATGATCGATTTATTGCTTCAGAGGTCAAGCTTACGCTGTTGGAAGATTTACCGGCAGATTATTTGATTACGATAGTGGAAGCGGCTGGAAGCGCGCACGAGATGATCCGTACAGTTCCCTTAGAAGAACTGGATCGCGCGATGGAAGTTAGTAATTTGACAACTGTTTATGTTCCGCCAGCTCCTGATGCGCTGCTGAATCATACATTCACAAGGTTAAGAGAGACCATCGCAACATTACGAAGTCCAAGTGGCTGTCCGTGGGATAAAGCACAGACACATGAATCCCTAAGACAGTACGCGATCGAAGAAGTATATGAATTAATAGATGCGATTGATAATCAGGATGAGGAGAACATCATCGAAGAGCTCGGGGATATCCTCTTACAGGTCATGCTTCACAGCCAGATTGGGGAAGACGATGGTTACTTCAATGTGGATGATGTGATTGGCTCGGTAACGAACAAGATGGTTTACCGTCATCCACATGTTTTTGATGATATAGCGATCGATTCCGTTGATGATGTGTATAGAAACTGGGACCAATTAAAACAAGCGGAAAAGGGAAAGCAGCGCAAGTCCGTCCTCGATGGCATTCCGAAGCATCTTCCATCACTATCAAAAGCGTTTAAACTGCAGAAAAAAGCAGCTAAAGTCGGATTCCAATGGGATAACGTGCGTGATATATGGGATAAGCTGGATGAGGAGCTAACAGAAGTCCGGGAGGCTATCCAAGCAGAGGATAGTGCAGAGATAGAGAAAGAATTCGGAGATGTCCTATTTGTACTTGCGAATCTAACAAGGTATTATAAAATAAATCCGGAAATAGCATTAAATCAAACCAATCAGAAGTTTCTTTCTCGTTTTTCCTATATGGAAGAGCAATTAAGTACACAAGGAAAAGATATGGAGAGCACTACTTTGGGAGAAATGGACGTATTGTGGGACCAGGCAAAAGAAAGGGAGTGAAATCATGAGGTTAGATAAATTTTTGAAAATATCCCGATTAATTAAGCGTCGGACCCTAGCGAAGGAAGTTGCCGATCAAGGGCGGATTACGATAAACGGCAACAAGGCTAAATCTTCCTCCACGGTTGCAGCTGGCGATGAACTGGTGATCAAATTCGGGCAAAAGCTTGTTACACTTCAGGTTAATGATTTACGAGAAAATGTGAAAAAAGACGAAGCAGAAACTCTATATAAAGTCATCAAAGAAGAGAAAAATGAATAGTTCTATACTTGTCCCTCCTGTCATAAAGTAATAATGATAAGGAGGGCAATTGAAATGAACAATTATTATGATAAAAGTGAAAACACAACACGTGTGCAAAATGATCATTATGTCAAATTGAATAATCGCAAGGAACTGGAGATTACTGGTGTTAAGGAAGTGGATAGCTTCGATAATGAGGAATTTTTGCTAGAAACGGTGATGGGCTATTTAATTATCCGTGGGCAAAACTTGCAATTGCAAAATCTGGATGTCGGGGATGGCGTTGTTTCCATTAAAGGTAAAATCTATGAGCTATCTTATGTGGATGAGCAGCAACAGGAGAAAGCTAAAGGGTTCTTTAGCAAACTATTCAGATGACGCTTACCGTGCAATTTGCAACAATGATCGCCATGGTTTTAGGCGGATTCTATTTAGGTATCATACAGGAAACGTTTCGACGCTTTACCCCATATTGGAAAGAGAAAGTCATTTTTTCTTATGTTATGGAAGTTAGTTTTTGGCTTACCCAGACCGTAATTTTATTTTATGTTCTTTTTCGTGTAAATGGCGGTGAAATAAGAGTCTATATATTTGCGGCCTGTCTACTCGGTTTTGCCATGTACCAGGTATTTGCTGCTGGAATATATAAACGAATACTAGAGAGAATTATCCGTATTGTAGCAGCGATATACCGATTCTTCGCTAATGTGGTACAAGCACTTATCCTTACTCCTATTACCTGGATGGTGAAGCTGATCATAGGGATTGTTTTATGGATAGCAGGGCTGTTTGCATCTATTCTTCTTTTCCTTCTGAAGCTTGTCTATGTTCCAATAAAATGGATACTGCAGAAGATATATAGGTTGCTTCCGGAAAAAATACAAAAATTTTTATACAAACTAGCAGGAATTTATAGTATAATAAAGAATATATATAATAAATGCCGGAAATATATGACGTTTAAGAGGAGGTAGCAGGAGTTGTCTAAAAGGGAAAAAACAGTAACAAGGTTAAATTCACAATACATGCAGCAATACGATGCACATATGGAAAGACAGAAACGAAAGAAGCAACGTTTAATTCGCCGTCTTGTGCTATTTTCCATTATAGCAGCGATTGTTATTGGGAGTATGACCGTCTATCATATTCAGCAGCGTGCCATTCATGCAGAAAAGGTTGAAGAGTATGAGCAACTGGAAGAGGAATATGCTTCCTTAAAGGACAAGGAAAAGAGCTATAAGGAAGAGATCGAATTATTGCAAGATGAGGAATATGTATTGGATGTAGCTCGAACGAACTATTTCTTTTCCAAAGAAGGAGAATTAATCTTTAATCTGCCTGAGGATGAGCCCTCTTATTGACACACTTTCACATAGATGACTATAATATAGAAGAACTATATATTTAATCTTTTAAGGAGGAGCATTTTTTTTATGTCAATCGAAGTAGGCAGCAAGCTGCAGGGAAAGGTAACGGGTATCACTAACTTTGGGGCGTTTGTTGAGCTTGAGGAAGGTAAAACCGGCCTTGTCCATATTAGTGAGGTTGCCGACAGCTATGTTAAAGACATTAATGAACACCTTAGCGTCGGTGATGAAGTAACAGTAAAAGTAATTAATGTCGAGAAGGACGGGAAGATTGGTCTATCGATTAAAAAAGCCAAAGATAAGCCAAAACGCCCACAAAATAACCGAGCGCAAACGGAAAATTTTGAGTCTAAAATGAACCGTTTCCTCAAAGATTCTGAAGACCGTTTAGCCTCTTTGAAGAAGCACACGGAATCCAAACGCGGGGGTCGAGGTGCTAAAAGAGGATAGCAGTTGCTGTCTATATATATGATGCTCTATTGAATAAAAAAGCAGGTACTGGCGTTGTGCTGGTGTCTGCTTTTTGTGTGTGCGTTAGTTGAAGGAAGAAAATAGTATGGAACTACTCCACCTTAAATTTCTTGCTAAAATTTGAAGATGGTGCTTGGACATTTCACGTGACAACGCATTTCTTGTCACAACCCCAGATATCCAGTTTTTCAAAGAACGATCTGTACAAGAAATTTTATACCATAGAAACAAAAGTTTTGCTATGCAAAATACGATTCATTTCCCACTTATTTTTGGGCTATGCCCTGTACAACATTGAAGTGGGAGTTTTCTCGCCTAAGTGCGATAAAAAAAGAAGTGAGATTGTAATATATAGGACTACTTCATTGTCTTTATACTGTGGCTAAAAGTAATAAGGAGAAAGTTCTTCTCCATCTGAAAAGAGCCTTCTCCTTATAGAAAGCGTTTACAATTATAAGGAACCTTTTATTGGTTACCGATAATTGTAACTATTGGATTCATGCACATGCGTAAAGACATTAATGATAAAGAGAATGATACCAAGCGCCAAAGCAAATCCGCCAATGAAAGTAAGGATATGAGCGAACTCCAAAAGCCCTTGAATTTGTACTAGAATCATACTGATAAGTAAAATAGGCAAACCGAGATTATATAGCCAAAATTGCCATTTCCCTAAAGTGCTGCTTCCTGCTCTTGGATAAGCTGTATACACAAGCCCAATAATGGCTGTCGATGCCCATCCGATAAGATTGACATGTGCATGTGCCGCTGCCCAATTCAACTGTAGGGTTGCGGACATAAATAATCCCATCGCAATACCTAAAATAAAATAAATAACAGAAATTTTAATCCACTTTGCTCCCATCTTTTTACCCCCTTTATTAACATTGTATATAGTATTATATACCTATATGATTCATTTTTGAATAAATTTGCTCAGATCAGAATTGACGAAATTCATGTTAAGGACACAGGTGTACTTCATATATATGCTTTACGAAATAGGAAAATGAACATATTTCATAGGATGTGAGTGACAATAGAATAATAGGAGAAAATGTGCACATAAAAAAAGTAGAAACCTAATGGAAAGGTTTCTACGAAAGTGAATCGAAATTTAGATTATCTTTTAAAATAGCGGCGGAGGGGATCGAACCCACGACCTTACGGGTATGAACCGTACGCTCTCGCCAGCTGAGCTACGCCGCCAAAAAGCCAACAGAAATTATGATACAACAGAGTAGGGGTTGTGTCAAATAGAAATTCATCCATCCTCGAAAAATAGGGGTGTGACAGAGGATACATGTATGTAAAAGCGTTAGCAGTCATAAAACAGGAAACTTACCCATGCAATGAAGCCCCGTTTTAAGCAAACATCATCGATTATGGTCACTCATTAAAGCAATGAGGCCCCGTTTTAAGCAAAAACCATCGATTATGGTCACTCATTAAAGCAATGAAGTCCCGTTTTAAGCAAACATCATCGATATGGTCACTCATTAAAGCAATGAGGCCCCGTTTTAAGCAAACATCATCGATTATGGTCACTCATTAAAGTAATGAAGCCCCGTTTTAAGCAAACATCATCGATTATGGTCGCTCATTAAAGCAATGAAGCCCCGTTTTAAACAAACACCATCGATTATGGTCACTCATTAAAGCAATGAGGCCCCGTTTTAAGCAAACATCATCGATTATGGTCACTCATTAAAGCAATGAAGCCCCGTTTTAAACAAACACCATCGATTATGGTCACTCATTAAAGTAATGAAGTCCCGTTTTAAGCAAACACCATCGAGGAATGTCACTCATTCGAAAGATGGAGCATTTGTGCTTTGTTCGCTGTGGTTCTCATCGGCACCTTTGTCCCAAGCTCACGTTTTCCACACAACATTCCCCGTTTCGGCAAATTGTCAGATAAAACTCAATCTCTTTTTTTCCATATAATTCTATATTGCCAAGCAAAAGGGAAAATTTACATACGTTCGTTCGTGTTGAAACCTGTTTCTTATTTAGAAAGTCGTCGAACGATTTATGGAATACGCTCTGTTGTTTTGACAAAAAAAGAAAACGCGCTGTGTTTTAATAACACAAAGACGGGAGTGGTTTCATATGATGGATTCAATTCCAAGGTTAAAACCTAAAACACTTGGGAACGAGAGGGATAACCAAAAAATGGACAGGTTTTCCAAGAAATTATATGCAAAAGCTAGCACCATACTACTTGATAAAGGGTGGCTCTACTTTATTGTAGGTTTTTTACTGGGACGGGCTGTCATTCTATCTGTTGTTTCTCCTTTTGCGGTAGCATTTTTGGCAACGATGTGGTTTGTACATAAGGAGAAAGCTGCAAAATCAATGCTTGCTGTCTTTGCTGGCGCATTCAGCTACTCCATGACACATAGCATTTTTATAGCTTTAGCCATGATTTTATTTATTTTTCTGGCGGGCTTGTTTAAAAATGTGAAAAATCAGCAGTTAGCTGTTCCGCTATTTGTTTTTATATCAACGGCGGTACCACGAGTATTTCTCTATTCGATAAATGGACAGTTGTCCTCCTATGAATGGATGCTACTTGCTGTTGAGGGCGTGTTGGGAACTGTCCTCGTATTAATCTTTATGCAAAGTATTCCATTATTATCACCAAAAAGATTTAAACCCACATTAAAAAACGAAGAAATCGTCTGTATGATTATTTTAATTGCTTCGATTTTGACTGGTACCATCGGTTGGGAGATCTATGGTGCTTCTGTTGAGCAGGTTTTCTCGCGTTATTTTGTATTATTGCTTGCCTTTGTTGGCGGTGCTGCTATTGGTTCAACGGTCGGGGTTGTGGCGGGGTTGATTTTATCCCTGGCTAATGTTGCGAATCTATATCAGATGAGCCTGCTTGCCTTTTCCGGATTATTGGGGGGATTGTTGAAAGAAGGGAAAAAACCAGGGGTCGCTGTCGGTTTATTAGTAGGAACCTTTCTGATTGGTATTTATGGAAGCGCTACGACATTAGCTCCTTCCATTATGGAATCATTGATTGCGATTATTCTCTTTATCCTGACGCCCGCAAGCTGGATTAGAAGCCTTTCGCGCTACATTCCCGGCACGGAAGCATATACAACGGAACAAGAACAATACTTGCAAAAAGTGCGTAATGTTACGGCTAAACGTGTGGAACAATTTTCAGATGTGTTTGGCGCCTTGTCTAAAAGCTTTGCACCGTCTGACGCGCAGGTCTCAGATGATCATGAAATAGAAAAATGGGAAACAGATTATTTTCTAAGTCAGGTTACGGAGAAAACATGTCAGAACTGTTTCCTGAAAGATCGTTGCTGGCAGCGACAATTTGATAAAACCTATCATTTAATGGAGGAAATGAAGGATGATATTTCAGATGGGAATGAACCGAATCGTAAATTGGCGCGTGAATTTGAGAATTACTGTGTCAAACCGAAAAAAGTAGCGGAAGCCATGAAAGAGGAACTCTCTTTCTTTGAAGCAAATCGAAAGTTAAAGGAACAAGTAACAGAAAGTAAACAATTAGTAGCAGATCAGCTGCAAGGTGTTTCCGATGTCATGGAGGATTTTGCAAAAGAAATCTTAAAGGAACGGCAACATCACGAGGAACAGGAAATGCAAATCATTCATGGATTGAAGCATATGGGCATTGATCTTGAAAAGCTAGATATTTATAACTTGGAAAAAGGGAATATCGATATTGAAATGACGGTATCATTTTATAATTACCACGGGGAAGGGCCTAAATTAATTGCCCCCGTGCTCTCTGATATTCTGCAGGAAATGATTGTTGTGAAACAGGAGGACATTTCTCCATTTCCAAATGGCTATTGTTACCTTGCCTTTGGTTCTGCCAAAGAGTTTGTTATAGAAACCGGTGCGGCAAATGCAGCAAAAGGTGGTGGATTGATTTCAGGTGATAGTTATACAACGATTGAGCTGGGTGCCGGAAAATATGCCATGGCGATCAGTGATGGGATGGGAAATGGGAAAAGAGCAAAGGAAGAAAGTGTAGAAACACTTCGGCTCTTGCAGCAAATACTGCAAACAGGAATTCCGGAGAAAGTAGCCATTAAATCGATCAATTCCATACTGGCACTGCGAACAACAGATGAAATGTTCGCTACCTTGGATCTTGCGGTTATTGATTTGCATAATGCTTACGTCAGGTTCCTTAAAATTGGTTCGACACCAAGCTTTGTGAAACGAGGGGAGAAAATGCTGAAAGTCGAGGCGAGTAATCTTCCCATGGGAATTATCCAGGAATTTGATGTCGATATCGTAAGCGAGCAATTACGTTCCGATGATTTGCTCATCATGATGAGTGATGGTATTTTTGAGGGTCCAAAACATGTGGAAAATACGGATCTATGGGTGAAACGGAAAATACGTGAGATGAAGACCGACGATCCCCAGGAAATCGCCGATTTATTATTAGAAGAGGTGATTCGGACGAGATCCGGTGAGATCGGAGATGATATGACCGTGCTTGTTGCAAAAGTGATGAAAAACACACCGGAATGGGCAGCGGTTCCGGTCTATCAGGGCAAGGCCCAATAATCCTTTGCAAAATCAGTCGCCTGCGCTTTTCTCATCCAGCTCCGGCTCCTAGAAGCTGTCGCCATAAGCAATGAACACGCCGAACGCTTAACCCCTTGCGTTCTTCGGTTCCTTGCTTATGCGTCCGCTTCTGATCAGTCGCCTGCACTTTTCTCTAATCCAGCTCCGGCTCCTAGCGACTAGTGGACTTCCTTCCCCATGTCTTCGATAAGTCAAGCACAAAAGAAGGCCGCTTTTGGCTTTCCTTTATCTTGCATGGGTCAGTCCAGTCCATACGTCACTGATCAGTCGCCTGCGCTTTTCTGACGTATACTTCTTCGCTTTTCTGTCTATGATGTTACTGGAATAGTTGGGAGGTATAACGATGAAGAAAGGTACGCTAAAGCAAATCTTGCTGATAACGGATGGCTGCTCCAATCGCGGTGAGGATCCTTCAGCAACGGCTGCGCTTGCCAATCAGCAAGGTGTGACAGTAAATGTAATCGGAATTTTGGATGATGATCAGACGGAGCAACCAGAGGGACTGCAAGAGATAGAGGATATTGCACTTTCTGGCGGTGGTGTAAGTCAGTTGGTTTATAAACAGGCATTATCACAAACGGTTCAAATGGTGACAAAGCAGGCAATGACACAAACCTTGCAGGGGTTCGTGAATAAAGAATTAAAGCAAATTTTAGGTTCGGAGCAAACGCTTGAAGATATGGAACCCGAAAAACGTGGAGAAATCATGGAAGTAGTCGAAGATATGGGAGAAACCAGTGATTTAGAAGTACTTGTGCTAATCGATACAAGTGCAAGTATGCATGACAAGCTCCCAACAGTGAAAGAGGCCTTGATTGACCTTTCGATAAGCTTGAATGCTCGTATTGGGCGAAATCGCTTTTGTATTTTTAGTTTTCCAGGAAGAAGAAAAAGTATACAGAAAGTGTTTGACTGGTCCCCAGAACTCGATGCTGTGTCAACCGTGTTTCCAAAATTGACGAGTGGCGGGATTACGCCAACAGGACCAGCAATACGTGAAGCAATGTATCAGTTTGGTAAGAAGAGTCTGTTAAGGAGCTTTAAAGATGAAGACGAACCAGGAGTGGAAGAGGCAGGGTACTGAATTAAGACCGGGAATGAGATTAATTGGAAAATGGCATAAGAAAAGCTACACGGTTAAGCGTAAGCTTGGGTCCGGTGCGATTGGATCGGTATACTTATGCGATTTTAGCGGACAACCTGCTGCGTTAAAAATCAGCGATAAAGGAACATCCCTGACAGTGGAAGTCAATGTATTAAAGGCATTAGCGAAGGCCCAAGCCCACCTTGGGCCTTCGCTGTTGGATGTCGATGATTGGGAAGCGCCAAACGGCGTTACTTATTCCTTCTATGTCATGGAGTATTTACAAGGGAAAACAATACCTTCCTTTCTTAACAATCATGGAAGTGAATGGATTGGCGTATTTATGCTTCAGCTTCTCGACAATTTGGAGCATCTGCATCAGTCGGGGTGGGTTTTCGGTGATCTAAAATTAGAAAATCTTCTTGTTGTGCACACGCCGCCCAAAATAAGATGGGTCGATGTTGGAGGTACCACCCAAATGGGACGGGCAATTAAAGAATATACCGAGTTTTATGACCGAGGATATTGGGGAATGGGTACAAGAAGAGCGGAACCAGGCTATGATTTATTTGCGTTTGTTATGGTGTTTTTAAACGTGTATTATCCGAATCGATTCGAAAAGGGTTCGCAACCAGAAAAGACATTATTTAAAAAGTTAAACGATGCAAAGGCACTGGCTCCATACCACGTATCACTTAAAAAGGCTTTGCTTGGTAAGTACCAATCCAGTGCCGAGATGAAACGTGAGATAGCCCATGTTTTGTACAGTGAGCAAAAACGGAGTCGCTCAACTAGAAAGGCTGATCACACACCCTTTTTCATAGAAGCGGGAGGTATTTCAGTTATTGCGTTGACGTATTATCTTTTCTCTCTACTTTTGCCATAAAAAAGGATATGATAGGATAAACTTACTTTAGTCATGGAGATGGAAAAGGAAATGAAATCAAACGTTACAGCATTTATAAGCAAACATCAATTACTGACTACTGGCGCAACGGTATTGGTTGGTGTCTCTGGTGGACCGGATTCGATGGCTTTACTTCATTTTCTTCGTTCGATACAGAAGGAATGGGAACTACGGCTGATCGCAATTTCCATTGATCATAAGCTTAGAGATATGGAATCTAAGAGCGATTTGGACTATGTACGTGATAGTTGCGATAAGTGGGATATACCATTTGTTGGAATGTCCTTAGACGTACCAGCATATAAGCAGGATAAACGGATGGGAACCCAAATTGCAGCACGTGAGATGCGCTATCGTTTTTTTGCAGCGCAAATGGAGAAATATGGCGCAGATTATTTAGCGCTTGGTCACCATGGTGATGATCAAGTTGAAACGATGGTTATGGGACTCGTTCGTTCCGCTAATTCCAGTGACTTTTCAGGGATTCCGGTGAAACGGGATTTTGCGACAGGGAGCATTATTCGGCCGTTGTTAGGAGTTACCAAGGAGGAAATCAATGCTTACCTAGAAGCGTATGAGATCATTCCAAGAGTGGATCCGACAAATAATGAAACTGTCTATACGCGAAATTTTTTCCGAAAAAAGGCCATTCCACTACTAAAAGAGAAAAATAGTAATATACATACAACAGTACAGCATTTGAGTGAAACATTGGGGGAGGATGAACAGTTTTTACGAAGGGAGGCAAAGAAGGCCTTCAAAGAGATCGTAGAATTAGATGTAGGAGGTAGGCAAGCTTCGTTTGAAATCGATGTATTTCAAGCACAACACTCTGCTTTACAAAGACGAATATTTCATCTAATATTGAACTATCTGTATGATAGATTACCGAAGGATTTATCCTACGTTCATGAGGAGCAATTTTTCGCGTTATTACAAAGTGATAAAGGCAATGTCCCAATCGATTTTCCTGCCCACTTAAAATTGGAGAAAGTTTACGGGAAGTTAATGTTTTACTTCTTAACGCAAGAGAAACTCCATCACCCTTCTTATCATAAAATACTGGAAGTACCAGGTCGTATTGATTTTCCCGATGGCTCAACGGTTTCTGCTCTTTATAATAATACGTATGAGGAAGATCATCAGTATTCCTATTTTTGTAATATAGAGGAAATTGCCTTGCCATTACATATTCGAACACGCTCGGCTGGTGATAGGATGCGCTGGAGCGGGCTTGAGGGCAGTAAGAAGGTAAAAGATATTTTTATTGACGCTAAAATACCCAAAAAAGATCGTGCAGCTTGGCCAATTTTAACCGATAATAATGGAGAAATCCTATGGTTAATAGGGTTAAAAAAAGGACAACCTGAACAGAAGAAAAGTAACACCTCATATATTCAGATAATCTATGAAAAAGGTGACATGTAGGAGGAACAAGGATGCATAATGATATTAAACAAGTATTAATATCAGAGGAAGAAATAGCGGATAAATGCAGAGAGCTTGGTCAAGCGCTCACAGAAGAATATGATGGAAGATTTCCATTGGCCGTTGGTGTATTAAAAGGCGCCTTGCCATTTATGTCTGATGTACTTCGCCAAATGGAAACATATTTGGAAATGGACTTTATGGATGTGTCAAGCTATGGAGGTGGCACGCGTTCTTCAGGTGAAGTAAAAATAGTGAAGGATCTGGATGCAAAGGTAGAGGGACGTGATTTATTAATCATCGAGGATATTATTGACAGTGGCCTGACCTTAAAATACCTCGTCGATTTATTTAAGTACCGTAAAGCGCAATCGATTAAAATCGTTACATTGCTTGATAAACCTGCCGGAAGGTCAGCAGCTATTAAAGCAGATCTTGTCGGGTTTGAAGTTCCGAATGAATTCGTTGTAGGCTATGGTTTGGACTATGATGAAAGATATCGTAATCTGCCGTATATCGGTATACTAAAACCTGAAATTTATTCGTGGCATAATGATGAAGACAATTAGGTTGATTAAGATGATTTTATTAGTATAGAATATACATATTGAACGATTGTTTTATGCAATTTTAACGTAGCATGGAGCGATGTAAACACCCATCATTTGTAAGTGAAATTAGTTGTATTCAAACTTTTTCATATGATAGGATGAAATATAGTTTTTCCCGTTTGGGAGGAGGTAGGAAATGAAACGGATTTTTGGGAACGCGTTTTTTTGGATACTTATGTTTCTTGTCGTTGTAGCAGTTATATCCGTATTTCAAGGCGACAATGAAGAAGAAGTACAATTTAATGTACAGGAATTTCAGGAGGCTTTGGGTAATGGCGAAATCGAAGAAATGACGATGCAGCCAGCCAATGGAATTGTACGTTTTACCGGAACTTTAGCAGATGATGATCAATCATTTATTGCGCAAGTTCCTGATAATACAGTGTTGATTAACTCAATTACAGAAAATGCAAATGAGCAAAGCGCGCTTAATGTCATAGAAGAAGAACAGCCAAGTGCATTTGTCAGTTTTCTAACGATGATGCTTCCGTTTCTGATTATCGGATTAATATTCTTCTTTATTCTTAGCCGAGCCCAAGGTGGCGGCGGTGGCGGCGGTGGCCGCATGATGAACTTTGGTAAAAGTAAAGCCAAAATGTATACAGAAGAAAAGAAAAAAGTTCGCTTTAGCGATGTTGCCGGAGCAGATGAAGAAAAACAAGAACTAGTTGAAATTGTTGACTTTTTGAAGGATCCTCGTAAATTCGCACAAGTGGGTGCACGTATTCCAAAAGGGGTACTTCTGGTTGGACCTCCGGGAACAGGTAAGACATTAATTGCCCGTGCGGTTGCAGGTGAAGCCGGTACCCCATTCTTCTCGATCAGTGGTTCAGACTTTGTCGAGATGTTCGTTGGGGTTGGTGCTTCCCGTGTACGTGACTTGTTTGAAAATGCTAAAAAGAATTCGCCATGTATCATATTCATCGATGAAATTGATGCTGTTGGCCGTCAACGTGGTGCAGGTCTTGGTGGTGGACACGATGAACGTGAACAAACATTAAACCAGCTCCTTGTTGAAATGGACGGATTTGGTGCTAATGAAGGCATTATCTTGATTGCTGCAACAAACCGTGCAGATATTCTCGACCCGGCATTGCTGCGTCCAGGACGTTTTGATCGGCAAATAACGGTTGACCGCCCAGATGTTAGAGGACGTCAGGATGTGTTAAAAGTTCATGCAAGAGATAAACCTTTAGAAGAGTCTGTTGACTTAGAAACGGTTGCAAAGCGGACGCCAGGTTTTACAGGTGCAGATTTAGAGAATTTACTAAATGAAGCAGCACTGGTGGCTGCCAGAAGTGATCGGATGAAGATTAATATGTATGATGTTGATGAAGCCATTGATCGTGTTCTTGTAGGACCTGCTAAGAAAGGCAGAGTCATTTCGAAAAAAGAACAAGACATTGTGGCACACCATGAAAGTGGGCATACGGTTATCGGCATGGTGCTTGACGATGCAGATGCGGTGCATAAGGTTACGATTGTACCACGTGGTCAAGCTGGTGGTTACGCGGTTCAATTGCCGAAAGAAGATCGTTACTTTATGACGAAACCAGAGCTATTTGATAAAGTTACTGGACTGCTCGGCGGTCGTGTTGCTGAAGAAATCATGTTCGGTGAGGTCAGCACTGGTGCGTCCAATGATTTCCAACGAGCAACAGGTATTGTTCGTAAAATGATTACCGAATTCGGTATGAGTGACAAGATTGGCCCGCTTCAATTTACAAGTGGCGGCGGTGGCGATGTTTTCTTAGGTCGTGATATTGGAAACGAACAAAACTATAGTGATTCCATTGCCCACGATATTGATACAGAAATGCAAAGCTTTATCGACTACTGTTACGAACGTGCCAAATCGATCTTGACCGAACATAAAGATAAGCTTGAGCTTTTAGCACAAACGCTGCTTGAAGTAGAAACATTGGATGCGAAACAAATTCATTCACTCTTTTATGAAGGTGTACTTCCAGAGCCTGAAGAAGATGATGAATCAGAAGAAGACGTTAAAGTGAACATCCAATCCAAAGAAGATGAGGCTAAGTCTACGGAAGATAAAGAAAATGTGGAGCCAAGCGAATCGAAAAAAGGTCCGCTAACAGAGAAGGAAAAAGAAGAGATCTTTAAAGATAACAAGCCTTCTTCAGATGATACGGACAAAAAAGAATAACTTGAAGCGAAGCAGTCACTTATTATTGCAGTGGCTGCTTTTTTCATCATGATAAAAATGTGGTATATTAATGAATAGAAAGCGGCAGCTTTTATGGCAGGTAAGTTTTTGGTCATAATTGCAAAATGTATAACCGCTCACAAGAAAGCAAAGAATGCTTTTACATAACCGCTGTTCGTAAAGGTGAGTTTTCTAAAATAGGAAGGTATGGGTGTAATGTTATTTGTACTTGATGTAGGAAATACGAATACAGTACTTGGTGTATTTGAACAGGGTGAATTAAAACATGAATGGCGGATAAAAACCGATCGCCATAAAACCGGAGATGAATATGGTGTACTAATAAAATCTCTATTTGACTATAAGGAATTAACATTCTCCGATATAGACGGTGTTATTATATCATCCGTAGTTCCTCCGATTATGCTTGCACTGGAAGAAATGTGTCATCTTTATTTTCGATTAGAACCTTTCATTGTGGGTAGAGAAACCGCTAGATCCACGTTGAAAATGAGTTATCCGAACCCTAATGAAATTGGGGCAGATCGAATCGTTAATGCGGTGGGAGGCATTAAAATATATGGAGCGCCGCTTATTATTATAGATTTTGGTACTGCTACAACGTTTTGTTACATAAATGATCAAGAAGAATACGTTGGAGGCATCATCTCACCGGGAATTAATGTTTCGATGGAGGCATTATATAGTAAAGCGTCCAAGCTTCCTAAAATTGAAATTCAGGCTCCGGATAATGTTATAGGGACGTCAACAGTAGAAGCGATGCAATCCGGTGTTTTTAACGGGTATGTTGCACAAGTGGAAGGGATTATTGCACGTATGAAGCAACAGATGAACACGAATCCGAAAGTAATCGCTACAGGTGGATTGGCGGCTTTGATAGGAGATACATCTGAGAGCATTGATCATGTTGATACTTACTTGACACTAAAAGGATTGAATCTTATATATCAAATGTATACACAGACATAAAGGAGTGAAGCATGGTGGGAGACTATTTAATAAAAGCAACGACTAATAAAGGTATGGTACGTGCCTATGGCGTGATCTCCACACAAACTGTGAAAGAAGTGTGCGAGAGACAGGATACCTGGGCGACCGCTTCTGCTGCTTTAGGTCGTACGGTTACGATAACAGCGATGATGGGTGCGATGCTTAAAGGGGAAGATACCATTACTGTAAAAGTGCAAGGTGATGGACCGATTGGTGGTATCATTGCGGATGGTAATGCGAAAGCAGAGGTTCGTGGATATGTAACAAATCCGCATGTTGATTTTGACTTAAATGCGTTTGGGAAATTAGATGTGGCACGTGCAGTCGGTACAAACGGAACGATCAGTGTCGTAAAAGACCTTGGATTGAAGGATTATTTTACCGGTGAAGTTCCGATTATTTCCGGGGAAATTGGAGAAGACTTTACGTATTATTTTGCCCATTCGGAGCAGACGCCTTCTGCTGTAGGTGCAGGTGTATTGGTCAATCCGAATCACTCCGTACTTGCAGCTGGTGGGTTTATTATCCAAGTGATGCCTGGGGCTACCGAGGAAGTAATCCAACAATTAGAAGAGCAAATTCAGGCTTTTCCGGCGATATCAACGCTCATTCAAGACGAAAATACACCAGAAGACCTCCTACAGCTCCTGTTTCCTGAAGAAGAGGTAAAGATACTGGAGCGTCTACCGCTTCAATTTCATTGTGGATGTTCGAAAGAGCGAATCGAGCAAGCTATGATGGGATTAGGAAATGAGGAAATTAGGAGCATGATGGAGGAGGATCACGGTGCAGAAGTAAGTTGTCATTTCTGTAATGAAGTCTATCATTTTACAGAAGAGGAACTTCAAGCATTGATAAAATAGTGAACAAACAACTTGGAGGATAACTATGTCCAGAAAATTACTCCTAGCCGTTATTGTCGTTCTTTTGATTACAAATATTGCTACACTACTGGTTTGGAATAATCAAGAATCGATTGTAAGAAATAATGACGAAGCAGTAGCATCCATTGATGGAGAAGCGATTACCTACGGGGAGTGGATGCGTTCTCTCAGGAACTCTTACGGGGAAAGCCAGCTGAAAACGATGATTGATCAAACGATTGTAAATCAATTAGCTGATCAAAAAAACATAGATGTTGAAGAGAAGATTATGGAACGGGAAGTTGCTTTATTAACGTCTATGCAAGGAGTAATGTCCGAAGAAGAATTTGAGGAAAAGGAAGAAGACTGGCGGGAAGATATACGTTATCGATACCAATTAGAACAACTGTTGACGGAGGATATTTCCATTCCTGAGGACGAAATCGAAAGTTATTATGATCAATATGACAATGGTTATGATTTTGCGGCATCCATGCAACTTTCCCATATTGTTGTGCAGAATTTGGATACGGCTGAAAAGGTTGTGAAGGAGTTAGAAGAAGGGGCCGCGTTTCATTTACTTGCTCAGGAATATTCGATAGATGAAGAATCGGCAAATGATGGTGGATACCTTGGATTTATTCCTACAAATAGCCAATTTTTCCCGGAGGGGTACGAAGAAGTAGCTGCAGATATGGAAGAATACTCCTACAGCGATCCGTTTGAGGTAGATTCGGGAGTGGCTATTATTTATCTTCATCGAAAACTTCCATCTATTGAATTTACCTATGAGGAAATAAAACCATATATCGAAAATGAGTTGGCGTTGCATGAGATGGAGCAATCACTCGAGGCAGACCCATTATGGGAAATGTTAGACATCGAATGGATATATCAGGAGTAAGATTACCATAGGAATTTTCAGTGTTTGAGTTGACAATTTGCTGCGAAAAGCGTACGTTGGGATTAATCATACAAAATAACTAGGAATTAGGAGGCATTTCCATGAGAGTTGCTAATAATATTGCTGGTTTAATTGGGGAGACACCGATTGTTAAATTAAATCGCATGACAGATGAAGATAGTGCAGATATTTACTTAAAACTGGAATTTATGAATCCGGGTAGTTCGGTGAAAGATCGTATTGCTTTGTCGATGATTGAAGCAGCAGAAAAAAATGGGTCTTTAAAAGATGGGGACACGATTATTGAACCTACCAGCGGTAATACGGGTATTGGTCTGGCAATGGTAGGAGCCGCAAAAGGATATAAGACGATTTTAGTGATGCCTGATACGATGAGTAAAGAACGCCGCAACTTGCTTCGTGCTTATGGGGCAGAGTTGGTATTGACGCCTGGAGCGGAAGCGATGAAAGGTGCTATTAAGAAAGCAGAAGAATTAAAAGAGCAACATGGCTACTTCATGCCACAGCAATTTAATAATGAGGCAAATACCGAAGTTCATGCACGAACAACAGGGAAAGAAATCGTTGAGCAAATGAGTGACGGTCTGGATGCATTTATCGCTGGAATTGGAACAGGCGGAACGATTACAGGAGCGGGGAGCGTGTTGAAGGATAACTTTGACGGGATTAAGCTCTATGCGGTAGAGCCTGAAGATTCTCCAGTCTTATCCGGCGGTTCTCCAGGTCCACATAAGCTCCAGGGACTTGGCGCTGGATTTGTTCCAAAGATACTGGATACAGATATCTATGAAGAAGTGATCCAAATATCAAATGAAAAGGCATTTGAAACGTCACGCCAAGTTGCAACAACCAATGGAATTTTAGGAGGTATCTCAGCCGGAGCCGCAGTTGCTGCAGCTAAAAAAGTTGCCAAGCAATTAGGCAAAGGCAAGAAAGTACTTGCAGTTATACCTGATAATGGGGAAAGATATTTATCAACGCCCCTGTATCAATTTGATGAAGAATAATGTAGTTACGAAAAAGAAGGGTTAGCATCTAAAATGATTGGGTGCTAGTCCTTTTTTTCTGTGATAAGATGAATAGTAGAAAACTTGGCATCCGCAAAAGGATTTCTTAATGCTCTCTTAGAGAATTTTACCTTTTGAAGGGTAGGCCTTTCATGCAGATACCAAGCCCCGCATTTACGCAGTAAGAAAGTAGTGATACTTTCCTAATTGCCAAATAAATTAGTGGAAGAAGGGAAAAATACGCTTATGATCTTAAAAACAGTAACAAAAACATTCGACTTATCCGATCGCACCCATATAATGGGGATTCTAAATGTTACCCCGGACTCTTTTTCAGATGGTGGTAATTATACGTTGATTGAAAATGCGGTTAAACAGGCTGTGGAGATGGAAAAGCTCGGTGCGGATATCATTGATATTGGCGGGGAATCAACACGCCCGGATCATGAGCCTGTATCACAGGAAGAAGAGATCCGGCGGGTGGTACCGATGATTAAAGCTGTCAAGGACAATATCCATATACCGATTTCTATTGACACATACAAAGCAGAAACGGCCCGCCAGGCAATTGAAGCTGGTGCTGAAATCATTAATGATGTGTGGGGGGCAAAAAGGGACCCCGAAATTGCTAGCATAGCTGCGAATTATCAAGCACCAATTATTTTAATGCATAACCGTACAAATAAGGACTACACTTTCCTGATTGATGATATGAAGAAAGACTTAGCGGAAAGTATTACCATTGCTTTAAAAGCCGGTGTTGCAAGGGAAAATATTGTGCTGGATCCGGGTGTAGGATTTGCTAAAACAGCGAAGGATAATTTAGTTGTCATGAATAATCTGGAACAATTCACTCATTTAGGTTATCCGCTGTTACTAGGGACCTCACGCAAAAGCTTTATCGGTGGTATGTTGGACCTTCCAGCAGAAGAACGGGATCATGGAACCGGAGCAACAACTTGTCTAGGTATTACAAAAGGTGCACAAATCATTCGTGTACATAACGTAAAGGTAAATATGGAGATGGCAAAAATGATGGATGGTATGCTTTCTGAAGCTGAAGGAGGGAAAACAGTTGGATAAAATTATGTTAAATACCATGCAATTTTATGGATTTCATGGTTTGCTACCGGAAGAAAACAAGCTTGGACAACGATTTTATGTGGATGTGGAACTTTTTACAGATTTAAAAAAACCCGGAGAGACTGATGATATGGACGATTCTATTCACTATGGACAGGCCTATGAGCTTATCAAAGAAATTGTGGAAGGCGAGGCAAAGAATTTGGTCGAAGCCGTAGCTGAGACAATTGCGAATCAGTTACTTGCTTCCTTTGCCTTATTAACGGCCTGTACCGTAAAAGTTACAAAGCCGGATCCACCCGTCCCAGGACATTATCAATCTATAGCTGTAGAAATCTTCCGGGAGAAAACCGTATGAATAGCGCATTTATCGCCCTGGGATCTAATATTGAACCAAGAGGGGAATACCTGAGGAAAGCTTTACATTTACTCTCCGAAGAGGGCTCCATCATCATCCGGGAAAAGTCATCAATCTATGAGACTGCACCAGTAGGCTATACTGATCAGTCGGATTTTCTGAATATGGTTATTGAGGTAGATACATCTCTTTCCTCTTATGATTTGTTGGAGTTTTGTCAGAAAGTGGAGCAGAAATTAGGGCGGGATCGCAAAATTCGATTTGGCCCACGAACAATAGATCTTGACATTTTGATCTATAATCAAGAGAATAGTGAAATAGAAAGCTTAATCATTCCACATCCAAGAATGCATGAGCGAGCGTTTGTACTGATACCGTTAGATGAAATTGCGCCAGATTTGATCATACCGACATTGGGGATGCGCGCACGGGATTTTCTAAATAAGCTTCCGGAATCAGACCTCAGCGATGTAACAAAAATCGCCGCAAAATGAGTCAACGGAAGGATGGTGGAGGATTTATAGATGTTTCCTCTATGAAAGAAATAGACTTTTCCTAGATACTTACATATATAATGACTGGAGTGATGAATCGTGTCAGAGGAAGAAAATGAGCAGATGCAAGTTCGCCGTGAAAAATTAAACGCTTATCTCGAACAGGGACTGAATCCCTTTGGCGGAAAATTTTCCAGAACGCATATGGCAGAAGAATTAAAAGAGTTGTATGATCCATTTTCCAAAGAGGAATTGCAGGAAAAGGAAGATCAAGTTACCATCGCCGGTAGAATGATGACAAAGCGGGGAAAAGGGAAGGCTGGTTTTGCGCATTTGCAGGATATAAGCGGCCAAATCCAAATCTACGTACGTCAGGATTCCATTGGTGAGGATGCTTATGAAATTTTTAAAACAACGGATATAGGAGATATCATCGGTGTTACAGGAGTGATGTTTAAGACAAAAGTCGGGGAGTTATCTGTCAAGGCAACCCAGTTCCAATTGTTAACCAAATCACTTCGTCCATTACCGGAGAAATACCATGGCTTAAAAGATGTGGAGCAACGCTATCGTCAGCGTTATCTGGACTTAATTACAAATATGGACAGCAAGGAAACCTTCATATTACGAAGCAAAATTATCCAATCGATGCGTCAATATTTGAACGGGGAAGGATACCTAGAGGTGGAAACACCCATGATGCATGCGATACCGGGTGGGGCATCTGCACGTCCTTTTCAAACCCATCATAACGCATTAGACATGCCATTATATATGCGGATCGCTATTGAGCTGCACTTGAAGCGTTTGATTATCGGTGGATTGGAGAAGGTGTATGAAATTGGGCGGGTCTTTCGTAACGAAGGCGTTTCAACGAGACACAATCCAGAATTTACGATGATTGAGTTATATGAAGCCTTTGCGGATTACCGTGATATTATGACATTAACGGAAAATCTCATCGCACATATTGCTAAGGAAGTGTTAGGTTCAACGACAATTATGTATGGGAATCAGGAAATAGAACTGGAACCAGAATGGACGAAACTGCATATTGTAGATGCGATAAAAGAGGAAACAGGTGTAGATTTCTGGGAGGATATGAGCGACGAGAAGGCAAGAGACCTTGCGAAAGAGCATCGTGTTGAAATTACAGAATCCATGACTTTTGGACATATCGTCAATGAATTCTTTGAACAAAAAGTGGAGGATACGTTAATTCAGCCTACATTTATTTATGGCCATCCACTGGAAATTTCACCATTAGCAAAGAAAAATGATGAAGATGAGCGATTTACGGATCGATTCGAATTATTTATTGTCGGACGTGAACACGCAAACGCATTTAGTGAATTAAATGATCCTATTGATCAAAGAGAGCGTTTTGAAGCTCAAGTAAAAGAAAGAGAAGCAGGAAATGATGAAGCGCAACTAATGGATGATGACTTTCTGGAAGCTCTAGAATATGGCATGCCTCCAACCGGCGGGCTTGGAATTGGTATTGATCGACTTGTTATGCTGCTAACAAACGCCCAATCCATTCGCGATGTATTGTTATTTCCATTAATGCGTGAAAAATAAGCTGATTTGATGGAGGCAGGGACAAAACAAAAGTATTTAACTAAAATACGTATATTGTCAAACGTAGCGAAGGGCATGAGGACATCAGGTCGGCTGAGCATCGGCAGTCCTATGACTCACACCGACAATTGATCATCTTGCTTGGACGGGAGACAAGGTATAGGGGAGACACCGAAGTGCAGTGGGAGCAACATGGCGAGCACAAGAGCCCATCAGTCGCCCTGAGGTGTGCGACGTATACTTTTCAGCGACATATATTTGGGATTTTATTTGTTAAAAACACTTTTGTTCTAGTTCCCTCCCTTTACCATGGAAGTTGGTTGCTAATAAGGTTTTTATTATCGAGAATGTAGGCCAATAAAACTAGTTACTCATTACACTTGCTTAATGAGGGAAATTGCCGACAGACTATGTTCAGCGCACATTGATTGCGAATGAAAAAATGCCCGAATAATAGAAATACAAATTACCACTTATTTCTTTTAAAAATCTCTTGATTTCCGTAAATAATCATGGTAAATTTATTATCGTTGTTGAAACAAAAAGCGACATGAATAAGAAGCAAACTAGGTTAAAAAACCTATTGACTTAAACAAGACAGCGTGTTATATTAATGGAGTCGCCATTTTGCAGGCGGACAAAACATTTATTTCTTAAGAGAAAACGGAAGAAAGTTGTTGATTTTAGGAAATTGATGATGATATAATTAGAAAGTTGCAAATTTAACGCAACATATGCATTTGCTCTTTGAAAACTGAACAAAACAACCAGTATGTCAAACAGATGGTAGAGGAAAGAAATCACGAAGTCCGATGGTTCATCTGGACGGTCGATTTCACCCCTTGAAACCATGTGAAAAGCGAAGATATATCATTGATCGGTGTCAATGATAGACAAACTTCATTATTTTATGGAGAGTTTGATCTTGGCTCAGGACGAACGCTGGCGGCGTGCCTAATACATGCAAGTCGAGCGCGGGAAGCAGGCAATAACCCTTCGGGGTTTGCGCTTGTGGAACGAGCGGCGGACGGGTGAGTAACACGTGGGCAACCTACCTGAGAGACGGGGATAACTCGCGGAAACGCGAGCTAATACCGGATAACACTTTTGATTACCTAATGAGAAGTTGAAAGGCGGCTTTTATGCTGCCACTTTCAGATGGGCCCGCGGCGCATTAGCTAGTTGGTGAGATAAGAGCTCACCAAGGCGACGATGCGTAGCCGACCTGAGAGGGTGATCGGCCACACTGGGACTGAGACACGGCCCAGACTCCTACGGGAGGCAGCAGTAGGGAATCATCCGCAATGGACGAAAGTCTGACGGTGCAACGCCGCGTGAGTGATGAAGGTTTTCGAATCGTAAAACTCTGTTGTTAGGGAAGAACAAGTATCGTTTGAATAAGGCGGTACCTTGACGGTACCTAACCAGAAAGCCCCGGCTAACTACGTGCCAGCAGCCGCGGTAATACGTAGGGGGCAAGCGTTGTCCGGAATTATTGGGCGTAAAGCGCTCGCAGGCGGTCTTTTAAGTCTGATGTGAAATCTTGCGGCTCAACCGTGAGCGGTCATTGGAAACTGGAGGACTTGAGTACAGAAGAGGAGAGTGGAATTCCACGTGTAGCGGTGAAATGCGTAGAGATGTGGAGGAACACCAGTGGCGAAGGCGACTCTCTGGTCTGTAACTGACGCTGAGGAGCGAAAGCGTGGGGAGCGAACAGGATTAGATACCCTGGTAGTCCACGCCGTAAACGATGAGTGCTAGGTGTTAGGGGGTTTCCGCCCCTTCGTGCTGAAGTTAACGCATTAAGCACTCCGCCTGGGGAGTACGGCCGCAAGGCTGAAACTCAAAAGAATTGACGGGGGCCCGCACAAGCGGTGGAGCATGTGGTTTAATTCGAAGCAACGCGAAGAACCTTACCAGGTCTTGACATCCTCTGCGATCGGTAGAGATATCGAGTTCCCTTCGGGGACAGAGTGACAGGTGGTGCATGGTTGTCGTCAGCTCGTGTCGTGAGATGTTGGGTTAAGTCCCGTAACGAGCGCAACCCTTGAGATTAGTTGCCAGCATTGAGTTGGGCACTCTAATTTGACTGCCGGTGACAAACCGGAGGAAGGTGGGGATGACGTCAAATCATCATGCCCCTTATGACCTGGGCTACACACGTGCTACAATGGATGGAACAAAGGGCAGCGAAGCGGCAACGCTAAGCAAATCCCATAAAACCATTCTCAGTTCGGATTGCAGGCTGCAACTCGCCTGCATGAAGCCGGAATCGCTAGTAATCGCGGATCAGCATGCCGCGGTGAATACGTTCCCGGGCCTTGTACACACCGCCCGTCACACCACGAGAGTTAGCAACACCCGAAGTCGGTGAGGTAACACGCTTTGCGTGAGCCAGCCGCCGAAGGTGGGGCCAATGATTGGGGTGAAGTCGTAACAAGGTAGCCGTATCGGAAGGTGCGGCTGGATCACCTCCTTTCTAAGGATAGATAGAAGGCGGAAGCGCCCGTTTAGCGACGTACGAACTGGACTGAGCCGAAGGAGATAAAGAAAACACGATGAACGACAGTGAGTCGATGTTGACTTATTGTACGGAGGTAAAGGAAGTTCGCTAGTCGCTGGGCGCCGGAGCTAGATTGTAAGGAGACATACGTGGTTGTTTGGTTCAGTTTTGAGAGAGCAAATCTCTCTATTTGTACCTTGAAAACTAAATAAGAGTACGAACGACATCAAAACATGAATGTGCTTTTGAAACAAAGCAAGATTTAGTTAAGTGAACAAGAGCGCACGGTGGATGCCTAGGTACGAGGAGCCGAAGAAGGACGGGACTAACGCCGATATGTCCCGGGGAGTTGTAAGTAAACGTTGATCCGGGAATTTCCGAATGGGGAAACCCCCTGTTCGTAATGGAACAGGACGTCTATCTGAATACATAGGATAGATGAGGCACACCCGGGGAACTGAAACATCTCAGTACCCGGAGGAACAGAAAGCAAAAGCGATTTCCCAAGTAGCGGCGAGCGAAACGGAATCAGCCCAAACCGAAAAGCTTGCTTTTCGGGGTTGTAGGACACTCCTACGGAGTTACCAAAAAGTGCTTTAGATGAATCGATCTGGAACGATCAGCCATAGGAGGTAAGAGCCCTGTAATCGAAAGAGCATTTTCTCCGGAGTGTATCCTGAGTACGGCGGAACACGAGAAATTCCGTCGGAATCCGGGAGGACCATCTCCCAAGGCTAAATACTCCCTCGTGACCGATAGTGAACCAGTACCGTGAGGGAAAGGTGAAAAGTACCCCGGAAGGGGAGTGAAAGAGAACCTGAAACCGTGCGCTTACAAGTAGTCGAAGCCCGTTAATGGGTGACGGCGTACCTTTTGTAGAATGGACCGGCGAGTTACGATCCCATGCGAGGTTAAGTGGAAGACACGGAGCCGCAGCGAAAGCGAGTCTGAACAGGGCGTATGCGAGTATGTGGTCGTAGACCCGAAACCGTGTGATCTACCCATGTCCAGGGTGAAGGTCAGGTAACACTGACTGGAGGCCCGAACCCACGTATGTTGAAAAATGCGGGGATGAGGTGTGGGTAGGGGTGAAATGCCAATCGAACACGGAGATAGCTGGTTCTCTCCGAAATAGCTTTAGGGCTAGCCTCAAGGGATGAGTACTGGAGGTAGAGCACTGATTGGACGAGGGGCCCTCACCGGGTTACCGAATTCAGTCAAACTCCGAATGCCAGTTACTTGACCTTGGGAGTCAGACTATGGGTGATAAGGTTCATAGTCGAAAGGGAAACAGCCCAGACCGCCAGCTAAGGTCCCTAAGTATACGTTAAGTGGAAAAGGATGTGGCGTTGCTCAGACAACCAGGATGTTGGCTTAGAAGCAGCCATCATTGAAAGAGTGCGTAATAGCTCACTGGTCGAGTGACGCTGCGCCGAAAATGTACCGGGGCTAAACGTATCACCGAAGCTGCGGATTGTTCTTCGAACAATGGTAGGAGAGCGTTCCAAGTGCTGGGAAGTCAGACCGTGAGGACTGGTGGAGCGCTTGGAAGTGAGAATGCCGGTATGAGTAGCGAAAAAAGAGTGAGAATCTCTTTCACCGAAAGCCTAAGGTTTCCTGAGGAAGGCTCGTCCTCTCAGGGTTAGTCGGGACCTAAGCCGAGGCCGAAAGGCGTAGGCGATGGCCAACAGGTAGATATTCCTGTACCACCTCATGACTGTTAGAATGATGGGGGGACGCAGGAGGATAAGGAAAGCGCACCGATGGAATGGTGCGCCCAAGCAGGGAGCGAGTTGGATAGGCAAATCCGTCCAACGCTAACGTGACTTGTGATGGGGAGGGAAATAAAGTACCGAAGTTCCTGATTTCACACTGCCAAGAAAAGCCTCTAGTGAGGTCATAGGTGCCCGTACCGCAAACCGACACAGGTAGGCGAGGAGAGAATCCTAAGGTGAGCGGGAGAACTCTCGTTAAGGAACTCGGCAAAATGACCCCGTAACTTCGGGAGAAGGGGTGCTCACGAGTAGTGAGCCGCAGTGAATAGGCCCAAGCGACTGTTTATCAAAAACACAGGTCTCTGCGAAGCCGCAAGGCGAAGTATAGGGGCTGACACCTGCCCGGTGCTGGAAGGTTAAGGGGAAACGTTAGCTTTTGGGCGAAGCGTAGAACCGAAGCCCCAGTAAACGGCGGCCGTAACTATAACGGTCCTAAGGTAGCGAAATTCCTTGTCGGGTAAGTTCCGACCCGCACGAAAGGTGCAACGACTTGGGCACTGTCTCAACGAGAGACCCGGTGAAATTATACTATGCGTGAAGATGCGCATTACCCGCGACAGGACGGAAAGACCCCGTGGAGCTTTACTGTAGCCTGATATTGAATGTTCGTGCAGCTTGTACAGGATAGGTGGGAGCCTTAGAATCGTGAGCGCTAGCTTACGAGGAGGCACCCGTGGGATACCACCCTGGCTGCACGCACCTTCTAACCCAGAACCGTGATCCGGTTCGGAGACAGTGTCAGGTAGGCAGTTTGACTGGGGCGGTCGCCTCCTAAAGTGTAACGGAGGCGCCCAAAGGTTCCCTCAGAATGGTTGGAAATCATTCGTAGCGTGTAAAGGCAGAAGGGAGCTTGACTGCGAGACCTACAAGTCGAGCAGGGACGAAAGTCGGGCTTAGTGATCCGGTGGTTCCGTATGGAAGGGCCATCGCTCAACGGATAAAAGCTACCCCGGGGATAACAGGCTTATCTCCCCCAAGAGTTCACATCGACGGGGAGGTTTGGCACCTCGATGTCGGCTCATCGCATCCTGGGGCTGTAGTCGGTCCCAAGGGTTGGGCTGTTCGCCCATTAAAGCGGTACGCGAGCTGGGTTCAGAACGTCGTGAGACAGTTCGGTCCCTATCCGTCGTGGGCGTTGGAAGTTTGAGAGGAGCTGTCCTTAGTACGAGAGGACCGGGATGGACACACCGCTGGTGTACCAGTTGTTCCGCCAGGAGCATGGCTGGGTAGCTACGTGTGGCACGGATAAGTGCTGAAAGCATCTAAGCATGAAGCCACCCTCTAGATGAGACTTCCCATCACATCAAGTGAGTAAGATCCCTCAGAGACGATGAGGTAGATAGGTTCGAGGTGGAAGCGTGGTGACACGTGCAGCTGACGAATACTAATCGATCGAGGACTTAACTAAATGGCTTTTAGATGTACGTTACGAACACTCTTATTTAGTTTTTAGGGTATAAATACATAAAACCCTTGCATTTTCGTTTGGAAATGCCTATAATATATCTTGTCTTTCCTTTTCCATAAGGAAGTGCTGATAAGAAAGAGATCGCGTAAGCCGTTAGGTCTGGTAGTCATAGCGGAGAGGTCACACCTGTTCCCATGCCGAACACAGAAGTTAAGCTCTCCAGCGCCGATGGTAGTTGGGGCTTTGCCCCTGCAAGAGTAGGACGCCGCCAGGCTTTACATATGGTAAAAAACATGCTTAGGATAATGATGTACTATAGTTAGGTTGGTTGTCTGTATAAAATCGAAGTACAAGTGGTGTTGTGAATAATAATTTAACGAAGCATGTGCATTTTCACATCCTATTTCATGGAGGATTAGCTCAGCTGGGAGAGCACCTGCCTTACAAGCAGGGGGTCGCAGGTTCGAGCCCTGCATCCTCCACCATTTGCCGGCCTAGCTCAACTGGTAGAGCAACTGACTTGTAATCAGTAGGTTGGGGGTTCAAGTCCTCTGGCCGGCATCATTAAGTAAACAGGAGCCATTAGCTCAGTTGGCAGAGCATCTGACTTTTAATCAGAGGGTCGGAGGTTCGAACCCTCCATGGCTCATCATCATTTGCGGGTGTGGCGGAATTGGCAGACGCGCTAGATTTAGGATCTAGTGTCTTCGGACGTGGGGGTTCAAGTCCCTTCACCCGCACCATTAATAACTTATCGGGCGGAAGTAGTTCAGTGGTAGAACACCACCTTGCCAAGGTGGGGGTCGCGGGTTCGAATCCCGTCTTCCGCTCCATGTCCTGCCGGGGTGGCGGAATTGGCAGACGCACAGGACTTAAAATCCTGCGGTAGGTTACTACCGTGCCGGTTCGAGTCCGGCCCTCGGCACCATATGCGCCCGTAGCTCAATTGGATAGAGCGCTTGACTACGGATCAAGAGGTTAGGGGTTCGACTCCTCTCGGGCGCACCATCATACGGGAAGTAGCTCAGCTTGGTAGAGCACTTGGTTTGGGACCAAGGGGTCGCAGGTTCGAATCCTGTCTTCCCGACCATTGGATAAGGGGCCTTAGCTCAGCTGGGAGAGCGCCTGCCTTGCACGCAGGAGGTCAGCGGTTCGATCCCGCTAGGCTCCACCAAATAACAAACTAGGTTAAAAAAACCTATTGACTTAAACAAGATAGCGTGTTATATTAATGGAGTCGCCATTTTGCAGGCGGACAAAACATTTATTTCTTAAGAGAAAACGGAAGAAAGTTGTTGATTTTAGGAAATTGATGATGATATAATTAGAAAGTTGCAAATTTAACGCAACATATGCATTTGCTCTTTGAAAACTGAACAAAACAACCAGTATGTCAAACAGATGGTAGAGGAAAGAAATCACGAAGTCCGATGGTTCATCTGGACGGTCGATTTCACCCCTTGAAACCATGTGAAAAGCGAAGATATATCATTGATCGGTGTCAATGATAGACAAACTTCATTATTTTATGGAGAGTTTGATCTTGGCTCAGGACGAACGCTGGCGGCGTGCCTAATACATGCAAGTCGAGCGCGGGAAGCAGGCAATAACCCTTCGGGGTTTGCGCTTGTGGAACGAGCGGCGGACGGGTGAGTAACACGTGGGCAACCTACCTGAGAGACGGGGATAACTCGCGGAAACGCGAGCTAATACCGGATAACACTTTTGATTACCTAATGAGAAGTTGAAAGGCGGCTTTTATGCTGCCACTTTCAGATGGGCCCGCGGCGCATTAGCTAGTTGGTGAGATAAGAGCTCACCAAGGCGACGATGCGTAGCCGACCTGAGAGGGTGATCGGCCACACTGGGACTGAGACACGGCCCAGACTCCTACGGGAGGCAGCAGTAGGGAATCATCCGCAATGGACGAAAGTCTGACGGTGCAACGCCGCGTGAGTGATGAAGGTTTTCGAATCGTAAAACTCTGTTGTTAGGGAAGAACAAGTATCGTTTGAATAAGGCGGTACCTTGACGGTACCTAACCAGAAAGCCCCGGCTAACTACGTGCCAGCAGCCGCGGTAATACGTAGGGGGCAAGCGTTGTCCGGAATTATTGGGCGTAAAGCGCTCGCAGGCGGTCTTTTAAGTCTGATGTGAAATCTTGCGGCTCAACCGTGAGCGGTCATTGGAAACTGGAGGACTTGAGTACAGAAGAGGAGAGTGGAATTCCACGTGTAGCGGTGAAATGCGTAGAGATGTGGAGGAACACCAGTGGCGAAGGCGACTCTCTGGTCTGTAACTGACGCTGAGGAGCGAAAGCGTGGGGAGCGAACAGGATTAGATACCCTGGTAGTCCACGCCGTAAACGATGAGTGCTAGGTGTTAGGGGGTTTCCGCCCCTTCGTGCTGAAGTTAACGCATTAAGCACTCCGCCTGGGGAGTACGGCCGCAAGGCTGAAACTCAAAAGAATTGACGGGGGCCCGCACAAGCGGTGGAGCATGTGGTTTAATTCGAAGCAACGCGAAGAACCTTACCAGGTCTTGACATCCTCTGCGATCGGTAGAGATACCGAGTTCCCTTCGGGGACAGAGTGACAGGTGGTGCATGGTTGTCGTCAGCTCGTGTCGTGAGATGTTGGGTTAAGTCCCGTAACGAGCGCAACCCTTGAGATTAGTTGCCAGCATTGAGTTGGGCACTCTAATTTGACTGCCGGTGACAAACCGGAGGAAGGTGGGGATGACGTCAAATCATCATGCCCCTTATGACCTGGGCTACACACGTGCTACAATGGATGGAACAAAGGGCAGCGAAGCGGCAACGCTAAGCAAATCCCATAAAACCATTCTCAGTTCGGATTGCAGGCTGCAACTCGCCTGCATGAAGCCGGAATCGCTAGTAATCGCGGATCAGCATGCCGCGGTGAATACGTTCCCGGGCCTTGTACACACCGCCCGTCACACCACGAGAGTTAGCAACACCCGAAGTCGGTGAGGTAACACGCTTTGCGTGAGCCAGCCGCCGAAGGTGGGGCCAATGATTGGGGTGAAGTCGTAACAAGGTAGCCGTATCGGAAGGTGCGGCTGGATCACCTCCTTTCTAAGGATAGATAGAAGGCGGAAGCGCCCGTTTAGCGACGTACGAACTGGACTGAGCCGAAGGAGATAAAGAAAACACGATGAACGACAGTGAGTCGATGTTGACTTATTGTACGGAGGTAAAGGAAGTTCGCTAGTCGCTGGGCGCCGGAGCTAGATTGTAAGGAGACATACGTGGTTGTTTGGTTCAGTTTTGAGAGAGCAAATCTCTCTATTTGTACCTTGAAAACTAAATAAGAGTACGAACGACATCAAAACATGAATGTGCTTTTGAAACAAAGCAAGATTTAGTTAAGTGAACAAGAGCGCACGGTGGATGCCTAGGTACGAGGAGCCGAAGAAGGACGGGACTAACGCCGATATGTCCCGGGGAGTTGTAAGTAAACGTTGATCCGGGAATTTCCGAATGGGGAAACCCCCTGTTCGTAATGGAACAGGACGTCTATCTGAATACATAGGATAGATGAGGCACACCCGGGGAACTGAAACATCTCAGTACCCGGAGGAACAGAAAGCAAAAGCGATTTCCCAAGTAGCGGCGAGCGAAACGGAATCAGCCCAAACCGAAAAGCTTGCTTTTCGGGGTTGTAGGACACTCCTACGGAGTTACCAAAAAGTGCTTTAGATGAATCGATCTGGAACGATCAGCCATAGGAGGTAAGAGCCCTGTAATCGAAAGAGCATTTTCTCCGGAGTGTATCCTGAGTACGGCGGAACACGAGAAATTCCGTCGGAATCCGGGAGGACCATCTCCCAAGGCTAAATACTCCCTCGTGACCGATAGTGAACCAGTACCGTGAGGGAAAGGTGAAAAGTACCCCGGAAGGGGAGTGAAAGAGAACCTGAAACCGTGCGCTTACAAGTAGTCGAAGCCCGTTAATGGGTGACGGCGTACCTTTTGTAGAATGGACCGGCGAGTTACGATCCCATGCGAGGTTAAGTGGAAGACACGGAGCCGCAGCGAAAGCGAGTCTGAACAGGGCGTATGCGAGTATGTGGTCGTAGACCCGAAACCGTGTGATCTACCCATGTCCAGGGTGAAGGTCAGGTAACACTGACTGGAGGCCCGAACCCACGTATGTTGAAAAATGCGGGGATGAGGTGTGGGTAGGGGTGAAATGCCAATCGAACACGGAGATAGCTGGTTCTCTCCGAAATAGCTTTAGGGCTAGCCTCAAGGGATGAGTACTGGAGGTAGAGCACTGATTGGACGAGGGGCCCTCACCGGGTTACCGAATTCAGTCAAACTCCGAATGCCAGTTACTTGACCTTGGGAGTCAGACTATGGGTGATAAGGTTCATAGTCGAAAGGGAAACAGCCCAGACCGCCAGCTAAGGTCCCTAAGTATACGTTAAGTGGAAAAGGATGTGGCGTTGCTCAGACAACCAGGATGTTGGCTTAGAAGCAGCCATCATTGAAAGAGTGCGTAATAGCTCACTGGTCGAGTGACGCTGCGCCGAAAATGTACCGGGGCTAAACGTATCACCGAAGCTGCGGATTGTTCTTCGAACAATGGTAGGAGAGCGTTCCAAGTGCTGGGAAGTCAGACCGTGAGGACTGGTGGAGCGCTTGGAAGTGAGAATGCCGGTATGAGTAGCGAAAAAAGAGTGAGAATCTCTTTCACCGAAAGCCTAAGGTTTCCTGAGGAAGGCTCGTCCTCTCAGGGTTAGTCGGGACCTAAGCCGAGGCCGAAAGGCGTAGGCGATGGCCAACAGGTAGATATTCCTGTACCACCTCATGACTGTTAGAATGATGGGGGGACGCAGGAGGATAAGGAAAGCGCACCGATGGAATGGTGCGCCCAAGCAGGGAGCGAGTTGGATAGGCAAATCCGTCCAACGCTAACGTGACTTGTGATGGGGAGGGAAATAAAGTACCGAAGTTCCTGATTTCACACTGCCAAGAAAAGCCTCTAGTGAGGTCATAGGTGCCCGTACCGCAAACCGACACAGGTAGGCGAGGAGAGAATCCTAAGGTGAGCGGGAGAACTCTCGTTAAGGAACTCGGCAAAATGACCCCGTAACTTCGGGAGAAGGGGTGCTCACGAGTAGTGAGCCGCAGTGAATAGGCCCAAGCGACTGTTTATCAAAAACACAGGTCTCTGCGAAGCCGCAAGGCGAAGTATAGGGGCTGACACCTGCCCGGTGCTGGAAGGTTAAGGGGAAACGTTAGCTTTTGGGCGAAGCGTAGAACCGAAGCCCCAGTAAACGGCGGCCGTAACTATAACGGTCCTAAGGTAGCGAAATTCCTTGTCGGGTAAGTTCCGACCCGCACGAAAGGTGCAACGACTTGGGCACTGTCTCAACGAGAGACCCGGTGAAATTATACTATGCGTGAAGATGCGCATTACCCGCGACAGGACGGAAAGACCCCGTGGAGCTTTACTGTAGCCTGATATTGAATGTTCGTGCAGCTTGTACAGGATAGGTGGGAGCCTTAGAATCGTGAGCGCTAGCTTACGAGGAGGCACCCGTGGGATACCACCCTGGCTGCACGCACCTTCTAACCCAGAACCGTGATCCGGTTCGGAGACAGTGTCAGGTAGGCAGTTTGACTGGGGCGGTCGCCTCCTAAAGTGTAACGGAGGCGCCCAAAGGTTCCCTCAGAATGGTTGGAAATCATTCGTAGCGTGTAAAGGCAGAAGGGAGCTTGACTGCGAGACCTACAAGTCGAGCAGGGACGAAAGTCGGGCTTAGTGATCCGGTGGTTCCGTATGGAAGGGCCATCGCTCAACGGATAAAAGCTACCCCGGGGATAACAGGCTTATCTCCCCCAAGAGTTCACATCGACGGGGAGGTTTGGCACCTCGATGTCGGCTCATCGCATCCTGGGGCTGTAGTCGGTCCCAAGGGTTGGGCTGTTCGCCCATTAAAGCGGTACGCGAGCTGGGTTCAGAACGTCGTGAGACAGTTCGGTCCCTATCCGTCGTGGGCGTTGGAAGTTTGAGAGGAGCTGTCCTTAGTACGAGAGGACCGGGATGGACACACCGCTGGTGTACCAGTTGTTCCGCCAGGAGCATGGCTGGGTAGCTACGTGTGGCACGGATAAGTGCTGAAAGCATCTAAGCATGAAGCCACCCTCTAGATGAGACTTCCCATCACATCAAGTGAGTAAGATCCCTCAGAGACGATGAGGTAGATAGGTTCGAGGTGGAAGCGTGGTGACACGTGCAGCTGACGAATACTAATCGATCGAGGACTTAACTAAATGGCTTTTAGATGTACGTTACGAACACTCTTATTTAGTTTTTAGGGTATAAATACATAAAACCCTTGCATTTTCGTTTGGAAATGCCTATAATATATCTTGTCTTTCCTTTTCCATAAGGAAGTGCTGATAAGAAAGAGATCGCGTAAGCCGTTAGGTCTGGTAGTCATAGCGGAGAGGTCACACCTGTTCCCATGCCGAACACAGAAGTTAAGCTCTCCAGCGCCGATGGTAGTTGGGGCTTTGCCCCTGCAAGAGTAGGACGCCGCCAGGCAAAATTAAAAAAGCTGGAATGCACTAGTGCATTCCAGCTTTTTTCTATATTTAAAGATTGTTACATGCTGTCATTATTGTTATTTTTATATATAAGCAAATAGACTTTTTTCGATGGTTAAAACGTTAAAACGTATATGGCATCATATATATAATTGGAGAATCTCTAAACGATGTATCTTTACTAATTCACTGTGATATTAATATGGAAATAGAGATTGGAGGGTGGGAATTGGGAGATTTTATGGAATTTGTGTTTGATGATAACTTTACAATCATGATGTCTCGATTGTTAATTTCACTTGTTTTATCCGGGGTTATTGGTTTTGAGCGTGAATTAAATAATCATTCCGCTGGTTTTCGCACCCATATTCTCGTTGGGGTCGGAGCTTGTTTAATGATGCTATTATCTTTATTTGGCTTTGAGACATTTATGGCGGAGCACGATAATATCCGTTTTGATCCGGCGCGCATACCATCTTATGTTATTAGTGGAATTGGGTTTCTTGGCGCAGGGACAATTATCGTCTATGGTGGGACGATTCGTGGTCTAACTACCGCGGCTTCCATTTGGACGGTTGCAGGATTAGGCCTAGTTGTTGGTGCAGGGATGTACGTACCTGCATTGTTTACAACCCTTATTATTCTGCTTAGCCTGGTTTTCCTGAATAACTTTGAAAAGTTATTTGCTAAGGGACGTTCCTCTAATTTGATTGAAATTGTAGCATTGCCTGAACTTCAAATAAATGAAATTATCTCTGTCTTTGATAAATTTGATTCAACGATTAAAAATGTAGAAATTACAAAGGCAGAAAATGATATTAGAAATATCTTCGTAAAGATTGAGCGAAAACCTGATGTAGAACGAATTGCTTTGATAGAGGAAATCTCTAAAATTAATTATGTAAAAAATATTTCAGAGCTTAAATAGGAAATGGCTCGAACTTCTTCCACATAATTAATAGTTATCGCGTTTTTTCCTGTTTTGTTTCTCAAATTTTTGTCTACTCTATATATAGAACAATGTGTTTGCATCTCACGTGTTTTAGGGTATAATAAATGTATAGTCAAAGATAGTCAAAGTCAAAAGATTATGCGATGCAGAGGAGGTGGGCTCATGAGTAATATTTCAGATGTGATTGAGCAATATTTAAAAAAGATCTTACAAACAAGAGGGCAAAATGCAATCGAGATTAAACGTAGTGAAATTGCTGATCAGTTCCAGTGTGTCCCCTCTCAGATCAATTATGTAATTAAAACGCGTTTCACATTGGAAAAAGGGTACATCGTAGAGAGTAAACGTGGCGGCGGCGGTTATATTCGGATTATGCGAGTGATACATCAGGATAAGTCTGAACTCATTGATGAAATTATAAAGATGATCAATCCAACAGTAACGCAACAAGCTTCCATTGATGTGCTTGAGCGACTATTGGAAGAAGAATTAATTACCGAACGCGAGGCCAAAATTATCCTCAGTGGGATTGACCGAAATACATTAGCATTCCAGCTCCCACTTCGGGATGAGGTTCGAGCTCGTGTGTTAACTGCCATGCTTTCAGAATTAAAGTACCTAAACAAGTAAGGGGGAAAAATAATGCAATGTCAGGAATGCCAGCAGCGGCCGGCTACACTCCACTTTACGCAAGTGATCAATGGTACTAAAACCGAAATTCATGTTTGCGAAGTGTGTGCGAAGGAAAAGGGTTATATGACGTATCCGGAGGAAGGGTATTCCCTTCATAATTTGCTTACAGGTCTGTTCAATTTTGACTCGGCAATGATGGAAAGTCAGCAAAGTAATTCGTATAATCAAGTAAAGGAATTGAAATGCCCGCAATGTGGTATGTCACTTTCCACATTTAAAAAAGTAGGAAAGTTCGGCTGTGCAACGTGTTATGATACTTTTTCTGAACGTCTTGATCCGATATTGCGCAGGGTACATTCAGGTAATACCAAGCATTACGGGAAAATTCCCAAACGCATGGGTGGCGACTTGCATACAAAGAAACAATTGGAAAGCTATAAAGCTGAATTGCAACAATTGATAGAAGATGAAAATTTTGAAGAAGCTGCTCAAATAAGAGATAAGATTAAAGCATTGCAAAATCAGAGTGATGGTTCGAAAGCAGGTGATGATACATGACCTTAAAGCAATTCATGAACGAAGCTATTAGTCCTTGGATGCGCGAGGAAGGGCCGGATAGTGATATTGTCCTTAGTAGTCGAATTCGTCTGGCTAGGAATTTCTCAGATGTTTCGTACCCTATTCTTGCAGACCATGAAAAACTGGAAGGCATTCGGGATTTTATTAAAGAGGAGTATGAACATCAGTCATTTCAGGATTATGAGGACTTTTCGTTCATTTCAATTCCGGATTTAACAGCCATTGAAAAACGAGTTTTGGTCGAGAAGCATTTAATCAGCCCGCATTTATCAAAAAGTGAACATGCACCAGCAACGATTATTTCTAAGAATGAACAGGTATCTGTCATGATTAATGAGGAAGATCATATCAGGATCCAATTATATTTCCCGGGACTTCAACTGTCAAAGGCATTGGAGGGGGCATTTGAGCTGGATGATTGGTTAGAAGAGAAAATTAACTATGCGTTTGATGAGACGCGAGGGTATTTAACAAGTTGTCCAACAAATGTAGGTACGGGAATGCGCGCTTCTGTTATGATGCATCTCCCTGCACTTGCGATGACGAAACAAATTAACCGAATGATACCGGCGATTAATCAGCTTGGGCTTGTTGTTAGAGGTATTTATGGTGAAGGTAGCGATGCCCAGGGAAATATTTTTCAAATCTCGAATCAAATTACGTTAGGCAAGACAGAAGCGGATATTATAGGGGATTTACAAAGTGTCGTTCAACAATTGATTGAGCACGAAAGAAATGCACGTAACCGTATTATGGAGCAATCCGGTAAAAAGTTAGAGGATCGCATTTTCCGATCCTTCGGTGTTCTGGATTACAGTAGAATTATTGAATCAAAGGAAGCAGCGGCATGTTTATCAAATGTTCGATTGGGAATTGATTTAGGACTCATCAAAAATGTATCCAGAAATATACTTAATGAATTAATGATTTTGACACAACCGGGATTTCTGCAACAATATGCACAAGCAACTTTAACAGCCGATGAACGAGATGAATTAAGGGCATCACTGATCCGTGAACGCCTGCAATTGGAGAAATAGACAGGAGGAAAATGTATATGATGTTTGGACGTTTTACAGAAAGAGCGCAAAAGGTATTAGCGTTGTCACAAGAGGAAGCGGTACGACTTGGACATAACAATATTGGCACAGAACATATTCTCTTGGGGCTTGTTCGTGAAGGGGAAGGGATTGCAGCGAAAGCTCTGGAGTCATTAGGTCTTGAGGTTCCTAAGATTCAGGAAGAGGTAGAGAAGTTAATTGGCGTTGGAAAGAAGCCCATGCAATCGATCCACTATACGCCAAGGGCTAAGAAGGTAGTAGAGCTATCTCAAGATGAGGCAAGAAAGCTCGGCCACTCCTATGTAGGTACCGAACATATTCTTCTGGGGCTGATTCGTGAAGGAGAAGGAGTCGCTGCCCGGGTGTTGAATAATCTTGGTGTTAGTCTGAATAAAGCACGTCAGCAAGTGCTTCAATTACTGGGAAGCAATGAATCACAGGGTGGAAGACAAGGCCATCGTAACAATCAACAATCAAATGCAAATACGCCAACACTGGATTCGCTGGCAAGAGATTTAACGGTAATTGCAAAAGAAGGCAATGTGGATCCTGTCATCGGACGAAGTAAGGAAATTGAGCGTGTTATTCAAATATTAAGCCGTCGTACAAAAAATAACCCAGTGTTGATAGGAGAGCCAGGTGTTGGTAAAACAGCTGTAGCAGAAGGCTTGGCACAACAGATTATCGATAACGAAGTCCCTGAGACATTAAGCGACAAACGTGTCATGACTTTGGATATGGGTACGGTTGTAGCCGGCACGAAATATCGCGGGGAATTTGAGGATCGCTTGAAGAAAGTCATGGAGGAAATACGCCAAGCCGGAAACATCCTCCTGTTTATCGATGAATTGCACACGTTGATTGGTGCGGGTGGTGCTGAAGGTGCGATCGATGCATCGAATATTCTTAAACCATCCCTCGCCCGGGGTGATCTCCAGTGTATTGGTGCGACAACACTTGATGAATATCGTAAATATATTGAGAAAGATGCCGCACTGGAGCGCAGATTTCAACCAATTCAAGTAGATGAACCGACGCTAGAGGAAACGGTAAAAATTTTAAAAGGGCTGCGTGACAGATATGAGGCACATCATCGTGTGACAATTACAGATGAGGCCATTGAGTCCGCTGCAAGTCTGTCTGACCGCTACATCACAGAACGCTTTTTGCCTGACAAAGCAATTGACCTCATTGATGAAGCAGGGTCAAAAGTTCGATTGCATTCCTACACAGTTCCACCTGATTTGAAAGAATTGGAGCAAAAGCTGGAAGATGTACGTAAAGAAAAGGATGCATCCGTCCAAAGTCAGGAATTTGAAAAAGCTGCATCCCTAAGGGACTCCGAACAACGTCTGCGTGAGGAATTGGAAAAAACGAAAAAAGCATGGAAAGAAAAGCAGGGGCAAACAGATACTGAAGTGACGGTAGAAGACATTGCCAGTGTTGTATCTATATGGACAGGAGTACCGGTAGCCAGGCTGACGAAGGATGAAAGTGAACGTCTGCTAAATATGGAAGAGACCTTGCATAGTCGTGTGATTGGTCAGGAAGAGGCTGTTGATGCAGTTTCTCAAGCAATTCGCAGGGCGCGAGCTGGCTTGAAAGATCCGAAACGTCCAATTGGTTCATTTATTTTCCTTGGGCCAACCGGTGTTGGTAAAACAGAGCTTGCTCGTGCATTGGCAGAGGCGATGTTTGAAGACGAGGAAGCCATGATTCGAATTGACATGTCGGAATACATGGAGAAACACTCCACTTCCCGTCTGGTCGGTTCTCCTCCTGGTTATGTCGGCTATGATGAAGGTGGTCAGTTAACGGAGAAAGTTCGAACAAAACCTTATTCGGTTGTGTTACTTGATGAAATAGAAAAGGCACATCCGGAAGTATTTAATATTCTATTACAAGTACTGGAAGATGGACGGTTAACAGATTCAAAAGGGCGAGTTGTTGATTTTCGCAATACAGTGCTTATTATGACCTCCAACGTTGGCGCAAATGAATTAAGACGTAATAAATATGTTGGATTTAACCTTGGTGAAGAAGGGCAAGAGTACAAAGATATGAAATCCAAAGTGACCGAAGAAATGAAAAAGGCATTTCGTCCGGAGTTTTTAAACCGTATTGATGAAATGATTGTTTTCCACGCCTTGGAGAAAAAGCATATGAAACGTATTGTTACTTTAATGGTCGAACATTTAAAAGAACGCTTGTTTGATCAGGAGATTGACTTCTCCTTGACTGATAAATCACTGGAAAAAATAGCAAACGAGGCTTTTGATCCTGAATACGGGGCAAGGCCTCTACGAAGATCCATTCAGCAAAACATTGAGAACCTCCTATCAGAGGAACTTCTCAAAGAAAATATTACAAAAGGACAAAAAGTAAAAATTGGCTTGAATAATAAAGGGGAATTTATTGTTCTAAAATAGGTTGTTACTTCCCTATTGCCAACCGTAAAAAAGCTGGAAGAATAGTTTCTTCCAGCTTTTTTACAAAGCACTTTTCGTATATATTGTTAGATTTTAAATGTTCGCCGTTAATGTAAACTGCGACAAAGTGATATTTCATTTTGCAAACTTTGGTTGAGAGTGGGCATACCGCTACGGAAATACATTTCGCTTTCCGCGGGCGGCTGGCGAGCCCACTCGCGCTTCCGCACTTCGTGGTCTCACCTAGGCCTTTCCTCCCGCCGGAGTCTCCATGTATTTTCTCCGCTGGTGTTTCAGTTATTATCTCTGAAACGAATGAGTAATCAATCGAATTATCTCACTAGTTCGGGTGCGTGGAGGGAAGTTGACTCCTGCGGGAACAAATGTCTTCGCTGGGACGAGCATTTACGCGCAGTCCCAGCACGTGTCTGAAGACCCCGCAGCGGTGGTCTTCCGCGAGGAGGCTGAAGCCGTGCCCGCGGAAAGCAACTTCCCGGAACGATCCCGAACGGCAGCGAGTATGGCATACTATGTCGCAGTTTATAGTTTTTATGTAAAAGCAACGAATCGTTGCGATACAACTCCCCCATTGTGGCATGATTATGGAAATAATTAATCAAATTGATATTCGTCTGTAACCTACCGAATCCAATAATATTATATAATAAAGAGAGGGGATGAAATACATTGGTGAAACGAAAAACGAAATATGTATGTCAGGAATGCGGTTATGAATCAGCAAAGTGGATGGGTAAATGTCCAGGATGTAACAGTTGGAATACATTAGTTGAGGAAATAGAAGCATCGAGTACGACTAGTAAGCATACAGTAAATGGTGGGATGAAAAATTTGAGTAAGCCTGAAAAGATTACCGCCATTCAGTCACAGAAAGAACCACGGATAACCACGTCGATGATGGAACTAAATCGTGTACTTGGTGGGGGAATTGTTCCAGGTTCTCTGGTCCTCGTCGGTGGTGACCCGGGAATCGGTAAATCAACATTGCTACTGCAAATATCCTCCCAACTCGCAGATAAGCAGCTCCCGGTGTTGTATATATCAGGAGAGGAATCAACCCGCCAAACAAAGCTTCGCGCTGATCGATTAGGTGTTACTTCGAATTTGCTATATGTTTTATCTGAAACCAACTTATTTGATATCGCCAAACATATTAACGAAATTCAGCCATCCTTTGTGGTTGTTGATTCCATTCAAACCATTTTTCGCGAGGAAGTCAGCAGTGCCCCGGGCAGTGTATCTCAAGTTCGTGAATCTACAAGCGAGTTAATGAAAATAGCAAAGACCAGTGGGATTCCGATATTTATTGTTGGACATGTAACGAAAGAGGGGGCTATCGCCGGGCCCAGAATGCTTGAACATATGGTAGATGCCGTGCTCTATTTTGAAGGTGAAAGACACCATATGTATCGCATTTTACGTGGCGTTAAGAATCGCTTTGGCAGCACAAATGAAATGGGTATATTTGAGATGAAAGAAGAAGGATTAAAGGAAGTTATGAATCCTTCCGAGATATTTTTAGAGGAACGTTCGCAAGGGGCTGCAGGTTCTACGGTTGTTGCTTCCATGGAAGGAACTAGACCAGTACTTGTGGAAATACAGGCACTTATTTCGCCTACTAGTTTTGGAAATCCGCGTCGGATGGCGACAGGGGTTGATAGTAGCAGAGTTCCGCTATTAATGGCGGTATTGGAAAAACGTGTAGGCCTAATGTTGCAAAATCAGGATGCATATATCAAAGTAGCTGGGGGTGTGAAACTTGATGAACCGGCTATTGATCTGGCAATCGCTGTAAGTATCGCTTCAAGCTTCCGTGATCAAGCCACACTTCCGGAGGATATTTTTATTGGAGAAGTGGGGTTAACAGGTGAGATAAGGCGCGTATCGCGTATCGAACAACGTGTGCAGGAAGCAGCGAAGCTTGGGTTTAAGCGTGTAATCTGTCCGATGAAGAATTTGGATGGCTGGACGGTACCACAAAACATTCAAGTTGTTGGAGTGAATACTGTTCAGGAGGCGCTGGATACAGGTCTGGCAAGATAGAGGTATTTGAATTTATTGCAATTAATATTTTATTATGATAAAATATAACGTTTATCAAATTGATTGTATAGGATAGTTATGCTATTATTTAGTTGATATCATAGGGTTTTCTTTATTGTTTAAGGTTATTTTAATTCAAAGAAGGTAATAATAAGGTTAGGAGGTGAACAGTGGTGCTAAAAAATATTGTTTATTTATTCTTTATTGTTTTAGGTGGTACCATTGGGTATTTATATATACCATATTTGATTAACTTATTGGATTTTACAGAAGCAAGCTGGGTCGCATCACCATATCTGGGCATGATAATAGGTGCAATTATATTCTTTTTTATTTCACATGTGCTGGCAGACTATGTCGTCAAATCGCTCAAATGGGTTGAGGAGGCACTTATCAAATTGCCGGCGGTAGATTTGTTTTTTGGTAGTTTAGGATTGATTTTGGGATTAGTTATTGCTTACTTTATTAATATGCCATTGCAGGATATAAATATTGATGTTGTCTCACAAATATTGCCCTTATTCATTACCATTTTGTTGGGTTACTTTGGATTTCAGGTTGGATTCAGACGTAGAGAGGAATTCGTCAACTTATTAAATAAAAATAAAAAAGAGCGTGATAAAAGTGATAAGCGGCGACCTATTGATACATCGGATGCTAATCAGCCTAGAGCCAAAATTCTAGACACAAGTGTGATTATTGATGGTCGAATTGCTGATATTTGCCAAACGAACTTTTTGGAAGGAACAATTGTCATTCCACAGTTTGTGCTAGGGGAATTACAGCATATTGCTGATTCTTCTGATGCATTAAAGCGTAACAGAGGTCGACGTGGGTTAGATGTGCTTAATCGTATTCAAAAGGATTTACCAGTGAAGGTGGAAATTTACGAAGGCGATTTTGATGAGATTCAGGAAGTTGACAGCAAATTGATCAAGCTAGCCAAGGTTAATGGCGGGATTGTTGTGACGAATGATTTCAATTTAAATAAAGTATGTGACCTGCAAAGTGTCCCTGTATTAAATATTAATGATCTGGCAAATGCAGTCAAACCGGTCGTGTTGCCTGGGGAGGAATTGGAAGTCCATGTGATTAAGGATGGAAAAGAGCATAATCAAGGCATTGCTTATTTGGATGACGGAACAATGATTGTTGTAGAAGAAGGTAGAAATTATATCGGTAAAAAAATTGAGGTCTTGATTACGAGTGTTCTGCAGACTTCTGCGGGTCGTATGATTTTTGCAAAACCGAAATTACTTGAAAAAGCACAGTAAAAAAGGTATAACTTATAGAGGATACAGTAAAAAGTGATAACATCGATGTTATCACTTTTTGTTACAGTTCATTTATCGTAAAATTTGATATAGATTACGTAATAATTGATAAAAATGTTTACTCATGAAAGGGGCAGTATCTATGACCGATAAAGTACGTGTACGTTATGCGCCAAGCCCAACAGGTAATTTGCATATTGGTAATGCGCGGACGGCATTATTTAATTATTTATTTGCCAAACACTACGATGGAAAATTTATTATTCGTGTGGAGGATACGGATGACAAAAGGAATGTCATTGGTGGAGAAGAAAGCCAGCTAAACTATTTAAATTGGCTTGGAATCGAGTGGGATGAAGGAGCTGATGTTGGCGGAGATTATGGTCCGTATCGCCAAACAGAGAGACTTGATTTATACAATAAATATGTAGATGAATTGCTTCAAAGAGGCCTTGCTTTCAAATGTTATATGACAGAAGAAGAGCTTGAAGCAGAACGGGAAGAACAGCGTAGGAAAGGACAAGTTCCGAAATATTCCGGAGCGCATCGTGACTTGACACAGGACCAAATTGCCGCGTTTGAAGCAGAAGGACGCGAACCTAGTATCCGTATGCGCGTTCCTGCAAATCATACCTACACATTTAATGATATTGTCCGTGGTAATATTACCTTTGAATCCAGTGATTTTGGCGATTGGGTTATTGTAAAGAAAAATGGTATTCCAACCTATAATTTTGCAGTAGCAATTGATGATCATCTGATGAAGATTTCGCATGTGCTGCGTGGAGAGGAACATATTTCGAATACCCCGAAACAAATGATGGTTTATGAGGCTTTTGGCTGGGAGCCTCCGCAATTTGGTCATATGACGTTAATTTTAAACGAAGAGCGAAAGAAATTAAGTAAGCGTGATGAGCACATTCTTCAATTTATTGAACAGTACCGTAACTTGGGCTATTTGCCGGAAACCTTGTTCAACTTTATTACATTACTCGGCTGGTCCCCGGTTGGTGAGGAAGAAATTTTTGATAAAGAAACGCTGATTAAGATATTTGATCCAGAGCGTTTATCCACATCAGCAGCCATTTTCGATCGTCATAAATTGAAGTGGATGAACAATGAATATATTAAAGCCTCTGATTTAGAAACGGTGATCGATTTAGCAATGCCGCACCTGATTGATGCGGGAAGACTTCCGAAAGATATGGATGACGAAACACGCGCCTGGGCAGAAAAAGTGATCGCTCTATATCGGGAGCAATTGCGATATGGCGCAGAGATTGTAGAGTTAACCGAAATGTTTTTCAACGAGGATATTACGTATGATGAGGGTTCGATGGATGTCTTGCAGCAGGAACAGGTGCCTGAAGTATTGCAGGTTTTCACCGATAAACTTATTCATTTGGACGATTTTACCAAAGATTCCATTAAGGCAAACATTAAAGCAACGCAAAAAGAGACAGGGCACCGAGGTAAAAAGTTGTTTATGCCAATCCGTGTTGCGACAACTGGGCAAACTCACGGACCGGAGCTGCCGATGGCTATTGAGCTTTTAGGGAAAGACGTGGTTCTTTCAAGATTGGATAAGGTATTAAAGCAAATTGGAGCTTAATTTATTCACATAAGAGCGAATTTGTAATATAGTAGTAAGTAACCAAATAGGGAACGTTAACAAGGAAAAGTAGAAGATGACAGTCTTACCCAGAGAGAATCACCATCGGCTGCGAGTGATTTTAGGACATCATTTTTGAAGTGCCCCTTCGAGTCCGTTATGGAATCTGAGTACATAATGGCGGAACTCTACCGTTATAAGAGCCAAGTTGGGAGATTTCTAATCTTCTCAAACAGAGTGGAACCACGCCTAAGAAGCGTCTCTGTGTATTCAATGACACAGAGGCGCTTTTTTTATTCTCTAATTAAGGGAGGCTTGTTGTAATGGGATTTTTAAAACGGCTGAAAGAGGATATGGACGTTGTATTTGAACAGGATCCGGCAGCGCGCACATCTATGGAGGTAATTTTGACTTATTCCGGTTTACATGCAGTATGGTCACATCGGGTTGCCCATGCTTTTTATAATAAACGTTTATTTTTTATAGCACGTGTTATTTCACAAGTGAGCCGCTTTATGACAGGAATTGAAATACATCCAGGAGCAAAAATAGGGAGACGTCTGTTTATTGATCATGGAATGGGAGTCGTCATTGGAGAAACATGTGAAATCGGGGATAATGTGACTCTATTTCAAGGGGTGACCTTGGGGGCACGGGCAAGGAAAAGGGGAAACGTCACCCGACTGTGAAAGACAATGCGCTCATCTCCACTGGCGCCAAAGTATTGGGCTCATTAACGATTGGTGAAAGTTCTAAAATTGGTGGAGGAGCTGTTGTGATAAAGGATGTCCCTGATCACTCTACTGTGGTGGGTGTTCCGGGCAAAGTTGTTGTCCAAAACGGGGAAAAGGTACGAACAGATCTGGATCATCATAAAATGCCGGATCCGGTTGCGGACAGATGTGCCCAGTTACAAGCGGAAGTGGATGAATTGAAAAAGGAATTAGCTATGTTGAAAGAAGGAGATCGCTATGCCGATAAAAGTTTATAATACATTAACACGCCAAAAGGAAGAGTTTCAAACCTTGGAAGAAGGTAAAGTGAGCATGTATGTTTGCGGGCCAACCGTATATAACTATATTCATATTGGAAATGCACGTCCTGCTATCGTTTTTGATGCTATACGCCGTTACTTGGAATATAAAGGTTACACTGTTAATTATGTGTTAAATTTCACCGATGTGGATGATAAGATTATTAAAAAGGCAAATGAGTTGGGAGAAGAGGTAACGGATGTCGCCAATAAATTCATTGATGCATACCTGGAAGATGTTGGTGCATTAGGTGTGAAAAAGGCAACCTACAACCCACGGGTTATGGAAACAATGGATGATATTATCCACTTTATTGCCGGTTTGATTGAAAAAGGCTATGCATACGAAGTGGATGGGGACGTTTATTTTAAACCGCGGACAATGGATGATTACGGGAAACTCTCCCATCAATCGATTGATGAATTGCGTTCAGGAGCAAGGATTCAAGTTGGCGAAAAGAAAGAGGATCCGCTTGATTTTGCTCTATGGAAGAAAGCGAAAGAAGGCGAAATTGCTTGGCAGTCCCCGTGGGGTGGCGGCAGACCAGGCTGGCATATTGAATGCTCGGCAATGGCCAAAAAGTATTTAGGAGAGACGATCGACATTCATGCAGGCGGGCAGGATTTAACCTTTCCTCATCATGAAAATGAGATTGCTCAATCCGAAGCAATGAATAATGAAACATTTGCAAATTACTGGATGCATAATGGGTATATTAATATTGAAAATGAAAAAATGTCTAAATCACTAGGTAATTTTGTTTTAACTAGAGATATTATTAAAGAACATGACCCACGTGTTGTTCGCTTCTTTATGTTGACGGTTCATTATCGTAACCCGATCAATTTTACGAATGAATTATTGAATGCGGCTAAAAACAGCCTTGGTCGTATTGAAACATCCTACTTTAATTTAAAGCATCGCAAGCAAGCAAGTATGAATTTAGTCGATCATACAGAAGCATGGCTGGATAAAGTGGAACATTTTAAGAGACAATTTGAAGTGGCAATGGATGATGATTTTAACACCGCAAATGCCATTTCAGTTTTATTTGATTTAACGAAGGAAGCGAATGTCTACTTACAATCGGAGCAAACCGCAACAAAGGTTATTGAAGCATTTCAACATACTATTCTTACTATCCTTGATGTACTAGGAATTACCATTCAGGAAGAAAGTGAACTGCTTGATGAGCAAATAGATGCATTAATAGAAGAACGAACCCAAGCAAGGAAAAATCGGGACTTTGCCCGTGCGGATGAAATAAGAGATATGCTAAAAGAAAAGAATATTATTCTGGAGGATACGAATCAGGGTGTTCGTTGGAAGCGGAGCGAATGATGAAGCCCTCTGATGTAAAACAGATGAAAAGTTTAGCCCTGGCATATATGGGTGATGCCGTTTATGAAGTATATGTAAGAGAACATTTGCTACAGGCGGGTCAGGTGAAACTAAATCGGCTTCACCAAGAAGCGGTTACGTTTGTCTCAGGCAAATCTCAAGCAGATGTTATTTTACATTGGTTAGCGGATGGCATACTCACGGAAGAAGAAGAGCGAGTAGTTGCCCGTGGAAGAAATGCAAAATCCGGTTCTATCCCTAAGAACACGAGTGTGCAGACCTATCGCTATAGTACAGCATTCGAAGCGTTAATCGGGTATCATTATTTAACTGGCAACCAAGATCGTTTAACTGCATTATTACAAACAGCAGTTCACTTTATCGAAAGGAGGAAGGCGTAACATGGATCAGGAAATGATCACAGGAAAAAATCCGGTTATGGAAGCTTTGACATCCGGAAGATCGGTCAATAAAGTCTTTATTTCCGAACAATTAAATGCAGGTGTACAAGGTAAAATGATAAGCCTTGGAAAAGCAGCCGGGACCATTGTACAAAAAGTACCTAAGAAAAAATTGGATCAGCTCAGCGAAGGGAACCACCAAGGGATTGTAGCGTACGTGGCTTCCTATCAATACGGGTCACTTGATGATTTGTTCCATCGGGCGGCGGAGCGAAAGGAAGATCCTTTTTTTATTATTTTGGACGAGCTTGAGGATCCGCATAATTTAGGTTCGATTTTACGTACAGCTGATGCGACGGGTCTGCACGGTGTGATTATCCCGAAACGGCGCTCGGTAGGTTTAACAGCAACCGTTGCCAAAACGGCTGCAGGTGCGATTGAACATGTACCTGTCGTAAGGGTGACCAATATCGCAAGTACCATTGAGGAATTAAAGGCAAAAAATGTGTGGATTGTTGGTACAGAAGCAAATGCAACAGAGGATTATCGTACATTGGATGGTACAATTCCTATTGCACTTGTCATTGGAAATGAAGGGAAAGGGATGAATCGATTAACAAGGGATAAGTGTGATTGGACCGTAAGTCTCCCGTTAAAGGGAAAAGTTACCTCATTGAACGCCTCTGTTGCATGCAGTCTTTTGTTATATGAGGTATATCGCAAGCGGCATCCCATTGGTGATTGATGATGATAGTACTTGTTGTTGATGGGTATAATATTATCGGGGCATGGGATGATCTGCAACGGCTAAAAGAGATAGATATGGCACAGGCCCGCGACCGTTTAATAGAATGGATGGCTGAATATCAGGCATATTCGGGAAATCGTGTTATTATTGTATTTGATGCCTATTATGTCAAGGGAATGGCCAGCAAACTCGAGGCATACAAAGTAGAGATTATTTATACGAAGGAAAAGGAAACGGCAGATGAGTGTATCGAAAGGCTTGTGAAGCAGTTAAAAAATGTCCAAAACCAAGTATATGTAGCAACGTCTGACTATGCGGAACAGAGTACTATTTTTAGCAGAGGTGCATTACGAAAATCGGCACGGGAACTCTATATTGAATTAAAAAATATGGAGAGGGAGATTAAAGAAAACATCCGGAACCACCAAAAAATTCAACCACAATCAAAGATAGCACTTGATGATGATGTGTTAGAAAAATTCGAAAGGTGGCGCCGCGGGGATATATAAGCAGGAAAAATACCTCTAAATTGCTTATTCTCCCCATTTTGCCTATTGACTCTATTAAAGCGCTTACTGTATAATAACGTTTAAAGTGACTGCATATAGTCAGGGGGTCATTCCGAGTGAATGCCAAGCAACTAGAAGTAGATCATAAGAGTCTAAATCTGCTTGATGATGAGAGGGTATTACAATTGATTCATCAAGGAAACCGTCATGCGCTGGATTTTCTAATACATAAGTACAGAAACTTTGTCTGGGCAAAAGCGCATACCTATTTTATCATTGGTGCTGATAGAGAGGACATTACGCAAGAAGGCATGATTGGCCTCTATAAAGCAATAAGGGACTATGATGGGGACAAGCTGTCTTCATTTAAAGCATTTGCCGAGCTATGTGTAACACGGCAAATTATTACGGCGATTAAAACAGCAACTAGGCAGAAACATATCCCGCTTAATTCCTATGTATCATTGGATAAGCCGATTTATGATGAAGAATCGGATCGAACGCTGATGGATGTAATTGCGGAGTCAGGTGCAATCGATCCACAGGAGTTACTTATAAATAGGGAAAGATTAGGCGATATGGAATTCAAATTATCCGAATTGTTAAGCGAGTTTGAAAGGGATGTACTGCATTTATATTTAGATGGGCAGTCCTATCAGGAAATTTCCATCACATTAAAACGTCATGTGAAGTCTATTGATAATGCACTGCAACGTGTCAAGCGCAAGTTGGAACAATTAATTGAAACCGGTGGAATCAAACACGGCGTTGACACGTCGACATAACCATGCTACATTAATATGAGGATAAAACCCTGTCAATGGGATGAGATAATTATGAAAATAACATTAGCGTGTGCAATTTGTTCAAGCAGAAATTATAAAACGAATAAGAATGTATCCATACAACCTGCACGCTTGGAAGTTAATAAATACTGCAAAATATGCAGGGAGCACACATTGCACCGCGAGACAAAATAAACGTGCGTATTTTTCTCAGGGAGTTTAGGGGGTACAAGCTAGCATGATTAAGTTTTTAAAAAATGTTACCAGAGAGATGAAAAAAGTCTCCTGGCCTAAAAGTCGTGAATTGACAAGCTATACCATAACAGTAATTTTAACAGTAGGTTTTATTGCCATCTTTTTTGCCGTCATCGATTTTGGAATTTCTCAGGTTTTAAATAGTTTTTTTGAATAATAAGAAGAAATGTATGCTATAATGAGAATAATTAATATTTTAATTAAAAACCCGGATTGTCGGGTTTTTTAAGTTGTCTAAAAACGTAACATGGTCGTATATATGACTCATAAACGTAAGGGAGGGAAGGGCAAAACAATGCCCTGTTCAAATGGAGAAAAATTGGTATGTTATTCATACGTATTCCGGGTATGAAAACAAAGTAAAGATGAACTTAGAAAGAAGAGTTGAATCGATGGGGATGGAGGATAAAATATTCCGAGTTATTGTTCCCGAAGATGAAGAAACTGAAATCAAAGATGGAAAAAAGAAGACGGTAAAAAAGAAATTCTTCCCTGGTTACGTCCTAACGGAAATGATCATGACGGATGACTCTTGGTATGTTGTACGCAATACGCCAGGTGTAACCGGATTTATCGGTTCTAGTGGAGGTGGGGCAAAACCAACCCCAATACTGCCTGAGGAAGTAGAATCCGTATTAAAACGCATGGGCGTGTCTGAATCCCCTGTGCAGGTCGATTTTGAATTAAAGGAAAATGTACGGGTAACAGATGGACCGTTCACGGACTTCGCCGGCACGATCGAGCAAATTGATACGGACAAACAAAAAGTAAAGGTCCACGTGAATATGTTTGGCAGAGAAACTCCCGTTGAACTAGACTTCTCTCAAATTGATAAAATGAATTAGAAATTGTTTGTAAAGGCTGTCTTCTAAACGTTTTTTGGTTTATTGACACAACAGATAGAAACTGCGACGTAGTGTGCAATATTTGCCACCGTCCGGGATCGTTACGGGCAATCGCGGACCTTAGGGCACGGCCTCAGCCTCCTCGGAAGAAAACCGCTTCCTGCGGGGTCTTCGGACACGTGCTATTCCCGCAGGAGTCGATTGCCCTCCACTCACCCGGACTACTGACAGCATGAAACTGCTTCGTTAATAATACAGTAAACTCACTACCAGCGGAGGAAACACATGTAGACTCCTGCGGGAGCAAAGGCCTAGATGAGACACTGAAGTGCGCTAGCACGAGGTGGCTCATCAGCCCCCTAAGGTGCGCGGAATGTGTTTCCGTAGCGGCATCCAAGCACTCAACCATCGTTCGCAAAGAGAATTCCACACTTACGTCGCAGTTTATATCAACTCCGTATTAGTGAAACCAAAAATGCTAATAAAGTACTTGCATTATTTAAAGAAGCATGCTAAAATTCTTTTGTTATTCATGTATGATCTGAGTAGCAAGGTAAATAGGAGTGGGAGGATCCGAATGGATACCTAATACCACATCACGGACTTTAAGGAGGTGTGTCTCGTGGCTAAAAAAGTAATCAAGCTAGTGAAATTGCAGATCCCTGCAGGAAAGGCAAATCCAGCACCGCCAGTAGGACCGGCATTAGGTCAAGCAGGTGTTAATATCATGGGATTCTGTAAAGAATTTAATGCACGTACACAAGATCAGGCAGGTACGGTTATCCCTGTTGAAATAACGGTATTTGAAGATCGTTCGTTTACATTTGTTACAAAAACTCCACCTGCTGCTGTATTGTTGAAGCAGGAAGCTGGTATTGATACCGCATCCGGAGAGCCTAACCGTAACAAAGTAGGATCTGTCAAACGTGATAAAGTAAGAGAAATCGCAGAAACCAAGATGGAAGACTTGAATGCTGCTGATATAGAAGCGGCAACCCGTATGGTTGAAGGAACTGCCCGTAGTATGGGCATCACCGTTGAAGACTAATTTGATTGAATTGTAATACTAGTGAGGGCTGTGGATATTCAAGCGACTACTCGCAGCCTTTACACATGCGGTGGTGACTGAAAAAGGTGATCTGCTGCATGCGTTATAGAAGCTTTTGTGCTTTTATGAAGTGGGAGGTATTACCGCTATAACCACAATAGAGGAGGAAACAAATTGGCTAAAAAAAGTAAAAAGCATCAAGAAGCATCCAAGCTTGTTGATCGCTATAAATCATATGAAATAAGTGAAGCTATTGCACTAGCAAAAGAAGTAGCTAGAGCGAACTTTGATGAAACCGTTGAAGCTGCTTTCCGTTTAGGTGTGGATCCTAAAAAAGCAGACCAACAAATTCGTGGTGCGACTGTGCTGCCACACGGTACTGGTAAAACACAACGTGTCCTGGTTTTCGCAAAAGGTGATAAAGCGAAAGAAGCAGAAGACGCAGGAGCAGATTACGTTGGAGAATCCGACTATATCGACCAGATTAATCAAGGCTGGTTCGAATTTGATGTGGTTGTTGCCACACCGGACATGATGGCTGAAGTTGGTAAACTTGGGCGTGTGCTTGGGCCAAAAGGGCTCATGCCAAATCCGAAAACCGGGACTGTTACATTTGAAGTAGAAAAAGCTGTGAAAGAAATTAAAGCTGGTAAAGTAGAATATCGTGTCGATAAATCTGCTAACATTCACGTTCCGATTGGAAAACTATCATTCGATAATGAAAAATTAAGCGAAAACTTTGCAGCTATTGCGGATACTCTTGTTAAAGTGAAACCGCAAAGTTCAAAAGGGACTTATCTACGTAATGGTTCTATAGCTACTACCATGGGACCTGGAATCAGAGTCGACGTTTCCAATTATCGCTAAGTCGCTGTTGACTTTTCCAGAAATGTTAGTTATACTAAATTTCGGTATATAAATGAATACGTTGTGCCGTAGACAGCAGGGGCAAAATTGCTTAATATTCCTGCCGAGGTGTTTAGAACCAAGTGAGATAAATCGATGATTGATTGTCATTTGTTATAAGCCTTCATGTCTACATGGAGGTTTTTATTATGTCATAAACGCGTGCGGTATAATGAGTGTTATTAGGAGGTGGAACAATGTCCAGTGTTATCGAAAAGAAGAAACAGGTGGTTGATGAAATCACTGAAAAATTTCAAGCAAGTAAAACAGCGGTAATCGTTGACTATCGTGGTCTTGATGTTGCTGAAGTAACTGATTTACGTAAACAATTGCGTGATGAGGGTATCGACTTTAAGGTTTACAAAAATACGATGACCCGTCGCGCAGTGGAGGCTGCAGATTTAACGGAGCTAAATGAAACATTGGTTGGACCAACTGCTCTTGCATTTAGTAATGATGATGTCGTAGCACCTGCAAGAATTATTAACGATTTTGCAAAGAAACATCAGGACCTTGAAATTAAAGGCGGCGTAATCGAAGGGAAAGTTGCTTCTCTTGATCAAATGAAGGAGCTTGCTACTCTACCAAATTACGAAGGTATGGTTTCTATGTTGCTTAGTGTACTACAAGCACCTGTACGTAACTTTGCATATGTTACAAAATCTGTTGCAGAGCAAAAAGAAGAACAGGGCGCATAAACGAGCCCTTGTATGAATGATAAACGAAAATAAAATTAGGAGGAAATATCATGTCTAAGGAACAAATCATTGAAGAGATTAAAGAAATGTCCGTACTAGATTTAAATGATCTGGTAAAAGCGATTGAAGAAGAATTTGGAGTAACAGCTGCAGCACCAGTTGCAGTAGGAGGCGGAGCTGCTGAAGGCGAAGCTGCTGAAGAACAAACAGAATTTGACGTTGTACTTGAAAGTGCCGGAGATTCTAAGATCAAAGTTGTTAAAGCAGTTCGTGAAATCACAGGACTTGGCCTTAAAGATGCTAAAGACGTGGTTGATAATGCACCAAAACCAGTCAAAGAAGGCGTAACAAAAGAAGAAGCAGAAGAACTTAAAGGTCAACTTGAAGAAGTGGGCGCATCTGTAGAAGTTAAGTAATTTTTACAGACAATAGTAGAAGAAGCTCGTCGTTTAACGACGGGCTTTCTGTATCTGATCAATGAACAAGACTGTTGTTTTTACTGCTGAAGGTATGAACTGCGATGTAGTGACAATTCCTTTGGTTGAGATAAGGGATACCGCTACGGAAATACATTCCGCGCCTTAGGCGGCTGATGAGCCTCCTCGCGCTGGCGCGCTGCGGGGTCTCACCTAGGCCTTTAGCTCCCGCAGGAGTCTCCATGTATTTCCTCCGCTGGTTGTCTGGTCACTAACGCTTATTGTCCATAATCACTATTAAAAATTGAAGCCTCTTACTAGTTCGGGATCGCGCCGGGCGGAGACTCCTGTGGGAATAGCACGTGTCTGAAGACTCCGCACCGGTGGTCTTCCGCGAGGAGGCTGAGGCCGTGCCCACGGAAAGCATCCGTCCGGCGCGATTCCCGAACGGCGATTGGGCGATTATAGCAAACAGCAATTACGTCGCAGTTTCTATCAGCTGTAAAGATTTAAAAACAACATTAGTTTACGGAAAGAAAAATCTCCCTTCATTCTATAAAAGGATGTGGCCCCAATGGCGGAACATTATTATTCCCAAAAACCTCAATCCCAAAGTTCACCCAAGTCGTGGAATTACCAATTACGAACAAGATTATATACATTCACTAGTGATGTTGGCGTTTTTTCTAAAAATGAAGTGGATTTTGGTTCCGAACTGTTAATAGAGCAATTTCGTGAACCTGTTATTTCGGGAGATTTTTTAGACCTTGGCTGTGGTTATGGGCCTATTGGAATTGTTCTTGCAGATCACTATCCTGAGCGGAATGTAGTACTGGCTGATATTAACGAAAGGGCCATGACATTAGCCGAAAAAAATGCAGCACGTAACCATGTCGAAAATGTCGAATGCCTGCAAAGTGATCAATTTTCCAATTTAGTCGATCGTTCTTTTGCGGCGATTGTCATGAATCCACCTATTCGGGTCGGGAAAAAGGTTGTCCATCAACTATTTGAGGGGGCTAAAGATGCGTTATATGATCAGGGAGAGTTATGGATCGTTATTCAAAAGAAACAAGGAGCTCCTTCAGCAAAGGCTAAATTAGAAGAGTTATTCAAGAGCGTGGAAATAATTGCCAGAAATAAAGGCTATTTTATCATAAAAGCTATTAATATTTGACCAAGTTATGGTACTATGATATTATGGGTAAATGTTAATATTGGATTTCTTTGTCAAGAGGAACTTTAAAAAAGTGAAACGTATATTTCCCCGATGATCGGAGACACTGGTAAAATCGGGAAATATAACGGATGAGGTTTTACGATAAATCTTTTTTCACTAAATTAAGCGTATAATAAATAACGCTGCATTGCAAGTTTGTTCAGCTCATTTTTAACAGTTGAACGTAGGATAGATTGGAAAAACAAAGCTGAATAATTGCGTTTTCAGTATGTTTTTCTTTCATATATAACATTTTTAAGAAAATGCTTGATTTAAGGGGTGAAGCTGTTGACAGGTCAACTAGTTCAGTATGGACGGCACCGCCAGCGCAGGAGTTATGCGCGTATCAGTGAGGTATTAGAGCTGCCAAATCTAATCGAAATCCAAACCGCTTCTTATCAATGGTTTCTAGAAGAGGGTTTGAGAGAAATGTTTAAAGACATTTCTCCTATTGAAGATTTTACAGGGAACCTATCACTGGAATTTGTAGATTATACGCTGGAAGAACCGAAATATCCTGTAGATGAATCCAAAGAAAGGGATGTCACGTATAATGCTCCACTTCGTGTGAAGGTTCGTTTAATCAATAACGAGACCGGTGAAGTAAAAGAGCAGGAAGTTTTCATGGGAGATTTCCCGCTTATGACAGATACAGGAACATTCATTATCAATGGGGCAGAACGAGTTATTGTTTCACAGCTTGTGCGTTCACCTAGTGTCTACTATAATGAAAAATTTGATAAAAACGGTAAAAGAGGCATAACAGCAACTGTTATTCCGAATCGTGGTGCATGGTTGGAATTTGAAACAGATGCTAAGGATGTCGCTTATGTCCGGATTGATCGTACACGCAAATTGCCAATCACGGTGCTTTTGCGTGCGCTAGGCTTTGGTACAGATCAGGAAATTATTGATCTTATAGGGGAGAACGAATACCTGAAAAACACACTCGAAAAAGATAACACAGAAACGACGGATAAAGCGTTGCTGGAAATTTATGAACGCCTGCGTCCGGGAGAGCCACCTACAGTAGATAATGCGAAAAGTTTATTAGTTTCCCGCTTTTTTGATCCAAAACGTTACGATCTTGCACATGTTGGACGTTACAAAATGAATAAAAAATTAGATATAAAGAATCGCTTGTTTAACCAGGTTTTAGCTGAAACGATTGTTGATCAAGAGACCGGTGAAGTGTTAGCTACAAAAGGCGATGTGCTTGAACGTAAATTGTTAGATAAAATTATACCATATTTGGAAAGTGAAGAGGAGAAACTGGGAGAGAAAATTTTTGAGCCAAGTGAAGGTGTCATTGAAGACCAGATTTCGCTTCAATCCATTAAAATTTTGGATCCAACAGACCCTAGTGGAGAGCGTGAAATTAGTGTTATTGGAAATGCAAATGTGGATGATTCCATTAAAAATATAACACCGGCGGACATTGTATCAGCAGTAAGTTATTTCTTTAATCTTTTGCACCGGGTTGGAGGTACAGACGATATTGACCATTTGGGTAATCGTCGTCTGCGCTCTGTTGGTGAATTGCTGCAAAATCAATTCCGTATTGGGTTGTCACGTATGGAACGTGTGGTTCGTGAGCGAATGTCAATTCAAGACACCTCTAGCATCACGCCACAACAGTTGATTAATATTCGACCTGTGATTGCTTCGATTAAAGAGTTCTTCGGCAGCTCGCAGTTGTCACAATTTATGGATCAAACCAATCCTTTGGCAGAACTTACGCATAAGCGCCGTCTGTCTGCGCTTGGACCCGGTGGCTTGACCCGTGAACGTGCTGGCTTCGAAGTTCGAGATGTTCACTATTCCCACTATGGGCGTATGTGTCCAATTGAAACACCTGAAGGCCCGAATATTGGTTTAATAAACTCTCTATCAAGCTATGCAAAAGTAAATCAATTTGGCTTTATCGAAACTCCGTATCGCCGTGTTGACCCGGAAACAGGAAAAGTAACAGCAAAAATTGATTACTTAACGGCAGATGAAGAAGACAATTACATCGTGGCACAGGCAAATGCGGTGTTAAACGATGATGGCAGCTTTGCGGACGATGAGGTTATTGCACGTTTTCGTGGGGAGAACACTATTGTTCCACAAAGCAAGCTAGATTACATGGATGTTTCACCAAAACAGGTTGTATCAGCAGCAACAGCATGTATTCCATTCTTGGAAAACGATGACTCTAACCGTGCATTAATGGGTGCGAACATGCAACGTCAGGCAGTACCATTGATGAATCCGAAGGCTCCAATCGTCGGCACAGGCATGGAATATGTGGATGGGAAAGATTCCGGCGCTGCAATAATCTGTCGAAATGATGGGATTGTAGAACGTGTTGAGGCGAAGGAAATTCACGTCCGCCGTATTGCCGAAGTTGATGGCAAAGAAGTGGAAGGGGATTTAGAGCGATATAATTTGCAAAAATTTATTCGTTCAAACCAAGGAACAAGTTATAACCAGCGCCCTATTGTCAGTCAAGGTGATCGTGTGACAAAAGGGGAAATCCTTGCCGATGGTCCTTCCATGGAAGTTGGAGAGCTAGCATTAGGTCGTAATGTACTTGTAGGTTTTATGACTTGGGAAGGTTACAACTATGAGGATGCGATCATTATGAGTGAAAGACTCGTGAAAGATGATGATTTCACATCCATTCATATTGAAGAATACGAGTCAGAGGCCCGCGATACTAAGCTGGGACCTGAAGAAATAACCAGAGATATTCCAAACGTCGGGGAAGATGCATTGAAGAACCTTAACGAAGAAGGGATTATCCGGGTTGGCGCTGAAGTAACAGATGGCGATATTTTAGTTGGTAAGGTAACACCAAAGGGAGTTACAGAATTATCCTCTGAAGAACGTCTACTTCATGCTATCTTTGGAGAAAAAGCCCGTGAGGTTCGTGACACGTCCCTTAAAGTGCCAAATGGCTCTGGCGGAATTGTGCTCGACGTTCGAATATTCAACCGTGAAGATGGTGATGAGTTATCCCCTGGTGTTAATAAGTTAGTTCGTGTGTATATTGTACAGAAACGTAAGATATCCGAAGGGGATAAAATGGCTGGACGTCACGGAAATAAAGGGGTAATTTCAAAGATATTACCGGAAGAAGATATGCCGTTCATGCCCGATGGCACGCCAGTCGATGTTATGCTTAATCCATTAGGTGTTCCATCACGTATGAATATCGGACAGGTATTTGAATTACATCTTGGCATGGCTGCTAGAAACCTTGGCATTCATGTTGCTACACCGGTATTTGATGGTGCAAATGAGCAGGATGTATATGAAACGATGCAAGAAGCCGGTATGGCAGAAGATGCAAAAACGATACTTTATGATGGCAGAACCGGAGAACCATTTGATAACCGTGTATCTGTCGGAGTAATGTATATGATTAAGCTGTCACACATGGTTGATGATAAATTACACGCACGTTCCACAGGCCCTTATTCACTGGTTACGCAACAGCCACTCGGTGGTAAAGCACAATTCGGTGGACAGCGTTTTGGTGAGATGGAAGTTTGGGCACTTGAAGCATATGGTGCTGCATACACCCTTCAAGAAATACTAACGGTTAAATCAGACGACGTTGTTGGTCGTGTGAAAACATACGAATCAATTGTTAAAGGTGACAATGTAGCTGACCCGGGAATACCGGAATCATTCAAAGTGCTAATCAAAGAACTTCAAAGCCTTGGAATGGATGTCAAAATGCTCTCATCTGACGAAGAAGAGATTGATATGCGTGAATTAGAAGAAGAAGACACACAAGCAGCAAGCAAGCTTAATTTGGAAGTCGGAGAAAATTAAAATAATGGGAATTGGCTCGTGTATAAGTCAGTTCCCGGCTTAACGCAGTTGAAAGAAGGTACAGAATGGCAGGCTTGGTGTTAATAATGAAATCGGCTTTTTCACCGGTTTCATTTCATCCAACCTCTGGTTTCTGCCCTCTTGAAAGACTTGGGCCGGCGTTTTTCAAATAGCAACGCAGGCTGATGGAAATAATCGGATACTAAAAAGGGAGGTAGGCCCCTTGCTAGATGTAAATAACTTTGAGTATATGAAAATCGGTTTAGCTTCATCAGAGAAGATTCGCTCGTGGTCATATGGTGAGGTAAAGAAACCGGAGACGATCAATTATCGGACGCTGAAACCGGAAAAAGACGGCTTGTTTTGTGAACGAATTTTCGGCCCGCAAAAGGACTGGGAATGTCACTGCGGGAAGTATAAACGAGTACGATACAAAGGTGTTGTCTGTGATCGTTGCGGTGTTGAAGTGACGAAATCAAAAGTTCGTCGTGAACGCATGGGACATCTCGAATTAGCTGCTCCAGTATCCCATATTTGGTATTTTAAAGGTATTCCAAGCCGCATGGGACTTGTGTTAGATATGTCACCAAGAGCTTTGGAAGAGGTTATTTATTTTGCTGCATATATAGTTACAGACGCAGGAGATACACCTTTAGAGAAAAAGCAACTGTTATCTGAGAAAGAATATCGTTCCTATTACGATAAATACGGTAAATCATTTAAGGCCCAGATGGGTGCCGAAGCAATCCGTAAACTTCTGCAAGATATCGATCTTGAAAAAGAAGTTGAAGGGTTAAGAGAAGAGCTGAAAACAGCGCACGGACAACGTAGAACGCGTGCTATCAAACGGTTGGAAGTAATCGAATCATTCCGGCATTCCGGAAACGATACGTCTTGGATGGTATTAGACGTCTTACCGGTTATCCCACCGGAAATACGCCCAATGGTGCAGCTTGATGGAGGACGTTTTGCTACATCTGATCTAAACGATTTGTATCGTCGTGTTATCAACCGTAATAATCGTTTGAAGCGCCTGTTGGATCTTGGAGCACCAAGTATTATCGTTCAAAACGAAAAACGGATGCTTCAGGAAGCGGTAGATGCTTTGATTGACAATGGTCGTCGCGGTCGTCCGGTTACAGGTCCCGGCAACAGACCGTTAAAATCTCTATCACATATGCTAAAAGGGAAACAGGGTCGTTTCCGTCAAAACTTACTAGGAAAACGTGTTGACTACTCCGGCCGTTCAGTAATCGTAGTTGGTCCGCATTTGAAGATGTATCAATGTGGTCTACCTAGAGAGATGGCATTGGAGTTGTTTAAGCCTTTCGTTATGAAAGAGCTGGTATCAAAAGGGATCGCCCATAATATTAAATCAGCGAAACGTAAAGTAGAACGTGTACACCCTGACGTATGGGACGTTCTGGAAGATGTAATCAAAGAACATCCTGTACTACTTAATCGTGCACCGACATTGCACCGGTTAGGTATTCAAGCATTCGAACCGATATTGGTTGAAGGACGTGCAATTCGCTTGCACCCACTTGTGTGTACAGCTTACAATGCCGACTTTGATGGAGACCAAATGGCGGTCCATGTTCCTCTGTCAGCAGAGGCACAGGCAGAAGCACGTGTTTTAATGCTTGCAGCGCAAAATATACTGAATCCAAAAGATGGGAAGCCTGTTGTTACACCATCACAGGATATGGTTTTAGGAAACTATTATCTGACGATGGAACGGGAAAATGCCGTTGGAGAAGGAAGCATTTTTAAAGACCTTAACGAAGCATTACTTTCTTATCAAAATGGATATGTACACTTGCATACTAGAATTGCCGTGGAAGCTTCCAGTGTCAATAATAAATTCACGGAAAGACAGCATGATCAATTGCTGTTGACAACGGTAGGTAAACTTATTTTTAATGAGATTTTACCTGAATCGTTCCCGTATATTAATGAGCCAACACAAAGCAACCTGGAAATAGAAACACCCGGGAAGTATTTTGTTGATAGCGGCACGGACGTTCAAGAAGAAATTAAAAGTCGTGATATTATCGACCCATTTAAAAAAGGCATATTGGGTGATATTATTGCAGAAGTGTTTAAACGGTTCAAAATCAGTGAGACATCTAAAATGCTTGACCGTATGAAGGACCTCGGCTTCTACTATTCCACAAAAGCTGGTATGACCGTTGGTATATCAGACATCGTTGTATTATCGGAAAAAGGGGAAATCCTTGATAACGCACAATCTCAAGTGGATAATGTTTCGAAACAATTCCGTCGTGGTCTAATAACGGATGAGGAACGCTACGATCGAGTGATTTCAGTATGGTCACAAGCAAAAGATACGATTCAGGATAAGTTGATGCATTCCTTAAGCAATCGAAATCCTATCTTTATGATGAGTGATTCCGGAGCAAGGGGTAACGCATCTAACTTTACACAGCTCGCAGGTATGCGTGGCTTAATGGCTAACCCTGCTGGAGAAATCATTGAACTGCCAATTAGATCTAGTTTCAGGGAAGGGTTGACCGTTCTTGAATACTTTATTTCGACGCACGGTGCACGTAAAGGTCTTGCGGACACGGCACTGAAAACAGCCGACTCAGGCTATTTAACAAGACGCCTTGTAGATGTGGCGCAAGATGTTATTGTTCGTGAAGTAGAATGTGGAACAGATCGTGGTTTAACAGTATCAACATTGTCAGATGGCGCAGAGCTTATCGAACCATTATTCGATCGCTTAGTAGGCCGTACGCTTTTCCAAACAGTGAAGCATCCTGAAACAGGAGAGGTCATTGTAGAAAAAGGAGAAATAATGAACGAAGACCAGGCCAAACAAATTGTGGATGCCGGTGTTGAAGAGGTTACGATACGGTCTGCATTCACCTGTAATACAAAACATGGTGTTTGTCAAAAATGTTATGGACGAAACCTTGCAACTGGTGACGAAGTAGAAGTTGGCGAAGCAGTTGGCATTATCGCTGCACAATCTATCGGTGAGCCAGGTACACAGTTAACGATGCGTACATTCCACACTGGTGGAGTTGCCGGGGATGACATCACACAAGGTCTTCCACGTATCCAAGAATTGTTTGAAGCACGCAACCCTAAAGGGCAGGCTGTTATTAGTGAGGTTCATGGTACGATAGAAGAAATTCAAGAGGTAAAAGATAGACAGGAAGTTATTGTGCAGGGTGAAGTGGAACAACGCACATATCCAGTTCCATATAATGCACGTATGAAAGTTACTGTCGGTGATGAGATCGAAGCAGGCGCAGCCCTTACGGAAGGTTCTATTGATCCAAAAGATCTTCTGCGCATACAAGGTGTAGAAGGCGTTCAGGATTATTTATTACGTGAAGTACAGCGTGTGTACCGTATGCAGGGTGTTGAAATTGGCGATAAACACGTTGAAGTAATGGTTCGTCAAATGTTGCGTAAAATCCGTATTATCGAATCAGGTGACACGACAGAACTTCCGGGGGCATTACTGGAATTACACCAGTTCAGAGATGCGAACCATACCGTTCTAAATGAAGGGCAGCAACCGGCAACCGGTAAACCTGTCTTGCTTGGAATTACGAAAGCTTCTCTGGAAACAGATTCGTTCTTATCTGCAGCTTCATTCCAGGAAACAACCAGAGTGCTTACAGACGCGGCGATTAAAGGAAAACGAGATGAACTGTTAGGCCTTAAAGAGAATGTCATTATCGGTAAACTTGTTCCAGCAGGTACAGGGATTAACCGATACCGTAATGTAAGACCGTCTACGGACGAAGTGGAAGAAGATGTAGAAGAAGTAGAGGAATCGGAGACAGTGCAATAGGGGATCGGTTAACTTACCTGTCCCCCCTGAATTAAAATAAAGTTTGGAAGCACCAAAAAAATTGGTATTTTATATTGACTTTAAAATCCGTGAATGGTAGAATACTCAAGGTGCTTCCGATTTTACTTTGATAAAAAGAAGATATAAGCTTGATAGGTGTTAAGCTTTCTAATTACTTTGGAGGATAGGCAATGTCTTATGAAAAAGTGATGCAATTCAGGTCATGGGTAATTATCGGAACAAAGCAAACACTGAAGGCTATGAGAAATGGCGAAGTAAGTGAAGTATTTATTGCTGATGATGCTAATCCACAACTAACTGGGCAGGTAGAAAGTCTAGCTAGTGAGCTGGACATTCCATGCAAACGGGTAGATTCCATGAAAAAACTGGGAGCCGCTTGTGGCATCGAAGTTGGAGCATCCGCATTAGCAATAAAACGATGATGTTTTGACAGGGGTTCTGTGAAAGCTTTGTTTTTGCTTTAAGATGAACCACCTGGATATGTGGGCTTACAAAACCATTTACATCAAAGGTGATTTTAAGTTTTCATTTATATAAAATAGAAGGGAGGATACAACATGCCAACAATAAACCAACTAGTACGCAAAGGCCGCGTGAATAAACCTAAAAAGTATGACTCTCCAGCACTTAATAGAGGGTATAATAGCTTTAAAAAGAGACCTACAAACCAGAATTCACCGCAAAAACGTGGTGTATGTACACGTGTCGGTACGTTGACACCGAAGAAACCGAACTCTGCACTTCGTAAATACGCACGTGTTCGTTTGTCAAATACGATGGAAGTAACTGCTTATATTCCTGGAATTGGACATAATCTGCAAGAACACAGTGTTGTACTGTTAAGAGGCGGTCGTGTTAAAGACTTACCAGGTGTTCGTTACCATATTGTTCGTGGAGCACTTGACACTGCAGGTGTAGATGGACGCCGGAAAGGGCGCTCTAAATACGGTACCAAAAAACCGAAGAAAAAAGCTTAAGTCGTTGATATAGATAACGTTAAGAAAGGAGGATGTCATATGCCACGTAAAGGACCAGTACCTAAACGGGATGTTTTGCCGGATCCGCTTTACAATTCAAAATTGGTGACACGTTTGATCAATCAAATTATGATTGACGGTAAACGTGGGATAGCACAGAAGATTCTTTATAATGCATTCACGATTATCGGCGAACGCAGTGGCCAAAATGCGATGGATGTATTTGAACAGGCAATGAAAAATGTCATGCCGGTTCTTGAGGTCCGTGCACGTCGCGTCGGTGGTTCAAACTATCAAGTACCAATGGAGGTTCGCCCGGAAAGACGTCAGGCATTAGGTCTACGCTATATTGTAAATTATTCTCGCCTACGCGGGGAAAAAACAATGGAAGAACGCCTAGCTAATGAAATCTTAGATGCTTCCAATAATACAGGCTCTTCTGTTAAGAGACGTGAAGAAATGCATAAGATGGCTGAAGCAAACAAAGCCTTTGCACATTACCGCTGGTAAGAAACCTAATAAAAGTTATTTAAAGGAAGGAGAAGAATACATGGCTAGAGATTTCTCCTTGGAAAAGACACGCAATATTGGAATTATGGCTCATATTGATGCAGGTAAAACCACTACCACAGAGCGTATTCTTTTCTATACAGGACGTATTCATAAAATTGGTGAAACACATGAAGGTGCATCTCAGATGGACTGGATGAGCCAGGAGCAGGAGCGGGGTATTACGATAACATCCGCAGCAACAACTGCTCAGTGGAAGAATCACCGTATAAATATTATTGACACACCTGGACACGTGGATTTCACCGTGGAGGTTGAGCGTTCCCTACGTGTGCTTGACGGAGCAGTGACTGTTCTTGATGCACAATCAGGTGTAGAACCACAAACGGAAACAGTTTGGCGCCAAGCAACAAATTATGGTGTACCAAGGATTGTATTCATTAACAAAATGGATAAAGTAGGTGCGGATTTCCTAAACGCAACCAATACGTTAAAAGAACGCTTGGGCGCTAATGCTCATCCTGTTCAGTTAACAATAGGTGCTGAAGATAATTTTGAGGGGATTATCGATCTTATTAGCATGAAAGCCTATTACTATGAAGATGATTTAGGCACACGTGCTGATTCTCGTGAGATCCCGGAAGAATACAAGGAAAAAGCAGAAGAACTCAGAGCAAGTCTGGTTGAATCCGTTGCTGAACTTGACGAAGACCTAATGATGAAGTATTTGGAAGGAGAGGAAATCTCCGAAGAAGAACTAAAGAATGCCATTCGTCAAGCAACACTAAATGTTGAATTTTATCCAGTATTTGGTGGGTCGGCATTTAAGAACAAAGGTGTACAATTAGTGCTTGATGGTGTCATTGACTATCTTCCTGCACCAACAGATGTACCTCCAATCGAAGGTATTGTTCCGGGAACGGAAGAGGAAGTTACACGACCTGCAGATGATGATGCACCATTCTCTGGCTTAGCATTTAAAGTAATGTCAGATCCGTATGTCGGGAAATTAACATTTTTCCGGGTTTACTCCGGTACAGTAGTTTCCGGTTCGTATGTTCGAAACTCGGTAAAGGAAAAGCGTGAACGTGTGGGACGTCTCCTGCAGATGCATGCGAATTCTCGTGAAGAAGTTAAAACGGTGTACAGTGGGGAAATTGCAGCAGCGGTCGGATTTAAAGATACATCAACAGGAGATACAATATGTGATGAGAAAGATCTTGTTATCCTGGAATCGATGGACTTTCCAGAACCGGTTATCTCCGTTGCAATCGAACCAAAAACAAAAGCAGACATGGATAAAATGGGTATCGCGTTAGGTAAGCTAGCTGAAGAGGATCCAACTTTTACAACAGAATCAGACACCGAGACAGGTCAAACGATTATCTCCGGTATGGGTGAGTTACATCTTGACGTTATCGTTGACCGTCTAAAACGTGAATTCAAAGTTGAAGCAAATGTTGGTAACCCACAGGTTGCATATCGTGAAACATTCCGTGGTTCCGCTGAGGTTGAAGGTAAATACGTACGTCAATCCGGTGGACGTGGACAATATGGTCATGTTTGGGTTAAATTTGAACCGAACGAAGAAGGCGCCGGATTCGAATTTACGGATAAAATCGTTGGTGGAACAGTTCCACGTGAGTATATTGGCTCTGTTGAACAAGGAATTATTGAAGCAACGGAAAGTGGTGTTTTAGCCGGTTATCCACTAATTGATATTAAAGCAACCCTATATGATGGAAGTTATCATGATGTTGACTCCAACGAGATGGCATTTAAGATAGCAGGATCCATGGCATTGAAGGCTGCGAAGAGTAAATGTAAGCCAGTTTTACTTGAACCAATGATGCGAGTAGAAATCGAAATCCCAGAGGAATATATGGGTGACATCATGGGTGATGTAACCGCACGTCGTGGTCGTGTGGAAGGTATGGAACCACGCGGTACAGCACAACTTGTAAGAGGGTTTGTACCATTATCTGAGATGTTTGGTTATGCGACTGCACTTCGTTCAAACACCCAGGGACGCGGAACATATACCATGACATTTGATCACTATGAAGAAACACCAAAGAGCATCACCGAAGAAATTATTAAGAAAAACACTGGCGAATAATTGATTTTTGCTTAAGATTATCGTATAACAATTAGTAAAGCCCGAGAAATAATTTTTCCTTAGATTGTTTTCCGGGTGACTATATTAATAAAAAATTTTTACTTATTTAAAGGAGGAACTATAATGGCTAAAGAAAAATTCGATCGCTCGAAAGATCACGTTAATATTGGGACAATTGGACACGTAGACCACGGGAAAACAACATTGACTGCTGCTATTTCAGCAGTAATGCACAAGAAATCCGGTAAAGGTGAAGCAATGGACTTTGACGAAATTGACAGAGCTCCGGAAGAAAAAGAACGTGGTATTACGATTAATACATCACACGTTGAGTATGAAACAGATACTCGTCACTATGCGCATATTGACGCTCCAGGGCACGCTGACTATGTTAAAAACATGATCACTGGTGCTGCACAAATGGACGGTGCTATTCTGGTAGTATCTGCTGCTGATGGCCCAATGCCGCAAACACGTGAACACATCCTACTGTCTCGTAACGTTGGGGTACCTGCTATTGCTGTATTCCTTAACAAAACAGACATGGTTGATGATGAAGAATTATTGGAACTAGTAGAAATGGAAGTTCGTGATCTATTGACAGAATACGACTTCCCTGGCGACGATACGCCAGTTGTAAAAGGATCTGCACTTAAAGCACTGGAAGGCGACGAAGCGTACACTGAAAAAATTGTTGAGCTAATGGACGCGGTAGATGAGTACATTCCTACACCAGAGCGTGATAATGATAAACCATTCATGATGCCGGTTGAGGACGTATTCTCTATTACAGGTCGCGGAACAGTTGCAACAGGTCGTGTGGAACGCGGAGAAATCAAAGTTGGACAGGAAGTTGAGATTATTGGTCTAAACGAAGCGCCAAGAAAAACAACCGTAACTGGTGTTGAAATGTTCCGTAAGCTTCTCGACTATGCTGAAGCTGGTGACAATATTGGTGCACTCCTTCGTGGTGTCGCACGTGACGATATTAATCGTGGTCAGGTATTAGCTAAGCCTGGTTCTATTACACCACATACGAAGTTTAAAGCAGAAGTGTATGTTCTATCTAAAGAAGAGGGTGGACGTCATACAGCATTCTTCGCTAATTATCGCCCGCAGTTCTATTTCCGTACAACAGACGTAACAGGAGTTATCCAACTTCCTGAAGGAGTAGAAATGGTTATGCCTGGGGATAACGTGGAGATGGAAGTAGAATTGATCTCCCAAATCGCGATCGAAGACGGAACTCGTTTCTCTATTCGTGAAGGTGGACGCACCGTAGGATCCGGTGTTGTAACATCGATCATTGAATAATATAGCAAAACAAAACAGGCAGCGCAGATAGCGTTGCCTGTTTTGTTATTGATTGTAAAGGCTGTTTTCTAAAAGTTGATGTCTTTGATGCAAAAGATATAAAATGTGACGTAACTTGAAATGTGATGCTTTTTCCCACCGCTACGGAAATACATTCCGCTTTCCGCGGGTGGCTGGTGAGCCCCCGCAGGAGTCTCCATGTATTTCCTCCGCTGGCAGTGAGTTTACTGTATTATTAACGAAGCAGTTTCATGCTGTCAGTAGTCCGGGTGAGTGGAGGGCAATCGACTCCTGCGGGAATAGCACGTGTCCGAAGACCCCGCAGGAAGCGGTTTTCTTCCGAGGAGGCTGAGGCCGTGCCCTAAGGTCCGCGATTGCCCGTAACGATCCCGGACGGTGGCGAATATTGCACACTACGTCGCAGTTTATATCAACCGTGAAGTTTTAAAGCTAACAACACGTACAAAAAGAGCCTTTACAAATGAAAATATTATTGTCTGCATCCATTGGCCACGCAGTTTTTACTCCAAAAGACATATTCCTTCATTTTTTATAAAAAAATCCACGCTATCCCTTGCATTCAGTGGGTTAAGTGCGTATAATACATAGTTGTGCAATTACAAATGATTTTTATAAACATGGATTGCATTGGCCGGCATTTTTGTTTATAATAGCAATGTTGGCCTTTCAAAGGCGATGAAGTGGAAGGTTGTTGGCACGCCCGGCCCCATTGCCATGGCGGAGTGCGCAAGAAATTTCCACAGAGTATGTCTATGATGAAATGGGCGAAAAGGAGGGAAAATAATGGCAAAAGAGAAAATTCGAATTCGACTAAAAGCGTATGATCACCGTATCCTAGATCAATCTGGTGAGAAAATTGTAGATACTGCAAAGCGTTCCGGAGCCAAGGTTTCTGGACCAATTCCATTACCTACAGAGAGATCGGTTTATACGGTGTTACGTAGTGTGCATAAGCACAAAGATGCACGTGAACAATTCGAAATGCGTACACATAAACGCTTGGTCGACATTGTTGATCCAACACCACAGACGGTTGACTCGCTAATGCGTCTTGATTTACCATCTGGTGTGGATATTGAAATCAAATTATAAATAAATGTATTATATAGGAGGTGCAGACGGATGACGAAAGGAATCTTAGGTCGTAAAATCGGCATGACTCAGCTATTCTCTGAGAACGGAGAGTTAACCCCTGTAACGGTTATTCAGGCTGAGCCTAATGTAGTTCTACAAAAAAGAACACAGGAAAATGATGGCTATGAGGCATTGCAACTCGGTTTTGCTGATGAAAAGGAATCACGTACGAATAAAGCGGAAAAAGGTCATGCTGAAAAAGCGGGCACAATCCCTAAGCGCTACGTTCGTGAAATCCGTGGCGCAGAAGTTGATGGCTATGAAGTTGGCCAGGAAATCGGCGTCGATATTTTTGGTGCCGGGGACAAAATTGATGTGACAGGGACCTCTAAAGGGAAAGGTTTCCAAGGATCTATCAAGCGTCTCAATCAACAACGCGGACCTAAAACACACGGTTCTCATTTTCATCGTTCCACTGGTTCAATGGGAGAAATGAACTCCGGTCGTGTTTTCAAAGGTCGTCAATTACCAGGACAAATGGGCGGCGATCAAGTCACAATTCAAAACCTTGATGTTGTTCGAGTAGATGCTGAGAACAATCTACTATTAATTAAAGGAAATATTCCTGGTGCGAAAAAATCATTCGTAAAAATTACAAGTTCAACAAAGGCTAACTAATCACATATACGAAAGGAGGATAAGTCATGCCTAAAGTAACATTATTAAAACAAGACGGCACGCAAGCAGGAGATATGGAATTAAATGATTCTGTATTTGGTATTGAGCCGAACACGCATGTACTACATGAAGCAGTAGTCATGCAGCGCGCATCATTAAGGCAGGGCACACATGCTGTTAAAAATCGTTCCGACGTTCGCGGTGGCGGTGCTAAACCTTGGCGCCAGAAGGGAACCGGACGTGCACGTCAAGGTTCTACTCGTGCACCACAGTGGGTAGGCGGTGGCGTTGTTTTTGGCCCTACACCACGCAGCTATAGCTATAAGTTGCCGAAGAAAGTTCGTCGCCTAGCGCTTAAATCCGCACTATCTTCAAAAGTAAAAGAAGGAAATCTAGTTGCCTTGGAAGGTATTGCAATGGATGTTCCAAAGACTAAGGAAGTCGTGAAAATGCTTGAAGCGCTTCAGGTAGATACAAAAGCATTAATCGTAACGGCTGACAAAGACGAGACAGTAAATCGTTCAGCAAATAATCTACAAAACGTTAATGTACTAACCGTAGATGAAATAAATGTACTGGACTTGCTTACGCATGACAAGCTGATCGTTACGAAAGATGCAGCTGAAAAAGCAGGGGAGGTGCTTGTATAATGAAAGAATCAAGAGATATTCTTAAGAGCCCTGTGATTACAGAGAATACTGCAGATTTAATGGAAGAAAAGAAATATACGTTCGAAGTAGATCCAAAGGCAAATAAAACAGAGATTAAAGCTGCTGTTGAACTCGTTTTTGGTGTTAAAGTGGTCAAAGTAAACACCATGAACCTTAAAGGTAAATTCAAGCGATTTGGTATTTACCCAATGAGAAGAATGCCGAGCGACGGTGGTTACCGTTCAGATCGTAAAAAAGCTATCGTTCAGCTTTCAGAAGACAGTAAAGACCTGGACTTTTATGAAGGCTAAGTAAAAAAGTCAGTGAAGGAGGGAAAACAAGATGGCAATTAAAAAATTCAGACCAACATCAAATGGAAGACGTAACATGTCTACATCTGATTTTGCTGAGGTTACAACAGATACTCCGGAGAAATCCCTGCTTAGCCCCGTATACAAACGTGGCGGACGTAATAATCAAGGGAAATTAACCGTACGCCATCAAGGTGGCGGTCATAAACGTCAATATCGCATGATCGACTTCAAACGTGATAAAGATGGTATACCAGGACGTGTTGCTACCGTTGAGTATGATCCAAACCGTACTGCGAATATCGCATTAATTAATTACGTTGATGGAGAAAAGCGTTATATTTTAGCTCCAAAAGGAATGAAGGTAGGACAAAAAATTGAAGCTGGAGAGAATGCGGACATCAAAACAGGTAACGCACTTCCACTTGCAAATATTCCAGTAGGGACAATCATTCACAATATCGAATTAAAACCTGGTCGTGGTGGACAACTTGCACGTTCAGCCGGAGCAGAAGCACAAATCCTTGGACGTGAAGATAAATACACATTGGTTCGTCTGGGTTCAGGAGAAGTTCGCCTGGTATTGTCAACTTGCCGCGCAACAATTGGTCAAGTTGGTAATATTGAGCATGAATTAATTCGTGTTGGTAAGGCAGGTCGCAGGCGCTGGAAAGGTGTCCGTCCAACTGTACGTGGTTCTGTAATGAATCCGAATGATCACCCGCACGGTGGTGGTGAAGGACGTGCTCCAATTGGACTGGATTCGCCAGTATCACCTTGGGGTAAACCTACGATTGGTTACAAGACTCGTAAGCGTAATAAACCGTCAGATAAATATATCGTTCGTAAGCGTAAGACTAAGAAATAAAGCCGAATAATGGAGATGGCGAGCATCGTCTCTCAATTTGAAAAAAGGAGGTTTATCCATGGGTCGTAGTCTTAAAAAAGGACCTTTTGCAGATGACCATCTAATGGCAAAAGTGGAGAAGGCCAATGAATCAGACAAAAAACAAGTAATAAAAACTTGGTCTCGTCGTTCAACTATTTTCCCTAACTTTGTCGGTCACACTTTTGGAGTATATGACGGACGTAAACATGTACCTATTTATGTGACAGAGGATATGGTCGGACATAAATTAGGAGAATTCGCGCCAACCCGGACATTCAAAGGACATTCCGGTGATGATAAGAAAACAAGACGATAATGAGAGGAGGCACTCAAGATGCAAGCTAAAGCTAGTGCGAAACAAGTTCGTATTGCTCCTCGTAAAGTCCGTTTAGTCGTTGATCTGATTCGAGGAAAAGATGTAGGTGAAGCAGTTGCAATATTGCGCCATACAGAGCGTGGTGCTTCTCCAGTCGTAGAGAAAGTATTAAATTCTGCCATCGCAAATGCAGAACATAACTACGAAATGGAACCAGATAACTTAGTGATTTCTGAAGCATATGTAGATGAAGGTGTCACATTGAAACGTTTCCGCCCACGTGCACAAGGACGTGCAAGTAAAATCAATAAACGCACAAGCCACGTAACAGTGGTTGTATCAGAAAAGAAGGAGGGATAGTTAGTGGGTCAAAAAGTAAATCCAACCGGTCTTCGCATAGGCGTCATTAAAGACTGGGAGTCAAAATGGTATGCCGGCAGAGACTATGCAGACTTGCTGCATGAAGATATTAAAATCAGAGAATATCTTGAAAACCGTCTGAGTACAGCTGCTGTTTCTTCTATTGAGATCGAACGTGCAGCAAACCGTGTCAATATCACCATTCACACTGGAAAACCAGGTATGGTAATTGGTAAAGGCGGTTCAGAAGTAGAAGCATTACGTAAATCATTAAATAGCTTGACTGGTAAACGTGTCCATATTAATATTGTTGAAATCAAGAAAGTTGACCTTGATGCAAAATTAGTTGCTGACAACATTGCCCGTCAGTTGGAAAACCGTGTTTCATTCCGTCGTGCGCAGAAGCAAACCATTCAACGAGCCATGCGCGGTGGAGCTAAGGGAATTAGAACACAGGTGTCCGGACGTCTAGCCGGAGCAGATATTGCCCGTGCGGAAGATTATAGTGAAGGGACCGTACCACTACACACATTACGTGCCGATATTGACTTTGGTACAGCAGAAGCTGATACTACTTATGGTAAATTAGGTGTTAAAGTGTGGATCTATCGTGGGGAAGTCCTTCCAACGAAAACAGACGATAAATAGGAAGGGGGCTCATAACTTATGTTAATGCCTAAACGTGTGAAATATCGTAAACAACATCGTGGTAAAATGGGAGGCCGGGCAAAAGGCGGAACAACTGTGTCTTTTGGCGAGTATGGCCTGCAAGCTACAGAGGCCTCATGGATCTCAAGTCGACAAATTGAAGCTGCCCGTATTGCAATGACTCGTTACATGAAACGTGGCGGTAAAGTATGGATTAAGGTTTTTCCTGATAAGCCATACACTGCTAAGCCCCTTGAGGTACGCATGGGTTCCGGTAAAGGTGCTCCAGAAGGTTGGGTAGCAGTAGTAAAACCAGGAAAAATAATGTTTGAAATCGCAGGTGTAGAAGAAGAGGTTGCACGCGAAGCCCTACGTCTTGCTGCACACAAATTGCCGATTAAAACAAAATTTGTAAGTAGAGCAGAAATTGGTGGTGAAAGCAATGAAGGCTAATGAAATTAGAGAACTGACCACTGCCGAAATTGAACAAAAGGTTACTTCATTGAAAGAAGAACTATTTAATTTACGCTTCCAACTTGCAACAGGACAATTGGAAAACACGGCACGTCTCCGTGAAGTGAGAAAATCAATTGCCCGCATGAAAACCGTTGCTCGTCAACGTGAATTAAACGTAAATAACTGATAACCCGAGAGGAGGTCAACCTCAAAATGTCTGAACGTAATAATCGTAAGGTATATACAGGTCGTGTTGTGTCAGATAAAATGGATAAAACGATTAATGTAGTTGTTGAAACATATAAATTTCATCCGCTATATGGGAAACGCGTTCGTTATTCTACAAAATTCAAAACACATGATGAAAATAATCAAGCAAAAACCGGCGACATTGTTCGTATTATGGAAACTCGTCCACTATCAGCAACAAAACGCTTTCGTCTAGTTGAAGTTGTTGAAGAAGCGATCATTATATAATAAGGTTCGCCCGGTAGGTAGCCGAAGGGAGGTCAAACGATATGATTCAACAGGAAACTCGTTTAAAAGTTGCAGATAACTCTGGCGCCCGTGAAGTATTAACCGTCAAAGTATTAGGCGGATCAGGACGGAAAACAGCTAATATTGGTGATGTTGTTGTTTGCACGGTGAAACAAGCAACACCAGGCGGCGTTGTCAAAAAAGGTGAAGTTGTCAGAGCTGTCATTGTACGTTCTAAATCTGGTGCACGCCGTAAAGATGGATCATATATCAGTTTTGATGAAAACGCAGCGGTAATTGTCCGCGATGATAAAAGTCCAAGAGGAACTCGTATTTTCGGACCAGTCGCACGTGAATTACGCGATGCGAAATTCATGAAAATCGTATCACTAGCTCCAGAAGTTTTATAGTAGAAAGAAACCTTGTCAAGGAGGTGCTAAGCCATGCATGTAAAAAAAGGTGATAAAGTAAAAGTACTTTCCGGTAAAGACGCGGGTAAAGAAGGTACGATTTTAGAGGCATATCCATCGAAGGATCGTGTTCTTGTCGAAGGCGTCAATATGGTCAAAAAACACGCAAAACCTTCACAGGATAACCCACAAGGTGGAATTCTAGATCTTGAAGCAGCAATTCATGCTTCTAATGTGATGCCAATTGATCCGAAATCCGGTGAGCCAACTCGAGTTGGATATGAAGTACGTGATGGAAAGAAAGTCCGCATCGCCAAAAAATCCGGTGAAGCAATAGATAAATAATTTCAGGCGAAAGGAGGGCGCTCGTGATGAATGGACTAAAACAACAATATAAAGATGATGTATTACCATCTTTGATGAATAAATTTAATTATGACTCGGTTATGGAAGTGCCTACAATTGAAAAAATAGTAATCAACATGGGTGTTGGTGACGCAGTTCAAAATTCAAAAGCACTCGATAGCGTTGTTGAGGAGCTTGCATTAATTTCCGGTCAGAAGCCTGTAGTGACTCGTGCAAAAAAATCAATCGCTGGTTTTCGCCTTCGTGAAGGAATGCCAATCGGGGCAAAAGTAACACTTCGCGGTGAGCGTATGTACGAATTCCTTCAAAAGCTTATTGGTGTATCACTTCCACGTGTACGTGATTTTCGTGGTATTTCAAAAAAAGCCTTCGATGGTCGCGGTAACTACACATTAGGTGTGAAAGAACAGCTGATTTTCCCGGAAATTAACTATGATAAAATAAACAAAGTGCGTGGTATGGATATTGTCATTGTAACAACATCCAATACTGACGAAGAAGCGCGTGAGCTTTTAGGTCAGCTAGGCATGCCTTTCCAAAAATAAGCGAGAGATAAATGAAGGAGGGAAAACGTTGGCTAAAAAATCAATGATTGCGAAACAAAAACGTCCGCAAAAATATCAAGTACGTGAATATACACGTTGTGAACGTTGTGGCCGTCCGCATTCTGTAATTCGTAAATTTAAACTTTGCCGTATTTGCTTCCGTGAACTTGCCTATAAAGGTCAAATTCCTGGTGTCAAAAAAGCAAGCTGGTAAAACCCGATTTGGGAAGGAGGTAATTAGTAATGGTCATGACAGATCCAATCGCAGATATGCTAACTCGAATTCGTAATGCTAACATGGTAAAACATGAAAAATTAGAGCTTCCATCTTCTACAATCAAGAAAGATATCGCTGATATCCTTAAACGTGAAGGTTTTGTCTCGGATTATGAATTCATTGAGGACAATAAACAAGGAATTCTGCGCATTTTCCTTAAATATGGCGTAGAGGAGCAACAAGTAATTACAGGTATCAAGCGTATTAGTAAACCAGGTCTGCGTGTTTATGCAAAAGCTGCCGAAGTACCTCGCGTACTTAACGGTTTAGGTATAGCTATCGTTTCAACATCAAAAGGAGTGCTATCTGATAAAGAAGCACGTTCACAAGCTGTTGGTGGCGAAGTATTGGCATATGTTTGGTAATTAACAATTTTAAACTCGGAGGAGGTGCATGGAATGTCTCGTATAGGACTTAAGCCAATTGAAATCCCAGAGGGTGTAGAGGTTACGTTTAATGGCCATACGGTTACTGTTAAAGGACCTAAAGGTGAATTAACCCGGGACTTACACCAGGATATGAAAATTAATACAGAAGATAATATGATTACAATTGAGCGCCCAAGCGATCATAAAGATCATCGCGCGTTACATGGAACGACTCGTAGTTTGATCAGCAACATGATTGAAGGTGTTCATAAAGGCTTTGAAAAATCCCTTGAAATTAACGGTGTTGGATATCGTGCCCTAAAACAGGGAGATAAAATTGTGATTAACGCAGGTTATTCGCACCCGGTGGAAATCCAGCAGCGTGACGGCATCGAAATCGATGTACCCCAGAACGCACAAATCGTTGTTAAAGGTATTGATAAGGAACTTGTAGGGGCGGTTGCTGCGAATATTAGAGCGATTAGACCTCCGGAACCTTATAAAGGGAAAGGTATTCGTTACGCAAACGAATATCTGCGCCGTAAAGAAGGTAAAACTGCGAAGTAAATACGATTCGTTAGGGAGCAGAAAGGAGTGACCTAGATGATCACAAAACCTGACAAGAATGTTACACGTAAGAGAAGACATGCTCGTGTCCGTGATAAAGTTGTTGGAACCGAAGCTCGTCCTCGCTTAAATGTGTATCGTTCAAACAAACACATCTATGTACAATTAATCGATGATAAACGTGGAAATACAGTAGCAAGTGCTTCTACAAAGGATAACGAACTGGCGTCAGAAGCGCATGTTAATATAGAATCAGCGAAACAAGTCGGAGAAATGATCGCTAAACGTGCCCAGGATAAAGGTTACAAATCAGTCGTATTTGACCGTGGCGGCTATCTTTATCATGGACGTGTGAAGGCATTGGCAGATGCTGCCCGCGAGGCAGGTCTTGAATTTTAATCGATAAAGGAGGGAACCCTTACATGAGAACTACCATCGATCCGAACAATCTAGATCTTGAAGAAAGAGTTGTTGCGATCAACCGCGTTGCAAAAGTAGTAAAGGGGGGACGTAATTTCCGCTTTGCTGCGTTAGTAGTTGTTGGAGACAAAAATGGCCATGTAGGTTTTGGTACAGGTAAAGCACTGGAAGTACCGGAAGCAATTAAAAAAGCTGTGGACGATGCAAAGAAAAAATTAATCACCGTACCTATCGTTGGAACTACCATCCCACACCAGATTCATGGACGTTTTGGCTCCGGTAATGTACTCATGAAGCCGGCAACAGAAGGTACAGGAGTTATCTCCGGTGGCCCAGTTCGTGCGATTTTGGAACTGGCTGGTGTTGGCGATATTGTAACGAAATCACTAGGCTCCAATACACCAATTAATATGATTCGTGCAACATTAAATGGCTTAACAAACCTAAAACGCGCAGAAGACGTAGCCAAACTACGTGGAAAGTCTGTGGAAGAACTGTTAGGATAAGGAGGGAAACACGATGTCCAACAAATTAGAAATCACCCTCACACGCAGTGTCATTGGTGGAAAAGAAAGACAGCGTAAAACTGTTCAAGCATTAGGACTTAAGAAAATTCATCAATCCGTTGTACATGAAGATACCCCGGCCATCCGTGGAATGGTTGATCAGGTAGCTCATCTTCTAACGGTAAAAGAAGTTCAATAAATAAGCGTAAAAGGAGGTGCTCGCATGAAACTTCATGAATTGAAGGCATCAGAAGGAACTCGCAAAGAACGTAACCGTGTAGGTCGTGGAATGTCATCCGGAAATGGTAAAACATCTGCAAGAGGACATAAAGGCCAAAAGGCACGTTCTGGTGGTGGCACTCGTCCAGGGTTCGAAGGTGGCCAAATGCCATTATTCCAACGCCTGCCAAAACGCGGATTTACAAATATTCACCGCAAGGAATTTGCCATTGTAAACCTTGATGCGCTAAATCGTTTTGAAGACGGCACAGAAATCACACCTGAGCTATTACTTGAAGAAGGTGTCGTAAGCAAACCTAAAGCCGGCATTAAAGTGCTTGGTAAGGGAGCGATCGAAAAGAATCTAACAGTAAAAGCTAATAAGTTCTCTGCTTCAGCAAAAGAAGCAATCGAGGCAGCGGGCGGTAAAACAGAGGTGGTTTAATGTTCCGTACAATCTCCAATTTTATGCGCGTTAAAGACATTAGGCAGAAAATAATTTTCACATTATTAATGCTGATTGTTTTTCGTATTGGTACATTTATTCCTGTACCTTATACAGATAGTGCAGCAATTGATTTTATGAACCAGCAAAATGCGTTTGGCTTTCTTGACACGTTTGGTGGAGGAGCTCTGCAGAATTTCTCTGTTTTTGCTATGGGGATTATGCCTTACATTACAGCATCCATCATCATGCAATTATTGCAAATGGATGTTGTACCTAAGTTTTCCGAGTGGAAAAAACAAGGCGAAATGGGGCGTAAGAAGTTAGCCCAAGTAACCCGTTATGCAGCGATTGCTCTAGCATTTATCCAGGCGATTGCCATGTCTATCGGTTTTAATGCAATGGCTGGAGGCATGCTGATTCAAGATCCAAACTTTGTGAAATTCCTGTTTATAGCTATCGTATTAACAAGTGGAACAGCTTTTTTAATGTGGCTTGGTGAACAAATCACGGCAAACGGAGTTGGAAATGGGATCTCGATTTTGATTTTCGCAGGTATTGTGGCTGCAGTGCCAAATGGTGTTGGTCAATTGTACAGCCAGTATTTTGTTAACCCTGGGGATGAATTGTTTATCAACATTGTCATTGTTGCCTTAATTGTATTGGTTATTATTGCAGTAATTGTTGGCGTGATTTTTATTCAGCAAGCACTACGTAAAATACCAGTTCAATATGCGAAGAAAATTGTCAATCGCTCGCAGACAGGTGGGCAATCCACACATCTGCCACTCAAAGTAAATGCTGCAGGAGTTATCCCGGTAATCTTTGCAATTGCATTCATTATGGCGCCAACAACGATTGCCAGTTTCTTTGAAGGCAGTCAAGTTGCTTCAACCATTCAAATGATATTTGATTATACGCAGCCAATTGGTATGGTAATCTATGTTGCACTGATCATAGCCTTCACCTATTTCTATACGTTTGTTCAGGTTAATCCGGAACAAATGGCCGAAAACTTACAGAAACAAGGTGGGTATATCCCGGGGATTCGTCCAGGAAAAAATACAGAAACGTATTTGACACGCGTCATGTATAGATTAACATTTGTAGGTTCACTCTTCTTAGCAGCGGTATCTGTGATGCCTATTATTCTGGGTGGTCTTGCAAATCTGCCTCAATCAATACAAATAGGCGGCACAAGCTTACTAATCGTTGTAGGTGTTGCACTGCAAACCATGAAACAACTGGAAAGTCAGCTTGTTAAACGACACTACAAAGGATTTATTAAGTAAATCTGTTGCCAAAGAGAGCGAGGGGAAAGGTTTTGAACCTGATTTTGATGGGTTTGCCCGGTGCTGGTAAGGGTACACAGGCCGAGCAAATAAACGACAAATATAATATCCCTCATATTTCAACAGGGGATATGTTTCGCTTGAGCATTAAAGAAGGTACGGATCTTGGAAAGCAGGCGAAAGAATATATGGATCAGGGTGAGCTTGTTCCAGATAAAGTAACGATTGGGATTGTTAGAGAACGTTTGAATAAAGATGATTGCAGGAATGGATTTTTGTTGGATGGATTTCCACGAACCATTGCTCAAGCTGAAGGTTTAGAGGAAATTCTCACAGAAATGAATGAAACAATTGACTATTGTATTCATGTAAATGTACCGGAGGAAAAATTAGTGGAGCGTCTGACTGGTCGTAGGATTTGTCCGACATGTGGAACGACTTATCATGTCATGTACCATCCTCCTCAAGTAGAGGGGATATGTGATAAGGATGGCTCCCGGTTAATACAACGAGACGACGATAAACCTGAAACGGTTAAAAATCGATTAGCGGTTAACTTGGAACAAACTAAACCGTTACTTGATTTCTATAAGGATAAAGGATGTCTTGTAACCGTAGACGGAGATCAGGAAATTGATCACGTGTTCGAAGATATTCAGTCCAAAATTGACAAATAGGCGCCTTAGCTGTATGTTTGATCGCAGAATGGATGCAATTTCAGCTGTAAAAAGTTATAATAGATGCGTGAGTTACTGTGCTTTATAAATAGTAACCAGGATTAGTAAAGTAAACTTTTTAAAAAGGTTAGCACATAAACTATAGCCTAAGTGAAGGTGATCGTTGTTGAGCGAAGATGATTCGATTCCGCTAATAGGTCAAGTTGTTCGTATTATGCAAGGACGTGAGGCAGGTCAATACGCGGTAGTCATAAAAATTATGGAAGACCGGTATGTTCTGCTTGCAGATGGGGAAAAACGTAAATATGACCGACCAAAAAAGAAGAATGTAAGTCATATTGAATTAATGGATTACATTTCCCCTGAAGTCCAAAACAGCCTTCTGGAAACTGGTCGTGTCACAAATGGTAAACTTAGATTTGCCATAGCTAAATTTGCAGGTGAGGTTGTGACTGATTTGAAGAAGGGAGTAGCACGCGATGGCGAAAGACGATGTAATTGAAGTGGAAGGTACCGTGACCGAAACATTGCCGAATGCGATGTTTAATGTAGAGCTTGAAAATGGCCATACCGTACTAGCGCATGTATCCGGCAAAATCCGTATGCATTTCATTCGCATTCTACCAGGCGATAAAGTAACGGTCGAACTTTCTCCGTATGATTTAACAAGAGGACGAATTACGTACCGTTATAAATAAGCTCCGATATAAAAGGAGGTAAAGACGATGAAAGTAAGAGCATCTGTAAAACCCATTTGTGAAAAATGTAAGATCATAAAACGTAAAGGCACTGTAATGGTGATTTGCGACAATCCGAAACACAAACAAAAACAAGGCTAATAACCAGCCTGTATTTTTAGAAGCAAACATGAGGAGGTGCAAGTGTACATGGCACGTATTGCAGGTATTGACGTTCCACGTGATAAACGCGTCGTTATTTCTCTAACTTATATTTATGGAGTTGGAAAAACTACTGCGCAACAAGTCCTTAAGCAGGCCGGCGTTTCAGAAGACACCAGAGTTCGTGATCTGACAGAAGACGAACTGGCTAATATCCGTAAGGCAATTGAGGAATATACAATCGAAGGTGACCTTCGTCGTGAAACATCACTAAACATTAAACGTTTAATAGAAATTGGTTCATATAGAGGTATTCGCCACCGTCGCGGGCTACCATTACGTGGTCAAAAAACGAAAAACAATTCACGTACTCGTAAAGGACCACGCCGTACAATGGCTAACAAGAGAAAATAAAGTAAGGAGGGAAGCTAATGGCACGTAAAACAACTACACGTAAGCGTCGTGTGAAAAAGAATATTGATACAGGTGTAGCGCATATTCGTTCAACGTTCAATAATACAATTGTGACGATTACGGATAAACAAGGTAATTCAATTGGCTGGAGTTCAGCAGGCGCACTCGGCTTTAAAGGCTCTCGTAAATCAACCCCTTTTGCTGCACAAATGGCTGCTGAAACTGCTGCAAGAACAGCTGTAGATAACGGCATGAAAACATTGGAAGTAACGGTTAAAGGCCCTGGCGCTGGTCGTGAAGCAGCAATTCGTTCACTTCAGGCAGCAGGCTTGGAAGTTACAGCAATTGTGGATGTAACACCAGTTCCTCACAATGGTTGCCGCCCACCCAAACGTCGTCGTGTTTAAATGTATAGGTATGAGAAGTTGTCACACTGTCCATAATGGATGATGATGGCTAAACGTATAAGTTTTAAACCTTATACCGATAGCTTCCGATGACAACGATGTACGAAAAGTAAACGAATAGCGCAGACTAGGGCTGTCTATTTGGGGAATTTCGGTTAGGCAAGTCAAGTCTAGCCGGAGTTTCGACGTTTTAAAGGAGGGTTTTATTGATGATCGAAATTGAAAAACCAAAAATTGAAACCGTAGAAGTCAGCGAAGATGCTACATTTGGGAAATTTGTAGTCGAGCCGCTCGAACGTGGATATGGTGCCACTCTTGGAAACTCCTTGCGTCGTATTCTATTATCCTCACTTCCAGGTGCTGCTGTGACATCAGTTCAAATTGACGGAGCGCTACACGAATTTTCGACAATTGATGGTGTTGTTGAAGATGTGACAACAATAATTTTGAATCTGAAAAAACTAGCTCTAAAGATTTACTCTGACGCTGAGAAAACATTAGAGATCGATGTACAGGGAGAAGGAAAGGTTACAGCTGCAGACATCACCTATGATAGTGATGTGGAAATTCTAAATCCTGAATTACCTATTGCTACACTTAATAGCAAAGGCAACTTGCATATGAAGATAACTGCAGCACGCGGACGTGGCTACAGGCAATCGGAGCAAAATAAACATGATGAACAACCAATTGGGGTCGTTGCTATTGATTCTATTTTCACTCCAGTGTCACGTGTGTCGTATACCGTAGAAAATACGCGTATTGGGCAAGTTGCAGACTACGATAAATTAACGTTGAATGTATCGACGGATGGCAGTATCCGACCTGAAGAAGCAGTTTCGTTAGCGGCAAAAGTCTTTACAGAGCATCTTAATATTTTCGTAGGTTTAACAGACGAGGCGAAAAGCGCGGAAATCATGATTGAAAAAGAAGAAGATCAAAAAGAAAAAGTAATGGAAATGACAATTGAAGAACTTGATCTTTCTGTCAGATCTTATAATTGCCTGAAACGAGCTGGAATTAACACGGTTCAGGAACTTGCAAATAAATCAGAAGAAGACATGATGAAGGTCCGTAATTTAGGTCGTAAATCACTGGAAGAAGTAAAAGTAAAACTGGACGATCTTGGCCTGGGTTTACGTGATGACGACTAATTCATTTGACACCTTTAGAGATTTGAAAAAGGCTGGAGCTGGACATGGTTCTACGCAATTGTTCACTTAAACCTCGGATTTTAGCGATATAATCCGAAGCAACAGGAAAGGGAGGGATAGTCCATGGTAAGAAAGTTCGGTCGTACAACAGACACTCGTATGGCACTACTTCGCAACCTTGCATCTGATTTAATTATTCATGAGCGGCTTGAAATAACAGAAGCAAAAGCGAAAGAACTCAAATCGGTAGTAGAGAAAATGATTACACTTGGCAAACGTGGAGATCTTCATGCACGTCGTCAGGCTGCATCATTCTTATATAACCAGGAAGCAAACGAAAACGAAAATGTTATCCAAAAACTTTTCGATGATGTTGCCGCGCGTTACGAAGATCGACAAGGTGGATATACGCGTGTACTTAAACTAGGTGCTCGTCAAGGTGATGGAGCAAAAATGGCAATCATTGAACTAGTTTAATGTGCGTATGCGACAAGGGCGGGGCTAATCTCTTCAATGAGGTGAAACCAAGCCCTTTTTTTGTAGGATGCTCTTTTCATAGGTATTGTAGCTTTTCGGAGTTGATATAAACTGCGACGTAGTGTGCAATATTTGCCACCGTCCGGGATCGTTACGGGCAATCGCGGACCTTAGGGCACGGCCTCAGCCTCCTCGGAAGAAAACCGCTTCCTGCGGGGTCTTCGGACACGTGCTATTCCCGCAGGAGTCGATTGCCCTCCACTCACCCGGACTACTGACAGCATGAAACTGCTTCGTTAATAATACAGTAAACTCACTACCAGCGGAGGAAACACATGTAGACTCCTGCGGGAGCAAAGGCCTAGGTGAGACCTCGAAGTGCGTTAGCATGAGAGGGCTCACCAGCCGCCCGCGGAAAGCGAAATGTATTACCGGAGCGGGGGCATCATACTTCAAGTTACGTCGCAGTTTATATCGTGTGTGTCAAAAGCAACAAGGGTAGGAAAGGTTAAGCGGGAGTGCTGGAGGAGGAGCGCCGATGAGGGGAAGGTTAATAGAGTTCAGAAATGTGTCGTTTCGTTATGGAGACGACCAACCCTGGGTATTGAAGAATTGTTCATTTGATATATATGATAAAGAATGGGTTGCGATTATTGGCCATAACGGTTCTGGCAAATCGACGATTGCGAAACTGCTGAATGGGTTATTATTTCCCCAGGAGGGTGAAATCGTAATCAATGGTCAGACAGTAAACCAAGCATCTATTTGGGATATTCGCAGGGATGTGGGGATGGTTTTCCAGAATCCGGATAATCAATTTGTTGGAACTACCGTACAGGATGATGTGGCCTTTGGAATGGAAAATCGAGGTGTTATGCGAGAGGAAATGGTGCGGCGTATTGATGAAACATTAAGGGCAGTTGGAATGAATGACTACGTGCTAACTGAGCCGCATCGTCTTTCAGGTGGACAAAAGCAACGGGTGGCGATTGCAAGTGTATTAGCTATTTCCCCAAAAGTGCTAATTTTAGATGAGGCTACTGCTATGCTTGATCCACAAGGACGCAAGGAAATAATGGAGGCCGTTTCTGCTGTTCAGAAGCGAAACGATCTATCATTAATTACAATCACCCATGACTTGCGGGAGGTTGTCCAAGCTGAGCGAGTTATTGTGATGAACGATGGTGAAGTTTGGGACGAGGCTACACCACGTCAAATCTTCTCAAAACGAGAAGCCCTTCAAAAAATTGGGCTAGACGTTCCATTGGTGGCCATGTTAGCAGATGAACTTCAAACAGCAGGTGTCAAGCTAAGTAAAGAACCGTTAGATCATGAGGAATTGGTGGAGGATTTATGGACATTACATTCACAAACGTGAGCTACATCTATCAGCGTCAATCTCCGTTTGCCCATAAGGCGATTGATGATTTATCATTTCACATTCCCTCCGGTTCCTATGTTGCGATTATTGGCCACACGGGTTCCGGCAAGTCGACGATCATTCAGCATTTAAATGGCTTGATCCGCCCAAGTGAAGGGGAAGTCTCCGTTGGCGATTTTCATCTAACAAGTGAGCACAAACCCCGTAATATGAAAGAATTGCGAAGTCGCGTTGGCGTTGTTTTTCAATACCCCGAGCATCAGTTATTTGAAGAAACGGTGGAAAAAGATATAGCATTTGGTCCGGAAAACTTCGGTGTCTCCAAAGATGAAATTGCGAGGCGTATCAAAGAAATAACGCCCGCCGTTGGCCTTTCAGAGAAATTGCTTCAGCGATCTCCATTTGACTTGAGTGGTGGGCAAATGCGCAGAGTTGCTATTGCAGGTGTACTGGCGGTCAAACCGGATATTCTTGTACTTGATGAGCCCACGGCAGGACTGGATCCACGAGGGCAAAAGGAAATGATGGATATGTTTTATCAACTCCATCAGGAACAGGAATTAACAACGGTTCTTGTCACACACAGCATGGAAGATGCCTTACATTACGCAGACCATGTCATCATTTTAAATGAAGGTACGAAATATATGGAAGGAAGACCGGAGGACGTATTTACGCAAAAGGAAGTACTCCATCAGGTTCAACTTGATGTACCGGAGATCATCCAATTCTTACATTTATTTGAAGCAACATTTGGGGAAGAGATTGCCTTTAAAAAGCAATCGATAACCGAAATAGCACAATCGATTCAGCATGTTCTAAACGGGGAGGGCCCCTCATGAACAACGCCTTGATTATCGGTCAGTATGTTCCAGGTAACTCACTTATTCACCGGTTGGATCCGAGAACGAAAATGACAATTATCTTCTTTTTTGTCATTATTGTATTCTTTGCAAACAATATTTTAAGCTATGGGATCTTACTTGCCTTTGCCGCAAGCAGCGTGTTTACCTCCCGCGTCCCGATTCGCTTTATCATGAAAGGATTAACACCAGTTTGGTTCCTGATTATATTTACCTTTATACTGCACTTATTTGTTACGAATGAAGGAAAACTCCTTGTTGATCTTTTTATTGTTAAAATATATGCCGGTGGTGTTATCCAAGGGCTCGCTATTTCGCTCCGGTTTTTCCTGCTTATCGTAGTGACCTCTTTATTAACATTAACGACAACACCGATAGAGATTACGGACGCGATTGAGGATATGCTTCACCCCTTGAAAAAATTCAAATTTCCGGTGCATGAGCTTGCTTTGATGATGTCGATTTCCTTAAGGTTTATCCCCACACTTATGCAGGAGACGGATAAAATATCAAAAGCACAGGCCTCGCGTGGGGTAGATTTTCGAACAGGTCCTATTAAAGAGCGGGTGAAGGCTGTTGTGCCATTGCTAATTCCGCTGTTCGTCAGTGCATTTAAACGGGCGGAGGAATTGGCTATGGCCATGGAAGCGCGCGGTTATCAAGGTGGAGAAGGAAGAACGAAACTAAGGCAGTTGAAAGTGAAGAAACGGGATATAGGCGTCTACCTGTTATTTGCCTTTGTACTTATCATTTTATTTACTACAAGAAGTTACACGTAAGAAAGGCTGATCGGTATGCAAAAAGTAAAATGCATAATTACCTATGATGGATCCGGGTTTGCCGGCTTCCAGATTCAGCCTAAACAACGTACTGTGCAAGGGGAATTGGAAAAGGCATTAACCAAGATTCACAAGGGTTCCCATATACGTGTGCACCCCTCTGGAAGGACAGATACAGGTGTGCATGCGAAGCGTCAGACCATTCACTTTGAGACTTCCTATGACATTCCCGAGGTCAATTGGAAGCGTGCTATCAATACACTATTGCCTTCGGATCTCCATGTGCAGGAAGTAACGTTAGTACCTACTTCATTTCACGCACGCTATGATGTGGTGGAGAAAGAATATCGCTATTATATATGGAATGCAAAGGAACCGGATGTTTTTAAACGAAACTATTACTATCAGTTTCCCTATCATTTGGATATAGAAGCCATACAGAGGGCTTGCAGGCAGTTGGAGGGGGCGCATGATTTCACCGCGTTTTCCTCTGCCAAAGCCACGACAAAAGGAAGCAAGGAAAGAACGCTCTATCAGGTAACCTGTGAGAAGCATGGTAGTGAATTGGAATTTATTTTTCGCGGAAGCGGCTTTTTATATAATATGGTGCGGATTATCGTTGGCGTGTTACTCGACATCGGGCAAGGACGTCGTGAAACTGCGGATATTGCAGCGTTACTGGCTAGTAAAGATCGCCGACTTGTTGGTGAAACTATACCACCACAAGGCTTGTATTTATGGGATGTCAAATATGAAGAATAAAAAGATGGGTAATCGCGAATTTTTCTTGACAAACCCCAGTGTTATAGGGTAAGATGATCTATGGCAATTTATTTCTAAACCACGATTAGCCCCGGAATCTAATTGTGTTGAAATATACGAATAAAAAATTTGAAACGAACGAATGAATGAATTATGGAGGGAAATAATCATGGGCACAACTTTCATGGCGAATGAAGCGAATATCGAACGCAAATGGTTGGTTGTGGATGCTGAGGGCCAGCGTCTAGGACGCTTATCAAGTGAAGTGGCTAAGATTCTTCGCGGCAAGCATAAGGCAACCTACACACCACATGCGGATACTGGTGATCATGTTATCATCATTAACGCTGATAAAATTGAACTAACCGGAAATAAAATGACGGACAAAAAATATTACCGCCATACAGGTTATGCAGGTGGTATCAAAGAACGTAATGCAGAAGAGATGCGTACCAAATATCCTGAGCAGATGTTGGAGCGTGCTGTTAAAGGGATGCTTCCTAATGGTCCGCTAGGCCGTAAAATGGGCAAGAAACTGCATGTATTTAGAGGCGCTGAGCATAATCATCAAGCACAACAACCGCAGGACTATGAGCTTCGCGGATAACAAAAGGAGGTAACATAATTGGCACAAGTACAATATTACGGTACAGGCCGTCGTAAGAGATCAACTGCACGTGTACGCTTAGTACCAGGCACTGGAAATGTGAAAATCAATGGTCGTGATGCAAAAGACTATTTTCCATATGAAACGCAACTGCTTATTTTGAATCAGCCACTTGCGCTTACAGAAACGCAAGGAACTTATGACGTCTTAGTAAACGTTCATGGTGGAGGATTTACTGGACAGGCTGGAGCTATCCGTCACGGTGTTGCCCGTGCGCTTCTAGAGGCAGATCCGGATTATCGTACGCCTCTTAAAGCAGAAGGCTACCTGACTCGTGACCCACGTATGACTGAGCGTAAGAAATATGGACTTAAAGGTGCAAGACGTGCACCACAGTTCTCAAAGCGTTAATAGAAACATTGATATATCAACGTTGGCAACCAATTTGTGGTGCAAATTGGTGCAAATCAACGTTAATATTATAAAGTGTTTAAAAGGTTTAAGGCATCAGCATCTTGCTGGTGCTTTTTTTCTGGCATTAATTCCAAATAATAATTTTGTGTCGTATGAATATCAACATGTCCTAAACGCTTAGAAACATAAACAATGTCAATATCTTGTGAAAATAAAAATGACGCATGAGTATCCCGCAATCCATGAAAAGTTGTTTTTTCAATATCAAGTTCATTTAGTAATTCAGCCAATTGTTGAGATTGTTTGAATCCCCAAAAATTAAAGATATATCCATTATCTTTTACTTTTATTTTTTTCAAAACGTCGTATACGTCTTTATTTATGGATATATCACGTTTTGAATTTTTGGTTTTTAAAGAAGTATCATCAGAGGTAGGACTAATTGAGCCTCTCACTTTAATACCATATTCAAACAAATTTTCTGGTCGAATTGCAAGAAGTTCTCCTCTTCTCATCCCCGTTTCTAAAGCTACTAATACCAATGCATTAAATTCAACATTTGAATGTTCAATAACGTATTTACGCAACTTCTTTAAATCTGTAATAGATAGGGGTTTGTTTCTTTTTGGTGGTACTTCCCCGCGATCTTTTAAAAGATGTGCAAAATCATTAGTTATATACCCTCGAGCATAGGCATCACGTAAAGATGTTCTAATTTTGAGTATGACTTCATGTGTTGTTTTTCGGGAATGTGTCTCAGCATATTCATCAATTTTTTCTTGAACCAGAATATCATTTAAATCTTGTAATTCAATCTCTTTAAATAAATTTCTGATTATCGCAAGCGTTTTTTCGTAATTTTGAAATGTTGTCTCTCTAATGTCTTTTCTTTTAACGACATATAGCCAATTTTCAAAGAAATCTGCAAAGGTTGTTGTTCTTTGTGCAAGTTGTTTTCCATTTCCTTTAGCTAACTCGGTTTGTAAAGTCCATAATTTAGCATCTTTTCTTGTGTCGAAAGTTTTTGTGATTCTATCATATTTCCCATTTTTATAAAGGGAGACAACAGCTCGCCAAGACTTGCCTCTTTTTTGAATGCTAGCCATTTATCAATTTCCTTTCAGAAAGTTGATAGACAGCAAAATGAATACATGTTTATCTTATGATGGTTTTGCTAATCTATCAACAAATTAGTTTAGGTAATTGAATACTTTTTAACGAAAGATACTAATTCATCAATAATAAAACGTTCTTGCCTTCCGATCATGAACCGTTTTAAATCACTGTGTGATCGGATGTGTTTATCAAAGGACTTAGGATCGATTCCTAAAAAGTCAGCAGCTTGTTCTCGTGTTAATAAAAATGGATAATATAAGTTTTTCTGCATCAAATCACCTTCATTATGGTTTTTGTTAGCGATTTAGCGAACCTTCTAATTAATGATTTAATATAAAGCTAAAAATCAGATGGCTGCTGGTTACAGCTCCACGAGAATTTCACTCCTGCAAGTATTTCTTCCAGCCCTATTCATTGCTTGCGACGCTTTGCACGCTCGAACCATGACGATAGGGGAGTATCATTATCCAAACTGATGGGTCATCGCCAGTAATCCACCACGATTACATGAGACAAAGTATGTATCGCTCATTCCATTTTGGAAGTCTTGGCGTACTTGTCAAATAGCTAGCCATCAGTAAAATGTATCTGATTTTAGTATTATTCATTTGTCAAAGAACATTGGCTTATCAGCCTATCTAAATATACTGGAAACAGTATGCTTGGATAGAATGACAAACTTATAGTCAGGAAGCGTGTAACGCTCCAACACGCTTCCAAAGCTGGTAACGTGATTATTTGATTTCAAAGGATAAAATTTTAGTAATCAATCGGGTTTGTATTTTACCTCGCAGCACTTCATCCACGACCATGTATTGATTCCCATATTCATCCTTCATGGGACGGAGAGAGCGTTTTGTAATATATCCTCGATAGTGTTTGACAATGTAGTTAATTGCTTCTGTATCACCGTCCGTTGCCTGTACGATAAGAGAAAAGGGAACCGTAAGATAAGTTGTTTTCATTCGGCATGCTCCTTCATACATTTTTTAATAAAGGCTAGTCCACTGGTTCGGTGACGGTAAACTGTCGAACGATTGACTTTTAATAGTTCTGCAATTTCTGTGTCGCTCATATCCATAAAGTAATACAACAAAATGATGTTTCTTTTTTTATTTGTCAGATTCCTCAAGGCTTCACTTAACAAGTCATTTTCCACACCAATGATTAACCCATATAATGTGAACATTTGTAAATCAGTGGCATAGTGATCGACAGTAGAGAACTGATTGATAAGATAATCTCCTGTATCAGAGAAGGAAACTTCATGTTTTGAAATTCTTGATAGGTGTCTGAAATAATCTATACGTTCATCTTCCATCCCACGTTTACAAAGGTAATCAAATTGATTTTCTATCGTTGCTTGATAAGAAGATGGTTTCATTATTTTCACCCCCTTTCGTGTTATGAAAGGAAGTGAGCTATGCTCTTTTTTCTCCCTTTGTAGTAAGTCCCGATACGAAAGGGCGATTTGTTGCATTACTAGTAATAAAAATTTAAAAAAAGTTTTCAGGAAATAAAAAAACACATAAACAGATGATGATTCATTCTGTTTATGTGTTTTATTAATTCTCTCTATATGTCCTAAAAAACCACATTTAAGGTTATTTTTATCCAATGTAGGTGAATCATCTTTTTTGACAAGATTTCAAAAAGCAAATATTGCAGCTTAACAATATATTGCATGACGACTACCTCCTAACAGCCGTCATCTCATTGGAAAATGGAGATTCATACACCAGCTATCAATTCAGAACAAAAAGAGAGACGACAGCTATGTAAACCGTCGTCTGGGAAAAGGAGTATATTTTTAGGCATGAAGAAGGTACAGCCAGATAACAGTTTTTTTTATTGCTATCTGCCAGTAGCTTTTCTATGCAAATATTCACAATTTGAACTGATTAACCATATAATACGTTTTTCTATACCTGTTTGCCATTTAACAGGAACAGTAAAATGTATAGAGGTGGTTTATCATGCGTAAAAAAGAAGATAAATATGATTTTAAAAAATTTGGACTTGCCATAAAAGAAGCCCGCATAAAACAAAATTTAACTAGGGAACAGGTGGGATCATTGATAGAGATTGACCCACGTTATTTAACAAATATCGAGAACAAGGGACAGCACCCTAGCATACAGGTACTTTATGATCTTGTAACGTTACTTAATGTATCTGTAGATGAATTTTTTTTACCTGATATGAATACAGGTAAAAGCTCAAGACGTAGATTGGTAGAAAAACAGATGGACAATTTTACAGAAAAAGAGTTAATATTAATGGAATCTTTAGCAAATGGTATTAAGGAATCTAATGAGATGAAGGAATAATTGTTTCTTCATTTCATCAGATTTGTTTGAGATACTGTATTTTAGAAAAAGGAATGTATATCTTTTTATTTCGACAATAGCCTTAATTTATCTGGATTCCAAACAAAGTATAAGTTATGTGCTACATTGCTCTTAATGTACATTAGCATTACACCGATAATTCCTTTTTTTGAACGCATAACTAGTCCTATTTGTCCGTTTATGTTTGAGAGTTCGATATTTACTCCTCCTGCATAATTAGGAGCCTTACGAATTAACCCAAGAAGAAGCCGAGCCACTTGATGTGATGATTCAATAGGATAAAGAGCTGCAGGAGCTTTGCCACCACCGTCAGAAACTAAAGTGACATCTTCAGAAAGCATAGAGACGACATTATCAATATGACCTTGTTCCAAAGCTACTAGGAACTGCCGCACCCATTCTTCATTATCATTTTGAGCATTAATTGGCTCTTTAATGTCAATTCCCAACTTTCCTCTTGAGCGGCTAATTATCTTACGACAATTCTCTTCACTTTTATCAATTAACTCTGAAATGACAGCATATTCTAAGGAAAGAGCTTCACGAAGAACAAATACTGTACGTTCAATAGGAGATAACCTTTCAAGCAGTACAATTATGGCATATGATAACAATTCATCCTGAGCAACCGATTCAAACGCTTCATCTATTGAGGTAGGTATTGGTTCGGGAAGCCATTGTCCAAAATAATGTTCCCGCTTTTTACGTGCTGATTTAAGTAAATCCAAACAGCGATTTGTTACCATTTTGCACAAGTACGCTTTCGGTTCAACCAAACGTTCTTGCTTTATGTCATGCAATTTTAGAAATACATCCTGCACAACGTCCTCTGCATCAGCAGTAGACCCTGTTAGTTGATAAGCGAGCGTAAACAGTAGCCCTTTATACTGTCTGTATAATTCGTGCATCCTATCCCTCCTCTATTTCCATTTTATGGTTTATTTTAACATACTTGCTAAATTCCAGATTTTTTTTCGAATCCACCAACCTAACTTTCCTGTTAGAATAATATCTAACGCCCAATGACGTGTCCATACCAAGCCCTGTTTTGGACCCAAACCAAAACAGAAAAAGTCTATTACTCTTTTATGAGATGGTGCAGGTTTTCCTTCGATATCTGCTAACACAATCTTTCCCAATCTTCGTGCCTGAGCAGTCGCTTCCTTACACGTTTTACCGTCTATCCGTCCATTGGGTTCTATAATACGTGCACAGTCACCTATGCTATATATACCTGTAGTACCATAGACACGATAGCCTTCATCTACAACGACATCCCCCTCTGAAGTGAGTAGCATCCCAAAGTTTTGTAGTATAGGGTTAGGCAACAGTCCCAATGTCCAGATACATAGCCCGACATTTATTATTTCACCATTGGATAGGTTTAATTTCCCTGCTGTTTCTTGTAATACTTTTTTCCATGAACTAATGTTATACCGTTATTCGTAAGTAATTGCTCTAGTTTAAGACCGACCTTATCTGGTCCTTCTTGAAAAAGTCGTTGATGTGCATTTAGCAAGTATATTCTTACATCATTTGGGTCAAGACCCAATGCTTCTGCATCCGTACGAACGAAATGAGCCAATTCGGCAGATGTCTCGATACCGCTTATACCAGCTCCCGCAACAGCAATAGTCATTAATCGCCTACGCTCTGCTGGCACAGTTTCCTTAATAGCTTTCTTTAAATTTTCACTCCATATTTTTCGGATATTTTGTGCAGCGTCTACATCCGACAAAGGTATACCACCTTGTACGGGATCAGGTTCACATACAATACTGCCTGTAGCTAAGATGAGAATATCATAATGCATCAGATGTTCATCACCTGCCATATCTTGATACAGCACCCTTTGTTCGTTTGATTCGATTTGTGTCACGTTTGCTTGGATAAATTCAACATCAACAGGCAATAATTTTGTTAACGGAACTGTAATATCTTCATCACTAGCTGCAGGCTTAAAAAGAAGGACTTTGCGAAGATGATAAGGATTCTTATCAATTAGAATAAGTCTGATTCTTTTACCCATTCTCTTTTTAAAAGCTTTGCGAATTGATTTTACTGCATGAAGCCCCGCATATCCTCCACCAACAATAACACAAGTTAATGCTTTCATCTCAATCACTCCTTGTCTCTTATAAAAATAAAACGAAATAAGGTAGTGTTTTGTGACAAATGAATTGGAATCTCAAATGTTGCGTGAACAATCGTCTATATCTTTCAAAAAAGTGCCTTTACTATCTAGCTTGTAATTTAAAAGTTAATAACGCTGATACAAGATAGGCAATAGCACATAAAATACCAACAGCTATAAAGGAAAAAGCATTTAGAACTGTAATGCTAATGATACTTAAAACAGTTGCTCCAAAATACATAGCTGATGTATTTAAAGACATCACAGTGGTACGAATTTGATCATCTTGATTAGACATATAGGTATTGATAATATTTTGACCGAAAGCGTAAGAAAAAGACCAAAGAATATTTAGCACGATAGAAATATAAAGTAATTTGTCATTCATCGTTAGTAACAAGATGGAGAATAAAGAAATAACGGATACCATTAGTAACAAACGTTTCTTATTATGTGGTTTATCCATCACTTTGCCACTCACTATACTACCAAAAACACTTGCGATTCCTGCTATTAACAAGATTCCTCCAATATAGGAAGCCGACAAACCGTAATATTGATTATAATAAATACCTATGATAGAAAAAATAGCTTCTAGTCCGCCATAATACATAAATGAAATTAACAAAGTAAGTGTCACTGTACGATTAGAGAGTGCTTTCCCTATCATTTTTGCAATAGAACTGGAGCTGGTAGACTTAAATTGTGGAATGACAGTCCATGTGACAATAAACATAAGAATGCCAATCACACCAATTGCGAAAAATGGAACTCTCCAATTAAATATATCTGTGATAAAACCTGCGATGGGTATCCCGATAACTGTTGGTAGAATTAGAGCAGCTGTAACAGAACCCATTACTTTACCTCTTTTTTCGTATTCAATCACTTCTCCCACAATGGAATAAACAGTTGGCTGTATTAATGCCGCCCCTAAACCTGCTAAAATACGAAATCCAATCAACATAAATAAAGAATTGGAAAGTCCAGTCACAAAGGTAGCAATGGAAAAAATAACAATTCCAATTAAAAGTATTTTCTTTTTTCCAATTCGATCTGACATACTTCCAGTAATCAAACCAAAAACAGCATAAGATAAAGCATAGGATGTAAATAAAACCCCACTAATTTCCATATTAATATTTAAGCTCTCACTAATGGCTGGCAACATTGGTACTGTAACAATTAAATCAAAACCAACTAAGAAGGATAATACACATAAAGCAGTAATTATTTTTTTCATTTTTAAACTCCTTTTTAAATAATTAAATACCTAATAGTTAACCTATTAACTATTAGTGAAAATGAAACCCTATTCTTTAAAATAGGGGATTATAAACTATTCATCACAGATAATAACTGTACCTTTTCATCATTTTTTAATTTACCGAATACATCTTTCATTACTTCCTCGTAAATTGGCCAAGCTTTCGCTAAAACCTTTTTTCCTTTCTCTGTCATCGTTACCTTAATTCTTCTGCGATCATTTTCGTCAAAAGCTCTCTTGATATATTGCAGTTTTTCCAAAGCTCGTAACAAACCGCTAATATTAGATCGTGTAACTGTAAGTTCGTCGCTTAGTTCAGAAGGTAATGCTTCATAGTTTCTTTCTTCTAACATGTATAATAGACAGAGCCGACCTAAATTCAGATCAAATACTTTAATTCTTGAGTCTAATATTTTTGTCAGCTTATTTGTTTTTTGATGTAATGTAAGAAAGAGTTCAACCTCGATATCTGGATTATCGAGAGGATTTGTCATATGTTTTTTCATCTCCTTTCTGTTGGTGAATAAGTTTATTATAACAGCAAATAATTAACTGTCAAATAGTTAGGTGGTGAATCAAATTGAAGAATTATTGAAATTTAATTCTACAATCATTCATAAACAATAAAATGGAAGGAATTAAAATAAACTACAACTATTGAATTAAAACCAATATTACATATTGATAAAATTTTTAAGAGAACTATTTTAAAATAAATGGAAATAACTTATAACTTTGATTTCAAAATGGTATGATTAGAGTGTTAAAAAGATAATCAAAAAAGGGGTGTTAAATTATGTTTGAAAGGGGTACGGAATGGATTAGAGCTGACTTCCATCTTCATACTAGAGCAGATAAAGAGTTTTCATATTCTGGAGAAGGGGATAGATTTATTAGTGATTATATTGAAAAACTAAAAGAAGAAAAGATCAATTTGGGAGTTATAACAAATCACAATAAATTTGATTTATCTGAGTATAAAGCAATGAGAAAAAAAGCGAATAAAGAAGGAATAACAATTCTACCAGGAGTAGAATTATCAGTTAAAGAAGGTTCAAATGGTATTCATTGCTTAATTATTTTTAAACCTGAGGATTGGATTAACGGGAAAGGTGAAAATATAAATCAGTTTCTTGATGAAGTTTTTAAAAATATTGAGAATAGAGAACACGAAAATACGCGATGTAATGAAGATTTAGTTGGGACAGTTAAGTGTTTAGATTCTTATAATAAAGATTACTTCATTCTAATGGCTCATATTGAACAAAAAAGTGGTTTTTACGAAGAATGTAAGGGCGGGCTAATTGAAACCCTATCCAGAAATGAATGGTTTAAAGAAAAGGTTTTAGGTTTTCAAAAAGGAAGAACTAGGGATAAAATGAAGCAATTAGAGCAATGGATGGGTTATAAACTTCCGTACATAGAAGGATCTGATTGCAAAACAATAGATCAAATAGGAAAAGGGAAAAATTCCTTTATAAAAATTGGTGATGGCAGTTTTGATTCTGTTGTTCTCGCATTTAAAGACTCTAACAATCGAGTTTCCTTACAACCTAAAGAAGTTAGTCATGGATATATTAAGTCTATTGAATTTAAAGGTGGAAAAATGGATAACCAAAAAATAGACTTATCTCCTGAATTGAATAGCTTAATTGGAATTAGAGGGAGTGGAAAATCTAGTATTATTGAAGCAATAAGATATGCGTTAGATATCTTACCTTCCAAGTCTGATGAAGCGTATAAAAAAGAAGTAGTTAAAAATCTTTTGGAATCAGGGGGAGAAATATTACTTACACTTCAAGATAATTTTCAGAAACAGTATAAGATAAGAAGAATATGGGGAGAGTCTCACCATGTATTGGATGAAGATGAGCAAGAGGTTGGGGCTAAAGTTAATTCAGTTCTTCAGGCTCCGCTATATTTTGGACAAAAAGATTTGTCATCAATGGATAATGGGTTTGAACTAAACTTATTAAACAAGCTTGTTGGAGACAGGACGAGAGATTCTAAAGAAAAAATATATCAAATTGATGAAAAGTTGAGTAATAAGATTAGAGAATTATTTGATGCCAATGAAAAAATTAGTAATATAATTGAACTTAGGGAAAATTTACAAGATGTTCAACATAAAATTAAAATTTTTGAAGAAAAAGGCTTATCTAAAAAACTATCTAAGCAAGTTAGATTCCAAAAAGATAAAGTAGCAATTAATAATGTATATGAGACAGTTAAAGAGTTTATAAAAAACATAGGGAAATTGGTTAATTCAAAAGAACTTATAGAGCTAGACAAATTTAAAGAATTAAAGTCGGAAGAATCTGTTGAATTATTCAATAAGTTATCTAAAGAAACATCAAAAGTATTTAGTACAAAAAAAGAACTCGTAAAGATTAAAGAAACGCTTGATAAAAGTTCTAAAGAAATTGAAAGGTATCAAGAAGAAATTCAAAAAACTATAGAATCTCATGAGGAAGAGTTTGCTGAAATCAAAAGAGAAATCAATATACCCAATTTAGATCCTGATGACTTTGCTAAGTTAAAAGTCAAAGAGGAAAAGATAGATAAGAGCATTAAACAAGCATTAGATGAACAGGAAGGGAAAAGTAAAATAGAGACTGAGATTCGTTCTCTATCTGATCAAAGAAATCAAGCTTTGCTTGAAGAGTTTAATGCTTACAAAGAAGAAATTGATAAAATAAATTCAAGTCAAGCTTCGTTGGAACTCAGCATTGATTTTAAGGGTAATAAAGAATATTTCTTTGAAAAACTTAAGGAAATATTCAAAGGGACTAAAATTAATCAAGAAATATATAGAAAAATCAGTGAGAGCTTTTCAGATTTCACATCCCTCTTAATTGATGTTTTATTAGATAACTCTAAAGAAATATCCGAAATTATAACTGAAAATCAACTAACTAAAGTTAAAGAGAAAATCCGGGATAATTATGTTGAGTATTTAAAAATTGCGGTGCCTAATCAAATAGAAATAAAGTATCATGGTAAACCAATTGCAAAGCATTCTATTGGTCAAAGAGCTTCAGCTTTAGTGTTGTTTATTTTGTCTCAAAAAGAAAATAATTTAATAATGATTGATCAACCCGAGGATGATTTAGATAATCAGGTTATTTATAATGAAATAATTAAAGAAATAAAAGCAAGAAAATCAGATGTTCAGTTCATTTTTGCAACACACAATGCTAACATTCCTGTTTTAGGAGATTCTGAACAAGTGATAGCTGTTTCATATGACGAAAAAAAAATAAATATTGAAAAGGGTAGTATAGATAAAAAAGAAATTCAAAACAAAATTGTAGATATCATGGAGGGAGGACAAGAAGCTTTTAATAAAAGGACACAAATATATAATTTGTGGAAGAAGTAAATATTTTAATTATTCAATACAGAGTTATGATTAGGATCTCAATTATGATAATTCATAGTTATATAAGAAAAACAGCAGCTTTTTAAATAGTTGCTGTTTTTCTGATTCTATATACACAGCTAGTTGACAAACTCAATATAATTTATGCAACTTATAGTCTTAAATATTTATTATCATGTTTACTTTACAATCATCCAGTTTATCTCTTTTTCTAATATGATTTCATACTGTGAAAGTTGTGTAGCTTTTGTCGATTCATCTAAATACTTTACTGTAACCCATACTTTAATCTGATTATCCTGTTCTTGAAAAACTGGATTAATCAATTCTGAAAACGTATAGTTCTTCTCAATAACTGGTAAAGCATTGTTCTTCACATAATAGGTCAATTCTTGCTCTGTAGCGGTAGGGTATGAAGTAAAGAAGGTTTCTAAAAACGCTGTGACTTCTTCCGCTGTTTCAGCTTCCACCGTATCATCACTTTGCACCTGTTCTGGTGTGAAATCAGCTTTATTCGGGCTGTTCCACAAGGTAGGATTTTTCGTAATAACTAAGTTCCCTTGTTCATCTTGATGTAGTGTAATATGGTAAGTTGCGTTTGTTAAAGAGTTGTCTTTACCTTCTGTGATTTTTTGTTGTACAGAGTAAACCACTGAAAAAGTATTTTCCGTTTCTTTCGATACAGACCAGATATCTATATTTTGCACACTGGAACTTGTCGGAATATCCTCTCGAACCATTTCCGTATTTAAGGATTGCAATTCTTCTGTGAGATAGTCTGTCAGTTTTTCTGTTCGTTCTTCTAATTCTTCAGATTCATTTACCCATGTGTAATAGGCTTTTATAAAATTCTCTGTAAAACTTTCAATCGCTGTTGTGTCTACAATATGGCTTTCTACAATTTCTCTTTCATGAACTGTATGCTGATCAATGGCAGTAAAGTTTTTATAGATCCCAAAGGCAAGGCTGCTGATTAACAGAATCCACAAAAAAAGCACCGACTTTTTCCGTTTCCCAACCGTTTTTACTTTTCTCTTTTTTTCTTTCTTTGGCTTGATTTGTTTCTCTTTTTTACTAAAAGGTAATTTCATGTTTCTATCCCTCCACTAGTTTTTGATACGCCCTGCACCAATTAAATGTTCTTGCCAGTACGACGATGTCAAATTCGCATAACCAATCGGATCACCAGCCTGATACATCTGATTATCGCCAACGAATATACCAACGTGCGTCACATAATTTGCGGTATTATAAGTCGAATGAAAGAACACTAAATCACCAGGCTCTGCTTCGGATAATGGTATAGATTCTGTAGCGTCATATTGCTCTTGGGCGGTTCGGGGCAGTTCAATTCCCGCTTTTTGATAGACCCATCGGGTTAAACCGCTACAATCAAATGAGGTATTCGGATTATCACCGCCAAAAACGTAGGGGAATCCCTCGTACTTCAATGCTTCTTCCATCACCGCTTGAAATGTTTCGTCTCCGAAAGAAGGAGCTTCGCTGGAATCCGTCAGGTAAGGCTGCAATAAATCCACATAAAACATATTGCCAAACTGATAACGATAGCCCCCGTTTTTCTCGATGGCAATTGGATTAGAGTACGTCACTCTTTTTCCGTTCGCTTGCTCTCTCGCAAAACTTTCCGCTAATTCAAAGCTATAGGCATTTCCTTTATCGGCGACATAATCAATAAAACCGCCTCCATAGTTATAGGCTTGGAGAACGGTTTCGGTATCTACTCCTTTTTCCTCGGCTGCTTGGAATAACTCCGCAAGATATTTTGTGCCTTGTTCAATAGATTTTTCTGTACCTATCGAATTGGGAGATAAACCTAATGATTCGCTGCTCTGCATAACGTCCGTAGCATTTCCGCCACTTTCCACCTCCATAATCGCAAGTAAGATAGGAACATGTTCGCTAATATCATATTCCTGTGCATATTTCTCTACGGTTGGCTGATGAGCTAATACAGCTTCTGATAGTCCCGTATTGTTTAGGTTACTAGAAGAACTCATATCCATAGATGTATCAAAGTCGCCATCTTCATCCGATATAAAAATGGCGACAAAAGTGAGTAAACCTAGAAATAGTAAAAAGCCAACCCCTCCGACAATCAACGTAATTTTCGCTTTTAAAAACATCATCAGCGTTTCCTCCTAACTGCTTGGCGTTGACGGGCAGGCTTTTGTCGTTTCTTTGTCTGTTTTCGTGGAAGGGAAGGACGTTGGATAATCCGTTTTTCTTTGGACTGTAAGGTTTGTTTAGGCAGCTGATTAGAACTTGTTTTAGGGTGTAGTTTTTTCCTAGTGTTGGAAGCTGTATCAGGTTGTTTTGATTTTCTCTTTTGCTGGCTGTTGAATGCTTGAGGTCTTTCTTTTTGTACAGGTACTTGCTGTTTTGGCTGGTTGTTAGGAAGCATGTTGTCTTTCGGCTTGATTTGCTGTTTCTCTTTCGTCATCGGGGAGACAGACTTCTTTTGTACGATCTGTTTCTTGGAGTTATCCTGTTTCTTTGGCTGCTCTAATGCCTGTCGCCTTTCTGCAATAGTTTTTCGGTGTTTGCTTGTACGTTCCACATTTTCACGTTGCCGATTTTCTTTGGTTTGGGATATTCCTTGCTTAAAATTCTTTCCTGATTGTTTGATATTTTTCTTTCCTTGTGCGACAGCGTACTTTGCGGTTGTTGGTAAATCTTTGACTTGTTGTTTTCGGTGTTGAATGTTGGATCGTACACGATTTTTGGTGTCTAATACCTTTCCAGTCGATTGTCCGAGTTTCTGGCTAAACGATTTTTTCTCTCCATTGTTTGATTCCTTTGAATTCCGCCTGTTAGATGTTAACCTCTGTAACGGTCGTAGGGGAGAGAAGGATTGTTTTGCTTTTCCTGATGAACTCATCATTTTTCCGACTGCGGCCCCAGCGGTTGCTCCTGTTAAAGAACGTCCAATGGTACGCTGTAATCGGCGAGTGCTGCGGTGAGCAATTTGTCTAGGGCGACGCATAACACTCCGTCCCACTTGTTGACTGTCATTACTCTGTAAGTTGAACATACTCATAATGTCTCCGAGCTTTAGATAAATGCCTGCAAAGGTGACGATTTGCAGAAAGGCTATTAAGAAAAATGGATAGGTGCTGGTTAAGTTGTACAGCATGGAGGAAATACTGAAAGCAACGGTCATGACAAGCGTAATGCCAGCTCGTAACATGATGACGTTAAATAACTTCATAATGGCTTGTTTTGCCATATTTTCAAAGCTCGGAATCATGGACAATAAGAAGCTGATAGGCAGGAAAATCGCAAATACGATAAATAGTAATTGCGAGAAAATCATCATCCCAGATAACAGAAACACAAATATGGAAATCCCAATGTTAAAGAGGAATAAGAAAAAGACCATCCCTAGTCTGGTGGTGGTCTTGGTAATCGTTAAATTCTTATTATCTTGATCTTCAATTTCTGCTTTCACCACGTTTTCACGTGTTTTCCCATTTCGAGCGTCTGGACTGGTGGAAACCAATGTGTCTACCCGTTCTTCGCCAATGGCTTCTTTATCCGAGTTATCAAATTGCAATAACAGCCATGGCTGCTCAATCTGTATCGAAAAAAGATTGTTGCGTATCATATCGACACTATCTCCGCCTTGATTATCAGAGCTGGGCATAAGGATCTTACTTCCCAAATCAAGAGCTGCTTCGCTCACATCCGCCGAAAAATCATTAATCTTCGTGATGTAGGTTGGAGCGTAAGCAATAAAAGACGCTGATAAAATAAAGACGACTAAAAAGTTCATCACAGCCCGCATAGCTTTGGTGGTTTCTTGCTTTAATAAACCTGTATAGGCGACATAGATTCCAATGATTAAAATAAAGAGAAGCAAGAATCCGACATAAAAACCATCTTGACCAAATCCCTGTGACGTAATGCCAGCTAGGGTTTGCATGTTTTTTCCGATAGCGTCCGCTGTTTCTGAAATGAAGTCGAGAGAATAAGCCTGCTGCACCAAATAACCAGTAGCATTGGATAAATAGAGATTGATAATCCAAATAAAATTAGTAATCGTGTATAGCCCATACATGACCTGTTTTCCGATTCCATCATCCCAATTCCAAGGCAGCCAATCCCATCCCGAATCCACATAAAAATCTAACTGGTAATGATCGAGTGGATAAAGCGAATAAAGATTATCTTCGGAAACCGTATCATCGACCAAGCCAGCAGCTTGTGTAACTGTAAGCAGGGAAATAAACAATAAAAAAATGACCGCACTTAGAAGTACCGCCACCATAACGATCTTTTTCAATTTTCGTTTATCCATGTCATCACTGCCTTTCTGCGACAGGTGGGCGAGTGTCGAAAGCTTCAAATAAATCTTCAAAGACAGGGTGAACCTGAATAATTCCCACACGCCCGTATAAATCCTGCATGAGACATTGTCCGTTTTCTAGTTCTCGTAACCGTCTTTGATTCTCTTCATCTTCTGAATCGACACCAAAGAATTGCAGCGTTTTCTTAATTTCTGTCATATCTCTGGAACGGAAGGCAAACTTCACTCCAATATTATTTTTGAGCTTTTCATCGGTTAAATCGCTCGAATTTTGGGTAACAAAGTACACCCCAGCATTCATAGCACGCCCAGCCCGTACTAACTTATTAGAGAGTGTTTTTCCTTGTGCTATTTGCAGAAAAGCCCATGCCTCATCCAAGTCTACAATCTTAAAAATACTTCGATCTGAATGAATAAAATCTAAGGCAAACGTGGAAATAATAATCATCATGGCAACACTTAAAAGCTCTATTGTCGTGTATTCTTCAAAACTGGTTTCTGCGTCAGGTAAGACTAAATCTGCCACTTGTATAATATTGAGCTGTTTCTCTAAACTAATCGAGTTTTGAACTGTTCCATCTGAAAAGAGCAAATGAGCGAAATCATAATCGGTAAAACTTTCGATATGGTCAGCAATCGTGGCAGCAATTGGATTCGGATCACTTCTCAACTCCTGTATGACTAGAAGTAAGCCCCGTTCTTTCTGTTGTCCAACCGCACGAATTGCTTTGCGTAAAACAGGAAACTTGTCACCATCCCGACTAGATATACCTGTTAAAAAGGTGAGAATATCAATGGCTAGGCTCTCTGAATCCTTTTTGTTTTTCATAATAACGTAAGGGTCAAGTAATCCCTTGTTATCTTCCTCGCTTGTAAGATTAACAATATTAATTTCTTCGGCAATATCAGGCAAGGTTTCTTTCCAATTTCCTCGTTCTGATTTGGGGTCAACGATAAGTGTTTGACCACCATATAGCACCGCATAATAAACCAACAGATTATTAGAAAAGGATTTACCACCACCAAGCGAACCTAAGAAGGCAGAAGCTAACGCATTCGTGACAGAACCTTGTACCCCTTGACTGGCAAGGCTAGGATTGAGATAGACATTACGTCCTGTATCTAAATTGTAGCCAAAATAAATACCTTCCGTTTCGCCTAACATTTGTGTGGCACCAAACCCAAGTCCTGCAAGAAAATCAGAAGTTACATACTGGATATAATCGTTCATGTACCTTTTACTGGAAGGAATAAATTCACCATGAAGTCCTAACATATCGCCAAATGGGCGAACGAGTTTGACGTTTAAATCATCGTAAAAATCTTTGACCTCATTACATCGCTGTTTTAATTCATCTAAGTTGGAAGCAGAAACTCGAATGACATAGCTTAATTTATACATAGATTCCTTGCTTTGGTCGAGTACATCCTCTAATTCACTGACTTGTTCTAAGGCTTCTAATACATTGCTGCCTGTCTCATTATCGGATTCTGCCGCATGATTGTCTAAGTCTTGCAGCTCTTTCTTTTTATTTCTGACTGTTGATAGAGCCTTTTTATTGGTGACGATTTCTACTTGCATAGAGGTATCAATCGGAAAATCAAATTGTTGTTGCTGGTAATAGAAGATTTCATCACTAGGAAATTCCAAATCACCGACAATCGAATTAATCGTAAAGTAGGCAGCATATGTCGTTTGTTCTTCTTGATCCAATTTAATATAACGTTGACTTTCGGTAATTAAACAGCGAGTAGGTTTAATCAAATCAAATTGTTTCACATAGCTTTCTTTTTCGCCTTTTTCATAAGCAAGTTCATAGTTATAATCCTCAAAGGCAATACCTGTTTGTCCATGTAGATGTTCGATTAAATACCCCATGTCGTCTTTGGTGAGTGGGCGTACCTTAAAACGTTTAGCAATTTTATTTTGTAACAACGATTCCATTTTTAAAAAGCGTTCGATTTCAGCATGGGGCATGGAAACAAAATCACCCATGACATGATGATTCACGTCACGTATAAAACTGGATAGAGAGGATGTCACCGATTTTCCCATCGACTTGATACTGACTTCTTCTTCATTCAATAGTAGTTTAAAACCGATGAAGAAACGATAATCCACTTGATGTTCGCCCAGCATAGAGGTAAGTGCTTCTGTCTGATCGTCAATCCGTTCATAAGCGACTTCTTGCAGCCTGCCTGTCACTTGTTTTTTACTTCGTTCTTGTACAGTGCGAATACTGCTTTCCGTACTGATTTGTAAGGCATGTATTTTCCCGTCTTGATTTTGTGCAATCAGTTGCCGAAAGTGGTCATGCACCTGTATTTTTTCATCCTCTGAAAGAAAAGAATAGTTATAGGGCAACAGCTATACTGATAGGTAATCCTTTGAGGTTATCTCCAGATTTTCCCCCAGTTCACACCGTACGTGAGACTTTCACCTCATACGGCGTTCCAACAACAGTTATCTTTATAGGGTTATCTCTAAATTTTCTGCGAGTAGTCTTAAAGAATTAACTTTTCTCATACCGTTTTTATCAAGGGTAAGCTCGTTTAAATATTTATTGATTGTCTTTGATTGAGTAGCGTGAACCAATTTATGAACATTGGTTTGAAGCCAAACCAGATTGGAATATTCATCTGTCCCTCCTAAATGTATGGGTTGCTTGTGATGACATTCCATATTTCCTATCATCAAAGGGTTATTTGTGACAAAACATTTGCCTCTTTGACCAGCGATAAGGGAGATAGAGTTGTCTTTATACTCAACTGATTTATTATAGGATTTTTGTTTTAATAGATAATAGATTAAATGCCTATAACCGTTCAATTTGTCGTGAATGAGTAATCTTCCACGTTTGGTATAATTATTTATCTCCTGAGAAAATCTAGGCGGGGATAAATACTTACAGCCAAAAATAGGAAACAGGGCAATTCCTTTTATCCCTTTTGCTAGTGTATTGTAACTTCCATAGAGCTTCATATAGGTTTTTGATTTCTTTGGTATGATTGTTAATTGTGATTTAAGTCTGCATTCAAGGCTCTTATTGACAGAGTAATAAATTTCTTTGAAATCCTTATTGCACAGCGTGGCAGTTCTATAATAATTGTGCATGCCTAGTATCATGGCATTAAGCCGATTGGCTTCTTTTTCACTTGGATTTCGTTGAATAGATTTAACCTGCTCTTTGAGCGTTTTCTTCATTGTTTGTTTTGCTTTATCTGAGATATTACTTCTTGTGACGTATTTATTGCGTTTCTTTTTAACGTATAATTTGAAACCGAGAAACTCAGTCTTTCCTTTTCTCACATTGGTTATTTTAGATTTTTCAGGACTAATTTCTAGTCCTAATCTTTCTTGTAACCATTGCTTAGTGGCAATAAATATCTTTTGAGCTGTTTGATAATCTCTACAAAATAATTTAAAATCGTCCGCATATCGGACAAAGAAAAATTCTTTTAGATTTGTCGTTTTTAAAGCTCTTGATTTATTTTCCACGTTGCTATATTGGTGTCTTGGTTTAAAAGTTTCCCACTGATTGCTTAACCACCAATCTAATTCATTCAATACTACATTAGAAAGTAAGGGACTGATAATTCCCCCTTGCGGAGTTCCTTTTTCGGGAATACCTAATCCTTGTATTTCAGATTTTAGAATTTTCCTGATGATACTCAACAAGTTTTTATCTCTAATTCCAATCTGCCATAATTGCTTTGATAATTTCCCATGGTGGACATTGTCAAAGAATCCTTTAATGTCAATATCTACAACATAATGCAGTTGATTTTTCCACATAAGATAATTTACTCTAGCTATGGCATGACTAGTTGCTCTGTTAGGGCGAAAACCATAACTATGATTATGGAATTTGGCTTCACATATCGGTTCTAAAACTTGTTTGATACATTGCTGAATAATTCTATCGTCCATACAAGGGATACCAAGGGGTCTTGTTTTTCCATTTGGCTTTGGAATTTCGACTCTTCTTACGCTTTTTGGGAAATAGTTGGAAAGTTTATTTTGAAAATAGTATATAAACTTTTCTTGTCCCCAATTTTTGTAATAGGTAATATCTCGTCCGTCTGTTCCTTGCGTAGTTGATCCCTTATTAGTTTTGATGGTTCGGTAAGCTAGTAATATGTTTTTCTCAGAAGTAATTATTCGCATTAAATCACGAAAATAGTACTCATTACTGGCTTTTTCATGTAATTCATCAAATACGTCTTGTAAGTGGTAATACTCATTATTTCGCAAAATTTGTTTCTTCTTTAAGTTCCTACTGACAGTCAAGTCAACTAATCGCTTTCCACAGAAGCAACGCCTCTAATCATTAAAAGTTTTCGTTTCTTTTAGTCATACAAGAACCTTGAGTTATTTAGAGATAATTCTATTTAATAACTGTTGTCTAGTGGCTGTTACTCCATTCTCATTACAAGAACTTCATCGCTCGTGCCACCACTTTCACTAGAGTAAATGTAAGTTATAGTACAACTTTTCCTTACAAACACAACATCGGTCTGCTACCACTTTAATATTTGTGTCTCTAGCTTCCGACGTTCCAATAAATCTATCTGTACATATATCCGTAGGTGCTTGCTATGAGCCTGTATACTGGATAGTGCCTTTAACACTATAAGGTGTTTCATAATTACGAGTTTTACTCCACCTCACATACTTCACGAATGTGACCTACGCATTTCTACGTAATTGCCTTATAGACCCGTACATTCACAAGTTCGTCAGTTCCGTAAGAACATTCTCACCATAGATATTTTATAGACCCCCGGCATATAGGATACACAGACTACCTCTAGTCCGTTTTCGATTGTTACATAGCTTTCGGTACCTCTCTGCCGACTTCACCTAGCTTTACACAATAATTTAGTAGCAGTAATTATTGCATATAGGAGTATCAGGGGGAGCATTTCAAGACGTTACTCTATCATTCCACTCCTCGATTTATCAGTTCCCACAATAGTAATTGTGAGTTTCATTTCCTGCTTTTAGGCAGTTATAGAAAAACATCTCACACCATAGTACGCAAAACATTCACCGTCATGGTTAAATACTAAGTTATTTTCGATATATTTAATCGGATAACCCATATACTTCACTCCTTACAACAGTAATCGGTTCATTTACCATTTGTTTTTGAAGTTTTACTGCTTTGTCTGCATACGTCATTTTCGGTCTGAAATAATACGTTACTACCGATTTAAGAAAGCCATACGGTTTTTTTCCATCAAAGCTCTTTTTACTCATAAACCATGTTAGGAGTACAGGAACACCCACATATTTTAATAACGCACCGTCAATCAAAGAGAGTGGAGGGAGGTTTCCGAGTAACATAACCACCAAAAGTGATAACACAAACCAAGTCATTTGATTAAAGGTAATGGGAAAAGGCAGCCGAAAATCGTTAATCGCATAAATGACTTTCTCGACTGACCAAATGCGGGTATAGCTTTTTAATTTCTTCAATTCGATTCACCCTTTCCAAAGAAAGAAGCAGCCTGTTAGGAAACAAGCTGCCATCTTATTTATCTGACATATTCAAATACCCCATGATTGGTGACAAGAAAATTTGCTCCAATCTCAAGGTCACGACCATAGGCTTGATAATCAATATAATATTGTAGAAGAGCAGGGACTTCTCCAAGCGTTCCTGATTCTTCTATTAAATATCTTGCGACATCTTCCATACTGTCGCAATCTGGATAACAGATAATCTCATCTTGATTTTCTAGGACTTCTTCGACGCTGTTAAACCAATATCCCTGAATTTCGGAAAGAGCGTCATACAAGGGAGTTCCTTCGATTCCTTGTACCATCTCGCATAAGCGATTGATTTCAGATATTGGCGTGTACTCATGAATTTCAAATGGCAGCTCATAATCATGAATAGCTATTTCCTCATATTCTTCATTTAAGCCAATTCGTTCTTTTACTTCCTCCATATCAATAGGTGGCGTAAACCAAGCACCAACCAATTCGCCTTCATTGTATTTTCCTAGATTCGCTATATAGACTTGCATTTCCATTGATTATCACGTCCTTTTCTTAAAAAATGACATAAAAAAAGCAGGGAATCCTGCTTTTCAAATTGATATTATTTCTTTTCTACATTTTCTAATACAGCACTTAACGCAAATGTATCTTCAATAAGATGATGAATTTGCCTAACATTATCACATTCAATAAATTTTCCAAATAAACGATGTTCTACATCATCGCTTATTTTATTTTTATAAAGACTGGAGAGATTAGTATACAATTCTTTTCCGATTTTTTGTTTAGCTTCATTGCTTAAATCATCAAAATGAATTATTTTATCAAACCTGTTATATATAGGGCTTCCAAGATGTTCCTCAATTTCATTTAAATTATTGTAGTTTGAGGTACAGATAATTATTGCCTTATCTAAGTTTAAATAATAATTTTGATCTTCGTAAATTCCTTCATCAAATAATTGATAAAATGCACTGTGGAATGAAGGATGAGCTTTGTCAAACTCGTCTAGTAAAAGTACATTTGATTCTCTATCTAATAAATCTTTAGCAAAACTCTTTTCATAATGTGCTCCTCCAAATAAATAAGTAGCAAATTGGTTATTTTGATACATTGAGAATTGCTTCCGAAATAGAGGTTCACCTATTACTTTTGAAATAAATTTTGCAGTTTCTGTCTTACCAATTCCAGATTTACCGTACATTAGTATCACTACAGGTTTTTTTCTGCCTTCTAATGTTATTGGAAAAAGAGATTGTAGTAAATTTAACTTTACATTTTCCTGACCAATGATTTTAGTATCATATTCAGAATTAATTTCTATCAAGTTATCCAAAGTAATAGCAGAATAATCTTGATATTCAATTTTTGTCTCTGGATATAATCGTATAATTTGATCACTAATTTGTAAGGGAGGATTATGCAAATAGATATTTTGAGTATCGAATTTCCCTAAAAAGTTGTTAAAGTTAATTATTACGTGCTCTCTTACCCCTGCATATTCATCTGAAGTGACCACAAAATTTTCAACAAACAAACGATCTTCTTCACTACTTTCTTCGCTCACTCCTGGAATAAAAATAACATGTTTGTTTCTATCCTTATCAGTTTCATATACCACATCTGTCAATGTTCTATAACTTTCTGGAATTACTTTATCAAATTCATTTTTTGATCCATAATAAATTATAATACTATTCACTCGTAACACCTGCCAGCACTATATCATATACATTTAGTAAATCTTCTCTCGATTCTTGTTTATTTCCTGTAACTATCTCTGTAGCGTTGGGAGGTTTATTCTCAACATTATCAATTTCAAATTCTTTTTCCATAGATAACTGCTCTTTTGTACATGTCCCAACTTTTACACCATAATAAGATAAATTCATTTTTGATAAATCTGCTAAACTATAATTATTTTTAAATGCTTTAATATTGAATCTTAAAACACATTTTGAATTTGCTTCTCCATTCAAAAGCATTTGATAATAGCCTCTCTCTCCTAATAGAGCATTGTTTAATTGTTCTAAATCAATAGGAATGTCTTCTTTAGGAACAATGTTTAAATAGGAACTATACATCCTGTACATTGTTATGGAGTCAGGTGGAGCATGAACGCCACTTTCATGAAATTGATGTACATTATAATCTTTGCTAGCTAATTCTATATAGTCAGTAAGCAAGGTGTTAGTTAATGTACTTTCAATTAAGTTTGTTGTTCTAGAGTCATAACTTACGTTTGCTTGACCAGATAAAGAAGCCTTAATTGCAGAAAACCAATTAATTCCCCCTTTAGCTTGAGCATCTATTTCAGCCATTAGTTTAGCAAGCTTTTCTTTATTTTCTGTAGTGCTCCAATCAATTTCACCACCATTTTGAATAGTAATATAATCTGTGGCAGATATTTCATCAAAGTAAATAATTTTAATCATTTTTCTTTGTTTATTTGGTTTCTTTCTAGACATACTTTCCCCCCTAAATTATAACCATATAATTAAATATTATATCATTAATCAAAGGGCTATCTTCTTAAAAAAATAGATATTCTAAGCTCCTATAATTCGATTGAAAAGATTTAATAGCACATCTTTTACTCCTGCTGCATTAAAGACTAATCCGACAGCTACCAATGCAATAATGAGGAATCCAATTAATTTGGAAAACTCTCGTTTGAATCCTAAATAAATCCCAATCACCACAATTGCCATTAACACTAAGGATTGTGCATTGTCCAAAAACCAGTTATATATGAATAGGTAAACCTCTGATAGTGAACTCTATCTCGGGTTTTTCCCCTCATCCACACGAAGCGTGCGACTTTCACCGCACTTCGCGTTCCATCGAATATTGTTAATTTGTATTTATGCAGTGAACCTATTAAAGAAAGTTTTTATCATTCTATTTGGAAATTATCCGCAAGGATTCTAAATTTATTTAAGCGACTTATCTGTTGGCTATTTAGCTTTAATATTTTAAGATATTTACTGATAGTTTCATTATCTTTGGCATGTATCAGACGATGAATGATGTCAGATACAAGGATAAGATTATTGTATTTATCTGTGCCACCAAGAGATTTTGGTTTAACATGATGACAGTGTATTTCAGATAAAACAGTAAATTCTCTATGCGTGATAGCACACTTTCCATACTGGGCTGAGAAGAGTGAAATCCGATTATCAGCGTATTCCACTGACCTTCCAAATAGAGGCTGTTCCATTAATTGAATCATTAGCTTCGTACTAATCTTCAAATTATCGTGCAAGCCTATTCTGCCCTCTGGAGTGTAGGAGTTTATGGTAAATTTTCTAGCCGTAGGCTTTTTATGTTGTATATAACCTACTGGATAGATTGGTTCACCAACCCCAGCCAAATAGCGTATCATTCTTGATTTCCCATATCGTGTTTTTTCTTTTGAAGTAAGAGGACGACCAGTTTTTCGTAGTCGACCCTTTTTATCTGCACGCAATCGACTTGTTAAAGTCGTCATGACTGCTCGATTAAGAATGGCACAATCAAGATTGACATTCGTGGCAATACGGTAATAGTTATGCATACCGAGCACCATCGAATTGTATAACCTTGTTTCTTCAAGTTCTGTTCTCCCTGATGGAGGTTTCGCTATTCGTTTGGCTTGTTTTACCAATTTCTTTTTCTGCTTAGCCAATTGTTTGTCGCTAATACTGGCTTTAGAAACCCACTTTTTCCGTTTTGGATACATTTTAAATTTGAAACCCAAAAATTCCATGTATCGACGTTTAACATTCACAATTCTAGTTTTCTCTTGGGATATTTCCAGTTTAAGTCGCTCTTTTAACCATTTTGTTATGGCTATTTTTGTTCTTTCAGCACTAGATTTTGTACGACAGAAGACTCTAAAATCATCTGCATAGCGAATCATGTACCTTTCTTTTAGATTCGTCTTTTTCATTTCCTTATAAGCGTTACTTTTACAGAGGCTTCCACTTTTGTTGTAGTGCTTAACGTAGTTTTCGGTTACAGGATGTTCTTGCCATTGGCTGGCTACCCAGTGGTCTAATTCGTTAAGAACAACATTTGCTAAAAGTGGAGATATAATTCCGCCCTGTTGCACGCCTTCCTTAGGGAACTCCATGTTCCCATTGGGAAATTTAATCGGTGTACAGCACTATCTGCTTAATCAAATAGAGAAGTTGCTTATCTCTAATACCTAATGACCATAATTGTTTGATTAGTTTTGAGTGGTTAACCTTGTCAAAGAAACTTTTTATATCAAATTCAATGACATAGTGTAAGTTACTCAATTGTAATCGGCTATAAGTGACTTTGATGGCATGTTCCACTGAACGATTCGGTCTAAAACCATAGCTGTTTTCACTAAATTTCGCTTCACAAATCGGCTCAAGAACTTGCTTCATACATTGCTGGATTAATCTATCCCATATACAGGGAATCCCTAAAGGTCTAGTTTCCCCATTTGGCTTAGGAATGTTTTTACGTCTTACAGGTTTCGGTCGATATCCATGTTGACTACCTTCAACGATGAATCTTAACTTAGATATCATTTCATCAGGAGCAAGGTTCCCGATATCCAAGATAGTCGCTTTATCTGTGCCAGGTGTTTTACTTCCTGCATTAGCTTTGATGTTTCTATATGCAAGCAGAATATTTTCTCTTTTTAAGATTAAATCCATTAGATGATTAAATTCTTGGCTTTCCTTACTCTTTGCATAAAGTTCATCAAAGTGTTTTTGCATTTCGTAATACTCGGCATGTCGAAGGTCGTCTACACATAGTATCTTTTCTTTCTTTTTCGGCATAAGGTATCACTCCTTTCCATGAGGGATGAGTGACGCTTTTTGTCATACTCGAAATCCTTATAGTGACTGCATAATACTCATAAACGTTATCCGACTTGAGACCATTCCTCCACTTCCATTACAGAAGTTTCATAGGTTCAATCTCTACTTTTCAGCACCAGTTCAACTGCTTATTATTCTTCGTCAGTTTATTTCCGTTTGGAAACCTGATACCTTTCCTCGTTCCGATAATTCTATCTATTCATCTATATCCTTAGGTTTCTGCTATGAGCCTGTTAGCGAGATATCGCCTGTAACGATATATGGCATTTCATAACCTATATTCTTACTTTGCCACACTAACCACGATTACTCGTGCCAATACATTTCTGTAAGGGAGCAAATTTAGACCCGTACATTCGCAGATTCGTCAGTTTTTTATTAAACATTCTAACCATAGATATTTTATAGACCCCCGGCCTGTAGGATATACCGCCCACCTCTGAACAGATTTCGTCAGCATGCATAGGCTTTCTGTTACGATATCTCTCAGCCGCCTTTACCGAACTTCAAACATTCTAAGTTTCCTTATACAATGCTTGTCGGAGGCTCAGGGCAGGCATTTCAGAGCGTTACCTCTTCATTCTACCTGTCGAATTATCAGTTCTCCTGATAAAAGATTTTCGTTCTTTTATTAGTGCCTTAGCTTTTCACTAAGGAACGAGTCGTACACAAATTTTGTCCAAAATTCATGTGCGTAACTCCTTTCTATACTTCATCTTTAAAAATTTGAATCACATCTTCGGTTGTTATCGCCTGCTGCATAAGCAATTTCTGATGACGTTCTGTTAAGGTTGCCTGATTTAACATATCCTTCATGATAGTTGTTTGATTGACTTCATCCAGCTTCGTTGCGAGTTTCCAAGTGGGGGCTACCTGTTTTGCCAGCCACCGTAATGTTTTATCAAAGGTATAGGGTTCTGGCTTTGTGGTTAACGATATTTTTCGATTTTCTCCTAAATCTAAGAAACGCTGCCATGCTGCATTTACTTTCCAACTGCTGCGACGTTTTTTCACATCCTTGTCAACAAAACGAATATAACGATTGATAATCGAAAAAGCGGTGCGTCCAGCGTCCTCAAAGCTCATTAAATCAACAATCGCATGATAGGCACGATCATTTTTCAATCGGATTTCTAAGCGATTTTTCACGTCTGTATCTTCCAATGAAATACCATATTTAACGAATTGCTCATAATTCTTTTCGTAGATACAAAAATAAACGTCACTTTTCAGAGAACCGATATACAGGGAGTTTCCCATGTCTGGCTTATCTTCACCATGTACCAAGTCACCAGAACGATAGCTTTTAAAACTGCGGAAAACAGAAATACATTCCTCGTTATGACATTTCTTTGTGAGAAAGGGAATATCTAATATGCCTGTCTTATCATTAATTGCAAGGTCAATACGTTTAAAGACACCACCAACTCGAAAGACATCAACAAAGAAATCAAACCATGTTCGCTGTTGGGCGAGTAGAAAATTTTCAAATTGACGACATCCTTTTCCTTTCAGTTCGAGTAAGCAGCCTTTATCCTCGTCAGGTGAAACCATAACTACAATATCGCCAAAAACGTATTGTTCCATATAGGAGTAAAAAGCATAATGCTCGTGTAACATGTATTCCATTTTGAGCTGTAAAATATCTTCAATGACTGGCACAGGGTCAGTGGTGATAAATCGGATTCGCACATAATCAAATAAAATTTCTAAAGGAGCTTCTGGATTAAATTGTTCCAGCACTTCAAACAAAGCATTTTGTAGTGAATCAGAAGGCGTTACTTTTCCTGTCTCGATTTCACTTACATATTGTCTTGCAATGCCAACGTGTATCGCCAGCTTATTTTGTGATACACCATATTCTAATCGTTTTTCTTTTAATTCTTGATACCAAGGCGTATGATTCATTTGCATTCCTCCCAACGCAAAAAAGATGTCAACTAGGAACTAAAAGCTGACATCTTTCGAATGTGTTCCAAACCCTTGTGCTATCAGGCGTTCATGGGTTTTTGAAACAGTTTCTTATTGTTTTTCTACCCCCCTGTTAGAAACGGGGGGTTAAGGCGTGGCTAAAGCCACGCAAGGCTTAGCCCAGCACAGCGACTTTCGCTTCGCACGTCGCTGCACTGGGCAGCCTTTTAGCTAGATAATTTACCAATTTCTTTTAAAAAGTCATGTCCTTTTGGTACTAGGGGAGTATAAAATTCAGAGATCACACTATCCCCTTTATCGACATATCCACGTCCTTTGATGGGCTTTAGGAAAAACTGTTTTTGTACGTCTGACCCAAAAACCATCCCGTAACCTAGCTCTGACATGCGTCCTAAAGCAACTCTGAAATTAAAGTTATCCCGAATCCCGTCTCCGAGATATTTTGCGTCTGGTCGTTGACATGCAAGTATCAAAAAGAAACCCGCTTGTCGTCCCAACATAACGATTTGTTTCAGCTTACTCATGACTTTAACACTATCCTTCCCAATCATTTCCATGAACGAGGTGTACTCGTCAAAGATTAAAAAACGAGCAGGCAAGCCTAGATAGGCATAGTTTTCACCTGTCTTGTAGTTCGGCATGTTTTTCATTTCTTCATTGCGTGTCATCATGTCCTCATAAAATTGGTCAATACAAGCTGTCATATCTTCCTGTTTGTAATAGACATCGGGCATGACAGCAGATAAGTCCGCTAAATCAGCATTTTTCGGATCTAATATATAGAGTTTTGCGTCTGTTTTGAGTAGAGCTTCAATCAGTGTAAGAATAAAATAACTTTTTCCTCCGCCTGTGCCGCCAGCGATGAGCATATGCGGCAGCTTATCATATTCCCAATAGAAGGATTCCATGAGTTTTAAGCTGCCATCCTGTGCGATAACCTCGTCAATGGAAATGCGGTTGGCAATCATATCATAGAAAAGCGTATACTCCACGTAGGAATCACGTAATTCTTTCGATATTAATTCACAATACAAACCGCTTTCTAACTTGGTTTCCAAGTTTAGTAATGGTTCTTGAAATTTACCGAGCGTAATTTCCGCCTGAATATACAACAATCCTTTTTCAAAACGATAATAGATTTTAGGAAAGTGGCTGATTTTCTCCTTTGCTTTATCAGAAGGGATGTCTTTAAAGAAACTTTCTTTGGTGACTTGTTTTGTTTCATACCAGCCATTTTCTAAAACCATTTTTGCGAGTTTTTGACGGTGAATGACCTGTTTCAAGTGATCATAACGATAACGGTAATAAACAAAGGCACAAGCTACTGTTAAAACGAGACTGATAAGCAGCGTCACTAATCCATAGGTGCTAATAAAATGTGCTTGAAATGTATCAAGCTGCCATGATGTAGAAACAAAAAAGGATAGATGAAAAGGCGTAAAAAAGAGAAGCCATATTCCAAATAACCGAGTAAATACAAATTGAAAAACGAGGGAAGCGTCTTTTTCTTTAATCCGTTTCCCTCGTCTTTTAAGAAGTTCCATCTTTATTTATCCTTATCAGCTGGTTTATTTACGGACTTATCACCAACTGGTGCGGTTTTTCCTTTTAACATCAAATCATCTGCCTTGATAAACCAATCGACATCCGCACCACGAAAAGTGGCGTTCGCAACGGTATCTGCCACAGGATTAACCATTTCGACCTCTGCATTATAATCAAATTCCTTTAAAGGAATAGAAGCTGGAATACTAACTTGAATCATCCGACCTTGTTCTTTTGATTTTAAATCATAAGTTCGTTCTTTGACTTCAGTTGATACCGTACCATCCTCATTTTGAAGAAAAACTTCCCTTCTTAATGCCGAAAACTTCAATAATCCAAAAGTTTTTTCCTTATCAATAATAATACCTTGTGCTAATCTCATGTGTGATTCCTCCTTATGCTTTGACAATATCGTCAGCATGTAATTTATAGTTTGTAAATCCACGATCTCCGATTTTATAGCCTTCTGCGGTAATACGTGCATTGACTAATTTTACGCTATCCTCATGTTCAAAGAATTTTTCCCCAGCTTCGTTAGGGAGAACGACCTCAATATCATCTGCCCGCTGTATGTCTGAGTAGAGATTGTAGCTGCGAGATAGGGTTGTCATCCTTCCATTAATCCGTCGTTGTTCGACTTTGCCTTCTCCTGCATATTCTAAGTTTCCAAATGTTTTTTCCATATTGGGAATCACATATTTTAATTCCATGATACAGACCTCTTTTCTTGTTTTTATTTTACGTATTATTTATATAGAAGAAACACAACCAAAAAGGGAGGGGAACGGGAGCGAAAACTAAATATATTATTCATCCCGACTCAAATGTTCTAAAGAAATTGAGTTTTCTACTTCATTTCCCCAAGTATCCCATCCATCGGTGCATTGCCTAGCAAATAATTCAATACGTGGTAAATCGCCCATTAACTCTACAATTTTATCTCTAGCTATATCTGGCTTTTTACTGTGTCCTTCCAGTGGACTAACAATTAGTTGGTGAACCTTTTTTGACACTCTTTTCGGACGTCCCTTTACAGCAAGTAAACAAATTTCAGCATTTGAACGTGTCCAGTGTCCTAAACCAAAGAAAAAGCCATTACCAGACTTATTTTGTTTCACCCAAACAAAAGCAACAGTTTTAAATGTAAATCCCCATGCTGCCATGACTTTTAAGGCTTCTCCTAACATTGGAAAAGTCGCCCATAAAAATAAAACACTATCATTATGAGAGATAGTGTCGATAGGTAAATTACATATATCATTAATATTCATTGTTCGATAATGATTTTCTGCGACGCCTTGTCCTTTACTCTGGCGATACTGCCAAGGTGGATCGGCATAAATAATAGGATAGTTCATGTTTTCACTCCCAACTGGTTTATGCGTCTTGAAAACGATAATCTACACGTCCATAAATCACACACCAAAACACGATCATAGTTTCCTCATTTTTATCACGTATCAATTTCCCATAAGGAAAAAAAGGGTAATCTTTTACTTCAATCTCATTTAAAACAAAATTGTCATCAATCCAATCCATAACTTTTTGTTCATAAATTTTATCTTCTGCCAATGGAAATCACGCTCACTTTCATAAATAGGTATACAAAAACGCCATCCGTCGGAAAAATACCGTTCAAATGGCGTTATAAAAAGTGTATTCATTCACTGCCTTATCAACTGTTTTTTTGGTGTTAATTGGTGACAAACTTCTCCATTTCAGCCCTTTTTCATCCATATTCTTCCTAATAGATGGAAGATAGAATATTGATACAATAGGATTTTCATGGTTTGAGAAGTATAAAATATACTGGGATTTGTTCTCAAAGCGTTAAGAAACCTTATATACCAAGAATTTACCCTCTTTGCTATACGGAGCAGAGAGGGTTTTTTCATGTCCGAATTTGGAATTGAATACGCGACCTAAAAATTCATGTACTTCTCGAACATCTCCGCTGTTTTCTCCTTCATTTCATCGTCCACGCTAACCACGCGTCGGGAGGCCTTTGTTTTCGATATCTGAAGCTGCTTTTTGCCGTTCGAGTGAATCAATGTCTTTTTTAAGCTGATCGACTTATTGTAGAAGTCCACATCCGACCAATGCAGGACATACAGTTCACCTTTGCGCGCTCCTGTGAAGGCGAGTAGCCGAAACATGGTATAAGCCATGTCATCGTGGACTTTGTATTAATCGGTCTACCATTTTGCTTCAGTTTTCATAAAATCGCGTACCACGGTTGATGTGCGAACAATTAGGTCATCTACCACTAATGTTTGTCCGATGATTCATCAGAAGCTAAGAAAAGTACTGCATTCGTAATATCTATTGGTGCTCTATTTCTACCTTTCCCCCTAATACTCAAGCCGTTTATGCCCCGATTTCAGAACTTGCTTCTGCTACTTTTGCTGATAATCTAGCTATATTTAAATAATCTCTCTCTTAATTGGATATGAAATCTTTGGACAAATTGTTACAAGCACTGAATTTTTAAACTACAAATGTCTCCCCACCAACAATCATAATTGTTTCGATTTACCCACCTAAAAATTGCATTATTATAATTGAACAAAATTCTATATGACGAAAAGAATTACCAATATATAATAAGATTGTATTCAAAGGGAGGGAGTGAAGATGGTAAAGGCTTTGAATGCGAAACACAAAAAAATTATTCAATTTGTTTTAGATAAGAAACTTACAACCTATGATGAATTGGCGCATCTGTTGAACCAATCTAAAAGGACAATTGCAAAAGATATTGATGAAGTTAATAGGGTGACTCAAGGGATTGGTGTTAAAGTTGTTGCAAAGCAGAATAAGGGTGTTTACCTAGAAGGAAATACACAGGAACTTGGTAACTTTCTTGGCGATATAAAAACGTATAACTTGAACTTAAAAGAAGATAGGGTAATATACGTATATTCTAGATTCTTGTCAGCATCCCATCATTTAAAAGTTCAAGAACTTGCAGATGAATTATATGTTAGCAGGTCAACTTTGGAAATCACACTAAAAGAAGTGAGGAGAAAGTTCTCGGAACTTGGCTATCATATTGAAAATAGTAAGGATGGAATGAAACTGCAGGCAAGTGAAAAGGAACGAAGGTATTTGATGTCTAGTTTGATTAATTACTATTGGGGAGGATTATCACGTCTGGACGATAAAGAGGAAGAATTAATGAATCAATTAAAGGCATCACCCGATCTGGGAAACGTACTAAACACTAGTATCCTGCACAAAGTTATATCGATATTAAATGTTTTTTTATCAAATAGCAATCTTACTTGTACAGATTATGAATACAAATCATTAGTGATACATTTAACAATTGCTTTAGACCGGATAAGGAAAAACAAATTCCTGGATTCTCACAGAAGTAAAATTCATCTGTTTGAAAACACTGTGATTCTGGTTGAACTAATTGAAAAGGATTTTGCAATAACTATTCCGCAGTATGAAAGGGAATACATTAATAATCATATTATGGCAATCGAAATAAATGTGCCAAATAACAAAAATAGGAATGACGTAAGTATTGGTACGAATCTTAATTTAAATGAGATTCTATTGAATGGGCTAGGGTATCTTGACTTAGATAAAGAGCTGCTAAGAAGTTTAACATTGCATTTAGATGCTGCGATTAAAAGACTTCAATTGGGTTTAAGTATTCATAATCCATACACTGAGAAAATAAAGTTGTCCTTTCCGAGGGCATTTGATGATGCTGCGTCACTAGCACCCATTATTGAGAAAACTTATGATATTCACCTGAATGATGATGAAATAGCCTTTATCGCCTTACACATTGAGGCTTTTTTTGAAAGATGTCCTGACATAAAACGGAAAAAGGATGTAGTACTAGTTTGCAGTAGTGGATTGGGAACATCTAAATTATTGGAGCAAAGGATTAAGGATAATTTTTTAAATGATCTAAATGTAACACGTGTCCTATCTGTAAAAGATTTAGAACAGGCTAATATCACGGAAGACTCGATTATCAGTACAATCCCTCTACGTAATACAGATGTACCAGTAGTTGTTGTAAGTCCAATGCTAGATACCAATGATTTAAATTTCATTAAAAAAGAATTGCACTTAAAACCATTGGGAAATCAAAAAGAGGCATTCCTAAGTTGCCTAGAGGATGATTTGCTATTTGTTGAAAGTGGTAAGGATTGCAAAAATAAAGTTCTTAATTATATTTGTGACACTTTGCTACAGAAAGGATATGCAAAAGAAGGTATTTTTGAAAGCGCCCTAAACAGAGAAGAAATATCATCTACGGCAATGGGGAACTTTGCGATGCCACATGTGAAGATTGATTATATATCAGAGCCAAGAATTTCAATTTATGTGAACAAAGATGGGATTAATTGGGACAGTGAATTGGTTAACGTTGTATTCTTTTTTGCTCTGAATAAGGACGTCAAGCCAATCATCAACGGGATTTATGAGTTCTTCAATCATGTTATATCGGATGAAAATATGTTAAGGGGATTAGCTTTAGTAAATGACGGGCAAGAAATAGTTCGATTGTTAGAGAAGGTGTGATGATGAAGTTAGATAATAGGGTCCATAAAAAAAATATTATATTAAACTTACAAGCTTCTACTAGGGATGAGGTCATTAAACTACTATCCGAACGGTTATTGGAAAATGGATTTATCCGAGATTCGGATCAATTTATAGGTGACGTTAACGAAAGGGAATCGCAAATGTCTACAGGAATTGGTAGAGGGCTGGCAATTCCGCATGGAAAAAGTGAATCTGTGCTTGAATCCACTGTAGTATTTGCTAAAACGAATAATCACATTGAATGGGGATCACTAGATAAAGAGCCAGTAAATATCATATTTCTATTGGCAATTGCAAAGCAGGATGAAAACGATGAGCATCTTAGGTTACTAGCGGATATATCCGGAAAATTAATGGAAGATGACTTTGTTAATGCAATTAGAAATGCAGATTCAGTGGAGGAAATTAAAAAGTTATTAACAGTTTAATTGGAATAATAACATGAAAGGGATGATTACAATGACAAAAATTGTTGCTGTTACAGCATGCATAACCGGTGTCGCACATACTTTTATGGCGAAATCCAATTTGGAAAAGTATGCAAAAAAAGAAGGATATGATATCAAGGTTGAGACGCAAGGTGGAATGGGAGTAGAAAACCGTTTATCGCAAAGTGAAGTCGATGATGCTGATGTTGTTATCTTAGCGGCAGATACAAAAGTAGTAGATAAAGAACGCTTTGATAGTAAAAAAATTGTACAAGTTGGTACATCTGAAGTGGTGAAAAATGGTAAAAAAGTTATTGAGGATGCAATAAACAAGGTAGAGGTGTGAAAATAATGGGGACTCTTAAAACCTTTGGTAAAAACCTTGCACAACACTTTATGACAGGCGTCTCTTATATGTTGCCTGTGATTGTTTCTGGTGGGCTGATGCTTTCTGTGGCAGTAATCTTTGGTGGACAAGAGGCCATGGATGAACCAGATACTATTTGGGGTGATTTAGCTTCTTTTGGAAAAATAGCGCTAGACTTAGTGGTGCCAATAATAGCAGCTTATATAAGTTATTCAATTGCTGATAAGCCTGGTCTTGGACCAGCTTTTATTGGAGGAATGGTAGCAAATGAAATTGGCACAGGATTTTTAGGTGGAATGGCCGTTGGGATAATATCAGGATATTTTGTCTTGTTATTAAAACAAATAAAACTACCTCCAAGAATTGCTTCTGTTAACACAATGATTATTACACCACTTATAGGATCCATAATAATCAGCTTTTTAACACTATATGCATTTGGAAAGCCAATTGCAGCGCTGAACACAGGGTTAACAGATTGGCTGTTAACTATGAGCACAGGAAATGCTGTTGTTTTATCAGTAATATTGGGTGCGATGATGGCAATTGACATGGGAGGTCCTATTAATAAAGTCGCCAACACTTTTGGAATAGCAGCTTTTGCTGAAGGGATTTTTACAGTTAGTACACCTATGTGGATAGCAGTTGCTATCCCACCTACAGGGATGTTTTTAGCTACACTAATTGGTAAAAAGTATTATTCTGAGCAAGAAATTGATACGGGTCGTACCGCGATGGTAATGGGGGTTGCTGGTGTCACTGAAGGAACTATTCCTTTCGCTGTTGCTGATCCGCTGAGAGTAATCCCAAGTATTGTAGTTGGAACTTCAGTTACTAGTGGATTAGTTACTGCTCTCGGGGTAACTCACAATGTAAATATAGCAACATATTTGTCTATCCCATTTGCAAGCAATATCTTTTTATATATATTGTGTATTGCTATAGGATCGTTGGTCGTAGCGTTTATGGTAAACTTCTTAAAGTCATTGAAGTATCGTAACAAAGATGTAGCAAGCTCTTCTGAGACTGCAGCTTCTGAAGATTAATTGTAACTTTCTCATTGAAGTGATGAACTACAATGCTGAAAAATATAAACTATTTACTAGAGAAAAGGGGAATCATAATGATTAAACGAAATAGTAAAGAATTTCCAGAGGGTTTTCTATGGGGAGGAGCTGTCACAGCTACTCAAACAGAAGGGAATTGGGATGTTGACGGCAAAGGTGTTTGTCCACCAGACCTTTATGCATATCAGGAAGGGAAAACACAAAATGACTTAATGTCTACAGAGGAAATTAAGGCAGCCATTGAAGATAAAGTCAATTATTATCCTAGACGCCACGCTATTGATTTCTATAATACTTATCCTCAAGATATAGCATTATTAAGGGAACTAGGTATTAAATGTTTTAGAACTTCCATAAATTGGGCTCGTATATTTCCAAATGGTGATGAGGAACTGCCTAATGAAGAGGGGTTAACGTTTTACGACAATTTAATTGATGAACTAATAAAGAACGATATTGAACCACTTATAACTATTTCTCACTTTGAAATGCCTATAAACTTATCCATGAAGTATAAAGGGTGGTATTCAAGGGAAGTCATCGATTTTTATCTCAGATATTGCGAAGTATTATTCAAGCGTTATAAAGGAAAGGTGAAGTACTGGGTTCCTTTTGATGAAATGAATCTTATCCACAGGGAATCATTTAGTCAGTTTGGAATGCCAAGCGATCTTGTTGAAAATAGTTTGGAAAATAAACTTAGGGGATTGCATCATAAAATGATAGCATCTTGTGCAGCTACAAAACTAGCGCACGATATTGATGAAAACAATAAAATCGCAGCCATGATCCTTACACAGTATGCTTATCCAAAAACATCTAGTCCTGATGATGTTTTGGCAGCACTACACAACGATCAATTTGAAAATTACTACCTAGATGTTCTAGTACGGGGAAAATACCCAAAAACCATGTTTAGATTTATGGAAGAACAAGGTTTTGATATTGGTTATCGTCTTGAGGATGAGATTATATTTGAAAATGGGAAAGCTGATTTTATTGGCATATCTTATTATGGAAATAGAACTGTTTCGACAGAAAGCATTCATTTAGAAAATCCCGCAGTTGATAATCCAAATATTGCTAAAAACGATTGGAATTGGTTAACTGACCCTGTGGGGCTCCGATACACGTTAAATAAAATATATGATCAATATCAGATACCAATATTTCTGATGGAATTGGGAACCGGCGTACACGATAAAGTTGAAAATGGAAAAATACATGATCGGGAAAGAATAGAATTCTTTGAGGAGAATCTAAAACAACTAAAATTGGCCATTTCTGATGGTGTTCCAATCATGGGATGTTTAACCTGGGGACCTATTGATATTGTCAGTAACTCTTCAGCTGAGATGAGTAAAAGATATGGATTTATTTATGTCGACATTGACGATTACGGCAAGGGGACCGGTAAGAGATTAAAGAAAGATAGTTTTGATTGGTTCCAAAATATTATCAAAACAAACGGCAAGCGTATAGAGAATTAAAAGGGATATAAAAGCGGGCACCGTGCCCGCTTTTAAGTTGGACAAATAGCGTTAGCGGTAAATTATCTAGGGATAGGTTCGTATGTATCAAGAACTGATATTTTTACAACCAGCTTATCAGGAGCGGATTTAGGAAGGACAGAAACTCTCAACATTATATGGATATGATATACCAAGTAACCATACTAGGGAAGATTTTTTCTGGCATTAATTCCAGATAATAATTTTGTGTGGTTTGAAAATCTTTAATCTAGGGATGCTCTGCCATTATTGTTTTTTTGACCTTTTATCCATTGCAGCCAATAAGAAAATTCACATGCTAAATGCATTTGATGTGATTTAATAAGAATTGTGGGACTCATTGCAGGAAATTCAACGGAAAGCTTAACTTTTATACCTGTTTTTGTGTCTTTCATTTGGTGGCGAACTCCTCCGATAACTGTGCCATCTTTCAGACGAGCAACACCTGCTGATTGATATGCATAAGCGTCATCTCTAGGTGTTTGTAACCCTGTTTCATCATTAAAAACGATAAAAAACTGAACAGGTAATGGAGAGTTTCCGGTCGTCTCAATGACTTCAAGTTCGTTTTCTCCTAAAGGCCTTAATGCATAGTGGTCCGGACAAGCAGATAAATTTACACGATTGTTTTTATCTGATGAATTTAACATAAGAGTATCTATACCTTTTATTGCTTCTTCAGCTGTTATTCCATCTAAATGGATTTCTGTTTGAGAAAATTTTCGTCTACTTCCAGATAGAAAAGCACCCATCCGCATAACCGTTTTACTTAATTTCAATTTAGATTCCAATTTGTTGTACATTTCTTGATAAGAGGACTCCATTTTTAGATTGGTTAGCTTATCAATCATGCTGTCTGGATCATTTATTTCAGCACTTTTATAACCTAATATGTTAAAAACTTTTTTAACACGTTTTCTTTTCCATTGTGTCAATTGGTCATTTGTAATGCTTTTTCCATCAATATAAATGTTCATATGAATTCTCCTTTGCCTTATGTCAGCTATATTTTAGATATCAGCTTTCTGATTGTATTTTAGTATGGTTAATACCAAATGAATCGTTTCTTTCTTCACAGCATCATTCAGATCTAACTTATTTGAGTGAGCAATACTGCTGAGTCCATATAAAATAAATTCAGAGGCTAAAATGGGATTATCCGTGTTGAAAATTCCTGTTTTTATCCCATCCTCAATCACCTTTTGTATTAGCGGCTGTATTTGTAGGAATAGTTTCTGTTCGAGCTGAAAATGCTGTTCTGTTTGAAAAGCATCCGTATTTTTATAGGGTGCTAATTTTTCAACAAATGCCCAAAAGGTCTGTAAGGATTCTGTTATCTTTTGGATAACGGTCAGTTTATCAGAATCAAGTATTTGTTGGATTTTCTCGATATTATTAACAATAAAATCATTTAAAATTTCATCAACGAATGCTTCTTTAGATGTGAAGTAATAATAAAATAATCCTGTTGCTACACCTGCGCGATTAACGACATCTTTTATGCTAAATCCCTTTATTCCACCTTTCATATAAAACTCAAGGCCAATGTCCATTAACTCTTGGCGTCTTACGTCTGGTTCTTTTGATATTCTCTTCATTGTCCATCTCCTACTGTATCCTTTATGACTGAATCTAATTCAATAGTACGTCACTGAATATGGTTCAGTCAAGTGTCGTAAAAACCACTCATTTTAGAAAATAGATGAGTGGAAATAATTAAGAGTATTGATTTTATCACAAAGAGGCTGGGACAAAACAAAAGTGTTTAATTAAAAAACGAACATTGCCAAACTTAGCGTAGGAAATATGCGGAGACTCCAGCGGGAGAAAAGGCATAGGTGAGACACCGAAGTGTGATAGCAATCTTTTTTGCGAGGAGTGCTGCCCCTCGAAGTCACTTGCAACACGACGAGCACAAGGGGGCTCACCAGCCGCCCTAAGGTGCGCGAAGTATATTTCCGAAGCGATGTATATTCGGAATTTATTCGTTAAAAACACTTTTGTCCCAGCCTCCAACATTTTGAAGAAATGATTGATGATTATAAGCTGGCAGTAGCTGCTGTCACATTCAAAAATATAAGTGATGAAGCTTATGCACTTCATCAGATGTATTCTGCAAACTTATCGGCAATAGATGAGGAGGGCGGGGAACTTCTTATAATGCGTTCTTTCCTGAAGCTGATGAAGAGTTAGCTCCAGGAGAAGCAGTTACGGGACCGTTGGTGTACATTGAGAGGATAGATTACACAGAAACATTTCTTTTGAAATTTGAAGTTATGTCTGACGAGGAAACGCATTTGGAATTACCTAACCCTGAACAATAGGATAAAAAATAGTTTTTATTAAATCGTCAAGCGACGGGAACGGGTTTGTCAAGACGCACGTTGCTCTTGAAACATTATCAACATCCAATTTATGAGGCTTCGCATCCATGTGTCTGAACATACCAATAATCCCATACCCTATAAATATCCGGTATGAGTTTATTGGTTTTATAAAAACTGGCTCGTACATAGGCGTGGTGGTTATATGTTCCCTACTTTTTGAAGGGTGTCCAGTTCGTTAAACGTATAAATATGAAATCCCGCAATTCCATAATCAGATTCATTTAAGTACGGGGTGTAGGCATTTACCAAAGCACCAGGATCATAGCCGCGTATCAGCTTCGTCGACAACTTCAAATTTTTTCTGAGGAAGCGAAGTGAATCAGTGACGCCGATACGGGGTGCGATACGAAGTAATTTGTCCAATTTCACGGGCCCCGGGATGCCCAGATAGTACGGCAACTGCAACCCGGATGCACGCTGCTGCTGCAGCCAGGCAAAAACCTGCTCGGTATCAAAGCACATTTGTGTCACGGCATAATGAGCAAGGGAGGCTTTTGCTGCAAAATCCTGATTTAGGGTTTCTGCCCGGATGTGTGGGTGACCTTCCGGATATGCAGGAATACCGATGCGACGTGGCCCGTTTTCGCGGGTAGCTAAGGCCTTCAATAATTCAAGGCCATGATGATACGGACCCAGTGGTTTTTCCTGATCGCCTCCAATGATAAATACTTCGTGTATAGCCTGGTCAGCAAGGCGGTCAAGCACGTTGTTAAGATGTTCTTCACTTCGGACCATCCGTGCTGCAATATGGGGAACAACCTTAGCAAAATGGGCTGCTAATGCAATGGACTTGTCAATTGTAGCGTCGATACCATTTGTTGGTGAGCAGGTGATCGTCAACGTGGCATGGGGAGGAAGTGCCGCAGTGGCCCGTTCAACGATGTGATTAGCGGGTATGAGTTCAAAGCGGGGGCCTCCCACTTGGTTGAACAGAGCCGCCGAAGTTTGCTGATCCATCATGTCATCCCTACTTTCTTGTTAATATGATCATTATAAGGCAAAGCATAAGATACCTGTAATAAGGCGTCATGATTTGGTGAATTCCTCTAACGATTATAGCTTAAAAAGCTTGAAAAGTGATTCTAATTCTCAGGCAGTTTATACAGTGGGTCTATTAGCTAATAGACCCACTGCACCCGCGTATGATCACGTCTCAAGTTTTCGACCGGTTTGGGTAAATCCAGTCCCAGGGTTTTCAGATGCTTTGAACGGCGTCTGTGCAACTTCTGCCGGAACGCGTCCGATGGCATATGGTTCAGGCAGATGCACTTCAAGATTGGTTCCAATCATACTGAATAAGTTGGGCAGCATGGCATAACCAATGTTGCACCCCTGATTTGGCGAATAGAAGGCAGAGGTGACATAGCCGATCGGCTCCGATCCGCCTTCCGCGTAAACCATATAGAAATCGGCCGGGTACCAGTCGATCTTATTGCCGCCAAATTTCAGCCCGACAAGCTTTTTCGTGACCCCTTCGTTCTTGATGCGGGTTAGGGCTTCTTTGCCGATAAAATGGTCCTTGGTCAGGTCCACTTGCCACCCTAAGCCCACTTGATACGGATTAGTTTCCTGATCCATATCCTGTCCATAGGAGAGGATTCCCGCTTCGAGCCGCCGTATATGGCCCGGTGCAATCACTTTTAGATTGTATGGGTGACCTGCCTCGAGGATAGGATACCAGAACTTTTCAGCGTTAACAGTGGCATTATAGAGATAAATCTCAAAGCCCTTCTCACCCGAGAAACCTGTTTGTGAAATGATGACGGGACATCCATTCACTTCTCCCTCCATCAGCCCGTAGTAAGGGATGTCATGAATGCCCTCACCAAACAAATCGACCATAAGTGATGTTGATTTTGGCCCTTGAATTTGTACAGGAGACACATCGATTTCACGTACAGTGCAATCAAAGTTGTTCATGAGCTTAAGTGCCTGAAGCCACAGCGAGACGTCACTGTCGGATAAAGAGAACCAAAACTCATCTTCATGCGGACGAAGGAGGACCGGATCATTGATGATACCGCCTTCCTCATTGCATAAAATAACGTAGCGCGCTTTTCCTGTCTTGTGTTTCTCTACTGACCGCGTGATCACCATGTCCACCAGCTTCGAAGCATCAGGGCCTTTCACCTGGATTTGTCGCTCTACCGCGACATTCCAAAGCGTGACATGTTCGGTGAGATATTCGTATTCTTTGAGGAGACCGCCCTCCTCCATTGGAATATAGGCACGCGGATGATACATGTTGTTATAAACCGTATAGCACCAAGCCCCGGCTTCTTCGGATAGGTGCCAGTATGGAGATTTGCGCACTCTTTGTGATATAAGCATGCGTGAGCCGTTATCTCCGCTTTGACGCAGATTCGTCGGAACGTGTCTTAGCACGCCACCTTCTTCGAGATCATTTGACGTTTTAAATTTTGATACAGGTTTTTCTTCATTAGCCATACCGATTTCCTCCTTATTCGTTATAAAGGAATATCATTCCCAATTTCGTAAACGGTACTTACTGAATGATCGGCATTTGAATTCGGCACTTGCCACCGGAATCCCAAACGTTCAATCTATCAGAAACTTGCTAACACCCCTGACCACCCATAAGCGACTAGCGAAATTTTTAAATCGGCCCCGTATCATTGATTGTTCTTATCAAACCCCCTTTACGTATTGAAAATTGCTGTCTTCCTTCTAAATAAAAAGTCAAGCATTAAATAAAGCGCTTACAATATAGATTATGATCCTACACGTGAGTTGTACCTATTGCATCACACAATACATCGTGAAATATCGTTGCCAAAGAATTAAACTAATTTTGAAAATCCCAACGGCGTTGGCTGAGTAACCTTTATTCATCGATGTTATCTAAGATTAAATTACAAATTATCATAATGTTATTAAAACTAAATATTTTATGTAACGTAACTTTATTAGAAACCCATATTGATGTCAAGATATTATTTAAAATTTTTTTGATAGCCTAGCAAATATAAAATTATTTGCTTGTGGGTAACTTATTATTGATTAATGGCTACGTCCAGCTACAAGCGCCAAAAACGAGGAGATAACACGAGAGCTCCTACGATAAAGAAGACTTGGCGACTGACAAGCCGACAGGCGCAGGCAGAGCCATAGTCGCACTTATGCCTGTAGCGAAAGTCATCATCGGTTCACTTGACAAAGGAAGGCCGACTAAGAACGGCCTTGCCGGCCAACTCACGGCTCCCCTGATGCAGGGGCATGATTCCTTTTCGCTTTCCAAGCATAAGATTCACGTAGACTTTCGCCATTCATTGGCGACAAGTCAAGTTCATCTAATCTCAGTTGCAACGCGGGGGTCTCTACGTTTTTAACCAGGCGCTTTTCGCTTTTGTTCTAGTTGTTTTAAGCATCATCTACATCAATAAACGAGCGATGCGTTCGTTGTCGTAGGGGGTGTAGGCTCCATGGTGATTGACACCGGCTGTTGGTAAGCTTTTCACACGGTCCAAACAGGCAGCTACTGAATGGTAAATTCATCATTAGAAAGTACATTATACTTGGTATCAAATTTAAAGATAACAGTCATCAATATTAATTATTTTACCTGGTTATGGATACCGCCTATGATGTAAGTAACAAGCGTAAGAACGAACCCAACGACTATTTTTAAAGGAGGTACTAAAAAGGCTTGGAGTATTATAAGTTTAAAATTACGAATTTTAATTATTATTTAATTTTTATAAGATGCAGCGCATACGATGAGTAAACCTATAATTTGAAAGCGATTACAGTATATGTGACTGGATATGTAAAGTATAAGAATCATAAACTATTTTGGGTAGCAATCACATTTGTCATTGTTATTCAAAAGAAATGGGGATGGGTGATGATGGAACAAAAAAGAATTGTGATTATTGGTGCTGGTATTGTTGGATGTAGTACTGCTTATTATTTAAACAAAATGGGCCAACAAGATATCACAGTCATCGATCAAGGTCCGCTGTTTGAAACAGGAGGATCGACTTCTCACGCTCCGGGGCTTGTAGCACAGCTTAGTTTTTCGAAATTGCTTACAGCGTTTGCCTCACAAACGGTTGTCGACTTTACAGAATTGAGTGACGGGGAACGGCCCTCCTTTTATCCAGTGGGCAGTTTAGAGTTAGCTAGAACGCCGGAACGCCTCAATGATTTAAAGCGGAAGGCAGGGGCAGGGAAATCTTGGGGGAAAGAGGCTTATATGCTGTCGCCAGAAGCATGTAAGGAAAAAAATCCCTTTATTAATCCAGATACTATTTTAGGAGGGTTGTATGTACCAACAGATGGCATTGCTAAGCCCCTTCGTGCAATAAACAGAATGGCAGAATTCTCTAAGTCTTGTGGTACGAGGTTTTGCGGTAATACAGAAGTAACCGGGATTCATATGACAGATGGTCAAGTTAAAGGGGTAGAAACGAGTATTGGAGATTTTGAAGCAGACCTTGTCATTTCCTGTGCGGGTTTCTGGGGACCACGAATAGGAGAAATGGCCGGAGTCACCATCCCTCTTCAGCCCATTGCACATCAATATATATTTTCAAATGATCTACCTGAATTAGCTGGAGAGTCCGAAGAAGTAACAGCTCCAATTATTAGGGATTTAGACAGTTCCATGTACTATCGCCAAGTGTTTAATGGCATTGGAATTGGTTCTTATCAACATGAAGCGTTGCCCATTGAGGTAAGTGATGTTTGTAAATATGGTGAAAGTGAGAATATACCATCAATCAAGCCGTTTACACCTGAACATTTTCATAAGCCTTGGAAAGATGCGCAAGATCTAATACCTGGACTAAAAGAAGCAGGAATCAAAAGAGGGATAAACGGCATCTTTTCGTTCACACCGGATGGAATGCCATTACTAGGGGAGTCAGAAAAAGTGCGGGGATTTTGGGTTGCGGAAGCGGTTTGGATAACGCACGCAGCAGGTGTTGGTAAACAAATGGCCGAATGGATTATAAACGGTGCTCCAACGCTTGACCTGGAGGTATGTGATATTAATCGTTTTGATGCTTATGCGCAGAATCCGACGTACTATAAACCACGTTCAAAAGAAGACTATGAAAAGGTATATGATATTCATCATCCGTTCGAGACACCGGCCACATCACGCCATATGCGGGTCAGCCCATATTATATACGCCAACAGACATTGGGGGCTTTTTTTAATGAAAGTCTAGGATGGGAACAGCCGCAGTGGTATGAAGCTAATGAATCACTTACAAAAAGGTATGAAAACAGGACGATAAAACGCGAAGGCTGGCAAGCACTCTATTGGTCACCGATTATTGAAGCGGAACATCTGCATGTACAAGAACATGCCGGTCTATATGATGCTACAGCAATGAATAAACGACTGGAACTCCGTGGTGCAGACGTACTTCCATTTCTACAAACACTTACAACAAGCGATATCGATATTGCTATCGGCAGTATGACAAATGCTTTAATGCTGCATGAATTAGGAGGAATAAAAGATAACATCACAATCATTCGCAAAGATAATCATACATTTACTATTCTTTGTACAGGTGCAGTAGAAGCAAACTGGATACAAAAACATGCCTGGAAGTCAGGTGAAATAGTCATCCAAGATAAAACAGCGAGCACGTGCGGTATAGGTATCATGGGGCCAAGGGGCAGAGATATCATGCAGTCCATGGATCCTCATGTATTTGCCAAAGACGCATGGGAAGCGAAACAAGTAAAGGAAATCTCTATCAATAATATACCGGTTTTAGCAATATTCGATGCTAAAGAGACTTCGGCGTATTGGGAGTTTTTTACTACGCATGATCATGGCTTACAACTGTGGGATGTGCTCTATCAAGCAGGGCAGGCTTACGAACTAATTGCGGTTGGAGACCGTGCCCTTGAAGGCTTGCGCATTGAATCACAGACATTAAGATACGGAAAAGACTATTGGAGTGAGCATACCCCATACGAAATCAATCTGCATGCATGGATTGATCTGACGAAAGACTTCATTGGAAAACACGCTTTAATCGAACGTGGTAAAAAAGGACCCAACCGTGTATCGTCAACACTGGTACTCGATCAACCGGATAAGATAGTTATGGGCCATGAACCTGTTATGAACAATGGAAAAACAGTTGGTTTTGTTACAAGTGCAGGTTTTAACTACAGGCTTGGAAGGGGAATTGCCACTGCTTTGTTAGATCCTACGGCTTTGGAAAACGATACGGAATGGAGTATTGAATATTTTGGTCAACATATCAGTGCCACCGTTCTCCAGAAACACAATGCAATCCCATAGTAGTTTGCGATGGGGGGATACTCCGAGGCGCCCGGAGGTTTCTTATCTACAAGAAATAACATTATAAACGAATGATACAACAATCCAGCGGAGGAAAATAAAAGGAGATTATTTATGTTTCGCATACTAAAGATTGCTGGTGCGGTTATAGGGGTTGTTATAGGGGCTGGTTATGCCTCGGGGCAAGAGGTATTACAATATTTTACAAGTTTCGGCCATAGTGGCACTTATGCAGCCATTTTAGCAACCGCTTTATTAGCATATATGGGAATGATTATGGCGAATGTTGGGAGCCGTCTGAGGGCGACATCACATCGTACAGTCATCTATCAAATTAGCGGTCGTTATTTAGGAACAATCATAGATGGTATCATTATCTTTACGTTATTTGGTACTGGCGTGCTTATGATGGCTGGTGCAGGATCCACGCTTCATCAACAATTTGGGTTACCGGTTTTCATTGGTAGTTTAATTGTGGCTGTTATCACAGCTATTTCTATGATGCTACAGGTCGAAAAGGTCATTTCTGTAATTGCAAGCATTACACCATTTCTACTCTTATTTGCTATATTTATTTCTATTTACAGTTTAAGCACAATGGACATGTCTTTTACAACGTTAACGCCAATAGCAGAAAGTCAGGACAAACCATTTTCGAATTGGATCGTTGCCGCAGTAAATTATGCTTCTTTATGCGTCGCTTTAGGCGTTTCCATGACATTCGTTATAGGCGGAGCAGAAAAAGACGCACGTATTGCAGGAGTTAGTGGGTTACTTGGCGGACTTGGTATAGGTATAATGGTTACCCTAGCTCACTTAGCTATTTTCTCCCAAGTTAATGTCGTTGCATCATTCGACTTGCCATTATTAAAAATTGTTGCAGACATTTCACCCGCACTTGCATTTTTGTATTCTATTGTTTTGTTTGGCATGATCTTTAATTCCGTTCTTGGTATGTTCTATAGCTTTATCGCCAGGTTTTTCAAAATGGGTACAAAGAGGGCAAATATTGCAACAGTCATTGCGCTAGCGATTGGATTTGTTTTAAGTTTTGTTGGATTTACTACTTTGGTATCGAGGTTCTATACGCTTGTAGGTTATCTGGGTTTATTGCTAATGGTCATTCTTATCTATGCGCCTTTCAAACTAAAACGTTCTGAGCAACAAGATGAATTCAAGGAAGAGGAATTAAAGTCTGTATGAAACGGCTTTTCTTGTAAAATTACAAAATGGAAGGTTTTTTACAAAAAGAGAAGCTGGGGGCACCCAACTTCTCTTTATATCTTTTTTTAATCCACAGTTCATTATTTGTCTACAGCGTGATGCCTTTATTGGTTGAATTAAATAAAGGACCTTCAATGTGTCTTCTCCCTCATTCTCCCCGGAAGCTTAAGCGCGAGAACAACAACAAATATACAGAAGACAAAACAGATCAGCGCAACAAGATGCAAATGTTCGGTATCTAAATGACGATTAAATGTTAAACCAAGCAAACTGGAAGATAAAATAGAACCCAGATACCGGCTTGTTTGAAATAACCCAGATGCGGAACCAGTGTCCTCCGGCTTCACGTGTTCATAAAGGGCTGTTTGCGTGGAAATATTATTAAATCCATTACTCATGCCGAGAATAGCCATGATGACAATCAACCAGATTAAAGGAGATCCATCATGATACGTCAACAGCAATCCGGTACCGGCTAACAGCAAGCATGCACCGATGACCATGGGGAGCTTCGAACCGTATTTATCAATCAAACGTCCGGCAAGTGGCGCAACAATCACACCGAAGCCTGCCAATGCCAGCATAATAACGCCGGTATGCTGTTCGCTGTAACCACGAACCTGCTGCAAATAGGTCGGGAATCCAAAAAAGAAGCAATAATGGATCAAATTAATACTCATGAATTGTAAATAGATAAACGAAACGTATCGGTTTTTCGTTAGTCCCTTTACATCGATGAAAGGTTCCTCCATTTTGCGCTCGAGAAAGTAAAAACCGATAGCAGTTGCTAAAAAGAGCAGTAACGCCCACCACCGAATGTCCTGATCAAGCGAGAGCAGGAACAGTATTAAACCTACAATGGCAATAATAAAAAGGGCTATCCCGCTGAAATCAATCCGCTTCGCCTCAAATTTTCCTTGTCCCGTATTTGGTAAAATGAAAATAGCCAGCAAAAAGGATACAATAATAAATGGAAAATTAACAAGAAATATCGACTGCCAATCCCAGGACGCAACCAAAAAACCTCCAATAGAAGGACCAAATGCAGCTGAGGTGGAAGCAAAGATAGATAAAACAGCTAACGCTTTCCCCTGTCCCTCTGTAATATGTGTCCGAACCATACTCATACCGCTGGGAAATAAAGTCGAGCTTCCAATCGCCTGTAATGCTCGACAACCTAGCAGAAATGGGTAGTTTGGTGAAAAGGGAGCCAATATCGATGCACCTGCAACGATGGTAAGCCCTGCTATAAACAATTTTTTCGGACCAAACATATCACTTAATTTCCCCATGACAGGCTGCCCTGCAGCGCTTGCAAGATAAAATATTGAAATCAGCCAAGAGGCATCCGCGAAGGTTAATGCAAATTCATTTTGCAGCCTTGTTAATGCCACAGAAATCATGGATGAGTTTAATGGGTTGAGCAATGTCCCAAGCCCTATAGTTAAAACGAGTAGCCATGGCTTGCGAATGTTTACTTTCATTGTGTACAACACCTTGTATATGTAAATGAAAACATATTTTTTATCACCGAGGACAGCTAATATAAAATGCTGGGGCAATTTATATCATATTTCACTGCTCCCGTGTTTATCTATTTATTTTATTCCTTTTGTTCATTCACTGTAAACTGAAATGCAATAGCTATATACATAGAAAGTAGTTTTAAAGAAAACATATACAGGGAAAATGGTTTCCGGTTTAGGAAGAGGACTTGTTTTTGTTTTTTCATTTTTGATGATCGCCCGTCCTCTTTGATTACCTTTTTTAATCATTTTCAATCAGTTGTTTCTCCAAATTTCATATGGTATTATGTTCTGGTGACTATAAATTCATGAATAGGAATCACGTAGTCAGAGGAGCGCCTTGGTGAGACAGCAAAAATAGGAGTTATACGGCTGTTTCACAAAACGGATCCCTCTAGACTGCTATGAGATATAGCAACGCAGATGCGTTTTTTCAGGGCAGCATGTATAAGTAGTTATTTTAACAATGGGAAATATGGAAGGATGATGGAATATGAACGATGCAGCAAATTCCTGGGATTTGCCCACAAAGCAAAAAGCATTGATGATAGCTGCCCTGCTAACAGGGGCTTTTATGGGAATTATCAACGAAACATTACTCGCAACCGCCCTCCCGTCCATTCAAGAGGCCTTTTCCATTTCGCAAGGGCAAGTGCAGTGGATGACGACGGCTTTCTTGATGACGAACGGGGTGATGATCCCGATATCTGCATTTTTGATCGATCGATTTACCACAAGAGGGTTGTTTTTAACAGCAATTGGATTATTCGGCGCAGGTACGCTCATCGCAGCTATAGCGAATGTCTATCCGGTACTCCTGTTGGGACGGGTTGTCCAAGCTGCGGGGTCCGGTATTATGCTACCACTCCTGATGACAGTGCTCTTGGCAGTTATCCCGGTTGAGCGCCGTGGTACCGCAATGGGTATGATCGGAATTGTTATTGCGTTTGGCCCGGCAATCGGTCCGACGCTATCCGGTGTACTTTTGGAGCATTTCTCTTGGCGCTCCCTATTTCTTGTCGTACTACCGATTGTTGCTATTGCCATGACGATAGCGGCCCTATTTTTAAAGAATGTGACAGAGCTCAAGAAGCCAAAAATAGATATCTTATCGATTATTCTTTCCTCCGTTGGTTTTGGTTCATTTTTATACGGATTTAGTATTGCTTCTGAAAGCGGATGGAGTAGTGCAGAAGTGATCATCATGATCGCAGTTGGTGTTGTCGTGATTGGATTATTTATTTGGCGACAGCTCGTTTTGGAAACCCCAATGCTGGAATTCCGCATTTTTCAATACCGGACGTTCACCTTGGCCATTATCATTACGATGACGGTGATGGTATCGTTGATAGGCGCTGAAACCCTCCTGCCGCTATTCATGCAAAATGTATTGCAGTTTTCACCGCTAGAGTCCGGCTTGATGTTGCTCCCCGGGGCCGTTGTCATTGGGATTATGTCCCCGCTTACTGGACGCCTGTTTGATCGGTTTGGAGCGAAGTGGTTGGCATTGATAGGACTGAGCATTGTGACCATTACAACGTTTATGTTTACGAGACTATCGCTGGACACATCATTTGCGTACTTGACAACGATTTATGCGATCCGTATGTTTGGTCTGTCGTTTGCGTTGATGCCGGTTATGACATCCGCATTAAACCAACTTCCGCCTAAGGAGTATTCCCATGGATCGGCGATGGCCAATACACTACAGCAAATTTCAGCTTCCCTTGGTACGGCGATTCTTGTGACGCTTGTTGCGATGGGGGCAAGTAGCTTTACACCGGATGCCAATACATCTTCTGAAATGGCTGGACAACTTTCGCAACTTATTGGATTTGAGTGGGCGTTTATGGGTAGTACAGTGCTCGCGTTATTTGCATTTATTCTAGCCCTGTTTTTGCACCCTCCGAAGAAAGAAAAAGAAATCGTTCGGCGTATTCATGGTCAGGATGCAGGTTTGAGGTGAGGTAATAGTATTGCGCGCGCGGAAGTCTGTGAGTAAGTGAATACAAAAAAAGAATAAAAAGCGTATAAACTGTCTTTTTCCAAGGTGATATAGGGAAAAGGCAGTTTATTTTTTTATGAAACATATTGACATTACCGTTCATACTGTATATACTACACATATACGATATAAACAGAATAAGCAGGTGATGCATTGAATATCATTATTTCCAATGCCGTGGATCAGCCGATCTACGTGCAAATAAAAAATCAGATGAAGGAGCAGATTCTTCATGGCCAGTTGCAAGAAAAGGAAAGTCTGCCATCGATACGCAAGTTGGCGAAAGATCTGCAGGTCAGTGTGATTACCACCAAGAAGGCGTATGAGGAACTGGAGAAAGAAGGATTTATTGAAACATTTCCGGGCAAGGGGTCGTTTGTCACCTCGCAAAATCCGGAGTTGATGCGGGAAAAACAGCTCAAGCTGATTGAGGATCAAATGGCAAAAATGCTGGAAGACAGCAAAGCATTCAACATCCCGCTCGATGAACTGATTGAGATGATGACATTGCTATATGAGGAGTGAGTAGATGGAAAATGTGGTGGAAGTAAAAGATCTAGAGAAACGCTTTAACCATTTTGCCTTGGAAGGGATTAACTTAACGGTGAAAAAAGGATTTATTACCGGATTCATCGGCCCCAATGGAGCTGGCAAGAGTACGGCTATCCGTTGCATGATGAACCTGAGCCGTCCTGATCAGGGGGAGGTGAAGCTTTTCGGAAAGACACATGATGCTGACACAGAGAATATCAAGCAGCGTATCGGATTTGTCCAGGATGAAAGCTTTTTTTACGGTCATTTGTCCCTGGAGCGGAACAAGAAGCTGATAGCCCCCTTTTATGAAACGTGGAATGAAAAGCTATTCGCCCGGTATATCGAACAGTTTGAGCTGCCCCTTGGGAAAAAGGTAGCCCATCTTTCCAAGGGAATGAAGATGAAGTTTTCCCTGGCAATGGCACTCGCCCGCGATCCGGAGTTGATTATCATGGATGAACCTACCTCCGGGTTGGATCCCGTGTTTCGCAGAGAATTGTTGGAGCTCTTGCAAGACATTATACAGGACGAAGAAAAGGCGGTATTTTTCTCAACGCATATCACACAAGATTTGGAGAAGGTAGCCGATTATATCACCTTTATCGATAACGGCAAAATGGTGGTGAGCGGGGAAAAGGATGCAGTGCTGGATCAGTATGCCGTCGTTAAAGGTCCGAATGAGTGGCTGACAGCACAGCGGCGCCGTAGTCTACTTGGTATCAGGGAAACAGATATGGGTTTTGACGGATTGCTTGCGGATAAACAACAGCTCGCCGGAGAAGCAGCCGGGCGAGTGCTGCTGGAGCGTCCGTCGCTTGAAGACATTATGTTTTATACAGTAAAGGAGCGTCAACATGGTCATTCAACTAGTGCGTCATGAAATGTTTAGTCAACAAAGACATATTTATCTTTTAGCCTTTTTCTGGTTCATCCCCATGACAGGCTTTTTTACAAATGGTGCGCCAATCCAGCATATTTCACTACTGATCCTTCTTGCTGGCTGGCTTGCAAGTTCTGCCGTGTATTATGAGCAACCGGCGCTGATCAACACCTTGCCTGTTACCCGGAAGAAAATCATTGTAGCCAAATATCTAACGCCGCTGGCATGGTTCATCCCGGCTGCGGTACTGGTGTCTTTTTATGTTTTTCTGTTTGTCACCTTTGCGCCATTTACGTCCCGGCTGATGACTGGATGGGATATACTGCTGGCACTTGCCGGACTTTATTTGCTGATGTCGTTGTTCTATCCGCTTCATATTGCGTTCGGTTATATTCCGGCAATACTCATAACGACTGTGACAGTATTGGCGTTATCGATAGGGGTACAGATGGTTATGAATATTTATCATAATCCGAGGATAGACTCGGTTGACGGTTTGGTGGAGACAATTATGGCAAATCCGAATGCCTTCATCCTGCTGTTTGCCGGTATTAGTTTGCTGGTGGCATTTTTATCTTTCGCTTTAGCTATCAAGCTTTATGAACGAAAGGATCTTTGAGGAGAATCGCGTACTGATTATTTAAAACGAGTTGTTAAAGGGGGCGATTGGTCATGTCAACAACAAGATGGCTTCTATTACTTTTGGTCGCTGTAGGGATTGGTTCATTTGTAAACATGATCATGGAGAATATAGATATTAACATTTGGATAGCAAGAGCCGCTGGTTGTCTTGTTTCAGCAGTTGTTGGACTTATTTTCTATAAGTATTTCAATAGACATTAAGCAACAGGGGGGATGGGAGAATGGTTATCGATTCCGTTACGAAGAAATATAAAGGAGCTGCAGTCTTACAAGATCTATCTTTTGATTTTAATCGAGGAGAAATTATCGGTTTAATAGGAAATAATGGGGCTGGAAAAAGTACCCTGATGAAGATCATTGCTAACGAATATATTAGTGTCTAGAATTAATATGCAGCAACGCCTTTTCGCAACTTTATAAAGGAAGATAAATCGGTTATGCGGTCTTAAAAATCGGGTTATTACAATTTGAACGATTTATTGTGACTGTTATGGCAAGTATAACTTTTAATGATTCTGGTATTAGACAGCTGATATCTAATAAGCTGGATAAAATGAGGGAATGTTAAGCAAGTAATTCACGCATACGAAAGCTGTGCTTCATCGTTCATTGACAGATAAAGAACTGGTATCGAGAGGATATAAGGATATCGCTCTTCAATACCAGTTTGTACACACTATTGAACCGCTGTATACGGAACCGTATGTCAGACTGTCAACAATTGATTGGTGATACCATAAAAAGAGCAGATTATGTAATTTTGCCCGCTGTCTTAATTTAAAAACAAGACAAATAAGATTACTCTCAGTGCCTACTGATGTCTTCCCTCGTGCTAAAAGGCATGTATATCATATATCTTAAGTGGCATCTCATTGTCCAAAAGGGTAGCTCAACGATTGTTGCTCTCAGCTTATAAATATTACCTTGACTATGCGTATTTTCGACAATCCTCCATTCGATTACTTCTTCGTCTCTAAGTCTGTTTATCGCTTTTTTCCGTTGGCAGTTGAGCATTAATCTTTTTCCGCAAATATCGAGTACCTCGCAAATGTACGTCTATACTCCATTCTATTTAAAAGGCAAATCAATAACCCAATGGTCAAATATATCTATCGTTTATGTCATTATATTTGAAGTTTTCTTTACCAACTCCGTTTGCCATTTTGCTTTCTTCTGCGCCATATTAGACAATTGTCCTTGATGGGTTCCTCTTTTACGGTCAGTAAAATATTACTTTGGTATTTATCAATGTTATTAAAATCTAATTTTGATTTTCACTCATCTTGAAACCTACCTTTCCTATATGTGAGGCCTGGTGATTTGGAGTAGTGTCTGTTTTGGTTATGTGATTGATTTTGTGAGCTTACATGTTATATAGAACAATAGCATTTTTATATACACGAAAGTGAAGTTGCCATGAAAACATATTTTACTGGCTTTGTGGTCGTTTTGTGATTATCTGGGTGTCAAACTTCCGAGTAATGCAACATAAAAATTAAAATGATACAATATCAAACAAAAAGTTTTTTAGGATAACAAAAAGTTTGACAACAAAATGATTTATCTCTATAATTTAAATTAAATATAAAAAAGGTAAGGTGTTGTAGTAATTGGAACATATTGATGAGGAATGGGAATTTCTTACTTCTTTTATTAAAGGTCTAGCCCTTCATTTTGGGAATAATTGCGAATGCGTTCTTTTAGATGTATCTAATTATGAAGAATATGGAAGCGGTTTAATTGTTGCGATTGAAAATGGACATGTTACAGGAAGAAAAGTAGGAGACACAGGTACGAATTTGGGTTTAGAGATTTTAAAGGGAAAAATAAACGAGGGTGATAAATATAACTATATGACGCAAACAGCGGATGGTAAAATGCTACGGTCGACAACTATGTACATACGTAATTCAAAGGGCATCCCAATAGGATGTATATGTATTAATTTAGATATTACAGATTTGATTATGGCAGATAAAACCATCCAAGATATGCTTCTGCTGGAAGAGTCCAGTAAAGACGTAAATGAGGTATTCGCGAATAATATTAACGATTTATTGAATATGCTTATTCAACAAGCACAAGATTATGTCCAAAAGCCTGTCGCTAAGATGACAAGGGAAGATAAGAAGAAAGGCATTGAATATTTGGATGAAAAAGGAGCTTTTCTCGTCAAAAAATCTGGCGAACGTATTTGCAACTATTTCAATATATCGAAATACACACTTTATAAATATTTAGATGAACTTAAACAGGAGTCAAATAATAAAAAGTAGCAAAAAGGAGAGGTAATATGGGACAAATAGAAAGCAAAATGAAAGAACTAGGTATTGATTTATCGGAGGTTCCTAAACCGGCAGCAAATTATATACCTGCTCAGCAAACGGGTAATTTAGTTTATACTTCTGGACAAGACTGTAGACGAGAAGGGACTTTAATGCACGAAGGGAAACTTGGTCAAGACTTAACGATTGAGCAGGGACAGGAAGCAGCTCGCCAATCAGCTATTAATTGTCTGGCTGTTCTTAAGTTCCATCTCGGGGATTTGGATAGAGTAACTAAAATAGTTAAAGTATTATCTTTTGTGAACAGCAGTGATGGATTTGTAGAGCAACCTTACGTGGTTAACGGAGCATCAGATTTACTTGAGGAGGTTTTTGGGGAAAAAGGGGAACATGCACGTTCAGCTATATCTGCTAATGAATTGCCATTTAATACACCCGTAGAAACTGAATTGATTGTAGAAGTCGATTAATTCGAACTTAAAATTAATTTTTGGTAGGAGGAATCATAAATGACCAGTGAACAAATTGTTTATTTAATAGTGTTTTTGGTTTTTATCGCTTTGTTATTAACTACCAGTATAATTATTTCAAAAAAGAATAAAAGCGGTGAGGATTTTCTGATGGGAGGACGAGGTATTTCGTCTTTCCTTATCATCGGTACAACTCTTGCGACTTTAGTGGGAACTGGTTCGAGTATGGGAGCAGTACAATACGCCTATGAAAATGGTTGGGCTGGTGCTTTATATGGCATTGGTGGAGCTGTGGGTATATTTGCATTAGCGTTTTTGTTTACCGATGTAAGAAAGCTAAGGTTTATGACATTTTCGGAAGAGCTTAGTTACTATTTTGGGGCCAGTAAAATTATTAAAGGAGCAACTTCTGTACTACTGTATTTTGCATCTATTGGGTGGCTGGGTGCGCATATATTAGGTGGTAGTCTTTATTTGTCTTATATAACAGGGTTAAACCCAACTACATCAAAGTTATTGGTAGCTTTAGGTTTTGCCTTGCTCACTATTATTGGAGGATACTTATCTGTTGTTGTTACTGATACTATTCAAGCCTTTATTTTGTTTTTTGGCTTTATCATCCTAACTATCCTCTCAATTGTGAAAATTGGTGGTTTATCAGAAATTCATGCCAGTATGCCAACTGATACAACTTCTTTTTTAGGCATTGATCACGTTGGAGTGTTTCCTGCTGTGTCTTTAGCAGTTTCCATCGCCATTGGTGTTTTAGCTACCCCCTCTTACAGACAGCGTATATATTCTGCAAAAAGTGCATCTTCAGTCAAAAAAAGCTTTTTAATTACAGGCGTTTTGTTTGCAATATTTTCTTTTTTTCCAGCTATTGCGGGAATGTCTGCTCATGTGCTGAATGCAGATATTGAAGCAGGATTTTCCTTTCCTTACCTGGCTACAGAGGTCTTCCCGCTATGGATTGGAGCAATTATTTTAATATCTGGTTTAAGCGCTACCATTTCTTCTGGGAGTTCCGACTATATTGTTGCTATAACAATCTTATTAAGAGATGTCTATCAACTTGTCACTGGGAAAACTCCTAGTAAAGAAAATGTGATTCGTTATTCGAGAATTTCGTTGGTAGTAACAATAGTGATTGCGTTCGGATTAGTATTACTTACCAGTAATATAATCGAATTTATAGAAAGCTTTATTTCTACAGTGCTTGCTGGTTTATTTGTTGCTTCACTTCTTGGGAAATATTGGCCGCGGGCTAATTGGCAAGGTGGTTTGGCAAGTATGATAAGCGGATCCATTATTTCTATTATTATATTGAGCATTGAACCTTTAATAGATTACTTTGGCAATCCAGTTATTCCCTCCATGATTGGAGCATTAGTTTTTGGAGTGATTGTTACCTTAATTACACCAGAAAAAGTTCGTTCAAAAGAAGAATCTTTAAGAATATTAGATGAAGAAAGAGCGATGATGGATGTGGGTACAGAAGCGCAATTTACAAAAAAGGAGAATATTAGATGAAGAAAGAACGATGATGGATGTGGGTATAGAAGTGCAAATTACAAAAAAGGAGCTTTAACATGGTATAAAAGCTTTTTGTTAATATAGAGGTAACGACTTCAACTAACTGAGGATAATGAGTTATTTTTTCAACAATAAAATAATGTTTAGGAGAATATAAAATGGATGTAGTAACATTGGGAGAATCAATGGTCTTGTTCACTCCCGAAACGACCGGTTATATGAGGCATGCTGATAAATATTCATCTTCTATCGCAGGAGCTGAGTCCAATTTAGCTATTGGTTTATCGAGGTTGGGTTACAATGTGTCTTGGATAAGTCGACTGGGAGATGATGAATTTGGAAGGAAAGTAATATCACTCATTCGAGGAGAAGGTGTAGAAACTAGTCAAGTTCAATACGATTCTACCTCACCTACCGGTCTCTATTTTAAAGAAATATTAACAGATGAAGAAACACAAGTATATTATTATAGACAAAATTCAGCGGCAAGCAATATGATACCTGCAGATTTGAACGAAGAACATATTTCTAAAGCAAAATTTTTATATTTGACTGGTATTACACCGGCGCTTAGTGAAACTTGCTATCAAACTGTGAAACAGGCAATTAAAATTGCAAGAAAGCATAGTTTGACAATCATTTTTGATCCTAATCTCAGGCGCAAGCTATGGACAGAAGAGAGAGCCCGAAAAGTATTGTTGGAGTTGATTTCCATGGTAGATATTGTTTTACCGGGAATTGAAGAAGGAAAATTTCTTTTTGGTGAGGAAGTACCGGAAAAGATAGCAAAATGTTTTTATGAACAAGGAGCTAAATTGTCTGTTTTAAAATTAGGTCCTGAAGGGGCTTATTATTATTCAAAAAAAGAGGACGGATATGTTTTAGGACCTAAAGTAGATAATGTTGTAGACCCAGTGGGGGCTGGAGATGGATTCGCAGCAGGTTTGGTATCAGGATTGCTAGAGAACTTACCTATTAAAGAGGCGGTTAAAAAAGGAACGTTCACTGGAGCGTTAGTTATAAAAGTAAAAGGTGATATTGAAGGTTTACCAGAAAAAAAACGTCTAGAAAGCTTCATGAATGAAGCAAACAAAGATGACGTGTATCGATAGGAGATATTTTATGAATACATTACAATCTATTTATGACAACAAAATAATAGCTGTGATCCGAAATGCTAAAGAAGATGATATTTTAAATATTGCAGAAGCTCTTTTTGATGGAGGAGTAAATATTTTAGAAATTACTGCGGAAACACCCAACTTTTTGGATCTGATTTCGCAGGTTTCTAACACATTTGGTGAAAAAGTAATTGTAGGTGGAGGAACTATACTTGATCCTGAGACCGCACGCGTAGCAATTTTACATGGAGCGAAGTTTGTTTTTTCTCCAACTGTTAATACTGAGACGATTCAAATGGCTAATCGCTATGGGGCGATCAGTATTCCTGGAGCCATGACCCCCACAGAAATTTTAACGGCTTATGAAAATGGAGCAGATATTATCAAAGTTTTCCCAGCAAGTATTTTGGGGCCAAAATATCTAAAAGATGTGCATGCCCCCTTACCACATATTCCACTAATGCCAACAGGAGGAATAAGTATTGAAAATGTCAAAGATTATTTCAAATATGGGGCGTCAGCCGTAGGTATTGGCTCCGCACTAGTAGACACAAACAAGCCAATGAATAAAGAAGAGCTGGGAAATATTAAAGAAAGAGCTTCACTTTTTAAAGAAGCTATCACTTAATGAAGTGTCCTTTTTATTCCGGCTTTGATTCTTATTTCAATGGTTATTACTTTCGACGGTATTTATTTACCACAAATCGTGAACCAAATCAATTTTGTGATACATTGTCGATTGATACAAACCTCTTTATTTCAAATACAGAAACAGAAGAACGTACCGATTTCGTTATTTAACTAGGAGGATAACATTTATGGAGAGCTTTTACTTAGTATTAAAAAATGGTCATGTAATCGATCCTCAGAATGGAATAAATGATGTTATGGATATAGCAATTTTGGGCAATAAAATAGTTCAAATAGAGAAAAATATAGACGTAAAAGGAGTAAATAAAATTTACGACTTAAACGGGTTATATGTAACTCCGGGATTAATCGATACCCATACTCATTGTTATTTTTCTGCAGGTATGCCAAATGCATGGGCTGGAGATAATGGTCTTCAACCAGACGCTTTTAGTTTTCGTTCTGGCGTAACAACAGTGGTTGATACAGGTTCTGCAGGCAGTTATAATTTTCCCCACTTTCGGTCAACTGTTATTGATAGAGCTAAGACAAGGATTTTTGCTTTATTAAATATTGCAGACTATGGTATGAGTTCATTATTTGCAGAACAATTTCCAAAGGAAAACGATTACAAATCATTTATTGATTGTGCAGAGAAAAACAAAGATGTAATTAAAGGAATTAAAATTGCACATTATTGGGGAAAGGATTGGGCTGATGTTGAGTATGCAAAAAAGGTACAAAAAGCAATTAACAAACCTATAATGGTAGACTTTGGAGTTTTTAAGAAAGAGCGCCCTTATGATCAACTTCTTATCGAAAAACTTGATAAAGGCGACATAACCACACATTGTTTCCGTAGTCCCGTTCCAGTATTAAATAAAAACGGGGAAGTATATGATTATTTATATCGTGCAAAAGAAAAAGGAATAGTGTTTGATCTTGGCCACGGCGAAGGAAGCTTTTTGATGAGAAATGCCGTGCCTGCAATGAAACAAGGATTATTGCCTGATACAATCTCCACGGATATACATGCTTTAAATGTAAACGGACCTGTAATGGATATGGCAAATGTGCTTTCAAAAATGCTTGCGTGCACTGACTTATCTTTAACTGAGTTGTTTCATAGGGTGACTTCTAACCCAGCGAAACTTTTTGACCTTGGAAATATTGGGAATCTATCTGTGGGTACTGAAGCTGATATTGCAGTTTGGTCAGTGAGATCGGGAAGTTTTGGATTTCAGGATACATCAGGCGGGGTAATTAATGGAAGCAAAAAATTTGAATGTGAGATGACGTTCCGCGCTGGTGATCTTATGTGGGATTTGAATGGACGTGATGGAATTCCATTTAAAGAAATGCCAGAACTCTATGGGCTTGATTCTGAGGCTGAAGATTTAGTGGTTCCTAAATACTAAACATTACATCGAGAAAAGTGGTAGAATTACATTTTAAAATATAAAGTTCTTCAAAAGCCTATATTTATTAATTTTTAATATAAAATATAAGGTAAATTAGGGACTGCTGAATATTAAAAAAACCTTCATAACAAGGAATTAGTCCCCCCTAAGCAATGTTAGTCTGGTGAAAGGTTTCGTCTTGATGAAAAACCTGCTCTAGGACGGCCATCGAAGGAAAAGCAAACATACAATGATACCTAGAAATGCTCGATGTTTCAGAACGTAACGCAATCGAGGTAGGTTTGGAGAAGGCAAGCTTCACTAAGGTATGGGGATTATTTCAGCAGGTCTTCAACAAACAAGTGAAGCAGTGGTTTTCATTCAACTACTGGTGGAACTTGGAGCGCAGGCTTCGCCTTCTTTGTTATTTTTTCCAGTGAACTTTTGCGTTTTAGAAGAACAAAAATCGGCTTAAGAATCGTTTAGCAGTCCCTAATAAAATACCAATTTCTTAAATTACTTGATTAAAAGGAGAGCATCATTCAATGAATATTTATGAAGAATTAAATGTACAACCTATAATTAATGCAGCAGGAACTTATACAGTACTTGGAGGCTCAAAAATGAGCGAGAAAACTTTACAAGACATGGCAAGTGCTGCAGCAAATTTTGTTCAGATAGAAGACCTTCAAAGCAAAGTTTATGACGAAATAGCAAAGCTGACAAAAAATGAAGCGGCTTGTGTATCAAATGGTGCAGCTGCAGGGTTGTACTTAGCTATTGCTGCTGCAGTTCAAAAGAAATATGGTGATAGTCGATTTTATTATTTAGATAAAGAGCAGATTTCAAAATGTAATATTGTAATGTTTAAAGCGCACAGAAATCCTTATGACTTGGTTATATCTCAGTTGGGAGTGAAGTATGAAGAAATAGCTTTTCCTAATTTAATTTTACCACCCACAAAAGAAGATCTATTTGAAACTATAGATGAGAATACAGCGGCATTTTACTATGCTACATCTGGATGGACATCAGATGGGGACATGCCTCTTGATGAAGTTATAGAGGTTGCAAAGCAAAAGGGAATACCTATAATAGTAGATGCCGCTGCCCAACTTCCCCCTGTAGATAATTTATGGAAGTTTTCTGAGATGGGCGCAGATATTACTTTGTTTAGCGGTGGTAAGGATTTGAGAGGACCGCAATCCAGTGGTTTGATTGTAGGGAGTAATGAATTTATTTCTATAATAAAATCATTAAATTTTCCATCATATGGAATAGGCAGAATGTTAAAGGTTGGTCGTGAAGAATTAGTAGGGTTGTATTCAGCCATAAAACAGTATATAAATATGGATCACGAAGCGAGATACGATTGGAGCGAGGATGAAATTGAAAAGCTGAAAACAGCTTTTGATAATCATCATTTATTTTCAGTAGACAGAAGCTATCCTAATGAAGCTGGTCAACCAATCGCGCGAGCTTATGTAAAAATTAAAGATAATAAAGTTTCATTCACCGATGTTCAAAAATGGATGATGGAGGGTGACGTGAGTATATATATAATGTCTGAGGAACCTGGAAGTTTTTACGTAAACCCAATGTGCTTATACGCTGGAGAAATGGAGTTAATCATAGAAAAGCTAAAAGACTTTTCTTTGCGAAGTTAATGAGATTTTGAGTTTCTGTAATAAAACACGATAGGATTTAAGAAAGAAGATCGATGGGGGCAATTTGCCATAAAAATTCTCCTGTTGTTTAGTATATTGAGATAGGAAAAAACTATATTAAAATAAGCGTTATAAATCCTACTTACGAATGCAGGTGGGATTTATTTGGCGCTTACCATCGTTTTCATTCCATCATTGCTTAGCAATGATGGAATATGCCCTTTTCAGGAATCCTTCTTACACCTTTCCCCAGTGGTTCTTAATCGGCCAAGGTATTTATTGTATCTACCAACACCTATTAGCACGTCCAAAAATCTGGATATATGTTTCCATCATCGCCCAAAACTTTAAAAGACAGCTGCAGTCACCGCTTAGGTGACAAAACAGTCCAAACTTATATAAAATAATCTGTGAATAATGGTGAAAACTTGATTTAAATGAATAATGGAATGAAATACCATAAAGTAAAGCCCTAGTTTTTGGGCACGAACCATGTCATACTTTTTAGCACCAGCAAGTATTCTTAAATTATTTTGATAATAAGATTTAATATGAAACCAATTCTAACGAATATATTAGTGTCATCAACATCGGACCACTGCGGAAATTAAAGGTGTTTTTAGTCATGGCATTTGGCTTTTTCCATAAGGGGAAGGTTAGTATTTAGAAGAGGAAGTATTGGTATGTTTTCTTTCTCTTTGGGAAGCGAAAGGGGCATCCCTACGCTTCTTAGCCGTTCCTTAGGTCTCAGAAAAATGAGGGGGCTTGGATGGGAAGTTATTTAGCGAATCTTTTAGAAGCTCAAGTGTTTCCAAGTAAATGTTTGAATACTATCTATTATTCTCCCTCTATGAGCTTTTCCATGGTACCATAAATACATATAATATTAAGAAATCCAATTTGGAGGTGGAATGCATACGTAAATATGCCTTACAGCCCCTCACTATTCTACTTATTTTCCTGGCAGGATGTGGTTCCTCAGATCCGTTTGATGTAAATGAATCCGTTGACAGTAGTGAATTAGCTGACCAAGAGATCACACAAACAAACGATGAAACCACCCAAGATGATTTCATTTTTCGACTTAGCAGTGAAAAGGAGCAATATGAAAGTGGTGAAGAAGTAGAGCTTTACGGGGAGATAGAATATATAGGCGAAGAAGATGAAGTTACAATCAGTCATGCAGAAACGCCGTTTCGGTTCTCTATAAAAGAAGAGATGCGGGGATATGAAATCGGCTATGCAGTCTCAGAAATCGGAATGTCACGATCGCTTACAAGGGAGGAACCATATCAGGAAAAATATGAAAAAAATGCCGTTTCCGGTCTTGCTGATTCCCCAGAGGGCCATGAAGCTTTCGTTGAGGCATTTTTAGATCATGATGGTTTTCCGGTTGGTTATTATGTCGTAAATGGAGCTGCGTCTTTTGCGGTTGATGGAGAGAGATATGAAATAGAAGGAGAAGTTGATTTTAAAGTTGAGTAGGGTTGTGGTATTGGATTGCAATCAGCATACGTAAGGGAGAGGTACGACATGCCTCTTCTTTTTTTATTATATAGGAAACTAGATAATTACTTGCTTGGGCATAACTGTCTATGGATAAACGGCTACGTCCAGCTCAAGCACCAAAAACCATGTGACTTCACGTTGCATCCTACGATAAAGAAGACTTGGTGTTTGCGATTCCATAAGTGGAAACAGCATCATAGTCGGAATTTGCCCGTGGTGAGCGTATGTTAGCTCGGAGGAAAAGGAAAGCTTAACAAACTACATCCCGCAAAGCTTTTCTATCGTACATGCTTTTGTTCATTTAGTGATTCCATGTACCATTGAAGCACTCTCGCGTGCACGGATTTGCGCATTTTGCGTTTTCGTGTACCATTGAAGCACTCTCGCGTGCATGGATTTGCGCATTTTGCGTTTCCATGTATCATTGAAGCACTCTCGCGTGCATGGATTTGCTTATTTTGCGTTTTCATGTACCATTGAAGCGCTCTTGCGTGCATGGATTTGCTTATTTTGCGTTTTCGTGTACCATTGAAGCACTCTCGCGTGCATGGATTTGCGCATTTTGCGTTTTCGTGTACCATTGAGGCACTCTCGCGTGCATGGGTTTGCGCATTTTGCGTTTTCGTGTACCATTGAGGCACTCTCGCGTGCATGGATTTGCGCATTTTGCGTTTTCATGTATCATTGAAGCACTCTCGCGTGCATGGATTTGCTTATTTTGCGTTTTCATGTACCATTGAAGCGCTCTTGCGTGCATGAAATGGCCATTTTCTACTTCCATCTACTCCGCTACTCCAAGCCTTTATGGAGCATGCCCTGCATGATTCCGTTGCACTTTCCATGCATACGATTCACGTTGGCTGTCTCCACGAAAAAAGTCACTTCATCTAATCGACAATGCCGTTACGCAGCGAAAGTTCAACGAAAAGAACCACACTACGTATAAACGCCTGACCATCCACAGCGTTAAGCGCGGTCACCACTTATTTTAAGTAGGCGCTCCGCCCTTTTGTGCTTAAAAAAACTTGACGAAGTTCAATCACGCTGTTATGGTTATATACATAACTATATAACCATAATTCGTAACATATACGAAAAGAATAGTAGGGATATTATGAAAGGACCTTTTGATCAGGAGAAACCGATATATGTGCAAGTCCGAGAAAAAATTGAGGATCAAATACTTAATCACCAGCTCCAAGAAGGAGATCAGGCTCCCTCGACAAACCAACTCGTTCAATTCTATAAAATTAATCATGTGACGGTTTCCAATGGTGTAAATCCATTAGTTGATGAAGGGATTCTTTATAAGAAGAGAGGGATTGGGATGTTTGTAGCAGAAGGTGCGAGAGAGAAACTTATACGAAAACGAAAAGATTTGTTTATAGAAGATTATGTCGTCAAATTAGTGCACGAAGCCGAAAAATTAGGAATCACTGAAAACGAAATGATCAGCTCAATTAAGAAAGTAAAAAGGGGTGGTGCAGAATGAATGTGAAGGCAGAAAATCTAAGTTTACGTTATGGGGACCATAAGGTATTAAACAATATCACATTTGCGTTAAGCGAGCCGAAGATATACGGGCTGTTGGGAAGAAACGGGGCATATCAATATAGACAACTTTTTGATAAAAGGTAGGAAACCAAGTCAACGAATTACATGACTTGGTTTTTATTGTCATGAGTAGCTTTTTTGTTCTGTTGAATGAATTCCAACATACGTTTATGCTGATCTTCAAAGTTAAATTTTATGGTTATTTTTTTATTTTCATGAATATAAATTATATCAACTAATTCAAGCAATAACCCACGTTCAAGTGTTTGTATATTTTTGTGCTTCAAAAAGGTAGTCAAGTAAGAATCAGTGATACTAACACCTTTTTGAGAAACAGCTATTTCACTTTCAACATTGCGAATGTTTTCTTTTAATTCATTTGCTTGCTGTTCAAATTTAGATTTCATTCTTATATATTCCTGTTTTGTAATATCACCGCTTTTCCAATCTACATATAGATTGTCAGTAACATTCGTGACTTTTTCCAATTCTTGTTTTTTGGTTTCGAGTAATTGTTTCAATTGCTTGGACTGTATCTGTATAACAGGTTGTTTATTAATCTCCTTAATGACAGCAGCCATATCATCTACAAGAGCAATTTGTACTTGTATAGCTCTTAAAACAGCTTCATTCAATTCCTCTAGTTTAATTGTATGGTTTGTACATTTATCTTTGCTTTTTTGCGAGAAGGTAGAACATATATATCTAACAAGTTCCCTTACACCAAATTTTTTTGTATTTCTACGGGTCGTTTTCCTAGCCATACTCATACCACAGTCCGCACATTTAAGAAAACCTGAAAAAGTATGAACATGTCTTTTTGATGGGGCAGTACGAGTATTACGTTTCATTAGATTCTGTGCCAAATCAAATATAGATTTATCAATAATCGGTTCATGCGTATTCTCTACAACGTACCATTCATCTTCTGATGGTTGAACTTTATCATGTACTTTATAGCTAATAGTACGTTGTTTCCCCTGAACCATTGTACCGATATACATTGGATTTTTTAATATTCGGGATACAGTATTTACACCCCATAAGCCATCATTTTTATGGTGGTTTGGTGTCTTTAAGTTAAGACCTTTGCTGTGTTTGTAGTTTGTTGGAGTTAGAATCCCAAGTGAATTTAAGTGTTTTACAATACCAGATTTACTCATACCATCATAAACAAACCAATGAAAAATATTGCGAACAACTTGTGCAGCTTCTTCATCAATGATGAGATGAGTTTTATTCTCTGGGTTTTTCTTGTATCCATATGGGGCAAATGCTCCAATAAATTCACCTTTACGTCTTTTAGTGTCAAATGTACGTCGAACATCATTTGATATTTTGGCAGAATAGCGATCATTCATGATACCACTCATTGGAATTTCCATACCTTGCACAACTTCAGGATTAAGAAAGGTATCAACAGTTGGGTCGCCTAAGCTAATAAAGCGAACACCATGTAATGGGAATACTCTCTCTAAAAAATAACCTTGATCCGAATAATTACGAAAAGCCCTAGAAAGTGTTTTACACATGATACAATCAATCTTGCCAGCTTCCATGTCTGAAATCATTTGCTGAAATGCTATTCTTTCATAATCCGTTGTTCCCGATAAGCCATCATCTATATAATGGTTAACAACAGTATATTCACTGTCAAAGGAATTTTCGAGATAATCATGAATAATCATTCGTTGATTGGTTACGCTTAAACTTTCGTCGTTGCCATCATCTCTGGATAAGCGGATGTAAATGGCTACCTTCCAAACTTTATTTTGATTAGGAGCTTTTGTATAATTATTAGCTCGTATCATGTTCCTCCAATCCTCTATAATCACATCTCTATTATAACATTATATAATGATTGATTTCAGTGATTACAGCTTGAGAAGTAGTGTTTTAATTGGCTGGATAAATCTTTTCCATTGTCAGAAAAACAAACATGAACTGAAACGTCACCACATAAAAAATAGTATGGATTTTGAATATCTTTAAGATAGTTTTCCAAACGTTCTAAAGCAGGTAAATTAGTATCAATTGAAATATGACGAACATCTACAAGACCTTTCATTGTTTGTCGATCTTTAAGATTCATTTGTTCTAATTCATTCAAACTAATCATATAGAACCTCCTCGTAAAACAGTTTAAAATCAGACGGCTGCTGGTTACAGCTCCACGAGAATTTCACTCCTGCAAGTATTGCTTCCAGCCCTACTCATAGCCTGCGACGCTCCAAACGCTCGAACCATGACGGTAGGGGAGTATCATTATACTTACTGATGTGTCATCGCTAGTAATCCACCACGATTACCTTAGACAAGTATATTTCGCTCGTTCCTTTCTATGAAAAGAAGTTATGGCGTACTTATCAGATAGCTTATCATCAGCAAAATGTATCTGATTTTTTGGCTTATACTGCATGGCGTTATCTTCCATGTTTTCTTTGTCAAAGAACAACCAAATTCCTAAAAGAAACATTCGCATGAATAATGAGATTCCTAAAACTTAAAGTTGTTAACAGCAGTTATTAGTTTAAGTTCTAACCTTTGTGCCCATTCCTCGTCTATAATGTGAAAAGTATCTCCATTTTCCTCAGTTATTTCTCTTTGAGACAAACGGGCAATGTAACCTTTATAATGTTCAAGAACCTGGTCCATTGCTTCTGTATCACCCTGTGTTGCCATGAAGATTACTGAATAAGGAAGTAAGTTAGAATCACTCATTTGCATGCTCCTTTAAATAGTTTTTGATCATCTCTAATGCCTTCTGTTTTTGGTAATAAACGGTTCCCCTGGCTAGTCCTAATTCGTTCGCAATTTCGGTATCACTCATATCCAAGAAATAGAAGAATAGAATAATGAGTTGATTACACTCTTGTAAAGATTGAATAGCATTTGCAATCAAAAAATCTTTTACTCTGATGGTACGACCATGAAGATAAAAATAAGAAACATCCGTAACATAGCTGTCATACATACTTAGATGGTTGAGTTTATCCTGAGTTAAAGCAGAGAGTATAATTAAATGTTTATTCTGCCTGCTTATTTCTCGATAAATATCTCTAGCAGCATTCCTTAAAACGGTTTTACAAAATGAATCAAATTGACGCTGGATTCTCTTTTGGTGCACAGGTTCGTTTGTTACCATTTTTATCACCTCCTTTCTGTATGACAAGGTTTCTTATCTTTTTGCGTAACTAACACGATGAGAAAGGCATTTTTGCCGAAAAAAAGACCAAAAATTTTAAAATTTTTGGTCTGGATTTTAAATTTGCCTGGATATTTAAAGGGATAGAAGTACATTATATTTCGTGAAAATCTTATTTCGCGGTGATCACTTCTAAAAACTATGATAAAAAAAGCATATTCCAATATGAAAGGTGTTTTGAACAGCTAATGATGAGACGAAAATAATCATGTTAAATATTAAATACAAAAGTATTAATACCTCCTGGTTATTCTCCCTATAATTGAAAAAGGAAGCATAAAAATTATGCTTCCTAATGAAACTCTTAATCCATATGGAATTAACAGCAATTATTATTATTTTTTTCTTTTTTTGAATCAGATTCTTGCTTGTTTTCCTCAACCTTGTTCTCCTCAATTTGAACCGAGCAACATTCTTGTTGCTTAGGTTTTAATTTAGAAATTGCTTTTTTAAAGCTGTTTTTTTCCATCTTAACACCTCCTTTAAATAATTTAGCAATTACAACTTGGTGTACAACACTCATCATTGCTATCAACTTGACGTTCATTCTCATTTAAAAACTCAAAGAGTTGAGCATAAGGTTCTTGTTGTAAAATGTTAAATGTTTTTTCACATACAAAAGTCCTTTCACCCCTTTGATAAATATGATCATCGTCATCTTCAATGTGTTTAAAAGGTCCTTTATATATAACGGATTGCCCTTTATCGAAGCAAGGGCCTTCTTTTCCCTTACGTGCTATAACAGTCATACTTCTAAAATTGATGTCATTAATGGTAGTCCATGTATCTTCCCGTTTATCAATTTCAATGCCGTAAAAACCAGCATTTTCAAATGCTCTTATAAATTCATTTTCTTCCATTGCTCCTGAATAGCAGCCACTCCAAAGGTTTTCATCGTTTCTCATTTCTTCTGGAACAACGATGTTAGATACAATATCAGATATAACAGCTTTGCCGCCATCTTTTAAAACCCGATATATTTCATTAAACAATTGTTCTTTTTCTTTCGTTGAAACAAGATTCAACACACAATTCGAAATGACTACATCGACACTGTTATCTTCAATCATTGGAAGTTTTTCTTCTAAGTGTTTGATATGATTATTAATAACATTAAAATCGTATATATTGGTTGCTGGATTGGCTTCTATATATTTGTTCAATTCATCTAAATTTAGTTTCAAATTTTGGATTTTACCTTTATGGAACGTAACGTTATCATAACCTAAAGTATCAATTATTTCTTGTTGATACTTTTTAGCAAGAGCAAGCATATCGTCATTCATATCAACACCAATGACTTTTCCAGTTTCTCCAACGATTTGAGCGACGATATAAGGAACTTTTCCTCCACCACTACCTAAATCTAAAACGATGTCACCTTCTTTTATTTTCCCCAAAGGATCACCACAACCATAGTCTTTTTCTATAATTTCTTCGGGAATAATTTTAAGATATTTGGTATCATATTCAACAGGACAACAAAGGTTTTGTTCATGACTAATTGCAGCATTACCATAACGATTAATAACGGAAGAATCTATACTCATATGGATATCACCTTTCCTTTAAAAGATTATATTAATAATAAGTCCAGTTGCTACAGCAACAAGCAATACGGCTGAAATAAACGCAATTAAAAATTTCTTTTTAAATAACTTAGATAATAGAGCAACTTCTGGAATACTAGCTCCTGCACCTCCAATCACTAAAGCAATAACTGTTCCCAATGCCATCCCTTTTGAAACGAGAGCTTCCGCTATAGGTAACATTGTTTCTGGTCTAATATACATTGGTATACCAATAACAGAGGCGATAAGAACAGAGAAAATACCATCCCCGCTTGCATATGTTGTAATAAATTCAGTAGGTATAAACCCATAAATAAAGGCGCCTATGAAAACACCTATGAATAAATAAGGAAGCATTGGGTAAAGAAATGCCCAAGCGTCATTTAATGCCTGCTTTATTTTTGAACCTTGTTTGTTGCTAAAGAATCCATCGCCTTTAACTGTTACCCCTTTATATGTTTCTGATAAATTTAGCTTGGAAAATATTACTCCTACTAAAATACTAAATATAGTTAGAATAAAAAGATAAGCTACTGTAATTTCCCATCCTAGAAGTACCCATAACATAAATACAATAACTGGATTCATTAAAGGAGAAGCAATGAGGAAGCTCATCGCAGGTCCGAATGGAACCTTTGCATTTAACAGTCCAGCAAGAATAGGGATTGTAGAACAGGAGCAAAATGGTGTCATTGCACCAAAAAGCGTTCCTAAAACATAATTTACAGCTTTATTTGGGCGACTTAGAAATTTTTTAATTCTTTCTTCTGATATGACTTGTTGAATTAAGCTCACAATAAAACTGACAACGATAAATAACGCAAGCAATTCAAAAAACAGCATAAAAAAAGTTTTGATAAATTCAATAAATGTATCTGACATTAGTATAACTCCTAACTTTACTTTAATCAATTTTTTTTGATGTATTAATCAAAAAAAATTGATTAATACATCAAAATAAGTAAGATACCTGTTAGAAAATCTTACAACAAGTATCTTCAGATAGGACAAACTGTACTTGTTTCTCATTAATCCTATAATAGTTCCAAGTTCCATGCTTCTCTGGAATCAATAAATTAGCATTCACTAACTTTTTTAAGTGATAAGAAAGTTTGGACTGCTTTAAACCTAATATTTCTTCTAAATCACAGACACATAAGTTTTTATCTGGGCTTTTATTAATTTCATGCATTATTTTTAATCTTATTTTATCAGCTAATGCGTTAAACATATTTTCATAAAAATCGAGTGCCTCATCGCTACTTAAGTTTTGAACTTCTTTGATTAGTTGCATATTTTCACCTCACTCAATAAATCAATTTTTTTTGATGCATTAAATATAAATCAAAATAACAAATTTGTCAATACTTTATGCTTACTCATTTTTTACGAACATAAAGTGTACACATCTTATACTGAACATGTATGATATAGAAGCGTTTGTATCAACATGTTTATATAGCATGTAAATGAAAGACCCATACCATTAAATAATGTAGCATGAGTCTTTATTTTCTTTGTGTCTTTTATAAGAGCAAGAACAAATACTTTAACAACATTGATCCATCCCTAATAATACAAATCTTGCATCGTTTTCATCACTGTCTAATGTTAAATTCTCTACTGAATCCTTAATATCCTGATCCAGTGCAACCCGAACACCATTAATTTCTTGTACCATATCCGTATCCTTTGGTGCTTCTAATGATAGTCCAATTTGTGGTCCACAGCAGCCAGATCCATTTGAGTAAAAACGTATGCCATTTCCACCTTTTTCTTTAAAAATAGATACTAATTTTTGTTTTGCCCCGTTTGTAATATTCATTTTCTTTTCCTCCCTTGATATTCTTTTACCTAACTTAAAAAAATATTTATATATTCATCATTTCCTTTAAATTATTATAGCCGATTTTTTCCTCATGCAGCCAAGGAATTAAAGCACATTGTTTTGACAGTTCATCTTTAACGTTATTAATCCATTTTTTTTCAGAAACTGCACGCCCTTTTAAGACCGGATCACTTGTACCAGTAGCATATAAACTTTGATTGATAATCCACCATGATGGAGTAATTTGTGCACGATTTAAATCTTCTTGTAGTCGTGCTGCTTCCAAAACAGGTGTTGTCTCAGCTAATGTTACAATAACTACTCCTGTTTCTTTCGGATTACGAAGGCGAGGGAGTAGTTTTTTTACATTTGTTGGGATCTCTCCTGTAGAACGGCTCATTTCTTTATGATATGCTTCCGTTGAATCCAGTAATAATAAGGTATGCCCCGTTGGAGCAGTATCAATAATTACAATTTCATCATCTAATTTATCAACTACTGCCGCAAAGGCTCGAAACATTGCAATTTCTTCTGTACATGGAGATTCTAAATCTTCTTTTAAATAAGCGAGACCTTCTTCATCTTGTTCTTTACCTACTGTCGAGAGTACCTCTTGTTTGTATTTTTCAACTTCTTCTGTCGGATTAATCCTACTTACAGATAAATTTTCTTTCATTGTGTTGCCATCATCAAACATATAGGTCAAGTGTGCAGCAGGGTCAGTTGTAGTTAAATGAACTTTATGTCCTTTTTCTGAAAGCCCAACTGCGATGGCAGCTGCAATGGATGTTTTCCCAACACCGCCTTTACCCATTGTGAATATAACTCGTGTATTATTTAATGAAAAATCATCCACTACATTTTTTAAGTTCGGCAATGAATCTATATTAATATCTGAAACATTATTTTCTGATATAGATTCACTAACTGGATTTTCGCTGATCCATTGTTGAAGTTGTTCCATATCTGTTAATGAATAAGACACATAGGGTAATGAAAATGTATCAACTTCTTTTAATGTTTTCGGAATATCCTTTAATGCGTTTTGTTGGCGCATATAAAATGCTGTAGAAACCTTATCATCAGGTTGATACGTTTGAAAAAGTCCATTCATTATTAGCATTTGATTTTCAACGCCAATATCTTTTAGTTCCATAGAGGCACGATTAGCTTCTAGTAATGAAGAATTGTCAGGACGAGATACCAAAACTAATGTCGTTCTCGTATGCTCAGAAAGAGAATGAACGGCTTGTGCATACATCTTTTTTTTATCTTCCAAACCTGACAAAGGACCTAAACAGGACGCACCATGTGTACTTTCTTCTAAAAACCCATTCCATGCAGTGGGTAATTCCAAAAGGCGAAGAGTATGCCCAGTTGGTGCAGTGTCAAATATAACATGGTCATAAATATTTAATATATTTTCATCAGAAAGCAAATGAGAAAATTCATCAAACGCTGCTATTTCAACGGTACAAGCACCTGACAACTGTTCTTCCATTGTAGTGATAACAGAATCTGGCAACTTTCCCTTATATGGTTCAACTGTTTTTTCACGATATCTTCTTGCAGATTCTTCAGGATCAATGTTTAATACAAATAAATTGTTCATCTTTGGAATGGCAACAGGCTCATTTGTTAGTTCCATTTGAAAGACATCTTGTAAGTTTGAAGCTGGGTCTGTGCTTACTAAAAGAACTTTCTTTCCTTCTTCTGCTAGTGATACTGCGGTTGCACATGCAGTCGATGTTTTTCCAACACCACCTTTACCAGTAAAAAATAAAAATGGTGTTTGAATATGAGAATTGGGATTGAATAATAGGTACACTTTAAAACCTCCTTTTTTAATCAAAATCTAAAGAAATGGAAACCTTTGGCTTCTGTTGAAGCTCACTTTCTTTGACATCTAACCATTTTGCAAATTCTTCATTAGTAGGATAGTCGCCACTCTTTATAATTTCATTATTCAATAGTATAATTGGAAGTACATCAGCGCCCTTTTCATGAAGCATTCGATTAACTTTTTTGTTTTCTGTAAAAGCTCCTGGATCGTTAGCCAAGTTATAGCGTGTTACATCAAAATTTTTCTGTTCTAAAGAATAAACAACAGAAGCAATTCGAGTTAAGTCTGGGTCAACACTTGGTCCACAAACCCCTGTAGAACAACACATGGCTGGATCAAAGATTTCTATTTTTTTCATATAAAACAACTCCTTTTATATCATCATATAAATATATACTTATATATTGATTATAAAAACAAACTTTAAAGCTTGTTTTTATTCTCCTGTTTCTGCAAAGCGCCTTATTCTTTCACCAATTTCATCACGCACACGCTGGAAAAATGCCCATTTTTCTTTTTCCGTTCCTTCTGCTTTTGCTGGGTCATCAAAGCCCCAATGAACTCTTTTTACATGGGGCGGTGTCATTGGACAACGGTCATTTGCGTCTCCACAAAGAGTAACAGCTATATACGAATGATTTAAAATTTCCGTATCAATTATTTCTGATTTTTGATTAGAAATATCAATACCTACTTCTTTCATTGCTTTAACAGCATTGGGATTAAGTCCATGTGCTTCAATTCCAGCACTTTTAACCTCCCAGCTATCATCAAGATAATATTTTGCCCATCCTTCAGCCATTTGGCTACGGCAAGAGTTTCCTGTACATAGAAAATAGATTACTTTTTTTGACATATTAATGCTCCTTAAATTTTTATTAATTATTTTACCTTACTAATAAGTTTTTACAAAACTAATAGCGTTAAGAACAATCCAAGTAAAGTTATAATCAAAATTGGGATAGTTAAAATAATTCCAGTCTTGAAATAGGTCCCCCACGAAATCTTTACCCCTTTTTGAGATAACACATGAAGCCATACCAAAGTAGCTAGTGAACCAATTGGTGTGATTTTTGGTCCTAAATCAGAACCTACCACATTGGCATAAATCAGCGCTTCTCTTAGTACACCAGACGTATTTGTTTCCGCAATGGCTAATGCGTCAATCATTACAGTAGGCATATTATTCATAATAGAGGATAGGAATGCTGCAATAAAGCCCATAACAAATGTAGCTACAAATAAACCCTCATCAGCGACTACTTGAATTACTCCAGCTAGTGTAGAGGTCAGCCCTGCATTTCCTAATCCATAAACCACGACATACATACCAATGGAGAAAACAACAATATTCCAAGGTGCACTCTTAATGACTTCTTTGGTATGAACAGTAGGACTGCGTCGTGCTAATAAGATAAAACATATCGCAATGATTCCAGCAATAATGGATACTGGTACGTGGATAAATTCACTTGTAAAGTAGCCAATAACTAATAAACCAAGGACGTACCACGATAAACGAAAGACTTTAAAGTCCTTAATTGCTTCTTTTGGTTCTCTTAATTTGGATAAATCATAATTCTTAGGAATACTTTTTCTAAAATAAATCAATAAAACAACAATAGTTGCAGTTAATGAAAAAAGGTTTGGAATAACCATTCGAGAAGCATATTCGACAAACCCAATTCCAAAGAAATCTGCCGATACAATATTAACTAAATTACTAACAATAAATGGAAGAGATGTCGTATCGGCAATAAAACCACTTGCCATAATAAAAGGAAAAATCATTTTTTCTTTAAAATGCAAATTTCTTACCATTGCCAAAACAATCGGTGTAAGGATTAATGCAGCTCCATCATTTGCAAATAGAGCTGCCACCACAGCGCCTAGTATGCTAATATAAACAAACATCTTTATGCCATGCCCTTTAGCTATTCGAGCCATATGTAACGCAGCCCATTCAAATAAGCCAATCTCATCTAAAATTAGGGAGATAAGAATGATTGCAACAAAAGATAAGGTAGCATTCCAAGTGATGCCTATTACTTCAAGAACATCCGAAAACCCAACTACTCCAACGAGCAAAGCAATCACAGCTCCACCTATTGCAGACCAGCCAATATCCAGCCCTTTGGGTTGCCATATGACAAAAATAAGAGTTATTAAAAAAATGGTAATCGCAAGTATAAGCGTTGATGTCACAATATTCCTCCTGTAATTAACAACAAATAATCCGAGTTCCTTTTTCTTCAAGTTCCTTTAGTTTATGATCTTGACTCGGAAGTTGTTCAATAATTTGTTGAACAAACGGATAAAATTCATTTGTTTTATTAACAGAGTAAAATATCCATTGCCCTTTTCGTTCTTCTCTAATTAATCCAATATCTCTCAATTTCCGCAGATGTTGACTAATAGCTGGCTGACTAGCATTAAAAATTTCGACTAATTCACAAACACAACAATCATGTTTATCAAGAATTTTTATTGTGGTTAACCGAGTTTTATCTCCCAATAACTTTAATATACTTGCCGCTTTTTCTATTTCAACTGTAGTTTTAAGCAAATAATTCACCTCCTTTTATAAACATATAATTAAATACTTATATAATGCAAATAATATGTTTATAAAATAAAATTGTGATTCTGCATGTTGTATTCTTACAGTATAGCCGTACTTAAAAATAATAATATTCTAGGAAGTTGTTTACAAATATAAGTTAATCCATTTTTAATTCACTTAAAGCCTTCATAAAATTCTTGTATGTGCTTTCTCCAAAACGATCTTTATTCATACCAAAAAACTGTCTAGTAGTTATTTCTCCTGCGTCAGCAAGTGAACACCTTTTAGCATTCATCATTAGCTGAATGTACGATTTAAAATATTCTTTACTCAATGTACCTCCATGATTAACAACCATAAAATATCCCTCTTTACTAAAGATTTATTCATACAACAAAACATATCAACTTATTTTGATGTATTGACAGTATATTATTATTAGATTAACTTGTAAACTGTTTTAACCAACAGTATTCTTTTATAGTTAATAAATTTATTGAATACAGATGTTTTATACAATGATTGTGAACTTTACAGGAATAGGCGAGTGTTTATCATCCAGACTAACTGAATTAGGATTGAAGCAAATTGATGTTTTTTAAGTAGATTACGCAATCTAACAGATAGTGATTTATCAAAAGTTATCGTATATCTAGACGCTCTATTATCTAATGAAAGGGAATGAAGCATTTCATTTAAAGTAATAAAATACTACTTTCTTATAGGTGAAAATTAGCATAAGTAATATGCTGTTTAACTTTCTTTTACAGTAAAATTATTGTAATGCACTTGATATTAAAAATATGAAATAAATTGCTTCATATCGAAGAAGGTAATAGCTTTTTGATTTCCATAAAACCATCACCAATTGTTCAATATTAATCGATAAATGGTGATGGCTTTACTATGAGGTTAAATAGTGCTGTTTATTCCACAATCAACCAGTTGGTATCTTTTTCTAAGGTCAATTCATATTGAGAAAGTTGCATTGCTTTTGTTCCCTGGTCTAAATATTTCACCGTAACCCATGCTTTAACCTGATTATCTTGTGCTTGATAAACCGGATTAATCAGCTCAGAAAATACATACTCTTTTTCGATGGGCGGTAATACGTTACCTTTTACATAATAAGCAAGCTCTTGTTCCGTAGCAGTTGGATATGAAGAGAAAAAGGTCTCTAAAAACTCATTGATTTCTTCTTCGGTAGCTGGTTCCACTGTTCCATCATTTTCTACTTGCTCTGGTGAATAATTAGACTTTTCTGGCTGGGTCCACATTGTTGGATTTTGGGTAATAACTAGATTCCCTTGTTCATCTTGATGAAGCAAGATACGATAGGTCGAGTTTGTGAATGTGGTTTCTTTTTCTTCTGTTATTTTTTGCCGCACAGAATATACAACCGAAAAAGTATTATCTTCTTCTTCAGAAACGGACCATATATTGATATTCTCAACAGTGGAATTGGTTGGAATATCATCTCGAATCGTATCCTCATTTAAAACATGCAATTCCTCTGTCAAATACCCATGAAGCTTGTCTTTTCGTTCTTCTAATTTCTCTGATTCATTTTCCCAAGTATAGTAATCTCGCACAAATTGTTTGGTGAAGTTTTCTATTGCATTCGTATCTATGATGCTTGTTTCTATCTTTTCCACTTCATGAATGGTGTGCTGATCGATGGCAGTAAAATTTTTATAGATTCCAAAAGTCAAGCTACTAACAAGTAGTACCCATAAAAAAATGACTGATTTTTTTCGTTTCCCTATGGTTTTTATCTTTCTCTCTGATTCTTTTTTTGGTTTTACCTCTTTATCTTTTTTATAAAAAGGAAGTTTCATGCTATCCTGTCCTTTCGTTAATTATTAATACGTCCAGCGCCAATTAGATGTTCTTGCCAATAATCTGTCGTTAAATCTGCATAACCAATTGGATCACCAGCTTGATACATCTGGTTATCGCCAACGTAGATTCCAACATGCGTCACATAATTTGCAGTAGAGTAAGTGGAATGGAAGAAAACTAAATCACCCGGCTCTGCTTCCGATAAAGAAATAGATTCTGTTACGTCATATTGTTCTTGTGCAGTCCGAGGAAGGTTAATTCCTGCTTTTTTATATACCCAACCCATCAAACCACTACAATCAAAAGAAGTATCTGGATTGTCTCCGCCAAAAACATATGGAAAACCTTCATATTTTAAGGCTTCCTCCATTACTACCTGAAAAGTTTCATCTCCAAAAGACGGCGTTTCATTTGATTCTTGAAGATATGGTTCTAATAAATCGACATAAAACATATTGCCAAATTGATAACGCCATCCTCCGTTTTTTTCCTCTGCAATTGGATTAGAATAGCTAACTTTCGTTCCTCCCGATTGCTCCTTAGCAAAACTTTCCGCTAATTCAAAACTATACGTATTACCATTATCTGCAACATAATCAATAAAACCGCCCCCATAGTTATATGCTTGGAGAACGGTTGAATCATCGACATCTTTTTCTTCTGCTGATTGCAATAGCTCCGCAAGGTATTTTGTTCCCTGTTCAATAGATGCTTCTGTATCTATCGAATTGGGAGATAATCCGAGTGATTCGCTACTCTGCATGACATCTTCGGCAGTACCACCACTCTCTACCGCAATAATAGCGAGCAAGACAGGAACATAATCACTGATATCATATTCCTCAGCGTATTTTTCTACCGTTTCTTGATGAGCCAATACGTCCTCTGTTAATTCGGTATTACTTAATTCCCCAGATGAACCAATCTCCGTAGAAGTATCAAAGTCTTCGTCTTCATCGGAAATAAATATAGCCACAAAAGCTAGTAAACCAAGGAAAGCCAATAAGCCTATTCCACCAACAATCAACATGATTTTCATTCGTAAAAAAATCATAAACGTTTCTTCCTAACCGTTTGTCTCTGACGTGGCGGTCTATGCTGCATTTTGGTTCGTTTTCTAGGGAGAACAGGGCGTTTTGTCACCTGTGGTTTTTCTTTTGATTTTTGTGGTTGCTTTGAAATTCGATTCGATCTTATATTTTTACTTTGATTTTCTTTGGTAGATGTTTTGTAAGGCTGATTCGCTTTTCTCTTTGGATTTCGTAACGTTTGAAGCGTTTCTTTTGGTATGGCTGTTTGTTTTCTCTTATGGATTTCAGGAATTTTTCCTTCATTTTCTTTCGTCCGTTGTTTCACTGTGTTTAAAGGAGAAGTAGGTTGCTTCGGTGTTGGATTCGTTGTATTAGAAGCTGTTCTTTTTTGCCTTTTATCCAAGGCTTGTCGTTTTTCAGCAATGGTTTGTCGATGCTTACTGCTACGTTTCGTATTTTCCCGCAGCCGATTTTCTTTAGCTTTGGAAAATCCCTTTTTAAAGTCTTTGCCTGGTCGTTTAAGGTTTTCCTTTCCTTGCGCTACAGCGTACTTCGCTGTTGTAGGTAGGTCCTTGACTTGTTGCTTACGGTGCTGGATATTCGCACGTACACGATTTTTGGTGTCTAATGCTTTACCAGTTGATTGACCGAGTTTTTGACTGATAGATTGAGATTCACTGTTTTTGCGACCATTCTTATTTGGGCGATTTGGAGAAAGCTTTTGAAACGAATTTCTAGGAGAAACAGAATTTTTACCCTTTCCAGCTTTTCCTAAAAGTGTTCCGACAGTCGCTCCGGCTGTTGCGCCTGTTAAAGTACGCCCGATAGAACGTTGTAATCTTCGGCTGCTGCGATGTGCCATTTGTTTTGGACGGCGCATAACATGACGTCCAACTTGTTGACTGTCACTGCTCTGTAATCGAAACATACTCATAATATCGCCAAGTTTCATATAGATTCCTGCGAAAGTCACGATTTGTAGAAAAGCAATCAAGAAAAATGGATAGTTGCTAGTCAAACTGTATAACATGGATGAAATACTAAAAGCAACGGTGATAACAAGCGTTATCCCTGCTCGTAACATAATCACATTAAACAACTTGATAATGGCTTGCTTTCCCATATTTTCAAAGCTAGGAATCATCGAGAGTAAAAAGCTGATGGGAAGAAAAATCGCAAATACAATAAAAAGCACTTGGGAGAAAATCATCATTCCAGATAATAAAAAGACGAAAATGGAAATTCCGATATTGAATAGAAATAAAAAGAAGACCATTCCTAAACGTGTGGTGGTCTTGGTAATTGTTAAATTTTTATTATCTTCATCTTCAATTTCCGCTTTCACTGCATTTTCTCTTGTTTTTCCATTTCTAGCATCTGGATCGATAGAAACTAAAGTATCTACACGTTCTTCACCAATGGCTTCCTTATCCGAATTATCAAATTGCAATAACATCCAAGGCTGCTCTATTTGAATTGAAAATAGGTTATTCCGTATCATATCAACACTATCTTTTCCCTGACTATTAGAGTTAGGCATCAACATTTTAGCTCCTAAATCAAGTGCAGCTTCACTAATATCAGCGGAAAAATCATTAATTTTCGTGATATACGTGGGTGCAAAAGCAATAAATGATGCGGATAAAATAAATACCACTACAAAGTTAATAACAGCTCGTATCGCTTTTGTTGTCTCTTGCTTTATCAACCCAGTATAAGCAACATAAATACCTATGATTAATACAAAGAGAAGCAGAAAGCCGACATAAAAGCCTTCTTCACCAAATCCTTCAGCAGTAATTCCAGCTAGAGTTTGCATGTTTTTACCGATAGCATTTGCTGTATCAGAAATAAAGTCTAAAGAATAAGCCTGCTGCACTAAATAACCGGTGGCATTAGATAAATACAAATTAATAATCCAAATAAAATTTGTAATTGTATATAAGCCATACATCACTTGCTTACCAATACCGTCATCCCAATTCCAAGGCAGCCAGTCCCAAGAGGAATCTACGAAAAAATCTAACTGGTAATGATCAAGTGGATAGAGGGAATAGAGATTGTCTTCTGATACCGTATCATCGACTAAACCTGCTGCATTTGTGACCGTTAAGAAAGATAAAAACAATAAAAAAATGACTGCACTAATCAGTACAGCCATGACCATTATTTTTTTCTTTTTTGATTTGTTCAAGTTTATCACTGCCTTTCTATGACAGGTGGGCGAGTGTCGAACGCTTCAAATAAATCTTCAAAGACAGGGTGAACTTGTATAATCCCAACCCTTCCATATAAATCTTGCATGAGGCATTGTCCATTTTCTAATTCCCGTAAACGTCTTTGATTTGCTTCATCTTCAGCATCTACTCCGAAAAAGTCTAACGTTTTCTTAATTTCATTGATATCCCGGGAACGAAAGGCAAATTTTACACCGATATTATTCTTTAACTTTTCGTCCGTTAAATCTCCTGCGTTCTGCGTTACGAAATAAACGCCAGCATTCATGGCACGACCTGCACGTACTAATTTGTTAGAAAGCGTTTTACCCTGTGCTACTTGTAAAAAGGACCAAGCTTCATCAAGGTCTACAATCTTAAAAATAGTGCGGTCAGAGTGAATAAAATCCAAGGCAAAAGTGGAAATGATAATGAGCATGGCGACACTCAATAGCTCCATTGTCGTATATTCTTCAAAGCTTGTTTCTGCGTCTGGAAGAACTAAATCTGCTACTTGGATAATATTTAATTGTTTTTCCAAGCTGATAGAATTTTGTACCGTTCCATCTGAAAACAGAAGATGGGCAAAATCATAATCGGTAAAGCTTTCAATATGATCTGCAATAGTCGAAGCTAACGGGTTAGGGTCACTTCGTAATTCATGAATAACAAGCATAAGTCCTCGTTCTTCCAGTTGACTAACGGATCGAATTGCTTTTCGTAAAACAGGGAACTTTTCACCATCCCGGCTAGATATACCTGTTAAGAAGGTAAGAATATCAATCGCCAGACTTTCTGAATCCTTTTTGTTTTTCATAATCACATAAGGGTCAAGCAGCCCTTTATTGGCTTCTTCACTTGTTAAATTAACGATATTAATTTCATCGGCGATATCCGGTAAACCTTCTTTCCATCCGCCACGTTCTGCCTTTGGATCAACCACTAATGCCTGGCCGCCAAAAAGGACTGCATAATAAACAAGAAGGTTATTCGAGAAGGACTTACCGCCACCAAGCGAACCTAAGAAGGCAGAAGCTAAAGCGTTGGTGACAGAGCCTTTTACACCTTGACTTGCAAGGCTTGGATTCAAATAAACATTTCTTCCAGTGTCTAAGTTATAACCAAAATAAATGCCTTCAGTTTCACCCAGCATTTGTGTTGCACCAAACCCAAGTCCAGCTAAAAAGTCAGAAGTTACATACTGCACATAATCATTAATATAACGCTTGCTGCCGGGAATAAATTCACCATGTAAACCTAACATATCCCCAAACGGGCGAACGAGTTTTACATTCAAGTCATCGTAAAAGTCTTTGACTTCATTACACCGCTGTTTCAATTCATCCAATGTAGATGCAGAAACCCGAATGGCATAGCTTAATTTATACATAGATTCCTTCGTTTGATCGAGGACATCTTCTAACTCATTCACTTGGTCTAAAGCTTCTACCACATTGTTTCCTGTTTCATTATTAGATTCCGTTGCATGATTATCTAAATCTTTTAATTCCTTTTTCTTATTACGAACGGTTGTAAGTGCTTTTTTATTCGTCATAATTTCGACGTGCATAGAGGTATCAATCGGAAAATCAAATTGTTGTTGCTGATAATAAAAGACTTCATCTGATGGAAACTCTAAATCGCCTACAATCGAATTAATGGTAAAGTAGGCTGCATAAGTTGTTGTTTCTTCATGTTCTAGTTTCAGATAACGTTGTTTTTCTGTAATTAAACAGCGAGTTGGTTTGATTAAATCAAATTGTTTTATCCATGTTTCCGTTTCGCCTTTTTCAATCGTAAGAGGATAGTTGTAATCATCAAAAGCAATTCCTGATTGTCCATGAAGATGTTCAATGATATAGCCCATATCATCTTTTGTTAGCGGTCGGACGTTAAATCGGTTAGAAATTTTATTTTGTAATAACTGTTCCATCTTTAAGAATCGAGCGACTTCACTATTTGGCATGGAAACAAAATCACCCATAAGATGATGATTGACATCACGCATGAAACTAGAAAGAGAATTTTTCATGGATTGTCCCATTGCTTTCATACTGACTTCTTCCTCATTCAACAATAGTTTAAAGCCGATAAAAAAACGATAATCTACCTGATGTTCGCCAATCATGGAGACAAGTGCTTCTGTTTGATCGTCAATTCGTTCATAAGCAACTTCTTTTAATCGTCCAGTGACCAGTTCTTTACTTTTTTCTTGTACAGAGCGAATACTGTTTTCTGTACTAATCTGCAATGCATGAATTTTCCCGTCTTGATTCTGTGCGACTAACTGTCGGAAATGTTCATGCACCTGTATTTTTTCATCTTCAGATAAAAAAGAATAATTATATGGCAGCAACTCAAAGTATGCAAAGCATTCTCCATCATGGTTAAAGACAAGATTGTTTTCAATATATTTAATCGGATAGCCCATACATTTCACCCTTTACCGCAGTTATCGTTTCATTCATGAGTTGCTTTTGAAGTTTGACGGCTTTTCCCCCATAGGTTACTTTGGGGCGGAAAAAGTAGGTAATAACTGATTTAAGAAAGCCATAAGGCTTTTTACCATCAAAACTTTTCTTACTCATGAACCATGTCAGTCCAACGGGAACACCGACATATTTTAACAACGCTCCATCAATCAAAGAGAGTGGTGGAAGATTTCCAAGTAATATGACTACCAATAGGGAAAGCACAAACCACGTCATTTGACTAAACGTGACTGGAAAAGGTAAGCGGAAATCATTAATGGCATATATCACTTTTTCAACTGACCAAATCCGAGTGTAGCTTTTTAATTTTTTCAAGAGAAATCATCCTTTCCTAGAAAGAAAGCAGCTTGTCCTAATAACAAGCTGCTGCACTGTTTATTGTGGATATTCAAATACACCATGTGAAGACACAAGAAAATTACCTTCCATTTCAAGATCACGTCCAAATGCTTGATAATCAATATAATTTTGTAGATTGACAGGAACTTCTCCAAGTGCGCCTGTTTCTTCAATTAAATATCTTGCAACATCTTCCATATCGTCACAGTCAGGATAATAAATAATATCATCCTGATGTTCCAATAATTCTTCTAAGTTACTAAACCAATATCCCTGAATTTCAGAAAGAGCATCATATAAAGGCGTTCCTTCAATTTCTTCCACCATAGCGCATAAACGATTGATTTCCTCGATTGGTGTATATTCTCCAATTTCAAAAGGAAGTTCAAAATCATGAATAGCGTATTCTTCATATTCATCATTTAAGCCAATGCGTTCCTTCACATTTTCCATATCAATAGGAGGGGAGAACCAAGCACCCACCCATTCTCCCTCCGTATATTTTCCAAGGTTCGCTATATAAACTTGCATTTCCATAAACCTTCACATCCTTTTATAAAAATAATTACAAAAAAGAGCACCTGCGTTTGTTTTACTGATACATGAAATAGGCTTGTTAATCCCTTCCGCACTACCGTTTGGATCACCATTTTTTTGCAGAACATAAGAAAAGCACTTATCTTCAACAAAAAAACGGTCCGATTAAGCCCCTATGATTCGGTTGAAGAGGTCTAACAACACATCTTTCACTCCATCAGCGTTAAACACTAATCCTACTGCGACTAAAGCAATAATGAGAAATCCAATTAGTTTGGAAAACTCCCGCTTAAATCCTAAATAAATCCCAATCACTACAATTGCCATTAACACAAGAGATTGTGCGTTATCTAAAAACCAGTTGTACAAATTCTGCCCGAAATTCATAAGCGTTTCTCCTTTCTATATTTCATCTTTTGAGGAGTGAATGACATCATCTGTATTTATTGCCTGCTGCATAAGCAACTTTTGATGACGGTCTGTTAATTTAGCCTGACTTAACATATCTTTAATGATTGTTGTTTGATTGATTTCATCGAGTTTTGTTGCTAATTTCCAAGTGGGGGCAACTTGACGAGCTAACCAACGCAATGTTTTATCGAACGTATACGGTTCAGGTTTTGTAGTTAATGATATTTTGCGATTTTCTCCCAAATCTAAAAAACGCTGCCATGCTGCATTTACTTTCCAACTGCTGCGACGTTTGTTTTCATCCTTATCTACAAAACGAATATAGCGATTGATTATCGAAAAAGCGGTTCGTCCTGCATCCTCATACGTCATTAAATCCACAATCGCATGATACGCACGATCATTTTTCAACCGAATTTCTAAGCGGTTTTTCGCATCCGTATCTTCCAATGATTCACCATATTTAACAAACTGCTCATAATCCTTCTCGTAAATGCAGAAGTAAACGTCACTTTTTAATGAGCCAATATAAAGTGTGTTTCCCATATCTGGTTTATCTTCTCCTTGCACTAAATCGCCAGAGCGATAACTCTTAAAGCTGCGAAATACAGAGATACATTCTTCCTGACGACATTTATCTGTAAGAAAGGGAATATCCAATATACCTGTTTTATCGTTTATCGCTAAGTCAATTCGTTTAAACACACCGCCTGTTTTAAAAACATGCATAAAGAAGTCATACCATGTTCGTTGTTGGGCTAATAGAAAATTTTCAAATTGTCGGCATCCGTTACCTTTCAATTCAAGCAAACAGCCTTTATCTTCATCCGGCGAAACCATGACCACCACATCTCCAAAAACGTATTGTTCGATATAAGAGTAAAAGGCATAGTCTTCATGCAGCATGTAGTCCATTTTTAATTGCATGATATCTTCAATCACATAAACAGGGTCAGTGGTTAAGAAGCGAATTCGCACATAATCAAATAAAATTTCAAGTGGTGCTTCTGGATTAAACTGTTCCAGAATATCAAACAACGTTGCTTTAAGCGTTTCTGTAGGATTCACTTTTCCTGTCTCGATTTCACTTATATATGGTCTTGAAATACCAGCATAAGTTGCGAGTTTATTTTGTGATATGCCGTACTCTAACCGTTTTTCTTTTAAAACCTGATACCAAGACAGTTGATTCATTTGCTTTCCTCCTAACGTAAAAAAGATGTCAACTAATGCTTAAAAGCTGACATCTTTCTAATGTGTTTCAAACCCTTGTACCATCAGGCGTTTATGGGTTGTTGAAACAGTTTCTAATTGTTTTTCTACCCCCCTGTTAGAAATGGGGGTTAATACTGGGCAGGGCAAGCCCTGCCCAGCAGAAACAGCACTTTGCGGTCTTGTCGCTTCGCTGACCGCAAAGCACTGTTTCTGCTGTTTTACTTGTTCATCCCAATATAAAGCATGACAATATCATTATCTGAATCCAGACAATATTTCAATGTTTGTTCTGGTATTTCACTTCCTTGAATATTCTCTTTCAAAAAGTCTTTTTCCATTACCTCAAAAACATAATCAATTCGGCAGTTACAGATGGAATACCTGTTTTCCAACCGAATATAAAATCTATCGGGCAAGGTACGTACACCATGTAATATTTCATGAAGGATTTTATCAACTCTTGAAGCAAATCTTTCCTTAGGATTAATACCAAAACCATCATGTCTAGGATTGGTTAATTTGTTAGAGTCGGAAACAAATTGATCATAATTCAAGCAAATACATTTGATGTGCTTGTTTGTGTCTATATGAACAGCTCCTATTTTTAGATTTTCCATTTATCATACCTTCTTTCTTGTAGATTCTTGTACTAATGAATCAATAGACTGTAAGAAATCATGTTCTTTTGGAACAAGGGGCGTGTAAAATTCAGAGATCACATTGTCACCTTTATCTACATATCCCCGACCTTTGATTTGTTTAAGGAAAAACTGTTTTTGTACGTCACTCCCGAACATCATTCCAAATCCCATTTCTGACATGCGACCTAAAGCAACTCGAAAATTAAATTGATCCCTGATTCCATCTCCAAGATATTTTGCGTCTGGACGTTGACAGGCTAAGACAAGGAAAAAGCCTGCTTGTCTGCCTAACATGACAATCTGTTTGAGCTTGCTTAAAACTGCTGTATTTTCTTTGGAAGTAAGCAGCTCCATAAATGCTACATACTCATCAAATATTAAAAAGTGTGGTGATAAACCTAAATAAGCATAATTTTCCCCGGTTTTATAACCTTCCATTTGTTTCATTTCTTCACTACGAGCCATCATGTCTTCATGAAATTGGTCAATACATGCCATTATATCTTCCTTCTTGTAATACACATCCGGCATGACGGTATTTAAATCGGCTAAATCAGCATTTTTGGGATCTAAAATATATAACTTTGCATTTGTTTTCAACAAAGCTTCAATGATAGTGAGAATAAAGTACGTTTTACCACCACCAGTTCCACCTGCGATTAGCATATGAGGAAGCTTATCATATTCCCAATACATGGATTTCATGAGCTTTAAGCTGCCATCTTGTGCAATGACTTCATCAATGGAAATTCGATTCGCTATCATATCGTAAAATAAAATATATTCTACATAGGAATCATGAAGCTCCTTCGATACCATTTCACAATACAATCCGGTTTCTAATTTTGTTTCCAAGTTTAATAAGGGTTCTTGAAATTTCCCAAGTGTAATTTCTACTTGAATATACAGTAATCCCTTCTCAAAACGATAATAGATTTTTGGAAAATGGCTGATTTTTTCTTTTGTGTTATCAGATGGAATATCCTTAAAGAAGCTTTCTTTGGTGACTTGTTTTGTTTCATACCAGCCATTTTCTAAAACCATTTTAGCGAGTTTTTGACGGTGGACAATTTGTTTAAATTGGTCATAGCGATAGCGGTAATACATAACGATACACCCAGCTGTTAACAAAAGACTGATGATTAAAGTTACCAGTCCATACATACTAATAAAATGCTCTTGAAATAGGTTAAGCTGCCATTCTGCCGAAAGTAAAAAAGACAGGTGAAAAGGTATAAAAAAGATAAGCCAAATTCCAATTATCCGTATAATGATAAATTGAACAACGAGGGATACGTCTTTTTCTTTAATTCGTTTTCCTCGTTTTTTGAAAGAAATCATAAAACCTCCTTTCCAAGATTCTTTTACAATGATGAATCTTTAAATCATTAATCGACATTTTGGACATTGTAAAAAGAAGCATGTTTATCAAAGGAAGGTTGACTTATCCTTTCATATTTCCGGTGTGCAATTCGTTTCTCAAAAACTAAATCTTTGTCTTTTGGATAGTTCCGTCGGTTATAGGGGTAAAATTTTAAAAGACGCTTTGCTTCTTTTGTCAGTGGATAGATATAGCGAAACATTCGTCCATTAATTTTCTCAATTCCTTTATATTCGCAAAAATCCTGTGTGAGCCAATGTTTTTTCGAGACATTTTCAAAAAGTGCATTTTCTTCTAATAAAGCTCTAGCGCTACGTGGATGTATCTTTTCATACGTCCGATTATCACGATAAACGCTGGTCTTGAAATATCCGCAATAAAAGAAGTTGGACGCTTGATAAACATAACCGCACTTGCCTTCAATACCGTCTGCCAAAGTATACAAATAAAGACAGTCGGTTTCTTCCTTTAACCACTTAATAAGTGTAGAAAGCGTTCGACTGCCAAAATAATTATTATGATTCATTTCTGGAAGAAAACACATTTTACCGATTTCCAAATAGTCATTTGTTTTCAAGTTAAAGTCAGGAAACAGTTTGCGGATTGTTTGTAAAGGCTGCGTACCCCAACCTAACTCAACGACACCTAATAATCTTCTTTCTGATTCTGAAAAAATCCCTAAGAAGTATTTACACAACTTAGGGATTATTTTTGAGTAATGATATTTCCGAATAAAATGAATAGCTTTCTCTTTTGGAACTTCTTTGATGATAAGCGGTGTTTTTACCATAAATCATTTCCTATTTTTCATCTTCCGCTGGCTCTTTTTTTGGCTTTTGGGGAGGCTTTTGTTGTCCTTTTAATACTAAATCCTCTGCCTTAATAAACCAATCCACATCCGCACCACGAAAAGTAGCATTTGCTACTGTATCAGCAACGGGATTAATCATTTCCACTTCTGCATTATAATCAAATTCCTTTAACGGAATAGAAGCAGGAATACTTACTTGAATCATCCTACCTTGTTCTCTGGATTTTAAATCATAAGTGCGTTCTTTAACTTCGGAAGATACTGTACCATCTTCATTTTGAAGAAAAACTTCACGTCGTAGTGCAGAAAACTTTAACAATCCAAACGTTTTTTCTTTATCAATAATAATGCCTTGCGCTAATCTCATTTGTAGTTCCTCCTTATGCTTTGACGATATCGTCAGCATGTAATTTATAATTTGTAAAGCCACGATCCCCGATTTTATAGCCCTCTGCGGTAATACGTGCATTGACTAATTTTACTTTTTCCTCATGTTCAAAGAATTTTTCCCCGGCTTCATTAGGAAGAATGACTTCAATGTCATCTGCCCGTTGCACGTCAGAATAGAGATTATAACTGCGAGATAGAGTTGTCATTCGTCCATTAATCCGGCGTTGTTCCACTTTACCTTCTCCGGCGTATTCTAAGTTTCCAAAAGTTTGTTCCATGTTCGGAATCACATATTTTAGTTCCATAATAGTTACCTCTTTTCTTATTTTTAATTTACTTACATTTATATATAGAAGAAACATGTTCAAAAGGGGGAGAACGAGAGTAAAACATTTGCATGATTAATCACTCCTTATGCATTTTGAAATCGGTAATCAACACGTCCATAAATCACACACCAAAAAACAACCATTGTCTCACCTTTTTTATCACGTACTAATTTTCCATGAAGAAAAAAAGGGTAATCTTCAATTTCAACTTCATTCAATACAAAATGGTCGTCAATCCATTCCATCACCTTATCTTTATAGATTTCCTGTTCATCCAAAGACACCATGGCTTTTTCTCCTTTACATCTTTTTTCCAAACAATCACAATTTAAAAACGCCATCTGTCGGTAAAATACCGTTCAAATGACGTTTTAGGTGTAGTTATTTGTTTTATCATAAAGGTTTATAATTCTATAAGGAAATATAGTCTGTTCTAATCATTATTGTTGTTTTTCCAATAATGAATTTCTATAATTAGTTGGCGAGACGCTCTGATATTTTTTAAACTTTACAGAGAATTGAGTACTGTCACTATACCCAATTTCTAAAGCAATATCTGTAATTGATAATTCTTTAAAGAAAAATAATCTTTTAGCTTCTTGTATTCTTAGTTGATGTATATAATTTAAGGGAGTTTTTCCCTTTATTTCTTTAAAACTACGTTGTATATAGTAGGGATTTTTATTCAAAATATTACCTAGCAATTTTAAAGTTATCTTTTCTTTATAGTGTTCTTGTATATATTTCAGTACATCTTTTGTGATTTCCTCTTTATATCCTTGCCAATCCATTTGATTCGTCTTACATCTGGTACAAGGTCTGAATCCTTCATTAATAGCTGAATTTAAATCATGATAGATAATGACATGTTTTGGGTTAGGAGTTCTAGCTGTACAAGAAGGACGACACACTGTTTTGGTTGTCGTTAAAGCATAATAAAACAAACCATCATATTTTTTATCGTTATTTTTGATTGCTTTCCATTGTTCCTTGTTCAATTCAATCTCTCCTTCTAAATTCGAAGTCAATATCTATAATGCTGTATTTTAAAAGTTCATGTACAGTTAAAACTAAAGGTCGGTTGTGCACATCTACCTCTATTATGTGAAGGAGGTTATTATATGAATTTTATTGAAAAATTTCAATCCATTGTGATTTTGATAGCAGTAGGAGTAGGACTATTTTTAGGACAGTTTAGTATTTTTGAAAAGAATGCAGAAACTTTTATTCTTCCATTTTTATTATTGATGCTTTATGGGTTATTTTTAACTATTCCATTACAAAACCTTAAAGCTGCTTTCAAAAACATAAAATTCTTAGGTACAAGTACTGTAATTAATTTTGTATGGACGCCAATCTTAGCATGGGGATTAGGAGCAATCTTTTTGTCCAATCATCCTGCTTTATGGCTCGGTTTTATTTTATTTCTTGTAACTCCATGTACAGATTGGTATTTAATCTTTACATCCATTGCGAAAGGGAATATGTCTCTTTCCACATCGGTATTACCAGTTAACTTAATTTTGCAAGTAATGTTGTTGCCGGTTTATTTGTTCATTTTTGCAGGGACAATGGAAACAGTTGGGTTATCTACTATAATAGAAAGTGTCATCTTTGTCTTATTTGTCCCATTTTTATTAGCCAATATAACACGTTATTTATTTAATAAAAAGAAAGCATTCTTAGAAAAGAAACTGATTCCTTTTTTTGCTTTCTCACAAATCGTATTCTTGTGTTTAGCTATTATAGCAATGTTCGCTTCGCAAGGCTATTATCTAATAAATAATTTAGGAGTGATCTTTTTAATCCTTCTTCCGCTTTTATTATTTTTCATAATAAACTTTATTGCTGCACAGACGGTGGGAAAAGTATTTAAGTTTAGCTATGAAGATACAGTAAGTTTAAACATGACCACCATTGCAAGAAATTCACCTGTTGCCTTAGCCATCGTAGTAACAGCTTTCCCTGACCAACCATTAATTGCTCTTGCTCTTATAATTGGTCCATTAATCGAATTACCTGTATTGGCGATAGTATCTCAAAGTTTATTGAGAATTAGAAAACTAGTAAAGTAAATATCCCTATTTAATTTAAAAATTCATCTTTCGTGGTTCTTTACTTTCTTGTTTTAATATTTCTCATCTTTCTATTTATGAACCAGCATAAAAAGAGAGAGAAACAAAATAGAGAATTCTTATTTAATCAATTCTTTTCTTATAAGATAATCATAAATTTAAAACGTCATTTGTCGGTAAAGCACCGTTCAAATGACGTTTTAAATGTGATTATAGCTATAATTAATTGTCTTTATATTTTTCAAACATATGACTAACAATGACTATAGGGTAATATATATACACAAGTAATTAAAAGCTAATTTAACTATGCTGAAAGCTACCTTATATTTACTAAAACGAACTACGGTTCTTTTACTCTTAATAACCGCAAGTTGTTTAAGAATACCAGTAGTGTTGTACCAATCACTAATATAAACGTATATTACCCTCATAAATCTTATCGTTTTTCCTATTTCATTTCGTGTTGCTGAATTTTCTGAGCTATATATTTAGCATCATCACTCACACCATATATAAGAGCGGAACTTCTTTTCCTCTGCCAACTTAACCCTATAAAATACAAGCCAGCTACGTTCGTAACACCAAAAGAGTGTAACGGTCTCCCTTGATTGCTTAAAACTCCATCGATTTGTATCCATGAATAATCATTGCGATAACCAGTCGCCCATATCACATTTTGGACTTGTTTAGTTATACCATTATTAAAATACGCCTTACCTTCTTTAATTTCGCTTAATCTGCCAACAATCTCCACATTATTTTGTACCGTTTTGTAGTCATTTCCTATTAGAGGCTCTCTTTCCCTTAAAATTTTTCCTATAAAAGAATTTGGCTTTGCCCGACCGATTCGGAATGTTTCTAACCACCAAAAGATACTTCTTCCAGCAATATTCTGCGGAATACTTTTCATTGGTTTGCTTTGGGACAGTGTAACCTGATGTGTTTTACTTAATTCTGCCGCAATCTGAACGCCCGTATTACCTGCTCCTATGATTAAAACATTCCCATTAGGTATTTGAGAAGGATTCCGATATTGAGAAGCATGGATTTCAAAATTTGCAGTTCCATCATGAACGTTTGGAACAAAAGGATTATAAAAAGCTCCAGTAGCAATAACTACTTGTTTAGCTTTATGCGTTTTATTGGGAGTAGCGACTAAGAACTTTTGCTTCTCATTCTGAGTTAGTTTGATGACTTTTTCTTGATGAATGATAGGCAAGTCGTTCTTTATTTTAAAAGCATTCAAATAAGCTGCAATTTCATTTTTTTCTGGAAATCCATTTGGATCTCCCTTCAAATGAAAACCATGCAATTGACTATAACTTCTGGGAGTAAATAAGTGTAATGAATCATAACGTTTTCGCCAAGACATACCGGTTTGTTCATTCTCATCAAGAATAACGAAATGAATATTTTTCTGTTTTAACGAAAAGCCCATAGCCAAACCAGCTTGCCCGCCACCGATTATTATGACGTCATATTCCATAGAATTTCTCATTTCTTTATCCGTAATAATCGTAAACTGTTTAATGTCACAAGTAGTGTTGCCCCCATGTCTGAAAATATCGCTATCCATAAAGTTAACCAACCGGGGACAACTAACAATAATGCAACTGCTTTAATCGCTAAAGAAAAGGTAATATTTTGCTTGATAATTGCCATCGCTTTTTGACTTAATTGAATCGTATATGGCAATTTATTTAAATCATCAGACATAAGAGCAATATCCGCTGTTTCTAACGCTGTATCGGTTCCTGCACCGCCCATAGCTACCCCGACCGTAGAAGCTGCAAGTGCTGGGGCGTCATTGACACCATCACCAACCATGGCTACATGTTGATGTTTTCCTCGAAGTTGTTTAATAAAAGTCAACTTATCTTCTGGTAGTAAATCAGCTTCGACATCCGAAACCCCAACTTGTTGACCAATTGCTTTTGCAGTTCGTTGGTTATCACCTGTCAGCATAACCGTTTCTACTCCAAGATGATTTAATTTGCTAATGACTGCTTTAGATGATTCTCTCAATTCATCTGCAACCGCAATGAATGCAAGAATTTCTGTTTCCGTTCCTAAAACCATGACTGTTTTTCCTGTTGTTTGTAAATGCGTCATTTTTTCTTTTAGGTTAGTTTTTATTTGATTATGCAGTTCTTCAAAAAGACTTGGGCTTCCTACATAGTATAATTCATTATTTATCTTTGCTTTAACACCCTTTCCTGTAATAGACTGAAATTCCTTCATAGATACATCATTGAAATTCAATCCTTTTTCTTCCGCCTTTCTTATAATAGCGGACGCAAGAGGGTGTTGCGATCCTTTTTCAATGGCTGCTGTGATGGTCAATAATTCATTTTCGTTTCCATTAACCGTTACAATATCAGTAACAGCAGGAATCCCTTTTGTTAAAGTTCCTGTTTTATCAAAAGCAATAGCTTTCAGATTTCCAGTCTCTTCTAAATAAATACCACCTTTAATTAACACGCCATTTTTTGCAGCGTTTCCGATGGCAGTCACTACAGCAACTGGAGTGGAAACAACTAGGGCACAAGGACAGCCAACTACGAGTACAGCTAACCCTTGATAAATCCATGTACTCCAATCTCCAACAAACAATGGTGGAATAACCGCTATTAACATAGCTAAAATGACAATAGCTGGAGTATAATATTTGGCAAATTTATCTACGAATGCCTGAGAAGGTGCGCGTTCTGCTTGTGCTTCTTCTACAAGATGAATAATTTTTGAAAGCGTCGTATCTTCCACTCGTTTGGTTACTCTAACTTCAAGCAAGCCTTCTTCATTTAATGTTCCAGAAAAAACTTCGTCATCTACTGTTTTTGTAACAGGAACGCTTTCACCAGTAATAGCGGCTTGATTTAATGTAGATGTACCTTTAACCACTAAGCCATCCATTGCTAATTTTTGACCAGACTTTACAATCATAATATCGCCAACTTGAATATTATCCACGTGGATACTTGTTTCTTTATTCCCTCGACGAATTAGGGCTTCTTTCGGAGCAATATCCATTAACGATTCGATGGATTGGCGGGCTTTATCCATGGAGTAACGTTCTAACGCCTCACTAATGGCAAAAAGGATAACAACAGTCGCACCTTCCATCCACTCGCCGATGATGGCTGCACCGATAACAGCAATGGTCATGAGTGTATTCATATCGAATTGTAATCTACTTAGGTTTCTTAGACCTTTTATAAAGAGTGTATAACCACCTATTAAAATGGACGCTGCATACCCAATAGTTGGAAGGGGGTGTTCTTCACCTAATTGATTTCCTAAAAACCAACTAGCCACAAGTAATATCAGTGCAATATAAACCTTTATATTTTCTTTGTGTTTCCAAAAAGGGATGTGCTCTGCTTTTGGTTCATTTTCATCTCGAACTTTTAAATTTTCAAACGCGCCTGCTTTTTCTAGTTCTTCAATGGTTATATGCCCTTGAACATAAACTTTTGACGCTCCAAAATTTACTTCGGCGTCTTCCACACCTTGTAATTTCTTTACGTTATTTTCAAAAGTTTTTGCACAACCTGCACAACTGAATCCTTGCACACGATAAGCTTTGATTTCTTCTTTTGTTAGTGATTCAGACATTTACTTTCTCTTCTTTCTGGTGAACTAACGTAATCGAAATTAATTGCTTAATATGTTCATCATCCAATGAGTAAAAAGCAAGTTTACCTGCTTTCCTGTACTTCACAATTTTTTGTTTATGAAGCGTTCGTAAATGATGGGAAGCAGTTGCTACGGTTGAGCCAATGATATTCGCAATATCACATACACACAACTCCTCATCTATGCATAGTGCGTAAGAAATTTTTGTTCTATTTCCATCTGCAAGTACTTTGAATAATTGAGAAACATGTGATAAATCTTCATTTTGTAATTCTTCTTGTATACGATTGACTTTTTCCTCGTCATAACAATAAACTTCACACATGTCTTTTTTGACCATTTTCACCACTCCATTTTCATTCAAATATTCATTTGAATATATAATATCTTATTTACGGAATTCATTCAAGTATATATTTGAATAAGGAATGAAATTAGCTACTAAAGGGCTTTTGATTTTAGGACTTGTAATGATATTTTCATTCATTTATCTTATAAAAATGTTACTTCTAATAATCCCACTTAAAAACGTCATCTGTCGGAAAAATACCGTTCAAATGACGTTTTAGGTGTGATTATAGATGTGTTTAATTGTCTTTAGATTTTTGTAATCCCTTGACTGGCAAGGGTTGAATATGGTTGTCTATATTTACATTCCTCCAACGGCGCGGGAAAAACATCGCTTCTGTCGATTTTGGGATCTTTCCGTCAAGCATCCTCCGGGTCTATTACCATCAATGGGGAAACTCCGTTTGAACATGCAGGTATTATGCAGCAAGTTGCGCTAATGTATGACAAAGATTATGGAGATGAATCCGAAAATGTAAAATCCATGTTTCAGCAAATAGAGCGCTATCGTCCCCATTTCGATATGGAATATGCTGAATATCTTATCGAGCAATTCAAACTCGACAAGAAGAAGGCGATCAAGAAATTTTCCAAAGGGATGCAGTCGGCTGTTAATGCCATTATCGGTTTAGCATCAAGAGCGCCGATCACGATATTTGATGAGGTATACCTTGGCATGGATGCACCATCGCGAGATATTTTTTATCAAGCGTTATTGAACGATCAAGAAAAACACCCAAGAATCATCATCCTGTCCACCCACCTCGTATCTGAAATGGATTATTTGTTTGATGAGGTAATGATATTAAATAACGGAGAGATGATGCTCCAAGAGGAATATAATTCGCTTGTTGCTAAAGGTGCATCCATTACCGGAAAAAGCGAACTTGTCGATGACTTTGTCCAATCAAAGACACTACTCCACGAGCAGCAATTGGGGGATACAAAATCTGTCATGGTGTATGGAGAACTGCATGATCAGGAAAGGAAAACAGCGATGGATAAAGGACTGGAAACAGGACCAATTTCGCTTCATGAGTTATTTATCCATTTGACGGAGGAGGATGACCGATGAAACAGAAATCGATATTTCCGAAAGTAATTATGGATATGTTTTCGATTCAATTTGCTTGGGCGTGGGGATTTTTTGGCATCATGCTGGTGATAAATATCATTAAGGTTGGGAGAACACTGCTCGGGAACGACAGTGTAGACGGTTATTATGACGCTGTTTTTATTGGGGCTAATATATTTATGCTTGTTATTGGGATCATATCTACGTCCTTTCTCTCCCATTATGTGGCAAATGGCGTCACAAGAAAAGATTATTTTAAAGGGGCCCTCCTTGCTTCTGTTGGGCTTTCTGTGGTTATTCCGATTATCGCATTCGTTGTTGATGCGATTGAACGTTTTATCGTGACCAATCTGACAAACATAACATTCGGTGATCCTGGTCTAAATGCAGTTACCCAAGAAATAGCGGAAGATATTGGTGATATTGGGGGCATTGGTGACGTTATTAGTACGATTGTGCAGTCTGTTATCTTTACACCTTATATCGACCCGGGGAGTAATTGGATCTTAGCCATGGGGGTATTTAGTTTAAATATCTTTCTGTACTATTTGCTCGGCTGGTTAATCAGTGCAAGTTTTTATCGTTTTGATACGGTCACTGGTTTGGGATTTATTGTTATTGCGCTCGTTCTCTTAATGGCGGGAGATACATTGTTAAGAGTTACGCTCGGTCTGCCGTTACTTGAAGGTTTGGCAGCGTTGAACGCCATCCCGGCTGGTGTTGCGGCCCTCGGCGTGCTGTTTATTGTGGTTGTTTCTATTTGGATGATTCGGCTGTTGACGAAGAACGTTTCTGTTAAGATGTAAGGAACCATTGTATGAAGACGTCCGTGATAAAATGTATAGTGATGAATGTGAAGATGACTCTTATTTGCTGAAGGTACGACCATCTGGAGGCCATCGATTATCTGGAAATAAAATCAGTATTATAATGTGCCTATTGGAAGAGCAAATGGAACCAATGTAGGAAAGTAGAAGATGTAACTTATTCCAAAATAAAAGAAGGACGTGTTACGATTGGAAAAATTGGTGGGGAAAACGGTTGGTTTGATAGCATGTTCGGATGGTCGAGACCACGATAGTAGTGTAGTTTCGGAAGTTATGGAACTATTTTCAGAAATGGGGATTACATCCGTTTTAGCGAGTACCATTTACCATCGTGGCAATACGCCGTTTAGTGGATCATCTGAGGAACGGGCGTGTCAACTCATGAAGTTCTTTAAGGATGAGAAAATCGCCGCTATTTTCGATATATCCGGTGGGAATTCTGCTAATCACATTCTTCCCTACCTTGATTATGCAGTAATCAGAGAGAACCCAAAGCCGTTCTTAGGTATTAGTGATTTGTCTGTGATTCTAAATGCCATTTATGCGCGTTCTACGGTCCCAACGTTTCATTACCAAGTGGCAAACTTAGTCGGTGAACACGCGCTAGAACAACGCCATTTATTTCGCAAATTGTTCTTGCATGACAGTGACTACGCCACATGTATGACCTTTGATTATTCGTGGCTTCGTGGTAAGGAAATGACAGGTGTCTTGGTAGGTGGGAACCTACGATGCTTTCTTAAATTAGCTGGCACGCTGTATATGCCGGACCCCACTAATAAAATCGTATTTTTAGAGAGCCTAGGTGGACGTTCTAGCTTGATAGCTTCATTGTTATCCCAATTAGATCAAATCGGGTACTTTGAGCACTGCAACGGCGTGTTGTTAGGTACGTTCACACAAATGGTGGTTGAGAAACAGGAGCCAAGCATAGAAGAACTCGTTTTCAAAATGACCCAGAAGTATCAATTACCTGTAGCTGTAACGAATCAACTTGGACATGGAGATGATACACACTGCCTGCCAATTGGTACGACTTTATCGTTTTAAGGAGCGAAGGCCGTCTTTCTTTAAAGATATTTTCCTGGGTGAGATTGGTTTGACAGATAAAAATAATTACATTTCTCAAGGAAGAAGGGGCTATATAGAGATGTTAATTACGATTAAACCGAACGTTGACATAGTTGTAGATGGTACTTACCAGTTTAGCTATTGTGAATCTTATTTTGGATAAGCTGGATAATATGAAGGGCATCTAAGCCAATCTTCAGTTCAAGTAGGGTAAAAACAGACACGATTTTTGGCGCTCATTTTCCTATCCATTGTTCCTTATCTATATGATATGCAGGAAAAATGCTGCCATCATTATAAGCGTACTCGATCGATTTGAGCGCGCACTCGATCGGCTTGGGCATGAGCACGATCGATTTGGAACTACACTCGATCGGTTTAAGCGCAAGCACGATCGATTTGAAGATCGTACTATGTTTTTTCAATCCCTTTTTGTGTTAAACCGCAAACGATCTTTTCTTCTAATTGTTCCAAAAAAACAGTCATAATAACAAAAAAACGCTATAATGGATGATCAGATACAAAACGTAAAGGAGACTTATTGTTTTGGATGCAACATGTATTAAATTCTATGAATTCGGCAGCCCTCAAGATGTATTACAAGTTGAATATAAGGGTGTCCAACCACCCAGGGAGAATGAAGTCCTTGTTCGTATGCTAGCTCGTCCTATCAACCCTTCCGATTTAATACCAATCAGAGGATCTTATGCGCATCGAATTTCATTACCTCATATTCCCGGTTATGAAGGTGTTGGGATTGTAGAAGATGTAGGCTCTTTCGTATCACCAAATCTGGTTGGTAAGCGTGTTTTACCGCTAAGGGGAGAGGGCACGTGGCAAGCATTTGTGAGGACGTCAGCACCATTTGCAATTCCTGTTCCTGATTCCATGGATGATTTTACTGCATCGCAAGTTTATATAAATCCAATTACAGCATGGGTTATTTGTACGGAGGTGTTGGGGCTAAAACCAGATGACGTGTTATTGGTAAATGCGTGTGGTTCTTCAATCGGCCATATTTTTGCCCAATTATCGAACGTACTGGGTTTTAAGTTGATTGCGATAACGAGAAATGATACATATACACAAGATTTGCTTAAGCATGGTGCTTCTCATGTCATCAATACATCCGAACATGCCTTACAAGAGGCTGTTAGGGAATTAACAAATGGATGTGGCGCAGATGCTGCTGTTGATTCTATAGGTGGCTCTTCTGGTACGAATTTAGCCTTTTGCGTACAGCCTAAAGGTACGTTTTTAACCATAGGTCTTTTATCCGGAGTCCAAGTAGACTGGGCATCAATTACAAATAAGGCAAACGTGAACGTAACTATATTTCATTTGCGACATTGGAATAAAAGCGTATCAACAAAAACATGGCAAGCAACATTTCATCATGTGATAGGGTTAATCAAGGCTAAAAAATTAAGGTTGAAAGCACCTGATTCTCCATATGATTTGGTAAATGTAAAAGAAGCTGTTCGAGATATGGAATATGCGAAAAGCAAAGGAAAAATTTTTTTAACAAGTGAATGACTTGCTGTTGATTTATTACGTAGCACATTCCTCACTAAAAGGAGATATGTAAGCAAACGCGTTTCGACGTTTGCTACTTAGTAGACAGGGCGATATAAAGATGCGAATATTATTAAACCAAAGGCTGGCGTTATTGTTAATAGCACCCTTTTGATATGGCAAAATCCAGGTTCTTTCTTCGCTTCGATGGGTTAGTGTATGTTACTTGGTTAAACGAAAACTTTGCTCGATTAAGTTATAAATTTCTCCTTCTGGGTCGGTACGTTCTAAAACAAGTGTAATCCAATGTTCCTTATCCATATGATATGCAGGTAAAATGTTACTGCTGTTTCTTAACATACCATTTAATTCAGGAGGAGATTTTAGATTTAGAATATCTATTTCCGCATTCTCATCTAATCCCAATTTTTCCGAGGGGACATTCATTACAAGACCGTACCATTTTCTGTTGGATGCATGGCGCAATACAGCATAGTTTGGAAATTTCTTAAATGGGTAATCAGGCAATGTGCCATAACTTGCTTTGACATGCGTAAAGATATCTTCTCGGGTTATCATAGCCAATAATTCCTCCAACTTCTCTATTTCTCATAGTCGATGCGTTATGTTTTATCAATTCCTTTCTTTAATTTACCCGACATTTATAGTGCTAAACGTTGGTTTTATTTATGTTTAGCCCATATATACATCGGAATTTTGCCCCTTTTTAAATCCGATTTTAGGGAGTTGTTAACGTTTTATCACATGTCAAATGATGAATTGTTAAGAAAATGGTACATTTGCTAATAGCACGTGACAGGTCTCATCCAAACGAGTAAAATAGGATATATACACATGAATTGTGCGCATAAGCTTAATTGGTTTCCATTTTTAAAGGATTGGGAGTTAAGAAGGATGAAGGCAGTAGTTAATCACATATTTACACGTTATTGGAATCCATATGTCGCGCTCATTCTGGCTGGAATCCTTAGTGCGATTTATTTTGGCATTACTGGTACCGTTTGGGCGGTAACTGGCGAATTCACCCGCTTGGGAGGCCATATCTTACAGTTTCTTGGTGTAGATATATCAGATTGGGCTTATTTTGACCTGGTACATATGCAAGGTTCTTCGTTTTCAAGGTCTGATGGCTGGATTGTTTGGGGGATGTTTATCGGTGCTTTCATCATGGTTCTTTTCAGTAATAATTTTAAAATTCGTATCCCCAAACAAAAGCGACGTCTGGTGCAAGGATTAGTTGGTGGAATTATTGCCGGATTTGGTGCACGTCTCGCGTTGGGCTGTAATTTGGCGGCTTTTTTCACAGGTGTTCCGCAATTTTCGTTACACTCGTGGATCTTTATTGTTGCCACAGGGATCGGGACTTATTTAGGAGCAAAGGTTACAAAAACACGATGGTGGAAAGGTAAACCTTCTTTAACGAGGGGAAATAAAAAGCCATCTAAGGAAAAGAACAGAAAAATTCAGCCTTACATAGGTGGGGTTATTGCACTGGTGTATACAGGACTCATTTTATTTTTCTTTACGACTGGCAAACCACTGCTTGGTACGGCTGCTTTGTTTGGGGCGCTTTTTGGTATATTCATAGAAAGAGGACAAATTTGCTTCACCTCTGCATTCCGTGATTTATGGCTAACAGGTAGAGGTGTAATGGCAAAGGCAATCATTATCGCCATGGCAGTGAGCTCCATCATTACATTGTTTGTTATTGGCATCTATGGTATGGAGCCAATTACACAAATTGCAGCTCCAAGTACCTTTATTGGCGGGTTTCTATTTGGCCTTGGTATCGTTTTGGCAAGCAGCTGTGAAACGGGTATGATGTACCGATTAATGGAGGGACAAATCCTCTATCTGACCGTATTCGCTGGAAATATCATTGGTGTAACGGCACTTGCCTATGCGTGGGATCATCTTGGAGTCTATCATGCACTCGTTGCCAGCGGAAAACCAATGAATCTCATTTCTAGCATGGGACCAGTTGGTGCAATCCTAGCAACCCTTGTTATGCTTGGTATTTTATATTTACTTACCGTCTATCGGCAGAAAACACATCGTTTTGTCGGTATGGGATTCAAGAAAGGGGAAAAGAAATATGTCAGTTGATTTTACATTGGATTTACGAGGAGAATCTTGTCCCTATCCTGTCATTTACACGTTAGAAGCGTTGGAAGGGATGACCGCGGGGGAGCTGCTTCAGGTCATCACGGACTGTCCTTCTTCATTTAGAAATGTTCCGGAAGAAGTATCAAAACATGGTTACCAATTCGCTAAGGACCCGGTAAAAAACGGGCCGGAATACTTATTTTACATTGTTGCTTAAACAAGTATGAGGTGGAAGCCAAAAGACAGATATATCCTACCTATATTAGGAAGGTATCTGTTTTTTATTTGCATTCATTTAAAATCTTCTAGAACTCTCAATTTCATAATGATTGAAACACCACAAACCTCACCGATACTTCTCCATTCTGTTTTTTGGTACCATAGATATTCATTTTCCTTTATTATAGGAATAAATAGGGTAGTAGGAGGTTTACACCTTGAACAACATTCAAACATTAACTGAAGCAAATGTAGATGACATTGTTTCTCTATCTCAATTTGCGTTTCAATACCATTTGTCCGAAGAAGAGATACAGAAGAAAAAAGAAGAAATGAGGCGGCATACGGTCTGGGGATGGATGGAAGACGGCCAACTAGCGGCAAAGGTTCATTTGATACCACTGTCCTGTTATATCCATGGCAAGTCCTTTGCGATGGGGGGAATTAGCGGTGTTGCAACATGGCCTGAATTCCGCAGACAAGGGATGGTCAAGCATTTGCTTCATCATGCTTTACAACAGATGAAACAAAATGGACAAACCCTCTCTTTTTTGCATCCATTTGCTTTTGCCTTTTATCGAAAGTATGGATGGGAGCATGTTTTCACAGAACAACAATATTCCATTCCCTTGGAGAAATTAAAGAAGCAATGGGGCGGTGAGGGATATGTGCGGCGAATACAGTCTGATATATCCGTGCTGCATCGTATATATACCGAATATGCGAAAACGTTTAATGGAATGCTTGAGCGTGATGAGAGGTGGTGGAGGCAGCGTGTGTTAAAGGACCAATCACAGCATATCGCCATAGCCTATAGTGGAAACGGGCACCCAGAGGGCTATATCATCTATCATGTGAAGGAGCAGGTATTAACTGTGAAAGAAATGGTTTATACCAATTTGAACGGGCATAAGCTTTTGCTGCAGTTTATCGGTAACCATGATTCGATGGCAGAGAAGGCTAATCTCATTGTTTCGGAAGATAACCATTTGCCTCTTTTGCTCGATGAACCACGGTTTGAGCAAAAACTGCATCCGTATTTTATGGCTCGCATTGTTGATGTCCAATCCTTTTTAGAGGAATACCCTTTTCAAGGTGATAGCAACCTTATCGCAGCAGTTGAGGATGATTTTTTCCCGGAAAATAGCGGGAATTATCAGTTGGGAAAAGGCGATGGAAGAGATGAACAAGTCATCGAATGTTCGATCCAGGTTCTTACAGGAATGCTTTTAGGCTACAAACGGCCAAGCGACTATTATCAAATAGGGTTGTTAAAAGGGGAGGAGCAGGCTATCAAACAGCTTGAAATGCTCATTCCAAGGAAACAAACCTATTTGATGGACTTCTTTTAATGGAGCCGCGTTGGGTATCATAAAATCGAGCAGGCCCGAAACGGGAGAGCCCCGCAGCAAATCGGGAGAGAACACATCCGAAACGGGAGACACAAACACTAATAAAAATGTTCAACTACAAAAGGATGCTCTTCTCCAACCAGAGCATCCTTTCCTTTTGCACAAATAGGATACAATTGACTATTCTACGAAAATTATACAATAACATAGAATTTTATCGGATTTTAGGTTAAAATTAAGAAAAATATGTAAAAAGAATAATAGAAAAGGAATGGAATCCATGACCTATCCTGTTAACTTATTTAAATTTTTTCGTTCGATGGACGATCACTTATTTCGGATTCGAAAGGCAGAAAAGGTACAAAACTTATGGAAAGTAAGTATATTGCTTGTTTTGTTTAGTGTGATTATCTATGCTTGGATGGCTTATCTGGGGATTGGGACAGATCTTATCTCGCAAAATATTGTCACACACTCACCGGCTGCGTATGAACAGAGTAAGTTCTGGTTTATCATTGGCCGTGTCGGATTTGCTATCTTGTTTGCTGTGCTTATTTTATTCGTGCCTGCACTACTATTTTACTTGTTAACGGACATACCCTACCAGAAATTGATTATCATGCAGCAGGTTGTGCTTGTTGTTCTATTAATAGAGCGAATCTTATGGATCCCGTTAATGCTTACGATTGGGCTGGACTGGTATGTATCCCCATTATCTTTTGGAGTAATAGCGTCCTATATCATGGAAACACCGTGGCTTATTTACTTCTTCGGGTCGATCTCCCTTTTCCAATTATGGATTATCGGCTTTCAGGTTAAATATCTTAGCACGATGGCGGTTGTGAAAAAGCATTGGCTATGGGTGAATGTTATCCTGTTACATATTTTATTCTGGTGTATTGCGGCGCTTTTAGCTTACGCTGATGAAATCATTATAAGTGGGTGGTTTGGATGATGCGAAGAAGACTGATTCAAGCAGCTATTATTTTGTTTATCGGCATTAATTTTTTATTGGTCTATATGGATGACGACGGAAAAGTAGAAAGAAAATCCTATCTCAAAAATTGGTCGCAGGTTTTTGAAGCGGATGTGGCTGAACATCTCCATAAACCAGGGGTGCTGGCTTCCGTGAGCGAAGATCATGTCTATTTCGACGAGGATTTAGGTAGTTTTCAGGAGTTTCTTGTCGAAGAAGGAGCAGAGGTGAGTGCAGGAGACCCGCTTTATACGTACCAGGTTCTTGATTATGTTGAAGCAGAGACAGATTTAATGAATGAGGTCGACGTATTAAATGAGGAAATCGCTGCGATCGAGACGGCTATTTCAGAAATGGAACTCTATCAAATTCCGGATGATGAGGGAGACTCGTCTCCACAGGAACCCCCGCTCCCGTTTGACTTTGAAGAAGAGATGCTCGAAGAAGAAATGACGGAATTACCGGAGGAAGAAGAGATTGAAAATCCGGAAGAAGATGAGGCGATGGAAACAGCAGAGGAGCCTGAAAACTCGGTTGAAGCGGAATTGATGAAAGAACAATATATTATCGAAAAGGAAAAAGAGTTAGCTCAGAGGTCTGCGGAGTTATCGAGTGTAGAGAATCAATTAACGGAGCTTCAGTCCGATGGGGACACCATTACGGTAGAAAGTCCTTTCGAAGGGAAAATTAAAACAGTACAAGAAACGCTGGAGGATCCACTGATTGCAATTGAAAGCACAGCGGTACAAGCAGAAGGTGAATTAACGGAAGTGGAGCGCAGCCAAATCGAACCGGGACAAGCAGTGGAAATGACGCTCACGGAAAAGGAAACCTTCATCGAAGGGGAAATTGCTGAGGTGAGCGATTTACCAAAAGCAGTTGAAATAGAAGAAGAAAGTATCTACCCATTCCATGTTTCGTTGCATGAAGATGAGGAAACAGAGCTTGAAGAATTGCTTCCGGGTTATCATGTGAATTTACGTATTACGTTGGATGAATCACTTGGTGCCGCCGTTCTCTTTGAGGATCTTATATTCTCGGATGCAGTATGGAAAATGAACGAAGAAGGCAAACTCATGGAACAAGGAGTTGAAACAGGAATTGCAATGGATGATATGCTGGAAATAACAGATGGCGCGGCAATTGGTGAATTTGTAGCAGAAGAGCCAGCAGGGCAATTCCGCAATGGGGCGGTGTTTATCACACCACTTAAAGTACAAGAGGTTGCTTGGAGAAATGTATTCCATTATGATAATTGGAGCAGACCTCTAGTTTCAGGATTCCTCTCTAGGTAATCCTGAAACAAAGGCACTTGCTCTTAAAGATTAGAAGCGATTTGCTCTTCTGGATCAGCATGACGCATTCTCCGGTGGTAAAGCACATTTATAATAGCACCAGTCATTAAGATTAAGCCCGTTAAAAAGAACCAGATCATTAATATAATAATACCACCGAGACTTCCGTATGTGGCGGAATAGTTTCCGAAATTACTAACGTAAAAAGAGAACCCTAAGGATATCAACTGCCACAAAACACTTGCGGTAACAGCCCCTGGAAATATATGCTTGAATGGTATTTTCTTATTTGGTGCAAACCGGTATAAGAACATTAAAAGCCCTGTAAGAACGAAAATACTGAGTGTCCAACGCAATACTTGAAAAAGCAGGCTCGTTGCCCCCGAGAATCCTAATAAGGACTCTAAAAAATTTAGAATAATGCTACCAAACATCGGTAGAATAAAAGCGACAACTAATGCTATAATCATACCAAGTGTCAATCCCAATGCTATAAGGCGTACAACAACGAAAGAACGTGTCTCTTGGACGTCATAGGCTGTATTTGATGCTTTTATAAATGCGTTAATGCCGTTAGAAGCGGCCCATAAGGCACCTAGGATACCGACGGTGAGCAACCCACCTTTAGGTGTTTCGATCAAACTTATAATATTTTCTTCAAAAACGGAGGCTATTTCACTGGGCAGTAGATTCCCAATGAAATCCACCGCATCATTCGGGTTAATATTAAAGTACGGAATAATGGTAAATCCTACAATAATCAATGGAAATATAGCAAGAAGATAATAATATGCTTGGGCTGCTGCTAATAATGGAACGTTATCTTCTTTAAATTTTGTCATAAACCCTTTTGCGAAATTTTTTGCCTTATCCATTATATTTCCTCCTCATCGGTTTTGCTTTTGTCTATCCTATACCCTAAACATAGGATAGTAAATCTTTTTCATGTCAAAGCCAATTAACGAATAGGAAAAGTATAACATCTTTTATTTGCTCATTGGCTAAAGCAACCACGTCCTCAGACTCACGTAACTATTCGTCCCACCGAAAATAGTTATGCATTGGAAGTGCGGGCGATGGTTTTCGGGGTAAAAGCCAAATGTATATGAGTTTTATTTCAGGCGACAAGTGGTATAATTTAGTAAAGGAGGTCTGGTCAATTATGGGCGTAATTTATTTAGGAATTCTATTTTGTTCAGTTGCATTCGCAGTTGTCGTTGTATACATATGTCTCGTGTTAAAACGCGTATCCACTACGATGGAAGCCCTTGGGACAACCTTAGGTGAGGTAGAAAAAAAGTTTGAATCCATCACACCGGAAATTAAATCAACCGTTGAGAGAACGGAGGAAATGATAGATGATATGGAAGTTAAATTCAACGCAACCGACAGTCTTTTTGATACCATGGAAAATGTCGGCAGTTCCGTTAATGCCATGAACCATGTGTACAAACAGAACAGGGCAAGGCTTACTGACGCTGAGTTCCAGCGCAAACTAGCTCCATTTATTGAAGGAATCAAGTGGAGTGAAGGAGCTTTTCTATTATATTCCAAATGGAAAAATAAACAACCGACGGGCAAAAATGAACTGATGATACAAGATGAAAATAAGGAAATGGTACCATTTAACCAAAGAGGGGGTAGGGATAAACAATGACATTAACGGGAATAGGAGTACTCATTATTGGTGTAGCTTTTCTTATATTAACCATTTTTATTGCCCATACATTGCAAAATCTGGCCGGCATCCTTAGTGGGATTGAAAAAACGGTTGAAAAATTACCAGATCAACTTGATGATGTGTTTAAAGAAACTGGAAATTTGATTAATCACAGCAATGACACGATTGCTGATGTGAATGAGAAATTAGGTCAATTGAGCCCGTTATTTTACATTGTGGGTGATGTTGGAAATGTGACCAGAAGGTTTTCCTCTTCCTTAGTGGATGTAACCGAAACGGTGAAAAATAAAACAGATGATAGTAAGGATATCTCCCAGAAGAATAATTTGGGCGGCTTGTATGGATCATTTGCATTAGGATACTATCTGCTCACGAAACGCAGACAAGCGAAAAATGAAGGAGCAACTTCGGATGAACAGAACAAATAATTGGGTAGTGTCGACAAGTGCTATAAGTGGTGTGCTGCTAGGATGGGGTGTTAAAGCGTTTCTTTCTAAGCGGTCACAACGTCCGGACTATCAGCCTTTCGTGGAAAGTGTAAAGAAGCGGGAAAAGAAGCTTTATGCGGATGGACGCAAGCGAGCGCAGGAACTGGAAAGGATAAAGCAGGAAGTTCATTATAAAATAGAGCAGTAATGAAAACGCCCCTGAACTATTGATAAGGGGCGTTTTCATTATTTGTTACGTTGTTTTTGAAAGATGTAATACCCTAACGTCAATGCGCCGTACAAGCCTTCGAGATTTCTGTCCTGCACCAGTTCGCTTCCTTCTGCCGTGCTTGTTTTCATGTCTTCTGTTGCATCGACCATGGAAGATGACAATTTTCTTGTCGCCTTTCCTGCATCACCTACGATATGAAGGATAGGATTTAATTCTCTGATTTGGGTATTTAATTGATTCAATGTATCATTGCCTGTCGTTAGCACTTCTGTTGCCTGTGAACTTATGTCATCAACGCTTTGAGGTAATTTGTCGGTTGTTTTTTGCAAGCTTCCGAGTAAACCTGACAATTTCATTAATGGTTTTATCAAAACAATAACCAATGCGAGAAATGCAACACCTAAAACGAGTACCCCGATTCCTAACCAATCCATTTAACCATCTCCTCTCTCCGGTGGATCATGATTTCTTTACTATTACACTGAATCCATAAAAATAAACGTTTGTCGCCTTTCCTGAAGCCTTTTTTGTACGTGTTGTTGTTATTTTAAGACCTCGGCGTTGATATAAACTGACGCATAACTTGGTATGTTTGTCTTGATGGTTGATTGGAACTGCGGAAATCAGCAATCTATGACATCGTATTTATATCTTTTCCATCACAAGCAACACGCTTTTAGAAAATAGTATTCCTGGAAAAATAGCGATTATGTATTGTCATAATACCATAACTCGTCCCATAAAATAAAGAAAGCAAATGATAAGGGGCGAATGTAATGAGTCGTGGCAGCAAAATTACACTATGGGCAATAGGACTTTTATTATTGGTTTTTTTTATACAATTTCCGCTTCAGCAAAAGGAAGAGGCGTGGACAGCTTCTTCCCCATGGTCTCTACCATTATCCGGGAAAACAATTGTACTTGATCCTGGCCATGGCGGTGTTGATGGAGGAGCAGGCCAAGAAGGAGCATTGGAGAAAGATATCGCATTGACGATAACGAAAAAGCTGCAACATTATTTGCAGCAAACCGGCGCGATTGTTTATTTAACAAGGGAAGAAGATGTTGATCTGGCCGAGGAAGATACCCAAGGGTACTCGCGAAGGAAAACGGAGGATATTCGCAACCGACTTCAATTTATTCATGATCATGAGGCCGATTTTTTCGTGACATTACATTTAAACGCCTTGCCATCAAGTGAATGGCGTGGTGCGCAAACATTTTACTATCCGGAATTCGATGAAAGCAGACATCTGGCAAAAATGATTCAATCGGAAATCACACGAAACTTGGAAAATACAAATCGTTCCACGTTAGCGAATAATAGCATGTATCTGTTAAAGAATGCGGAAGTACCTGGTGCTTTAGTGGAGGCTGGGTTTCTTTCAAATAGAGAAGAGCGTGAATTACTTACACAAGATAAGTACCAGGATCAAATGGCAGCAAGCATTTATGAGGGTATTTTGCGATATGTCACCGAAGAAATAGAAGACCCGGAGGAGTAATCCCCGAAATCAAATCTGGTGATTTAAATCACTTAGATTTTACATGATTTGTGTTATACTGGGTTTGATGGAATTTTTCTATAATGAATAAGGGGAGCGTGACATAAATGTTAACAAATGAAGAAATTGTACAACTTCTTAACCCGGTTAAGGATCCATTTTTACATACAACGTTTGAACAAACGGACGCCATTAAAAGCGTTAAGATTAAAGAAGAGAAAAAGCATGTTAGTTTAAAAATAGCTATTGCAAAAACAAATACAGCAGAACAGATGCAGTTGCAACAAGAAATTGTAGGTATTTTAAAGCAAAATGGTGCTTCAACGGTTGGATTGCGCTTTGAACAATTGCCTGATGAAATTATTCAAAAATACCAGCCTGCCGTAGAAAAAGAACAAGAAAGTTCGCTGATGGGTGGAGCAAATCCTCCTCACTTTATCGCGGTTGCAAGTGGTAAGGGTGGTGTTGGGAAATCCACGGTTACAGTTAATCTCGCTATGTCATTGATGCGACTTGGTAAAAAAGTGGGTATTATTGATGCAGATATATATGGATTCAGTGTTCCGGATATGATGGGGGTTGAGGAACGTCCGCAAGTTCGCGGGAAAACAATTATTCCGGTTGAGCGTTTTGGTGTGAAAGTTATTTCCATGGGTTTCTTTGTTGAAGATAATTCGCCGATCATTTGGCGTGGACCGATGCTTGGCAAAATGCTGAATAACTTTTTTAAAGAAGTAGAATGGGGTGACTTGGACTACTTGTTGCTTGATCTTCCACCAGGAACAGGCGATATTGCAATGGACGTGCACGAATTATTACCTACCTGTAAAGAGGTGCTTGTAACAACGCCGCATCCAACCGCGGCATTTGTAGCGGCACGTGCCGGGCAAATGGCGTTAAAGACAGAGCATGAAATTCTAGGTGTTGTGGAAAATATGGCCTATTTTCAAAGTAAATCCGGGGATAAAGAGTATATTTTCGGAAAAGGCGGGGGGCCAAAACTGGCAGAAGCATTACAAACCAAGGTGCTTGGTCAATTACCCCTTCAGCAACCATATGAAGAAGAAGAGGTCTTCGCACCATCCATTTATCAGCAAGATCATCCAATTGGACAAGAATATCATAAAATCGCATCGAAAATTGCGGCGAAATTAGACGAATAGAATAAATAGGGCGTCACCGCGTGTGCGCCCTATTGATCATCCGGCTTGATTATTGACCGCTTCCTCCATCGCCACTATCTTCTTCATCACTCCTGTCACTACCACCACTCCCGCCACCTCCACTACTGCTATCTTCCTGCTCATCGCCACTGCTGTCTCCCTGCTGGCCATCACTTTGCTCCTCGGCAGCTTGTAATAGTATCTCCTGGATTTTAGCTTGGAATGTTGGGGTTTCTAATGTTTCTTGGATAGTTTCTTCTAAATGAGAACGGAACTCTTGGCTTTTTAACACACTCATTATTTGTTCTGTCATTTGTGGATCTTGGAGTAGCTTAAGCATTTGCTCTTGATAGTTGGAGTCATTCATTAAACGTTTCATTAGATCCTGTTGGGGTTCTTCCATGGAACTGGTAAAGCTTTTAACAAAAGCGGGATCGGAAAACAAACGTTTCCACATTTCTTTTCCTTTATCAGAAGTTAGTGTTTCATTGATGGATTTATTTACTTCATCGGATTCGATAATCAGTTCTTCTTTCATGGCTTCATCAGACATAATTTCCTGAAGTGCCTTTTTTCCATCCTCCGTCTGTAATATATCAACAACCATTTTCTTTGTTGTATCATATTCTGCTTCATTCCTGGAGGAGTCTTCTCCATTACAGGCACTTAGTAATAGCATGAATACAATAACGAATAGTAAAATGATGCGATTCATGAAGAGATCCTCCTTCCTTACACCTTAATATGGGTGACAAATTTATAAAATATTCACTTCGTTAAGGAAAAAAATATTCCATCGTGATAAAATGGCTATAAATCATATGTGAAATTATATCCTTTACATAGTTAGTAGGAGGAAGATGGCTTGAACACGCGTAAATTAGTGAATTTCTTTTTTAAGACGTTATTTATTGGAGCAATAACAGGGCTTGTTACAAGCTTCTTCGTAAAAGCAGGAGATTACGCTCTTTTTTTCAACCCGTTTAATTTCATGGAAGTTCTTGGGTTATTGGTATTCTTCATCGGCTTAGGACTTGTTTTTGCGGTGGTTAGCCAGACAGGATTCTTTGCCCATTTATTTATTAATCGATTAGGGCTGGGTTTGTTTCGCTCCTATTGGCCGCTGGTACAAGTTGTACTAATCGCCTTTGTTGTCTTTGATTTGGTATATTTCCCCTATCAAGCCACAGAAGGGGAGGTTTCTTTGCTATGGTATTTATTAATGGCTGTTGCGATCCTCGGTTATGGATTGATCATTGCCAGGATTAAAGCAAAGGAAACGAAACAGCGGGCATTTATTCCTGCACTGTTTCTAATGGTTGTGATGACAACGGTCGAATGGATTCCCGGCATGCAAACAGAAGGAACCGATTACGCCTGGTTAATGATTATTCCGTTGCTCGCGTGTAACACCTATCAGCTCCTTATGCTGCACCGTTTGCATGAACCTGATTCTCATCAAACAACGAAAGCTGGAAAAAGTAAACCAGCTACAAAAGCAAATCCGAAAAAGGCATAACCGACACCCTGATAAGACAATATCAGGGTGTCGGTTTAATCTACTATTTCAGCGTTTGCTTCTGCTTGATTGATCAGCTCTGACATGGATACAAACTGAAATTCTTTATTTTGTAATCCGGGTAGAATGATGTCTAATGCATCTGCGGTTTGCTTGGCTGAATCAGACGCATGCATTAGGATTATATCTCCGTTCGTGGTTTCTGTCATCACATTATCAACAATCGCGTCTGTTCCGGGATTTAGCCAGTCATGCGAATTTACATTCCAATGGATCACCTCAAAATCCATTTCTTCCGCCAGTTCTATGATTTCTGTATTAAAATGTCCACTTGGTGTACGAAGTAGGTTGACATCTTCATAATCAAGCTTTTCAAATACCTCCCTTGCTTGGGTTAAGTCATTTCTCACTTCATCGATTTCCTGATCAAGATAGCTTTTATAACGATAGCCCAACATGCCAATTTCATGCTCCCCTTCAGCAATGTCCTCTACAATATCCGGATGACGTTCCACCCATTCCCCGCTCAGGAAAAACGTTGCCTGAACCTGTTCTTGTTCGAGTTGTTCCAAAATATCAAATACTCGTTCTTCTCCCCAGCTGATATTAAATGTTAAGGCGATATTCGGCTCATTGGCATCTCCCTTAGATAAAACAGCAGGATCATCACCAGAAAAAACTGAAAATGTTCCATCTTGCTCAAACCATACAAATGCAGCCGTGAAAAATGCCAACAGTACTACAATACCCCAGCGTTTCCACTTATTAAATTTCATAACATAAAAATGTTCCATCATCGACTCCCCCATAACATGTCCTTCGTTATTTTAGTCTATGAACAAGAGCCTTGATTAAGAACAAGCTGTCTTTATATAATAAAAAGCGGGATGCATGGATAAAAAACACACAAACGTGGAAATAGTAAGTGTAATGATATAGCTGCATGGACGTTGGAAATAGCTAATGGCAACTAAAAAAGCAATTGGTAACCGACGAAATTCGTCAATTTTCACGAATACATATAGTGACAGATTTAGGGTAAAAATAACTGACTAGTTAAGAAGATTTGAGGTGGCGTAATGTTAGGTTTGTTAATTAATGAAATGGAACAAAAAGAAATCGAATATCTCTTGAAAAGGGAATTAGACGAATTGCTTATGGATCTTGAGGATCACAGAATAGATCATATGGTGAAGCAGGCCATGAGAGAAAGATACCAGGCTTTATTTCAATTGTTCCGCCGGGTAGCAAGCGAACAAGAATGTATTAAATACATGCCAAGACGAAGTGAACATCAATAGAATGAATGGGAAAGCCATTAATGGAGTGAACGTTCTATTGGGCTTTCCTTTTTTATCTATCATAATTGATTTTTTAGATAAACGAGTATAAGTTACGGAGTGAACAGAGCTATGCTAATTTGTGGACTGTTCAATGGATGTACAGCAAATTTTTTGTCCTTTCCTATTGATCTTATCTGATAATCATGCTATATTATTGTAGCTGTCACTTACGAAACAGGTTATCATTTCTACGGAAAAAATCTTCTATCAAACCTATTGACTTTTATCCTTGAACATGGTAAATTATATTTCGTCGTAAAAACGACAAACTGTGACATTAATAAAAATCGCCAATTTAAAGACGGATGACATATTCATTTTTTTAAAGAAACTTGAAAAAATCATTGACTTCAGGAAAGTGGATATGATAAACTAAGAAAGTTGCTAACTTAACGCAACATGTGATTTGCTCTTTGAAAACTGAACAAAACAACCAGTATGTCAAACAGATGGTAGAGGAAAGAAATCACGAGGTCCGATGGTTCATCTGGACGGTCGATTTCACCCCTTGAAACCATGTTAAAAGCGAAGATATATCATTGATCGGTGTCAATGATAGACAAACTTCATTATTTTATGGAGAGTTTGATCTTGGCTCAGGACGAACGCTGGCGGCGTGCCTAATACATGCAAGTCGAGCGCGGGAAGCAGGCAATAACCCTTCGGGGTTTGCGCTTGTGGAACGAGCGGCGGACGGGTGAGTAACACGTGGGCAACCTACCTGAGAGACGGGGATAACTCGCGGAAACGCGAGCTAATACCGGATAACACTTTTGATTACCTAATGAGAAGTTGAAAGGCGGCTTTTATGCTGCCACTTTCAGATGGGCCCGCGGCGCATTAGCTAGTTGGTGAGATAAGAGCTCACCAAGGCGACGATGCGTAGCCGACCTGAGAGGGTGATCGGCCACACTGGGACTGAGACACGGCCCAGACTCCTACGGGAGGCAGCAGTAGGGAATCATCCGCAATGGACGAAAGTCTGACGGTGCAACGCCGCGTGAGTGATGAAGGTTTTCGAATCGTAAAACTCTGTTGTTAGGGAAGAACAAGTATCGTTTGAATAAGGCGGTACCTTGACGGTACCTAACCAGAAAGCCCCGGCTAACTACGTGCCAGCAGCCGCGGTAATACGTAGGGGGCAAGCGTTGTCCGGAATTATTGGGCGTAAAGCGCTCGCAGGCGGTCTTTTAAGTCTGATGTGAAATCTTGCGGCTCAACCGTGAGCGGTCATTGGAAACTGGAGGACTTGAGTACAGAAGAGGAGAGTGGAATTCCACGTGTAGCGGTGAAATGCGTAGAGATGTGGAGGAACACCAGTGGCGAAGGCGACTCTCTGGTCTGTAACTGACGCTGAGGAGCGAAAGCGTGGGGAGCGAACAGGATTAGATACCCTGGTAGTCCACGCCGTAAACGATGAGTGCTAGGTGTTAGGGGGCTTCCGCCCCTTCGTGCTGAAGTTAACGCATTAAGCACTCCGCCTGGGGAGTACGGCCGCAAGGCTGAAACTCAAAAGAATTGACGGGGGCCCGCACAAGCGGTGGAGCATGTGGTTTAATTCGAAGCAACGCGAAGAACCTTACCAGGTCTTGACATCCTCTGCGATCGGTAGAGATACCGAGTTCCCTTCGGGGACAGAGTGACAGGTGGTGCATGGTTGTCGTCAGCTCGTGTCGTGAGATGTTGGGTTAAGTCCCGTAACGAGCGCAACCCTTGAGATTAGTTGCCAGCATTGAGTTGGGCACTCTAATTTGACTGCCGGTGACAAACCGGAGGAAGGTGGGGATGACGTCAAATCATCATGCCCCTTATGACCTGGGCTACACACGTGCTACAATGGATGGAACAAAGGGCAGCGAAGCGGCAACGCTAAGCAAATCCCATAAAACCATTCTCAGTTCGGATTGCAGGCTGCAACTCGCCTGCATGAAGCCGGAATCGCTAGTAATCGCGGATCAGCATGCCGCGGTGAATACGTTCCCGGGCCTTGTACACACCGCCCGTCACACCACGAGAGTTAGCAACACCCGAAGTCGGTGAGGTAACACGCTTTGCGTGAGCCAGCCGCCGAAGGTGGGGCCAATGATTGGGGTGAAGTCGTAACAAGGTAGCCGTATCGGAAGGTGCGGCTGGATCACCTCCTTTCTAAGGATAGAAACGGAAACGCCGAGCGATCTATTTCAGATCTTTTGGTGGAGACATACATGGTTGTTTGGTTCAGTTTTGAGAGAGCAAATTCTTCTATTATATTTATAATAGATGGGCCTGTAGCTCAGTTGGTCAGAGCGCACGCCTGATAAGCGTGAGGTCGGTGGTTCGAGTCCACCCAGGCCCACCATCTATTGACGAATACGGGGCCTTAGCTCAGCCGGGAGAGCGCCTGCCTTGCACGCAGGAGGTCAGCGGTTCGATCCCGCTAGGCTCCATTTTTGTACCTTGAAAACTAAATAAGAGTACGAACGACATCAAAACATGAATGTGCTTTTGAAACAAAGCAAGATTTAGTTAAGTGAACAAGAGCGCACGGTGGATGCCTAGGTACGAGGAGCCGAAGAAGGACGGGACTAACGCCGATATGTCCCGGGGAGTTGTAAGTAAACGTTGATCCGGGAATTTCCGAATGGGGAAACCCCCTGTTCGTAATGGAACAGGACGTCTATCTGAATACATAGGATAGATGAGGCACACCCGGGGAACTGAAACATCTCAGTACCCGGAGGAACAGAAAGCAAAAGCGATTTCCCAAGTAGCGGCGAGCGAAACGGAATCAGCCCAAACCGAAAAGCTTGCTTTTCGGGGTTGTAGGACACTCCTACGGAGTTACCAAAAAGTGCTTTAGATGAATCGATCTGGAACGATCAGCCATAGGAGGTAAGAGCCCTGTAATCGAAAGAGCATTTTCTCCGGAGTGTATCCTGAGTACGGCGGAACACGAGAAATTCCGTCGGAATCCGGGAGGACCATCTCCCAAGGCTAAATACTCCCTCGTGACCGATAGTGAACCAGTACCGTGAGGGAAAGGTGAAAAGTACCCCGGAAGGGGAGTGAAAGAGAACCTGAAACCGTGCGCTTACAAGTAGTCGAAGCCCGTTAATGGGTGACGGCGTACCTTTTGTAGAATGGACCGGCGAGTTACGATCCCATGCGAGGTTAAGTGGAAGACACGGAGCCGCAGCGAAAGCGAGTCTGAACAGGGCGTATGCGAGTATGTGGTCGTAGACCCGAAACCGTGTGATCTACCCATGTCCAGGGTGAAGGTCAGGTAACACTGACTGGAGGCCCGAACCCACGTATGTTGAAAAATGCGGGGATGAGGTGTGGGTAGGGGTGAAATGCCAATCGAACACGGAGATAGCTGGTTCTCTCCGAAATAGCTTTAGGGCTAGCCTCAAGGGATGAGTACTGGAGGTAGAGCACTGATTGGACGAGGGGCCCTCACCGGGTTACCGAATTCAGTCAAACTCCGAATGCCAGTTACTTGACCTTGGGAGTCAGACTATGGGTGATAAGGTTCATAGTCGAAAGGGAAACAGCCCAGACCGCCAGCTAAGGTCCCTAAGTATACGTTAAGTGGAAAAGGATGTGGCGTTGCTCAGACAACCAGGATGTTGGCTTAGAAGCAGCCATCATTGAAAGAGTGCGTAATAGCTCACTGGTCGAGTGACGCTGCGCCGAAAATGTACCGGGGCTAAACGTATCACCGAAGCTGCGGATTGTTCTTCGAACAATGGTAGGAGAGCGTTCCAAGTGCTGGGAAGTCAGACCGTGAGGACTGATGGAGCGCTTGGAAGTGAGAATGCCGGTATGAGTAGCGAAAAAAGAGTGAGAATCTCTTTCACCGAAAGCCTAAGGTTTCCTGAGGAAGGCTCGTCCTCTCAGGGTTAGTCGGGACCTAAGCCGAGGCCGAAAGGCGTAGGCGATGGCCAACAGGTAGATATTCCTGTACCACCTCATGACTGTTAGAATGATGGGGGGACGCAGGAGGATAAGGAAAGCGCACCGATGGAATGGTGCGCCCAAGCAGGGAGCGAGTTGGATAGGCAAATCCGTCCAACGCTAACGTGACTTGTGATGGGGAGGGAAATAAAGTACCGAAGTTCCTGATTTCACACTGCCAAGAAAAGCCTCTAGTGAGGTCATAGGTGCCCGTACCGCAAACCGACACAGGTAGGCGAGGAGAGAATCCTAAGGTGAGCGGGAGAACTCTCGTTAAGGAACTCGGCAAAATGACCCCGTAACTTCGGGAGAAGGGGTGCTCACGAGTAGTGAGCCGCAGTGAATAGGCCCAAGCGACTGTTTATCAAAAACACAGGTCTCTGCGAAGCCGCAAGGCGAAGTATAGGGGCTGACACCTGCCCGGTGCTGGAAGGTTAAGGGGAAACGTTAGCTTTTGGGCGAAGCGTAGAACCGAAGCCCCAGTAAACGGCGGCCGTAACTATAACGGTCCTAAGGTAGCGAAATTCCTTGTCGGGTAAGTTCCGACCCGCACGAAAGGTGCAACGACTTGGGCACTGTCTCAACGAGAGACCCGGTGAAATTATACTATGCGTGAAGATGCGCATTACCCGCGACAGGACGGAAAGACCCCGTGGAGCTTTACTGTAGCCTGATATTGAATGTTCGTGCAGCTTGTACAGGATAGGTGGGAGCCTTAGAATCGTGAGCGCTAGCTTACGAGGAGGCACCCGTGGGATACCACCCTGGCTGCACGCACCTTCTAACCCAGAACCGTGATCCGGTTCGGAGACAGTGTCAGGTAGGCAGTTTGACTGGGGCGGTCGCCTCCTAAAGTGTAACGGAGGCGCCCAAAGGTTCCCTCAGAATGGTTGGAAATCATTCGTAGCGTGTAAAGGCAGAAGGGAGCTTGACTGCGAGACCTACAAGTCGAGCAGGGACGAAAGTCGGGCTTAGTGATCCGGTGGTTCCGTATGGAAGGGCCATCGCTCAACGGATAAAAGCTACCCCGGGGATAACAGGCTTATCTCCCCCAAGAGTTCACATCGACGGGGAGGTTTGGCACCTCGATGTCGGCTCATCGCATCCTGGGGCTGTAGTCGGTCCCAAGGGTTGGGCTGTTCGCCCATTAAAGCGGTACGCGAGCTGGGTTCAGAACGTCGTGAGACAGTTCGGTCCCTATCCGTCGTGGGCGCCCGGAAGTTTGAGAGGAGCTGTCCTTAGTACGAGAGGACCGGGATGGACACACCGCTGGTGTACCAGTTGTTCCGCCAGGAGCATGGCTGGGTAGCTACGTGTGGCACGGATAAGTGCTGAAAGCATCTAAGCATGAAGCCACCCTCTAGATGAGACTTCCCATCACATCAAGTGAGTAAGATCCCTCAGAGACGATGAGGTAGATAGGTTCGAGGTGGAAGCGTGGTGACACGTGCAGCTGACGAATACTAATCGATCGAGGACTTAACTAAATGGCTTTTAGATGTACGTTACGAACACTCTTATTTAGTTTTTAGGGTATAAATGCATAAAACCCTTGCATTTTCGTTTGGAAATGCCTATAATATATCTTGTCTTTCCTTTTCCATAAGGAAGTGCTGATAAGAAAGAGACAGAACCACGTAAGCCGTTAGGTCTGGTAGTCATAGCGGAGAGGTCACACCTGTTCCCATGCCGAACACAGAAGTTAAGCTCTCCAGCGCCGATGGTAGTTGGGGCTTTGCCCCTGCAAGAGTAGGACGCCGCCAGGCTGATTTCTTATATACTTTTTTATTGTATAAAAGGTAAAATGAAATAAATAATTATGTATGTTCTATAAAATTTATGATATTATTCCACAGTAGCTCAGTGGTAGAGCTATCGGCTGTTAACCGATCGGTCGTAGGTTCGAATCCTACCTGTGGAGCCATTTTTATGCTTCCATAGCTCAGTAGGTAGAGCACATCCATGGTAAGGATGGGGTCAGCAGTTCGAGTCTGCTTGGAAGCTTAGTAAAAAACGTTGGTATAGAAGGGTTTCTCCTATAATGGGGAAACTTATTTTTTTGGTTAAAAAGGGGAGTTTGCAAACAAATTGCAAACTTTTACTAGGGTAAAGCGTTGAAAGACTGACTTTATCACGAAATTTGTGGCTTTGAAATAAAATTTGATATAATAACGCTGATAATCGGTATTGTGACAATTCAACAAACGGGCCATGTTGTTGAACTAAAGAGGCTGGGACAAAACAAACGTGTTTAATAAAAAAGACGAACATTATCAAACTTAGCGTAGGAAATATGCGGAGACTCCAGCGGGAGGGAAGGCATAGGTGGGACACCGAAGTGCAATAGCAATCTTTTTTGCGAGGAGTGCTGCCCCTCGAAGTCACTTGCAACACGACGAGCACAAGGGGGCTCACCAGCCGCCCGCGGAAAGTATATTTCCGAAGCGATGTATGTTCGGAATTTATTTGTTAAAAATACTTTTGTCCCAGCCTCTTTTTTTATCTAAATTTTATAAATCGGATCTTTAGTGATTTTCAATCCTTTTGTCCCCTTCCTTATAAATTCCTTATAATTGAGTGCTAGACTTAAGTTATCAACGGAAAGGAGCTTGATATCTTATGTCTGAATATATGTTAAAGACAAGAAAATTGGAAAAAGTTTTCAAGTCAGAGAAAGTAGTAACAAATATAAATGTGCATGTAAAACATGGTGAAATCTATGGGCTGCTTGGTCTGAACGGTGCTGGTAAATCAACCTTGATGAAAATAATATGTGGCATATTTAGACCATCGTCAGGCGAAATAATGTTCGCAGGTCATAAATGGAATAGAAAGGATTTACATGAAATTGGTTCTTTAATTGAGGGACCAGCTATTTATGGGAATTTAACCGCCTATGACAATTTAAAAATATTTTGTTTACAAGAAGGTATTCCATTAACTGAAATTAGTCCTGTTTTGGTGAGAATTCATTTAGCGAACACTGGTAAGAAGAAAGTTAAAAACTTTTCTTTGGGCATGAAACAAAGGTTAGGCATTGCAATGGCTTTAATTAAAAAACCCAAATTATTAGTACTTGATGAGCCAAGTAACGGTCTTGATCCGATGGGAATTCAAGAGTTACGTCAATTATTTAATGAATTAAAAAAAGATGGTATTACAATAATGATATCGAGCCATATTTTATCTGAAATTCAGCTGATGTCAGATACAATTGGGATTATTCATAATGGTACTTTAGAATATGAAAAGGCGAATAATCATGAAGAGGATTTAGAAAAGTTATTCTTTGATATTACTGTTAGTCAAAGGGGAGGTATGCTGTCATGACTGGGTATTTAAAAGCTGAACGCTTGAAAATGAAGGGATCTATATCTATACGATTGTTATTATTTATTCCGTTATGTTTCTGGCTATTCGCCATTTATACCTCGCTTTTTGTTACGAAGTCAGGAAATTTTAATGCTTATTTAGGCCTGATATTTAATCTATGGCCATTAGTGTTCTTGCCAATTGGTCAGGCGATTACATGTAGTTTAAATATTAGTTTGGAAAAAAAGGGTGGTAATTATAAATCGATAACCTCCAATAATTTATCGTTGTCTAAGACATGGTATTCTAAAATCATAAATATGCTGGGTTACCAACTGTTATCCTCCATCATTATTATCGTCATTGCTGTGGGAGGATCCCTATTTACTTTTAATGAGATGCCAAATGTTTTGTCTATTATCTATACAACTTTTTTAATTACGCTAGCCTTCTTGCCACTGATACCATTCAATTTAGTTATTTCGCAGTATTTCGGTACAATTATTACTGTAATAACTAACTTATTGGGAGCCTTAATTAGTGTAACTTTATTAGCACCTTACTCGACGTTTTGGTTGGCGCCTTGGGGAAATATGCTTCGAATCCCTGCCGCAACCATGGGAATTCATCCGAATGGTACCCAAATTGAACCTGGAAGCCCGTTATTAGATTCTTCTATATTAGGAATCAGTATTGCTAGCAGCATTCTCTACTTTATATTACTATCCATTGTATTCGCTGTTGTTTTTAAGAAAAAGGTGATGAAATGAATTTAATAAAAGCAACCACATTAAAATTAATTCATACAAATTGGATAATAGTAATGGCAGCTCTGCCAATTTTATATGGGCTGCTATTATATTGGTATTTAGGCAGGTTTAATGACCCTGAGCAAGTATTTTTTGCGTACGCATTATATTATAATTGCTTGTTGCCTTGTGGGATTGCATTAATGATTAGTTTGTATACACAATATGAAGAACAAATTGGACACTTTAATCATTTATTACAGTTACCTCGTCGTGCTAAATGGTTGATGAATATGGTATTTTTATCATGGCTTTCTGTAGGCATCAGTACATTCATTAGTTGTTTGCCATTGTGGTTATTAGTAGGTAGTACGTATAATCAATATATGATGTATTACCTTCTATTATCAACATTGTTTTCCCTGCCGTTCATCATTATTTTGTGGTTTGTTGCACTTAAAATGAACATGAGTTTATGTTTAGGTATGGGTATATTTTCAACTTTATTCTTAGTCTTATTTGGAGCAAATAGTTTGGGTGATACAATATGGACGTATATTCCTTTACTCTACGGAACGAGATATTTATATGTGATAGACCAGTCATATGAATTTTCACTTTTTATTTTAAGTATGTTCCTGTTAGTTAGCGGTTCACTGTTAGCCGCTGTTATTTATTGGTTCAATCGTTGGGAGGGCAGAACGATTAATGAGTAAGAATATTTTAATTGCAGAAGATGAAGAAGATATGCGGCATTTAATTAACTTACATTTAAAAAAGCAGGGTTATCAAATCATTCAAGCAACAGATGGGCAAGAGGCAATTAACAAAATAAATACCTCCGTTGATCTTGTCCTTTTGGACATCATGATGCCAAAACGGAGCGGACTTGAAGTTTGCGAGAGTATTCGTCAGGAAGTGGATTGTCCAATCGTATTTATAAGTGCAGCGTCAGATGAAATGAATCGCATTAAAGCTTTGTCACTAGGTGGGGATGATTTTATTTCTAAGCCGTTCTCCTTAGAGGAATTAACCCTAAAAATAGAAGCTATTTTTAAGATGAAAGAACGTTTTCTGGATTCCTATGAAAAAGAAAAGAGAAAACGCATATTTATCGATGATTTAGAGGTTGATTTGTTATCGAGGAAAATTTCTTACAAGATGAATCCTATCCCATTCACAAAAAAAGAATATGACTTACTTGTTATGTTATTATCCTCTCCTAGACAAGTATTTACAAAGGAACAAATATATAATCATATCAGTGGAATCGAAGGTATTGGGGATGTACAATCTGTTGTGGAACATGTAAAAAATGTTCGACATAAATTAGCTGACTTCGGTTATAAATATGACTATTTACAAACTGTATGGGGGATTGGCTATCAGTGGAAAAATCATTAAGCAAAGATATAAGAAAACTTTACACGAAAAGTATTATGTGGACGGTTATGATGACCTTCTTAACAATTATAGCCTTTAGTACTCTAATTGCGTACATGATGCGTGAAATTACTCCAGCCAACCATGCAGAAAATACTGCAATTGAAGCAAGTTTAGAGATGAGAGAAAATACTCCTAGATATATGGATGAGAACGAATTCTTAGAAAAACAAAATACGCTACAAAATAATGGTGTATATTTAAGTGAATATTCTATGGATGGAACAATGATTTCTGGTCCTGAAAGATTGAGCTCCCTTTTTCAAGGTAAGTCAATTCCGGAGCTTATTAATACAACTATTTCCAGCAATGGATATTATCATAAAATTTTTCCCATTAGTACGGATGAAGAAATAGAGGGAATATGGGTATATTCATATCAATTGAAAGCAATGTTTTCAAGTGAATACTATCGTTACATTATATTGGGATTAGTTTTCTTAATGCTTCTGTCTCCAATTATATATTTTATTATCTTTTCAAGGTACTATATCAACAAGCTATATCAAACAATTAAGACCCCGCTGGAAGAGTTGATGACAGCATCCCATAAAATTAGTGAAAAAGACCTTGATTTTTATTTAAACTACGACTCTAATAATGAAATTGGGCAGTTAACAAGATCCTTTAGACAAATGCAAGGAGAATTAAAAAAATCACTATATGAAAATTGGAAAAAGGATTCCGATTGGGCAGTAATGATGTCAAGTTTATCACATGATTTAAAAACACCTATTACACTTATTGGATTGAGTTCGGAAACACTGGCAAATGATAAATCAATGAGTGAAGAACAAAAAATGAACGTAGAAATAATTACCCGAAACATCGCTAAAGCAAATAGCTTATTAGAAAATATGAATGTTGCAGGAAGTATTAAAAATCCAACCGCTGTAAAGGAAGAAACAACGTTATTCAATTTAATCAATGAAATAGAAGCCGATTTTAAACCATTAATGGAGGACAAATCAGTTAATTATTCGTACCAATCAACAGTGGATATGAACATCACTGTCCCCCATTTAAAAATGAACAGGATACTGCACAATATTTTTTCTAATGCTGTCCAGTATACCCCTAATGGAGGGGAAATCATTTTTACAATAAATCAATCAGATAATCATCTTCTATTAGCATTAGAGAATTCAGGGGAAGGCATTAAAAAGGAAAACTGGGAAAAGGTGTTTAAAAAACATTACAGGGAGGATCAATCCAGACCAAACTTGCATGGGAATTCAGGTCTGGGTTTATATATCACAAAACAATTAATAGAGTCCATAAATGGAACAATAGTTATAACACACCCTAAAACATTAGGTGGCATTAGATTTGAAATCATGTTGCCTTTTAAAGGATAGATGTTTGTTACATATCACCTGAAAGTACAAAGGTATTAAGAGATGTCTTGGATAATCAATAAATGTGTACCGCAATCGGGCGCCTTTTCTAGAATAGAAAGTGCGCCTCATCTTTACGAAGAACCATTTTAGTGAAACAGCATAATCTGTTTCAAGCTTTTTTTAAAAAGTGGGTAGTGATATAGTATGATTATGTAAAGATAGCATTATTTTTAATTAGATTAGAAGGGACATGTTTTCATGACCAATACTGATACAGCATTAAGGGATAATATTAAATTTCAATTTAGCATTTCAAGACAACTTCTCGAATACCATCTTTCATCATTAAGTCAGGATGAATATATGTGGCGTTCCCCTAATAGTGGACTATATATTCAAGAAGCAGATGGAAATTGGTATGCTGACTTACCTGAATCCGAAGCTTATGAGATTGGTACACCAAGTATTGCTTGGACATTGTGGCATATAACATTTTGGTGGGAAATGGTTTTTAATCATTCTTTTGGTGATGGTACGCTAACCAAAGAGGATATCAATGTTAATGAAAATGTAGAAACCGTCAAGTCAACGATCAACTCTCTGATAGAAAGATGGGAACAGATATTATCAAACGTAACAGAAGAAGATTTAAACAGTAAACATTACAGTAAGTTCCCCTTTAATAACGAGGTGGAATTTCATAAACTAGCCTCCTGGCTAAATCTCGAATTAATGAAAAATGCTTCTGAAATTGGTTATGTTAGATTTGAATATGCATCATCTCATAGATAGAAAAGTGCGATGAATATCATAATATGCACTTAAAAATTTTTGGGTAAATAATATTGGAACACTTAAACAATCGGGGGCGATTGTTTAATAAAATTAAAGAACTTTTATCACGAATTTTATATGTAATGATTGATACTAAAAGTAAAGAATTCCATTTTCACTCAACAAATATTCTTTAACCTGCTGTGACTTTTAAAAAGTCACAAAAAGGTAACTAAAAAGATGTTCATCAATAAAAAATATGAATGTTGGTTTTTGTTATCTTTCTCAGTACATGTAGTAAAAAAGCAATAGCTAACATAGAAACTGGAGATATGGGTCGCATGATATGAGTTTCTAATACACTTCAAACGTAATGGTTACAAAAGCTGGCCTGTTTGGGTGAAAGTTTTTTTATTTAAATGACAACTTTTCTTATTTGCCGGTATAGTTTAATGGTAAAAGAGGCATTTGTTTTAATCGGCCTATTTCCTTTTCATGTTCGAGATATCCCTGTTCAATATGCAAGCTTTTATGCTTGAAATCAATGCTTTTTTATTGTAAATCAAGCACTTCGGAGAAACGCAAACCGAACTATAATTTTCTAGGGAAGGAAGGGATCACTACTGGAAATGTAGGAAGTCCGCCCATCGTCGCAATCGGTATCATTGCGATGTTTTCAAAAAGGGGAATCGCTGCCGGAACGAAAATATCATACATGTCCAGAGTAATTTACTGTTTTCCCCTTAAAACCTAAACCCAGCGTTATCTTTTCGAAAGATTTCCATAGCCTCTTTTAAAAACTCTTGTTCCTTTTCTGTAAAAGGATTAGGGAATGAAAAGGACTCTGTGGATGGTAGTTTTTCTGTAATTAAATCCAAATTTCCTTTCGTAGTTTCATTCATAAGTTCCATTAATGATTCGATTATTTGTTGTGATTCCTTGGAAGACGGTATAGCTCCGGTAAACGTTACATGTTTGATACTAGATAAAATTTTTGTCCATTTTTTACCTAAATCAATTTCTTCGGAATTATTTATACTAAATAATTCATCCGTTATATCTTTAGAATAATGATCTTCAAACCATTTTTTTGTATCTTCTTCAAAAATTAATTTTTGTATCATCGCACAAAATATGTTGATATTGATGGTTTTCTCATTGTCTATTGTTTCAATAAGATGATCTAAATCAGTTAAAATATTAATGATTTCAAGTTTTTTCGCTTCAAATAGCTGTTTTTGATTGTTTAATGATTTCAATATTTCCGCTCCCTCAGCAACGTTATTTTGAAGCATGGTTTTAATATCTTTTAGGGAAAAACCGAGAAACTGCAAGGATTTAATTTTTTGAAGGGTAGATAAATTCTCTTTTGAATATAGTCTATGCCCGCCCGCTGTATAATCACTTGGTTTAAGTAAGTCTATACTGTCATAATATCGAAGCGTTCTAATGCTGACGCCGGACTTTTGCATTAATTCTCCGATAGTAAATATATCTTGATTCGACATTTTTCCTCACCTCTTGTTTTATTTACTTATTGCCCCTACCCTTTAGACTTTAAAATAACGTATAACAGGGTAAGAAAACTTTTTTCCCCTTAGGGCATACATTGCTGCAATTAATATCAATATTGTTTCAAGGGTTAGAAGACTATACGTAAAAGCAGGTCTCATATGCAGTAAATTTAAGATCAAAAGAATTGGGAAAAAAGTAAAGTGAAGATTCATCCCTTCTTTTGCGTGATCTGCAAAATATGTATTTCTATTCTTAGTCCCCAAGTATACCAATATAGGTAAGATAAAAGTAAGCAATAACGAGAATAGGTGTATTAAGCTTGCCAATCCCCTATTTAACATACTCTCTCTTTTCATTGCGCACGACCTCCCGTATCATAATTTATTTTGTTGTTGCTTTTATTGGGTAACTAAATTGATTGTAAAAGGTGACGCAACTGGAGATTCAAGTACAAATTTTAATTTAATTATATAATCAATTTGATTAAATAGTGTCGAACAACTATATTTGCCAACAGTAAAAAATCCATTTTGAATTGTCGGTTTATTCGGTTGATGGATGCCAGCTTTTACATATGGGTTCCAATCAGGTGGATAATAAATCTGTTTAGTAAAACAGGGAAATTACAAATAAAAATAGATGGTAAAGTTCAAAGATCCATTATGAAAGAACATGAAGAAGATTTCCTCTTGTATTGACGTCAACTAGATTATTAAGCAAAGACAATAAATGTTGTCCTCATTTTTAGGGTTATCGGGCCATATTGCTGCATAACGACGCAGGAAAAATGTTAAAGTATTAGGTAACGTTTATGAAAACAGAACGAGGAGTGAACTACGATTCAAGCGTGACGCCGACAAGACAGTTTATTGTGGGAGATTTCGTAAAAGTAGAAGTGGAACATGATCATGATTCTGATGAACACGAGTGGGCAGTCATCATTAGCTGCCCCCTCCTTGGGAATGAATGGAACCACACAGTCAATCGGCAACGAATGAAGATATAAATGTAGATTTTTATCCCTAGAACGAAAACGTCATGGTATACTAAAAACAAATAGAATACGAAACATAAAATACGTTAAAAGGTGAGGAATACAGTGATTGCTAAGACCGAAGAGGATTTTAATGGCTTAAAAGAAATTGGTGAAATTTGCGGAACGATTCGAGATGAATTAGTCCGTTGTACGAAACCAGGAATTACTACAAAAGAGCTTGATGAAATGGCGAGAGAAATGTTTGAAAAAACAGGGGCACAATCTGCTCCAAAGGGAGAGTACGATTTTCCTGGGTATACATGCATTAGCATAAATAAAGAAGTAGCGCACGGAATTCCGAGAAAACGGACCATTCAAGAAGGGGATCTTGTTAATATTGATGTTTCAGGTTCGAAAAATGGCTATTTCGCAGATACGGGAGTTTCGATTGTAGCCGGGAAAGGGGAAGAAGTTTTACAGAAAATATGTGATGTTGTTAAAGAAGCATTCGATGCTGGGCTGAAGAGGGCAAAGCCGGGCTCGAAAAAAAGTGGACTCGGAAAGGCCGTACACAATGTAGCAAAACAGCATGGTTTAACAGTTATAAAAAATCTTACTGGCCATGGTGTTGGTCGCTCCATTCATGAAGCACCAGACCATATTTTCAATTATTATTCTCGTTGGGATGACGAAATGTTAAAAGATGGAATGGTAGTTGCTTTTGAACCTTTTATCTCTACATTTGAAGAGGAAGTTTTCCAATCCGAAGATGGCTGGACCTTCCTAACCGACGAAAGCTTTGTCGCCCAATACGAACATACGATTATCCTTACCAAGGAAGGTCCAATTATTACTACATTGTAAGAGCACTAATACTATCAAAAAATGTGATTTGTCACAGGTCTCCTATTATTCCATAGGAAATCTGTTAAACGTAAAAAGGTAGGAAGTTACGTATGTCTAAAAACGAAATTACACAAAAGGATCGTAAGTTTGTAGATTGTCCCGTTAGTATGCATGCAGACCATAAAGCTCAAGGAAACACCAGTCTATACCTTTGCAGTTAAAAGTGAAGATCTTATAGATATTGTTCATAAAGCAACAAATATTGAGAAACTTATAGGCTATGATGTTGTTTACATCCCGATCAATAGGACCTTACCAAGAAATATAAAAAAGTATCTTGTTGAACAAACAAATTGTAAAGATAAATTTTCCAAGACTACTCAAACCACCTATTTTGTAAATGCTTGTATACATTGTGATGCACTGCAGGGAGCTAATTTCGTACATCAAGAAGTAAGCTCCCCTTTCACTGGTATGAATGCTACAGAATCAAACACTATGAAATATATAGAATTTAAATTAAAAACGACATTGCTATTGATTATGAAGTGGGGGGGAGAAATGCGTTTCATAGGATTATCTTTTAATTAATTAGCTAAATACACACTTCCACCCCCAGTAACAATTTAACATGTCTACTAATAAAATTAATGTATGGGCATATTCACTATCCAAACACGAGGGGATATTAACCTACCTGAAGGGGGAGGTGTGTATGGACAACAACAAGTTGCTCGGAACGATTATCGCTGTTTTGCTTTTGCTTGGGATCGGTTTGCTAATCGGGTCTTTGACATCATTGATGCATACAATGCCAACACAGGTGGATGTGATTGGATCTATAATGCAGGAAAGCGGCTATCATGCCTGGCAAATGCCATATTCGTGATATGTTTCGAAAGTGCTAAGCAAGCACACTTGAATCCGATAACAATACGATACATCCCGTATAAAGAAAAGGCGCCTGCTGCTTAATACCAAGCAGTTGAGCGCCTTAATTAATATTTATCCGCCAATAATGTGGTATCCGGAGTCAACGTGCATGACTTCGCCGGTTACACCTCTGGAAAGTTCGCTCATGAAGAATAACGTTGCATCGCCAACCTGATCTTGGTCCACATTTTGGCGTAGTGGAGCTTTTTCTTCAATAATTCCTGCCTTCTCATTGAATCCTGATACACCCTTGGCGGATAAAGTGCGTATAGGACCGGCAGATACGGCATTTACGCGTATGCCGTACTTTCCAACATCTTCTGCTAAATATCTTACACTAGCTTCCAATGATGCTTTTGCAACTCCCATGACATTGTAGTTTTTGATAACGCGTTCTGCTCCAAGATAGGTTTGGGTAACGATGCTGCCGCCTTCTGTCATTAACGATTTGGCAGCTCTTGTTACTGCTACGAGTGAATATGCGCTGATTTCCTGTGCTAATAAGAACCCTTCACGTGATGTGTCTGCATATTCGCCATTGAGCTCATCGCGGTTTGCAAAGGCAACAGCATGTACAATTCCATGAACAACGCCGACTTTTTCTTTAATTTCAGCAAAAGCATGATGAATACTTTCATCACTTGCAACATCACAAGAAACGATTAATGTTGCTTCGATCGCTTTTTTTTCAAGAAGCTTGGTCAGTTTTTGATAGGATCTTTCCTGTCTATTGGTGAAAATTAAATTTGCTCCTGCGTTATGTAATGATTTCGTTATCCCCCAGGCAATGCTTCGCTCGTTCGCGACTCCCATTACAACGATATTTTTTCCTTCTAATAAACTAGACATACGTAAACCTCCAACTATTTTTCTTTCATCCATTATAACCTAATTGGTATCGTTAGAGAAATCTAATTTTAGCATTTTATATAGGCAAACCTTCTCCCTATGAAAAAAATATGAAAAAAATTAATTTCGCCCTTTACAAAGTTTGTAGGACTCGTTATAATAAAATTCGTCGGTTTACGACAAGCGCATATTGGAGTGTGAATACACTACTTCATGGCCCGTTGGTCAAGTGGTTAAGACACCGCCCTTTCACGGCGGTAACACGGGTTCGAATCCCGTACGGGTCATCCATAATAAGCCGGCCTAGCTCAATTGGTAGAGCAACTGACTTGTAATCAGTAGGTTGGGGGTTCAAGTCCTCTGGCCGGCACCATTACTTGATATAAAAAATTTAATGTATAAATCATTTATATCCGTCAAGACTATCGGAGGGGTAGCGAAGTGGCTAAACGCGGCGGACTGTAAATCCGCTCCCTCAGGGTTCGGGAGTTCGAATCTCTCCCCCTCCACCATTTCTATTTTTGGGCCATAGCCAAGCGGTAAGGCATCGGGTTTTGATCCCGTGTACCCCAGGTTCGAATCCTGGTGGCCCAGCCATTTTTAATTGCCTAGGAAATTATAAAATGATTTGCTTGGGCATAATGTATTATTGATTAATGGCTACGTCCAGCTACAAGCGCCAAATACGAGGAGATAACACGAGAGCTCCCTACGATAAAGAAGACTTGGCGACTGACAAGCCGACAGGCGCAGGCAGAGCCATAGTCGCACTTATGCCTGTGGCGAAAGTCATCATCGGTTCGTTACCTCACCGTGGTTCCTTTTCGCTTTTGTTCTATAAAGAGGAATTTACCCAATACCCACAGGTAACAGTATACAACGTTTACAAACACGTTTTTATTCATAAAACGCTCACTAAAACGACGATGAGCCATTAGCTCAGTTGGCAGAGCATCTGACTTTTAATCAGAGGGTCGGAGGTTCGAACCCTCCATGGCTCACTATTGATTTATAATCCTGAATTTAATTTTAAAAGGCAACATTATACCGTGATTAAACGTAAACAAGGTAGTCGTACCAATTGGCAGCCTTGTTTATTTGCATTTTAATGCTTTTTTTCACATAATAGATAGAGTAATTTTGTTTTAAAAAGGGATTATAAAAATAAGAAGATAATTGTTATGAAAACATAAAAATTTACTTTATAATCACGAACGAAGCATATACATGTTATAATTTTATTCTAGATGTGTTTTATATTAAAATGGAACTATACCTTTTTGAACAATGACGCTATACAAAAGGATGATAAGGTATGAAAACCTCCAGAATCCCAGGTTTTTATAATATGACTGTTGATGAGCGAAGAAAATTATTGCAAGATATGCATACATTTACGGATGAAGAGACCGCTGATTTATTCTCGGATGCGTCTTTACCGGCAGATACTGCTGATAAAATGATCGAAAATGTAATTGGAACCTTTTCATTACCACTTGGTTTGGGATTGAATTTCCTTATAAATGGGAAAGAATATGTCGTACCAATGGCAGTTGAAGAACCATCTATTGTTGCTTCAGCAAGCTATATTGCCAAAATCGTGCGAGAGGCCGGTGGCTTTACAACTGAGGCTACAGATCGGGTTATGATTGGTCAAATTCAAGTAGTTGGCAGCCCGGACATCGAAGCTGCAAAGCGTGCGCTTCTAAGTGAAAAGGAAGCCTTATTAGAGGATGCGAATGCAGCTTACCCCAGCTTGGTAGCCAGAGGTGGAGGTGCTGAGGACCTGGAGGTACGATTACTCCATGAAGGATCGGATTCCAGATATGGTCAAATGCTTGTTTTACATGTTTACGTTAATACATGTGACGCGATGGGAGCAAATATCATTAATACGATGGTAGAGGCTTTAGCCCCTACAGTGGAAGATTTAACGAAAGGGAAAGTTTACCTGCGAATTTTATCCAATTATGCGGATAAATGTTTAGCACGTTCCCGGTGTGTGATCCCCCCTGCATTACTCGAAACAGAAAACTTCTCAGGAGAAGAAGTGCGCGACGGGGTTGTACATGCTTATGAATTTGCAGCAATGGACCCATATCGTGCAGTTACCCATAATAAAGGGATTATGAACGGGATTGATCCAATTGTTATTGCAACAGGAAATGATTGGCGAGCAGTGGAAGCAGGTGCGCATGCCTATGCAGCCAGAAACGGCCAGTACAGTTCCATGACGACCTGGTTCAAAGACGGGGCAGGAAATCTGGTTGGTGAGCTGGAATTACCAATGTCTGTGGCAACGGTAGGTGGATCCACGCAGGTCCATTCCATGTCCAAAATGGCACACAGTATGTTAGATGTGAAGTCCGCTCAAGAATTAGCCCAAGTTATTGTCTCAGTCGGATTAGCACAAAACCTTGGTGCATTAAAGGCGTTAGTAACGGATGGTATTCAAAAAGGCCATATGGCTTTACATTCTCGCTCTGTTGCCATTGCAGCAGGGGCTTCTGGGGAGATGATTGATATTATTGCTGATCAATTAATAGAACAAAACGAAATCCGTGTTGGAAAAGCTAAAGAATTGGTGGAACAAAATATAAAATGAGTATACAAAAAGCAACCACAGAACAAACAGCTATAGGGATAGCTCATAGTAAATTAATTTTGATTGGGGAGCATGCAGTTGTACACGGACAACCTGCCATTGCTATTCCCTTTCCGTTAGTTGGTGTGGAGTCCGTTGTTGAATATGTGCCAGGGACTATAAAAATCGATAGTTCTTTTTACCACGGGCCAATTGAATTAGCTCCGGAATCGCTGTGTGGTATCACCAATTGTATTAAAGAAACATTGAATTACCTTCAGTTACCATGTCAGGATTTATTAATTAATATAAATTCATCTATACCGCATGGCAAAGGGCTTGGATCTAGTGCTTCCGTAGCGATTTCTGTGGTCAAATCTTTGTTTGCGTATGCACGGGAGGCGTATACGGAAGATGAACTACTCGAGCTTGCCAATATCTCCGAAACTTACGCCCATGGTGCACCAAGCGGTATTGATACACTTACCATAACGTCTGGTTCACCAGTATGGTATGAAAGAGAATTGCCGATTGAATTTATTAATCTGAGTGAGGATTTTCACTTTGTTGTAGCAGATTCCGGCAGAATTGGAGATACCCGACTTTCTGTTGGTTCTGTAGCCAATTTATTAAAGTCTGCACCTAAAAGAATTCAGGCAAAACTGGATCGCATCGGGGAGCTAACCCATCATGCCAAAGATGCATTAGAAAAGGCTAGCAAAAACTTCCTAGGCCATATGTTGAATGAAGCGCAGAAAGAACTGGAATCCCTAGGCGTAAGTGATTCCGGATTAAATCGACTTATTGATCTTGCGCGCCAGGAAGGTGCCTTAGGTGCGAAATTAACAGGCGGCGGTAATGGAGGCTGCATTATTGCACTTGCTCAAAATGAAGTGCACTCACGCCAGCTTGCCGAGAAACTAAAGAAAGTTGGAGCACAGGCTGTGTGGCCTTTTGTACTAAAGAAAAAAGACTAGATAGTAGAAAACTCGGTTGTCATCAAGTCTTTTGGTGCCAGCCTTAGTTACACTTATGCAGTAAGAGACTATTTTCTTACTGCTAAAAAGGGGAAAAACAATGAAGGCTACTGCGAAAGCACATACAAATATTGCCTTAATTAAGTATTGGGGAAAACGCAACGAACCTCTAATATTACCGACAAACAGTAGTCTTTCTTTGACATTAGATGGGTTTTCTACGACTACAAGCGTCGAATTTCGGGAGAACTTGGCAAATGATCATGTTACCATTAACGATGAGACTATTTCAGGTGAGTCGTATAGACGTGTGAGTGGATTTCTCGATCTGATCCGTCAAACTGCCGGGGAAAAACATTTATATGCAGATGTCCATTCGATAAATGACGTTCCCACTGCAGCTGGATTTGCATCATCGGCATCGGGTTTTGCAGCACTTGCTGCTGCAGCAACAAAAGCGATTGGCTTACAGTTAAGTGATCAGGAGCTATCAAGAATAACCCGCCAAGGCTCAGGTTCCGCCACACGCTCGATTTATGGTGGCTTCGCGCAGTGGCAAATGGGCGGACGTCCAGATGGTTCCGATTCATATGCTGTACCGATTGCTTCGCAGGACCACTGGGATATTCGTGTTGCTGCTGTTGTCCTGTCTGATACGAGGAAAAACGTGTCGAGTCGTGATGGAATGAGGCGAACAGTTGAAACATCTGCCTTTTATGATGGCTGGTTAGGAAGCCTTGCCGATGACCTGGAGCAGATAAAAGAAGCGATCATGGACCGGGATTTTGAAAAGACTGGAAAGATTGCAGAAGCCAACTGCCTGAAAATGCATGCCACGACATTGGGTGCCAATCCTCCTTTCACGTATTGGACAGACAAGACAGTTGCAGTTATGCAAACTGTACAAGCCATGCGAGCGGAAGGAATTCCAGCATTTTTCACCATTGATGCCGGGCCAAATGTGAAGGTCCTTTATTTACCGGAGAATGAAAAAACTGTTGAGAAGACACTCCGTGACATACCTGGTGCCGAAGACGTAATTTTAAGTAAACCAGGTCGGGGAGTAAGCTTTCTATAGGGGTTGAACGATTTTGTGCCGTACACCAATGACCATAAAAGTGCCAGGGAAGTTGATGATAGCAGGAGAGTTTGCTGTCCTTCATCCCCATCATAACCTTGTTGTCATGGCTGTGGATCGTTTTGTATATGCAAGTATTCAGCAAAGCGATAAGAATAGGTTGACACTGGAAGATTTTAAACTACATGATCTCCGCTTTGCATATAACAATAAAGACGTGAAGATTGATACCGATGACGAACGGGTGCATTTCATCGAGCAAGCAATGAGTCTAGCGTTTACCTATTTAAAGGAACATGACGTTAAGCCTGATCCGTTTAAGCTGTCAATCAGAAGTGAGTTGGATGACGTCTCGGGTGTGAAATATGGCCTCGGATCAAGTGCAGCTGTGGTAACATCCGTTATTACAGCTATTCTAAAAAAATACTTGCCCTATCGCCCATCTGCAATGTTGATATTTAAACTTGCAGCTGTTTCCCATGTGATTACACAGCGAAATGGCTCAGGAGCTGATGTAGCGGCGTCTTCCTATGGAGGTTTTCTTCAATATTCGTCTTTTCAGTCTGATTGGTTAATCGAAGCGTATGAGAATGCGAAAACACTGCAAGAACTTCTGGAGCAGGACTGGGTTTACTTTTCTCTCAAACCGATGAAGCTGCTCGAGGATGTATACGTGTGTATTGGCTGGACGGGAAAGCCTGCATCAACGAAGAAACTTGTCGATGAAATATTAAAACTAAAAAATGATGATCCCGCCCGATTTCAACAATTTCTTACAAGTAGTGAAAACGCTGTTGGGGATTTTTTAAAGGGAATGACAGAATCAGACATTGCTCTTTTACTAAAAGGTGTCAAAGAAAATAGACAAGCACTGCAGGCAGTGGGGCAACATGCGAATGTAGATATTGAAACCCCATTATTGCGGACATTATGTGATTTAGCGGAAGGTTATGGTGGTGCCGGTAAGCCCTCAGGAGCTGGCGGTGGTGATTGCGGTATTGCGTTTATGCCTTCACAGGAGAAGGCTAAAGCATTAATGCAAGCGTGGGAGCAAGCAGGAATTAAGCCGCTAGCTATTCAACCATACGAATACGGGGCTATAGAAGCTAAGCGCGATGAAAGCAGGTAGGAAAGCCTGCTTTTTCTAATGCATATATATACACTGAAATGTCGAGTTGAGTCATTGGGTCTTTTTTGGCTACAATAAGAAAGAGGGAGGTTGGAACCATGCAAGATAATATGTCAGTGATTGGCGTGCCAATGGATTTGGGCCAAAGTCGCCGCGGGGTAGACATGGGACCAAGTGCTTTGCGTTACGCTGGTGCAATTGAAAAACTGCAGGAACTAAAAAATGATATCCATGATTTAGGAGATATAACAATAGCTCGCCCGGATACGGCGAAAGCAATGGAAGAGAGTAATTTGAAAAATTTAAAGCAAGTCATACAAGCAAATGAAGAGCTTGCTTCCACTGTTGATAAGGAAATAGAGAAAAATCGTTTCCCGGTAATTTTTGGTGGAGACCATAGTATTGCGATTGGCAGTTTAGCTGGAATAGCCAAGCATTATGAGAATTTAGGTGTGATTTGGTATGATGCGCATGGTGATTTGAATTCAAGTGAAACATCCCCATCGGGTAATATTCACGGGATGCCACTAGCGGCTAGTTTAGGGATTGGCCATGAGAAACTAACGAATATACTCGGATATACACCTAAAATAAAACCGGAAAACATTGTTATTGTTGGGGCTCGATCCCTTGATCCCGGAGAAAAGGAATTGATCCGTGAAAAGGGAATTAATGTATACTCCATGCATGAAATTGATCGGATAGGCATGTCTAACGTCATGAAAGAAACGATCGACTATCTCAAGGAAAGAACAGACGGAATTCATTTAAGCCTTGACCTTGATGGGCTGGATCCATCTGAAGCGCCTGGTGTAGGTACTCCCGTAATTGGCGGGCTTACATATCGTGAGAGCCATTTGGCGATGGAAATGATAGCAGAGGCAGATATCTTAACATCTACCGAAATTGTTGAAGTAAACCCCATTTTAGATGAAAAAAATAAAACAGCGGAAGTAGCAGTTGGTCTAATGGGCTCCCTCTTTGGCGAAAAACTGAAATAAGTAAACAAAAGCGTCAGCGTATATCCATTTTATAAATTCGTAGCACATGAAAAAAGACATTAAACCTCTAAGTATGGAGAAATTTGATGTCTTTTTTTACCCTATTTTTATTTTTCTTTTTGTCCAATCTTAAGAAGTCTTTTAGTGTGCGTAATTTTGGTAATCGTTGATAAGATTGTCCAGCTTTTCACTGGTCGCAATAACCGTCTCGGAAGTTAATTCATGCGATTGAGTTAATAAAATCATTTCGTGCCGACATTCCTCAATTTTTTCTAATAACTGAACTTTTTCCACAAAACTATCCTCCTTTCCAGTATAATATATTATAAAAGTACCCAGGAAAAAGCAAGCCTAAACGCATAAAAATAATTAAATTTCTAATGAAACCTTTACATGTCATCATTCGTAACATAAATACCGCATCGTTAGCGGAGGTAGAAGTATGGAGCAAGTTATTAGAGATAAAATAAGACAGGTAAAGAAAGGGGATCAATCTGCTTTTGAAGATGTGATCGCCTTCTATCAGGATAAAATTTATCGACATTGCTTTCGAATGATTGGCAATGCACACGAAGCGGAGGATATTGCACAGGAAGCCTTCATTCGGGCTTATATAAATATCCATTCGTTTGATGACCGTAGAAAATTTTCGACATGGCTCTATCGGATTGCTACAAATGTCACGATTGATCATATTCGAAAACGAAAACCGGATTATTTTCTTGATGATAAGATCAAAGGGACAGAAGGGTTGGATATGTATTCCCGACTTATCAGTAACACACCATCTCCGGGAGAAGAGGCGGAAAGTCGGGAATTGCAGCGCTACATTCACCAAGAGATTACAAGACTTCCGCCGAAATATCGGAGTATCATTATTTTGCGTTATATAGAAGAGTTTTCTCTCCAAGAGATTAGTAATACCATGGATATTCCACTCGGAACGGTCAAAACGCGTATTCATCGTGCAAGGGAAGCTTTACGGAAGAAATTGCGTTATGTGTAAAGGAGTGTGGTTCATATGAATTGCCATGATAAGGCACACAGACTTATCCATACATATTTAGATGGAGATTTAAGCAAAGCGGAAGAGAAAATACTCAGCTCCCATTTAGAAGAATGCGAAGCTTGCCAGCGGCATTTATATGAACTAAAACGAACAATCACACTTCTTCCCAGTACAGAGCAAGTGTCAGCACCAGCGGATTTCACAAAGAATGTCATGCAAAAATTACCCGCTGAAAAGAAACGTGTGACATATCTGCGCATGTGGAAGGCACATCCACTGGTTGTCTCAGCAGCGCTCCTGTTTATTTTTATGATTAGTGGTGTGTTTGCAACATGGCATCAAGATAGTGAGCTAGTTGTCTCCAAACAGGAGGGTTTAATGATCGAAGAGAATACCGTTATTGTTCCTGCAGATGTAACGGTCTCCGGGGACGTATATGTTAAAAATGGCGATTTAAGGATTGATGGAAGCGTAGATGGAAATGTTACATTGATTAATGGTCGATTAATTGAGGATGAACCGAGGCAAGGAGAACCGTTAATGGCCTCTGTTGGTGAGGTTAGTGGCGAATTAAAGCAGATTGATCAATTTTTTGATTGGATATGGTATCAGGTGGAATATGTATTTCAAAATGTGTTTCGTTTTTAAATAAAGAAGCGAAAGAGCCGTCCCTCTATTTCCTTGATTTTTTGATTAATTTATTCATGTCGGATGCAAAATTATGTTATAATAAGTAAGCTTGCTGATTTTATGTACAGAGGGATGTGTGAACATGCTTGATGGGGGACTCAATCTTTTAAATCTGCTAAGAATAGGCGTAGATATAGCTCTCGTCTGGTATGTATTATATAAACTGCTTATGTTGATAAGAGGCACAAAGGCGATTCAGCTTTTAAAAGGGATCGTGGTTGTGCTAGCAGTCAGAATGGTAAGTATTTTATTTAACTTACAAACAATAGAATGGCTGACAGAACAAGCTATTCTATGGGGATTTCTCCTGATTGCCATTTTATTCCAACCGGAATTACGACGGGCATTGGAGCAAATTGGAAGGGGAAATATCTTTGCAAGAAGTGCCAGATCTGAAGAGGAATTAATCGAACAAAATATAGAAGCAATTATACAATCATGTAAATATATGGCAAAAAGACGTATTGGCGCATTAATTACCATTGAGCGTGAAACAGGAATGGGAGATTATGCAGAAACAGGTATACCGATAAATGGAAGGTTAACCCATCAGCTGCTTACAAATATTTTCACACCAAATACGCCACTTCATGATGGTGCTGTCATTATAAAAAGGGAAAATATTGTGGCTGCGGCCTGTTATCTGCCATTATCAGAAAGTCCCTATATATCAAAGGAACTGGGAACGAGGCACAGAGCAGCAATGGGTGTTAGTGAAGTGACAGATTCGCTTACGATTGTTGTATCTGAAGAAACCGGTGATATCTCCTGTACACGTAACGGAGAATTACGTCGAGAACTTGACCTGGAAGATCTTCGTAAAATTTTAAACGAAAATTTATCATTACATTTTAAAACCCCTGAAAGAAAGTCTTGGAAACGAAAGGGGAAAAAGAATGGATAAGTGGTTTGAAAGTAAATGGTTCGTCCGGATTATAGCCTTGGCTTTTGCCATATTACTATATGTGACGGTCAGTATAGAAACAGATACGGGGGATGAGGAGAATACCCTTCTCCCGGAGGCATCTCAAGAGACACGTACACTGGAAAATGTTCCGGTAGATGTGCGTATGGATGAAGAAAATTATGTCGTAAGTGGTGTTCCGGAGTATGTCGATGTCACATTGGAAGGTGTTACCAGAATATTGACGCCAGTAGAAAGACAACACAATTTTGATACGTTTGTTAACTTGGAAGGGCTCGAAGAAGGAACGCATGAAGTGGAGATTCAATATGAGGATATACCACCTGAATTGTCCGTATACATCGAACCCAAAACAACCGAGGTGACGATAGAAGAACGAGCTACAGAGGAATTCCCGGTAACTGTGGATTTTATTAATAGTGATCAACTTGCAGAAGGCTTTGAACTCGGTGATTATGAAGTAGAACCGGCGTCGGTATCTATTACTAGTTCAAGAAGTGTCATTGACCAAATAGGAATGGTGAAAGTATTTGTGAATGTATCCGGATTAGATCAATCCATTAACAATCGTGAAGTACCCGTTAATGTATATGATAGTCAAGGAAACGAACTGAATGTCCGGGTGGAACCTGAAAATGCTGTTGTATCTGCAGATATAACTAATCCAAGCGAAACCGTATCAATCAATGTCTCAACAACCGGGGAGTTGCCAGATGGGTATGCTTTAGAGTCACTAGATGCTAATATGGACGAGGTAGAAATTTTCGCTACGACAGATGTCTTGGATGAAATTGAAAGTGTTTCTACAGAGGATATAGATTTATCAGAAATCACAGAGTCACAAACAATTGATGCAAGCTTGTCATTGCCGGAAGGGGCGGTATCAGAAACAGAGTCGGTAGAAGTCGATGTTGAGGTGGATCAGGCGCAATCCATCGAAGATGTTCCTATTGAGATAGAAGGCTTGCAGGATGGACAAGACGCTACCTTTGTAGAACCGGACAACCCGGAAATGGATATAAGAATTCCAAGTAGTGAAGCGGATGGAAATGAATGGACTGCAGAAGACTTTGATCTATCCGTTGATGTAAGTGATTTGGAAGCAGGTGAGCATACCGTTCCTGTAACGATTGAAGGCCCGGATGATCTTCCAATTACAGGAGAATTTGAAGAAGTAACCGTTGAAATTACGTAAGGGATACCTGAAAAGATTTACACAGAAAGTTAATAAACATCGCTCTCACTAGGTCGAATTAGATATAAAGGAGAGGTAAAGCAATGGGAAAATATTTTGGAACAGATGGTGTAAGAGGGGTTGCAAATAAGGGACTCACACCGGAATTGGCATTTAAATTAGGACGTTTTGGCGGCTATATTTTAACCAGGGAAACAGAAAAGCCAAAAATCATCATCGGGCGCGATACACGAATTTCCGGATACATGTTGGAAGGTGCGCTTTTAGCCGGGCTGCTATCCATTGGTGCAGAGGTCATGCGTGTTGGCGTTATTTCAACGCCTGGCGTTGCCTATTTAACAAAAGCAACAAGTTCACAGGCTGGCATTATGATCTCGGCATCTCATAATCCAGTTGAAGATAATGGTATTAAATTTTTCGGCTCGGACGGTTTTAAGTTATCCGACGATCAGGAAAATGAAATTGAACGTCTTATGGACAGGGATGATGACCTCCCACGCCCTGTTGGCGCAGATATTGGTGTCGTTAATGACTATTTTGAAGGCGGTCAAAAATATCTCTCCTTCTTGAAGGATACGGTCGATAATGATTTCGATGGCTTGCGTATTGCGCTGGATTGTGCACATGGTTCAACATCTACCTTGGCGACGCATTTATTCGCCGATCTGGAGGCCGATATTGTCTCGATCGGTTCCACGCCGGATGGGTTAAATATAAATGATCATGTAGGATCAACACATCCAGAGAAACTGCAAGAATTTGTAAGAGAAAAAGAAGCTGACATCGGACTGGCTTTCGATGGTGATGGAGACCGTTTAATCGCTGTTGATGAAAAAGGAAATATCGTTGATGGCGACCAGATCATGTATATTTGTGCAACATACATGAATGAAAAGGGTATCCTAAAATATAATACGGTCGTATCGACAGTAATGAGCAATATCGGCTTTTATAAAGCGCTGGAGAAACAAGGCGTGCACAGTGACAAAACGTCCGTAGGTGACCGATATGTCATGGAAGAAATGCGAAAAGGCGGCTACAATCTCGGCGGCGAACAATCCGGGCATATTATTTTCTTGGATTATGTAACAACAGGCGACGGGATGTTATCCGCCATTCAACTTGTGAATGTCATGAAAGAAACAGGCAAGACCTTATCCGAACTTGCAGGGGCAATGCGTATTTTCCCACAGGTACTGAAAAATGTAAAAGTGGTGGATAAACATGAAGCACTGACAAATGATCACATTAACCGCGAAATCGAAGCAGTTGAAAAAGAATTGGGTGATGAGGGGCGTGTACTGGTTCGACCGTCTGGAACAGAGCCACTTGTCCGTGTCATGGTAGAAGCACCCACGAAGGAAGACTGCGAAATGTATGTAGAACGCGTGGCGAAAGTGATAGATGATTTGTTGGGAATGAGGGAATAAATGATGGTCTACAAGCCGCTCTCTGGGATGAGGGCGGTTTTTTTCGAATCAAAAATAAATGATTGGAGGTTCGACAATGATTACAATTCTAACCGTTGATGATGATCCACATGTTCGTGAACTATTACGGTTTTACCTGCAAAAAGAAGGCTACAAAACAATGGAAGCTTCAGATGGAGAAGAGGCATTGCAACTTCTAGAAGCGCATAGTGTGCAGTTAGCTATTGTTGATATTATGATGCCGAATGTAGATGGTTACACACTTTGCAGGGACATTCGGACGTACTATGATATTCCGGTTCTGATGGTAACAGCTAAAGGAGAAATCACTGATAAGGAAAAAGCTTATACAGCGGGTACAGATGATTATATTGTGAAACCTTTTGAGCCGAAAGAAGTGCTATTTCGCGTCAAGGCATTACTCCGGAGATTTCAAAGGCTTCATGAGGAGATTATTCACATTGGAAGCACCACCGTTAATCGAAAAAGCTATGAAGTGAAATCCAATGGTACATTAATGATTCTTCCACTAAAGGAATTCGAGCTTCTCGCGCAGTTAGCGAACTACCCGAATCGAATATTTACACGAGAGCAATTAATTGAACTTGTGTGGGGAAATGATTTTGAAGGAAATGATCGCACGGTAGATGTACATATTAAGCGACTTCGCGAACGGTTTGCAGAAAATATGGATTTTACCATAACAACTGTTAGAGGATTGGGATATAAAATGGAGGTACCTGATTAGTTCATCTTCTGTTCATATTATTTCGATATTATGAGAAAACGGAAATGAAAAATGGGAGGATCTATCCGATGCGAACCTTATATGTGCGAATCATTGTAACTACGATGGCGATTATGATTGCAAGTGCGATTATTGCTTTCGTAGGTACAAATATTTATTATCAACATTACCTAAAGCCGGAAAATGATCAAAAGGTTACCCATATTGCGGAAAATATAGTAGCGATATACGAAGAAAACAACCAACAAATCGTACCCTACTTAACAGCGATGACGGATTTAGGTTATAAATTTTATTTAGTTAATGAAAATGGAACAGCGCAGTCATTTGGGGACCCTTTTGAATCAGAGGAAATAGATCACGCTCATATAGAGGCTGTTTTGCATGGCGATATTTATCATGGTATTGCGAACTATCCATGGCGCCCATTTATTACTGGATTTTTTGATAATGAACTGTCCAATACAATTGGGGTTCCGATAGCGGTCGAAGGGGTGAACCATGCCTTATTTATACGTCCCGATTCGGTACAACAATTTGGTGAAATGCGTATATTCTTAGCTGTGATGCTTGTACTCACATTGCTTTTCAGCTTTTTATTCGTGTTAATAAGCTCCCGGATTATTGTTAACCCTATTAAAAAATTGACAGAAGCCACGAAAAAGATTGCAACCGGTAATTATCGTATGAAACTTGATGTGAACAGACGTGATGAAATTGGAAAGCTTGCAAATGATTTTAGGCAAATGAGCGATAACCTTGAGCGAACAGAGGAAAAGCGGCAGGAGTTTGTTTCCAACGTCTCCCACGAAATTCAATCCCCGCTTACGTCGATTCAAGGATTTTCACAGGCATTACACGAAAAAGATCTGTCTGAAGAAGAAAACGTGCGCTATTTAGATATCATTGAAAAGGAAAGCAAGCGATTATCTGTGCTAAGTAAACAATTACTGACACTTTCCTTTTTAGATAGTGAAATGGAAAGTAACGAGATGCAGCCTCTTGATGTAGCGGAGCAATTAAAGGAAGTGGCCTCAGCTACGCAGTGGCAGTGGCGGGAAAAGGAAATTGCCATTGAAATGAATGTAGCCCCCACAACTGTTACCGGTGATCAAAAGTTGCTTCAGCAGGTTTGGATGAACATCGTAACAAATGCCATTCGCTACACGAATTCTGGAGGTACCGTCACACTTCATACAATAGATGATAAAAATGTGGTACATGTAATCATTGGGGATACAGGAATTGGTATTGCAGAAGAGGATATCCCACAACTTTTTGATCGCTTTTATAAAGTGGATAAAGCAAGAACACGAACGGAAAATAGCACCGGTTTAGGTTTAGCAATTGCGAAGAAAATAATCGACCTGCATGATGGAACCATTCGAATTGACAGTGAAATTGGTAAGGGTTCGACATTTACGGTGAGCCTTCCGAAACCGTAATTCACCGTTCATCTTCTATTCATATTCCATTGGTATGTTTAACGTATGGAAAGGATAGGAGTGAATTGATATGTTTCTTGCCATACGAGAATTAATGCATGCTAAGGTCCGTTATATATTAATTGGATTGATAATGGTACTGATCGCATGTCTGATCTTTATCATTTCGGGTCTTGCACAGGGGCTGTCGGCGGATAATGCATCTGCCATCCAGCATCTTAATGCAGATTATCTACTTATTGACCCGGATGCAGAGTTGGATATGACAACGTCTTTTATCCCTCAAGAAGAAAAGGAAGACATTGCTCAATGGAACGGGGTGGAGGAAGCGAGTTCCTTATCCATCCGTATGATGAATGTATCCGTAAATGATTCCGATCAAAATGCGGATGTCGCTTTATTTGTCACGGAAGCAGGTGGAATGCTTATGCCTCCTCTTAGTGAAGGCAGAGCAATCAACGATGAACATGAAGTCGTTGTGGATGATTCGTTAAAGCAGGAAGGTGTCGAAATTGGTGATACCCTAGGCTTTGGTGAAAATAGTGAACGGACGATTGTCGGTTTTGTAGAGAATCAACGATATAGCCATACATCTGTCGTCTTTGCTCATGGCGGGCAAGCGGAAAATATCAACGCCATCGCCATTCAGGGACAAGAAGCAAATATAGAAGCGCTGCAAGATTCGTTTGACGTGGTAACGAAAGAAGAGGCGTTACAAGGGATCCCGAGCTATTCCCAGGAACAAGGCTCTCTGAATATGATGATTATGTTCCTATATGTTATAGCAGCTTTTGTCCTAGCAGCCTTTTTCTATGTCATTACACTGCAAAAGCGAGATCAATTTGGCGTATTAAAAGCACTGGGAGCAAGAACGGCGTATCTGGTGAAAAATTTAATCAGCCAGGTTGTACTGATTTCTATCCTATGTATTATCATAGCAGTCGGCCTAACATTAGGTGTAGCCGCTTTGTTGCCAGCAGATATGCCATTTCAGCTAACGGCAGGTGGCATGTTGCAAACCGCTTTATTGATTTTATTGGTATCTATCATTGGTGCGATCATTTCGCTCGTCCAAGTTGTTAAAATCGATCCGATTGAAGCCATAGAGGGGGCAGGAAAATGACACTGATAATGGAAAGTGTATCAAAAATATACAAAGACGGGCCGAAGGAATTTCGAGCGCTGGACAACGTTTCACTGGAAGTAAACCGAGGAGAATTCATCGCTATTATTGGTCCATCAGGTTCTGGTAAAAGTACGATGTTGTCAACTGCGGGAGCACTTTTATCACCAAGTAGCGGGAGAATTTTCCTCGACGGGGAAAACACAGCAAATTTATCATCAAAACAAATAACCAACCGCAGACTGGAGAAAATCGGCTTTGTTTTTCAAGCAGCACATTTAATTCCCTATTTAAAGGTAAAAGATCAGTTAAAAGTCATTAACGTCATAGCAAGAAATAAACAAGGTGAAAGAGGAAAGGAACTATTAGAACACTTCGGATTAACACATCGAACCATGAATTATCCAAGTGAATTATCAGGCGGAGAACGTCAACGTGTAGCTATTGCCCGCGCGCTAGTGAATGACCCGAAACTAATCCTGGCGGACGAACCGACCGCAAGCCTGGACTCCAAACGGGGACGCCAAGTTGTAGAAATGCTAGCTAATGAAATCAAAACACGCGGTAAAGCAGGGATTATGGTGACACATGATGAACGCGTGCTGGACTTATGCGATCGGGTTATTACGATTCGTGATGGTAGGTTGGAAGAATAGATATTCATTACGTGAGCTTAGGGGAATAGCCTCTGAGCTCACTTTTGTAAATGGCGTAAACGCTGCTACCTAGATGTACAACATACCTAAGATGGCATGATCGCCGATAAAATAGCTCGAATGCTGATAAATCTGCAATAAGCGCTGATAACTAGCTCACTTTCTCGCCAAAAATAGGAATTGACTGTGAATACTGAAGTTTTTCCCGGGAAAGCCGAACCTGGCTGCTTTAATCCCGAACTCAGCTATATGAATGCTGAACTCCGATCCGCGAATGCCGAAACAACCCAAACGAATGCCGAACGACACACCTAATTCAGATCGAAAAATCCCCTACCACATGTGAGGAAAATCGTTTATACTAGAGTCGTCAATTAATTTTGAAAAAAACATACGAATGAGGAGGTCATTCAATGATACCATTTCCAAAACCAACGGTAGAGCAATTTTTTCGCACGAATGTGATTACAGACTTTGCAGTGAGCAGTGATGAAAAACGCCTTATTTTCAGTTCCAATTTAGATGGAAAAGTGAATCTGTGGGCGATGGATTTGCCGGATACCTTTGCCTATCTGTTTGCCCATCATGATGAGTCTGTCAGTTTCATTAAATGCGATCCGGAAAATCGCTATGTGCTTGCGGGATATGATAAAGACGGGGATGAGAATCATCAAATCTATGCCATTCCCCATGAGGGTGGGATCCCACAGCCGCTTATTACTGGAGGCGCAGAGGAGAAATATTATTTTACCCATCTGAGTGAAGATGGAAAACGAATCTACTATATGACATCGGAGGAGAATCCATCGTTTCTGAACGCGCGCATGCGCCATTTGGAGAGTAATGCCGATATATTGTTGAATGAGGGAGAGGTATCCCCCACGCATCTCGTGGCGATATCTGACGATGAAGAATCCTTTGTATACTTACGCATGTTTGCCAATACATATATAACAGGCTTTGTGAAAATGGGGGATACGTCTTATGAGTTAACACCTGATCCAAACAAGGTGCATGTGGTTGGGGATGCTGTTTTTGTCGATGATCAAACGATTTACTTTGTAACAGATTATGAGAGCGAATATAGCTATGTCGCAACATTCGATTTGGATACAAAGGAATTTGAACCTGTTCTTACAATCGAGGAAGAAAGTATCGAATCACTGAAGTGGGACAAGGAAAATATGGTCCTTTATCTGGTCACCGAAAAAGGGGTAGAAGATGTTTTGTACCGCTATGAACCAGCATCAAAGCAGCTAGAACAACTATATACACCGGTTGATGTGATTGAAAAGGTACATATCGCCAAATCAGGGGATATCTACATGCTGGGAAGAAGCAGTACCGTTCCATTAAACATTTTTCAAAGACACGGGAGGGAATGGAAGCAACTGACGAATAATCGTGTGCTTGGCTTGAATACCCAAGACATGGTCGAGCCTGATGTCGTTTCTTACCCATCTTTTGACGGCATGGAAATCGAATCACTGCTATTTAAGGCGAAACCGGAACATGATAACGGCTATACGATTTTTTGGCCTCACGGGGGACCACAAGCTTCCGAGCGAAAAATGTTCCGTTCGATGTTTCAGGCTTTTTTGAATCGGGGCTACACGATTTTTGCACCAAACTTTCGCGGGAGCACAGGTTATGGCTCTTCATTTGTAAAATTAGTGGAACAGGACTGGGGAGAAGGACCGAGATTGGATAATGTCGCCGGTATTCAGTGGTTGTTTGATCATAACATTACAGATCCAGAAAAGTTATTCCTTGTTGGAGGTAGCTATGGTGGCTATATGGCGCTTTTATTACATGGACGGCATCCGGAATATTTCAAAGCCGTTGTCGATATCTTCGGTCCATCTGATTTATTTACATTCGTCCATTCCGTCCCGCCCCACTGGAAGCCAATCATGGAGCGCTGGTTAGGAGATCCGGAGCGAGACAAAGCGCGTTTTATCAAAGACTCACCAGTAACCTATCTGGATAGCATGACAAAACCAATGCTCGTTATCCAAGGAGCCAAAGATCCACGTGTGGTCAAGGAGGAATCTGACCAAATCGTTGCCAAGCTGGAAGAAAAGGGGCGCGATGTGGAATATCTTGTGCTAGAAGATGAAGGACATGGCTTTTCGAAAAGGGAGAATGAGATTAAAGTGTATAGTCTGATGTTGGACTTTTTGGAGAAGCATCAGGGATGAATATGAGCAGAATGAGCGCAAGGATAATTATGTCCCTGCGCTCTGGCTCTGCTGTATAAAAATAGCACAACCTAATAGGGAATAGAAAAATCACAAACAACAACCCGTCCAAATTAGAAAAATCAGCGAACTGGAAAACACTTGATTTATTCCGGCAAACATCCCACCTAGAGCCATGCCGGAATAACGGAGAAAATTAAATAGGCCTAATGCTGCCCCTCTTTCTTCATCGTCTTTGTTACTAATTATCGTATACGTAATGATAATCAGCAATACGATCGAGATAGCGAAAAGAAACAGGAAAATTCCTTGATAATCAAAATGCTCTCCTAATACTCCGCTTAGTATTGGGGGAAGCGCTGGAGCAAGGATGAATAAAATCAGAGAGAACCCATCGCGCTTCCTCTTGCTTTTCCTTCAAAAAAGCGTGAAATCATATTTATTGCAACCAAAGAAATGATCCCAGCATCAATTGCTCGAACAATTCTAAGCACCTTTAGATAATAGTTATTTTTTTCGCTGTATAGTAAAATCGAAATAAAAGGAAAATTTTGATAGGCATTTCCCAGTTGAAGAGAATGAGAGGTGACTTGAACTGGATAGTTCATCAAGCCGATGCTTGTATAGAATATGTATAGAAATAAAATAGACGACTATTATTTATTGTCACGTATGGTTCACTTATACTCGTTGTTGTGTGTAAATAGATGATGAAATAATAAGGGGCGATTCCATGCTTAACGTATGTATCATTGATGATGAACCTTTGGCATTACAATATGCAGATTTTTTATTGCGTAAAATAGAAGGTGTGGATGTCACAGGTACCTATGTGAATACCAATGATGTTATCCATCACATCCAAAGCCAACACGTAGATGCTGTATTTTTGGATATACATATGCCTACTGTAAAAGGAACTGATTTGGCGGAATATCTGTTAAACATACGCCCTTCCTTACATATTGTATTTGTTACGGCTTATGATGAATATGCGGTCAAGGCTTTTGAATTAAATGCAGTGGATTATATCTTGAAGCCTGTCAAGCAGGAACGTCTGGAAGTAACCATACAACGGATAATGGAAAGAAAGAAGCAAGAACGGGAGAACACGCCCGATGCATCGGCCTTTGCCATTAAAAATTTAGGCATGTTACAAATCTATCAGGGTCATAAGCGGGTTGATGTGAAATGGCGTACATCAAAGGCGAAAGAGCTATTTGCCTATTTTATCCACCATCACCAACATACCATTCCCAAAAATGAATTAATCAACTTATTGTGGGATAACCTCCCTTGGGAAAAAGCCAATGCCCAATTATATACAGCCGTTTATCAAATTCGAAAAGTGATGCAACAGACAGGAGCTCCCATCACTATCGTTAGCCAGGGAGAATTTTACAATATTGATTTAGGTGATCATATCCAGATTCAATCACATGAATTTAAGCTTGCTGCACAGCATTTATTAAAAGATAACGTTGTACATAAGGAACCTTATTTTACGTTATTAGAATCGTATCAGGGAGCCTATTTAGCGGGGCTGGACTATCCATGGGCGATGAATGAGCGACAGATACTACACACACTATGGCTGGAACTCATCCATACATTAGCGGCGTATTTACATCATCATGAAGGGCCATCATCTTATGCTATTTCCAACTTGAAAGATATAACACGTTTTGATCCAGAAGCCGTAGAGATTATTGAGGGAACATGTAGGATGTAATTATTTCTTCAGATAAGAGTTGATATCAATGAAACGAGAACATATCCGAACGGGAATGTTTGTCATTCTCTGTATTATCAGTTTATCAGCTTTGCGACTGATTTGGGTGGGTTTATTTCAAGAAAATATAACCCCTGCCATTGAAGATGGAGAGCTGGATTTAAGCACATGGAAAATAGAAGATAGAAGGACAGTACTGCTGGATGGAGAGTGGGATTTTTACCCGTCTCAGTTTTTGATGCAAGAAGATGCATTATCTGCAGCAACACCGGAAACGATACAAGTTCCTCATGGTTGGAAGCATAACTTGGGTACTCCCTTTGGTTATGGGACGTACCGGCTGCAGATGAAGGTAGATCCGGATGATGATCGGAATTTTAAATTATACATACCAAATATCCGGACCTCTTCACAGATCTATGTCAATGGGCGAAGCGTAGCGGAAACGGGTCAGCCGGCAGAAACAGAAGCAGCATATACCGCGGATATCATGCCTAAAACCGTGACCTTTACGGCAGATGAAGATGGACATATCGATCTGGTGATTCAGGCAGCCAATTTTAAAGACAACAGGGATGGTGGTATTTATCTCTCACCACGATTCGGGACAGATGAAACGATTACAAGAGAAGTACAGCTCACGAACTATTCGCAAGTAGCTATTGCGGTTGTCCTGTTGATTCATGCCATTTACACGTTGATTATTTATTTTATAGGTGGACGGAATAGAAAGATTCTTTCTTTTTCATTGCTGACTTTCAGTTTGTTTTCAGGTTTTCTGTTCTATACAGGCGAGAAATTATTGCAGCAGTTTTTTAATATGAGCTATGATTTGGAATATTGGTTGATACATACCATTTACTTAATCATTTTTTATGCGTTGGTGCAATGTACGGACCATCAAAAACTGCCTTATTGGCATAAAATTTTCCCGTTTTTTAAATGGGGAATGGCTGCATTAGCTGTGGTTACCATCTTTTTATCCATGCCGCAAATCTTAGCACTTCGTCCTGTGTATAATATATTTGCTGTTATTACGGTGGTTGTTACGACGGCTTCGATTGTTCTGATGTATAAAAGTAATCCAAAGTCTAGAAATCTTATGCTTCTCGGTTATATTGCTATTTCCAACCATGGAATATGGAATTATATATGGTCAGGTGAAAGTGTTTATCTGACCTTTTATCCATTTGATATGATGATTGCCGTAACCTGTTATACCATTGTCTGGTTTCAAGGATATTTTCAAAAGCACGAGAAAACAAAGGAATTAGCAAAAAGGTTGAAAAAGGTGAATGATGAAAAGGATCAATTCCTGGCGAATACGTCTCATGAATTCCGTAATCCGTTAAATAGTATATTATTGCTTTCTGAGGCGATACGTGACCGGGAAAAAACGGTATTATCGACGCGGAGTATGAATGAGTTAAATACGGTTTTGAAAGTAGGACAGCAGATGAACTTGCTTTTGACCGATTTATTGCAAGAAAGAGATTTACAGATAAATAAACCGAGGTTAAATAAACAGGCGATTGCATTGGAACCGATTGTCACAGGGGTTATTGATTTATTACAGTTTTCATCCGATATCAAGCAAGTTCAAATGGTAAATCAAATTCCAAGGAATTTTCCTCCTGTATATGCGGACGAAAACCGTGTGATGCAAATTTTATTTAACTTAGTAGAAAATGCCATGAAGCATACCAATCATGGGTCTATCACCATATCCGCTTCTGTAAAAGCAAACGTTGCAGAAATTCATGTGACGGATACAGGAATCGGCATTAGTGAAGAATTACAGCAACGCTTATTTCTCCCTTATGAACAAGGCCAGGACTCAAAGGAAAAGTCCAAGGGAGGTTTTGGTTTAGGATTAACGGTTACCAAACAGCTAGTAGAACTTCATGGAGGAACGATTCATGTATTTTCGAAACAGGGGGAGAAAACAACCTTTACGTTTACGTTAGAATTGGCATCCACAGAAGCAATGCCTCCATCAACGGAAGCGCATGTAAAAATGGCAGCAGCAAAAGAAGAGGAACAATCAGCACGAATGCTTTTGAATAATGAGCAAGCACCATCTGTTTTAATCGTGGATGATGACCCGGCTGGTTTATTAGCATTAACATCCATTCTTCCCGATGATGCTTATCATACGGTGCTTGTTTCATGTGCAACAGAAGCATTGGAGGAACTGAATAAACAAGAATGGGATATGGTTATTTCGGATATTATGATGCCGGAGATATCAGGATATGAACTGACGAGACTGATTCGGGAACGTTATTCCCTGACGGAATTGCCAGTACTGCTACTTACCGGTGGAAATACGGATATACAGGCTGCCTTCTTAGCTGGCGCCAATGATTATATTACAAAACCGGTGGAAGCAATCGAATTAAAAGCACGTATGGATTCATTACTCACGATGAAGCGCGTGGTCGAGCAGCAAATTCAATTGGAAACTGCATGGTTGCAGGCTCAGATACAGCCGCATTTCTTGTTTAATACACTAAATTCAATTATGGCATTAAGCGAATGGGATATAGAAGAAATGCGAAAGCTGCTGAATGAATTTAGTACCTTTTTACGAAATAAATTTCAGTTTCAACAGATGCAAGATTTGATTTCGTTAGAAGAAGAATTAAATATTGTCCGTTCGTATTTGTATATTGAACAAGTCCGCTATGGAGAGGCTGTGCAAGTGAAGTGGGATCTGGATGATGAACAAGGGGTATATGTACCATTCTTATCTATTCAGCCGTTGGTGGAAAATGCGGTACAACACGGTATCAGGAACAGCTGGGGAAGAGGAACGGTTACTATTAGCTGTAAAAAAGACGTTTCCCAATCCAAAGCAACGATTACGGTAGAAGATGATGGTGTGGGAATCGAAGAAACAGAGATTCGAAACATTTTAAACGGAGAATCTAAAAGCAAATCAGGGGTCGGCCTTTATAATGTTGATAAAAGATTGCATCAGTACTATGGAAGAGGATTAAATATTGTTCGTTCAGCGGATCGAGGGACTAGAGTGTTTTTTGAGGTGGATTTGGACAATAAGGAATAGAGTTGAAATCATAGGAAACTTCATTTTATGGAGAGGAACTCCCTCTTTATAAAATGAAGTTTTAAAAATGTATAGAGCATGAAGGCTCGTTTTTATCCCGCTTCTAGTAGTGTCATCGTTTGATTATCGCCACTTATTGCAAGATGAAATTTGTTTCAAAAGGGAAATTCCTAATGATTGTTATTTATTGTCGTAATGAACCCTTATTTTAAGCAGATTTCCCCACGTATTGTCACTCATATTCTCTTCTAAGCAAAATTTCCTACAAATCGTCCGGATGTACAGAATTTGTATATATATGCACGGTTCCCTGTTATATATCCCGTGAGTTACGATTAATTGTAGTTACAACGTTTCATTTTATCGAAATTGCCGGATTATTTTTGTTGAAATGTATAATCTTAAAATGATCGGTTAAAAGAAACTTGTAGTTGAAAATCATAGAAAGATAGACGGAGGTGTTATGCGCAGTTAACTATTTGCAAAAATGGAATATAGACATAAAGAGGAGGAACAAGTGAATTGAAAACACGTGTGAAAAGAGCAAGTATAGTTATGATTTTTCTTCTGATGATACAGTCCATTGTATCAGGCATTGCTCCTATACAAACAGCGCATGCAGAAGAAAATTCAAATGACGCGTTCTTTGACTTTGCAAGCCTAACAGAAAGCTCTTTCTCTCAAGAAGATGGTGATGGTTTTGTACATATAGACTGGTCACTGTCAAATTTTGATGTAGAAGAAGCGGGACAGTCTACCGATTTCCAAAGCCCGGTTGCATTAGTCGAGCAGGAAGGAACATTATCTTCCGAAGAAGCAACGGATGTTGCCGTCTATGAAACAACGGAAAATGGCATTCATGTGACGTTTAACGAAGCGGCGCTGGAACATCCGGAAGCTGAAGGGACAGTAAAGCTGCAAGTTCCTTTAGAAGAGGAAACTGCTGAGGAAGTGTCTGTTGAAGAGGGAACCGAGGAAGGCGCAGAAAAAGTAACTGAAGAAGAAGGAACCGAGGAATCGGCCGAGGAGGAAGCGGCTGAAGCAGGAACGGAAGAAGCTGCAGGAGAAGGAGCAGTAGAGGAAGAAGGAACTGAGGAAACAGATGGGGAAGAATTGGCTGAAGCGAGAGGGGAAGAAGGAACCGAGGAAATAGCCGGGGAGGAATCGACTGAGGCAAATGAAGAGCAAGAAGAAGCCGCAACTTCTGCTGCATCAAATGTTGGCCCGCAGGTTGAATTAGGGGATATCTTTACCTTTGACTATTTTCAAATGGATGGGGAAGATGTAACAAACGGTGCAGAGGTTTATTTTGATAGTCAATATCAAATTCAATATGCGTGGGATACCGGTGACCAAGAGGTTAATGCTGGAGATACAGCAACATTGGAATTGCCGGGTGTGTTCCAACAATGGGAAAACACGCCAGGTCAAGACATCGAACTTGACGATGGAACGGTAGTAGGAACGTTTACTATCAATAATGGTGTACTAGCGTTTACTTTCGATGAAAATATTGAAGGTCAAAGTGTTCAAAATGGTGTTGTCGGTTTTGGATTAGAATTTGACCGGGAAAAATTCACTGAAGAATGGGAGCAAGAGATTGATTTCGATGGTGATGGTGAAAAAGATTTGACGGTCGTTACCATACCAAATGAAATTGAATCAGAGATGGAAAAAGAAGGAGAACCTGACAGTGACCGAGATGCAAGGGAAATAACTTGGATCGTTGATATTACCAATGGCAGCGACCAACCCATTACGAATGGAGCATTGGGAGATGTTCTTCCAGATGGTGTTGGAGAGCCGGGTAATTTTGAAGTCAGAGAATTGACTTATGATGTTGATGGTAATGAAACGGTTGGTAATGAAGTAGATTTTAACGACCCAACGCGCACTGAAAATGGTTTTGAAATGATATTTGACTCTGTTCCAGCAAGAGGCGGATATCAAGTTGAATATACAACAGAAATCACAGATTATTCCATTACTGAATTTACGAATGACGCTACCTTCAATCATGATGATGGCGAATTAGAAGCAAATACAACAGTTTATGCAACGGAACGCAGTAATCCAATTCAGAAGAGTGGCGAACGTGTATGGTGGGATTACGTCAATCAAGAGGAAGTCGATTTGATTGAATGGACTATTGTCGTAAATGAGAATGGTGTAGATATTGACAATGCGGTTGTTCATGATGAATTACCAGCTGGGTTAACTGTAGTAGATGGTTCGATATCTGTTACAAACAATGGTGAATCTGTTGATATTGATACAACGGCATTCCCGGATAATCCACTTACTTTAGGATCGGTCCGTTCCGATGAAGTTTACACAATTACATTCTTGACAGATTATGATTGGTCAGAAGTAAATGATGGAGAATACGAGGAAGGAAACAGGTTTACAAATAAGACCGAATTATTTGATGGTGAAAATAAAAGAGGAGAAGATGAAGACACAGTAGATGTGTGGAGAGATTCACTCCTTGAGAAATCAGGAAATATTGATGATTATAACTATGAAGACAAAATCTTATCCTGGGAAATAACCGTTAACCAAGCAGGGCATCCGATTAATGATGCAGTTTTAACGGATACACTGCCGGCTGGTTTAGGTGAGATTACTGCAGAAGACATTGATATAGATGGAGCAGAAGTTAATGTTGATGCTATTGAGGTTACGCAAAATAATGACGGCACACAAACGGTTGTTATCAATTTAGGAGATATTGATAGCGCAGTAACAGTTGCTTACCAAACAGAGGTTGAAAATTTTGATGTAGAGCATGATTTCACGAATACAGCAAACCTTGGCGGTGAAGGTATTGGTGACAGTGAGACTGGTGACAATGAAACAGTTAATCCACCAGCAAATAATTTTGGCAAGTCATTCGAGGGAATAGACTATAATGCGAAAACCATTGATTGGCAGCTTGAGGTTAATCCAATTAGAGAGGCAATTTCTGAGCTGACAATTACGGATACTTTCCCTAATGAAGGAATGTTCTTATTAGAAGATACAGTGGAAGTTACCTTAGGTGACGAAGCATTTACGAATTATACTTTGGAACCGATTGATGGCAGCTATCACAATGGTTTTACGATTACGATAGATGAAGACGTAGAACTTGATGGCGGTCAACTAGAAGTGAACTATACAACGTCATATGATCCAGATGAAGTTGAAAATCCACATACAGGTTATAGTGAAGACGGGGATAGCGCTAGACTGTATATTAATGAAGCGCAATATGTAGGTATGACGGAGGGCGGACATTCATTTGACCAAACGCGTGATGCCAATGTTGAAGTAAGAGATGATGCATGGAACAACGGTAAAAAAGAAGGTAATCTTGTTGATCCCGATAATTGGAGCGAGGCTTCTGATAGAAAAATTGCATGGCAAGTGTACTTTAACTATCAAGAGCAGAATCTTGGATCAGATGTTTCCGTAACGGATACATTAGATTATGAAGGAGAAATCATTGACGAGTCGATCAAAGTATCTACGTATGATGTAGATCCTGACGGAAATACATCTATGACGGATACTGTACTGGAACGTGGTGAGGACTATACCGTTGAAGGAGAAGGTACAGAGATTACGATAAACTTTACAAATGATGTGACTGAAAGGTATGTCATTGAATTTGAAACAACTGTTCCAGATATCTCGGAAGAAAACTATGTCAACGATGCGGTGGTTAAAGTCGGAGACAACGAGTATCCTTATACTTCATCTGTTGATTATGACAAAGGGAATGATTTCTTAGATAAACAAGTACTTGGTCATGAAGGATCAGAAGTTTACATTGGTGAAGAACTTGAATGGGAAATCGTCGTTAATGAAAGTCTTTCGAGTGTTGAAGGCGCCACTCTTCAAGATACCATTAGCCCAGGACTTTCATTTGTAGAAGATAGTTTGACGATTGTTACTGGTACTGGTGAAGCATTTACAGAGGGTGAAGACTACACGCTTAGCACAGAGACTAATGAAAATGGCGAAACAGTATTAGATATAACTTTTGAAGAGGATGTAACTGAAGTTTTAACAGTAAACTATGAGACTATCGTTACTGCAGAAGATGGTCAATCAGTTAATAATTCAGTAGAGTTTAGCGGTATGGAAACCCAACTAGGGTCTGACGAAACAGAGGAAATAACAGCCAACCAGTTCGCATGGACTGGTGGGGAATTCAGAGAAGACCGCGGCGCGATTCGAATTCTTAAAGTTGACTCATCAGGAGAACCAATCGAATCTTCAGAAGCTACTTTTGAATTGTATAGAGATATCAATGGTGAAAAGGTACTGCTAGGAGAGTACGTTACAGAGAATGGTGTTCTAGAGATTCCAAACTTACACCTGGGAATCTATTATGTAACAGAAACAGCAGCACCTGATGGCTATCGATTATCCGATGAAGAAATGACCATTGAAGTAGATGAGGTCTATGGTGAAGAAGAATATGTTATAGAAGAGGAATTTAGAAATATAAGTGATCGAGAAATCGACATCCCTGTCAATAAAACATGGGATGATGCAGAGAACCAAGATGATAAACGCTCAGAATCCATTGAAGTGGAATTACTGGCAAATGATAACGGGACAGAATTTGATAACTTGGTACTAAATAGTGAAAATAATTGGGAAGGTGCATTTAATGGCCTGCCTGAACTGGATGAAACTGGTGAAGAAATCACCTATACAATCGAAGAAGTTGATGTCCCTGAAGGCTATGAACGTGATATCAATGGTGACATGGCTGAAGGATTTGATATCACAAACAGCTATACTCCGGAAGTAACGGAAATTTCAGGAGAGAAACTCTGGGAAGACGCTAATAACCAAGATGGAGTACGACCAGAATCCATTACGGTTAATCTGCTAGCAGATGGCGAAGAAATCGACAACCAAGAAGTAACTGCAGAAGATAACTGGAGCTATACGTTTGCCAATTTGCCAGTTTATCAACCAGGTGAAGTTGGTGAAGAAATCACCTACACGGTTACGGAAGATAGTGTGGAAGGTTATACAACTACGACTGATGGATATGATATTACCAATACGCATACGCCGGAAGAACGTAGTGTAACGGTCACCAAAGCATGGGATGATGCCAATAACCAAGACGGCAAACGTTCGGAGTCTGTTGACGTTCAGCTATTCGCAAATGGGGAGGAGTACGGTGATCCAATCACATTAAGTGATGAAAATGAGTGGACGCATACTTGGACGGAACTAGATGTAAACGAAGCAGGTGAAGAGATTACCTACACGGTTGAAGAATTGAATGTTCATGAAGATTATGACGTGGACATTAATGATGAAGACCTAGGTAATGTCACGATCACAAACAGCTATGATCCAGAAGTGACTGACGTATCAGGAACAAAAATATGGGACGATGCTGATAATCAAGATGGCGTACGCCCAGAGTCCATTACGGTTAACTTGCTGGCAAATGGAGAAGAGATTGACAGCAAAGAAGTAACCGGGGAAGATGACTGGAGTTATGAATTCACTGACTTACCTCAATTTGAAGCAGGCGAAGAAATCACGTATACTGTGACTGAAGATGAAGTTGCTGAGTACACAACAACGGTCGAAGGGTATGATATTACCAATACGCATACGCCGGAAGAACGTAGTGTAACAGTCACCAAAGCATGGGAAGATGCTAAAAACCAAGACGGCAAACGTTCAGAATCAGTTAACGTTCAACTCTTCGTAAATGGAGAAGCGTATGGTGAGCCAGTCACATTAAGTGATGAAAACGAGTGGACACACACATGGACGGAACTGGCCGTAAATGAAGCAGGCGAAGAAATCACCTACACGGTTGAAGAGTTGGATGTTCCTGAAGATTATGACGTGGACATTAATGATGAAGATCTAGGTAATATAACAATTACAAACAGCTATGAACCAGAAGTAATGGACATCTCAGGAACGAAAGAATGGGCAGATAACGATCATACTAATCAGCGTCCGGACTCCATCACGGTTAACTTGTTAGCCAATGGAGAGGAAGTGGATTCCGTTGACGTCACAGCGGAAACGGATTGGAATTTTGAGTTTGAGGATGTACCGAAGTTTGCAGACGGTACGGAAATCACCTATACCGTTGAGGAAGAAGCTGTTGACGGATATGTAAAAGAAGACATTGAAGGAACCGCTGAAGATGGATTCACCATTATCAATCGTCTGGAGAAAGTAAGCGTCGGAGACTATGTGTGGTTCGACGAAAACAAAGATGGTCTGCAAGATGATACAGACATCCCAATTGAAGGAGTCGTCTTAACGATAGAAGATGAAGAAGGCAACCCGGTAACGGATGTATATGGAGATCCAGTAGAACCAACAACAACAGATGAAAATGGATACTATATCTTTGAAAATCTGCCAATCGACAATACGTACATTGTACGAATTGATCAGGAAGCATCCGCAGAAGCCTTGGAAGGATATAAACCAACTTTGGAAGAAGTGGGCGATGATAGGTCTATTGATTCATCAACATGGTTTGCGGTATCTCGGCATTTAACAAAAGATGGGGAGCATGACCCCACGTTAGACTTTGGTTTTGTGCAAGCAGATCCTGCAGAAGAGCCAGGCAAAGATCCAGAAGAAGATCCAGGTAAAGAACTAGGAGAGGAACCAGGCAAAGACCCGGAAGAAGATCCAGGTAAGGAACCAGGAGAGGGGCCAGGCAAAGACCCAGAAGAAGATCCAGGTAAAGAAACAGAAGAAGTTTCAGACAAAACTGATTCAGGTAATCGTGAAGGAACCGATGAAAGTGATGGTGGAACATTGCCAGACACTGCAACATCTATCTTCAACTTACTGTTTATCAGCTTAGGCTTACTGACAATTGGAGCAATCTTATTGATTGCCAACCGCTTCCGTAATCGTTCATCTAATTAGATAGAACAAATTTCATGAGGAAAAAGGGGTTATTACCGATCATCGGTAACAACCCCTTTTTTATGGTTAGCCTTAATAAGATTCAATGATACATAGATGATTTAAAAAGCCCACTCATAAATTATGAAGAGGAGGATTTTTCCTGTCATCTCAAAAGTAGAGGGGAACTTCTATCGCCATGGAAGCAAAATATCCGCCGCTTGCCTCTTCTCGCGCTACCATACCAACCGTAATCTTTGATTTAAAAAGCATGACAAATCCCGTAGAACTATGTATACTTAAATCGTGAAAAATCGATCGTTTACGGTTTCAGGTGATTTCTATTTCAGAAATCCAAAAGGGAAGTTGGTGAAAATCCAACGCGGTCCCGCCACTGTATATGTGAGCTAGCTGTAAGGACCACTGTGCCTGCCATGCATGGGAAGGGCAGCAAGCAATGATCATAAGCCAGGAGACCTGCCTGTAACCAAACATGCATCAAACCTACGAGGAATAGGGAGGTGTAATGGGACAGGTCTATATTTTGGCTGCCCATTTGCCTATCCATCTTCATTTTTCGTGAAGATGTTTTTTATGTTACGCAAATACTAAGGGGGCACTAACAATGAAAAAGACTTCATCGTTTCTATTCGTATTCATACTTACATTTAGTCTTTTAATCGGCTGTAGCTCTGATAATTCAAATTCTGAAGATGAGGGGCAAACAGCAGATGATGGCACCGAAAAAACAGAAGAAACAGAGGATACAGAAGGAGCATTTCCACAAACAGTTACAGATGCGCTTGATAATGAGGTGACGATGGATGAAAAACCGGAGCGAATTGTTTCGGTGATTCCAAGCAATACAGAAATTGCGTTTGCGCTTGGGTTGGAAGATGAGATCGTAGGGGTCTCAGACAATGATAATTATCCGGAAGAAGTACAGGAAAAAGAAAGTATAGGCGGCATGGAATTGAACGTCGAAGTAATCCTTAGCTTGGATCCTGATCTCGTTCTTGCCCATGAGTCCAGTGTGGAGGCCACGCAGGAAGGATTGGAGCAGATTCGTGACGCCGGCATTAATGTATTCGTTGTAAATGATGCACAAGATATGGAAGGAACCTACCAATCGATTGAACAAATTGGCCAAGTTACTGGGTCACAAGATGAAGCAGAGGAAATGGTCAGTGATATGGAAGAAGGGTTTGCTTCACTGCATGAACAAGCAGAGGAGATTCCGGAGGAGGAGCAAAAATCGGTCTTTTTTGAAGTATCACCAGAGCCGGATCTATTTACCGCAGGACAAAACACGTTTTTTGATTCACTCCTACAGGTTGTTGGAGCAGATAATGCAGCAGGAGAGCAAGATGGATGGGTACCAATCGATCCAGAGACTATCGTGGAATTGAACCCTGACGTTGTTATAACGACATATGGCCATTATTCGGATGATCCGGTAGAACAAGTAATAAGCCGTGATGGATGGGAATCCATGACTGCAGTTGAAAATGAAGACGTTTATGATATTCATTCTGACCTTGTAAGTCGTCCGGGACCACGCTTAGTTGAGGGTGCAAAGGAGATTGCTGAGGTTGTTTACCCGGAATATTTTGAAGCGGAGTAAATATGTATTTGCCTACATGGTGGCACTTGCATTTTTAATTATTTCCATGCTTACTGCAATAGCGGTTGGCAGTGTGTCGGTCCCTGTTTCAGAAATTATTATGATTATAGGTGCTCACCTTTTTCATTTACCGATGGCTGAGCAGGTCGATGCAACATATATGAATATTGTTTATCACGTTCGCCTGCCCAGAGTACTTCTGGCTGGTTTCGTTGGAGCCTCTCTTGCGATTGCAGGAGCGGCTTTTCAAGGCTTGCTACGAAATCCACTGGCGGACCCCTATATACTGGGAGTTTCCTCCGGTGCTTCTGTCGGGGCTGTTGCAACATTATTTTTTAATATTTCGATTCCGCTCTTTGGTCTTTATACATTGCCGGTTTTAAGCATTATAACAGCTTTACTGACGATTTTATTGGTGTTGTTTTTCGCACGTAAAGTGGACCGGACGATGCGGGTGGAGACGATTATTCTAACTGGCATCATTTTCAGTTCTTTCTTAGGTGCATTTATCTCCCTGATCATTGCTTTTACAGGGGATCAACTACAGCAAATTATGGGTTGGCTGCTTGGGAGTGTATCAATGCGGGGCTGGAGTTATGTTACTATTATGATTCCATTTTTCGTTATTGGCACCCTTTTGCTACTCATCAACACCAGAGAACTCAATGCGATGGCTTTTGGTGAGGAACGAGCACAGCATTTAGGTGTCGATGTAGGCAAACGAAAAGTCATCATTTTGGTTGCCGGATCGATATTGACTGGTGCGGCGGTTGCCGTTTCCGGAACCATAGGTTTTGTTGGCTTGGTGATTCCCCATTTAACTAGACGATTGTGGGGCCCGGATCATGTACATCTCTTGCCTTTGTCTATTTTAACCGGTGCCGGATTTTTAATGTTGACAGATCTATTGTCACGAACGGTTATCTCTCCGACCATTTTGCCGATTGGTGTGATCACAGCATTAATTGGAGCCCCCGTATTTGCAGTTATTTTAATGAAACAACGAAAAGAAAGTCGAGGGAGGATGTAATGTTACGTCTGGATGCCGTTTTTGGAGGCTATGATGACAGGCCCGTTATTAAAGATGTCCATTTTTCCGTAGCTAAAGGGGAATTCTTTGGCGTACTAGGCCCGAATGGAAGTGGTAAGACAACGTTGTTAAGAATGATCAGCGGGCTAATTGCCTGTACGGATGGTTCCATTCAGCTAAATGGTAGGAACATCGCTGATTTTTCGCGAAAGGAATTGGCGCGGAAAATGGCAGTACTTCCCCAACTCACTGCGCATGCATTTTCCTATACTGTAAGGGAGACCGTGGCACTAGGCAGGTACGCTCACCATCAGGGTTTGTTTCAAACTTGGACGCCGAGGGACGAAGAAGTACTGCAAATGGTCATGGAACAAACGAATATCACCCGCTTCCAGCATGATTCGGTGCAGCAGCTCTCAGGCGGGGAGCAGCAGCGGGTATTTCTTGCACAAGCCTTGGCCCAGCAGCCGGAACTATTATTACTTGATGAACCGACCAACCATCTGGATTTAGCCTATCAAAAAGACTTACTTGATTTGTTGAAAAAAGGAGCAGAGCAGCAAGGGTTGACCGTGATTTCTATTTTTCATGATCTAAACCTTGCCAGCTTGTATTGTGATCGTCTGCTCCTATTGCACGAGGGAAAGACGCGTGCCTTAGATGCCCCGGATGGTGTGTTGACGGAAGATTTGGTTCATGAGGTGTATCAAACCGAGGTAAAAAGGCATTCCCATTCGGAGATTGCCAAACCGCAAATACATTTAATTCCTGCTATAGATATGGATTCAGCTAATGTGACGATTGATGCTTCCATGCTAAACGTGACGAAGGAACATATTACGCTCACATCTCCCATTCCACTTCGAACATTATCATCCGACGGATATGGCTCGGGCCTTGGCTGGAACCGTTATTTCATCAATCGCCATATTTCTGAAAAAGCGGACGACTCGGATCCGGAAAGAAAGATGCAGGCTGATCTTGAAAAACTCGAATTCGACGCTTCCAATACAGTAGGGATGAAGACTGCAGTGCAGCTGAGGAATGTTGCTTATGCGTTTTGGGAAAAAGCTAATGTCTCCCTATTTACGGTAGTAATAGGAGGTGTTGAAAACGCGACAGATGGTACGCAAACATCAGCAACACGTCGGCACGGAATGGGGGCAATTACAATTTGGCTGTTTGTAAATGGAAAACTGTCCGAAGAAGCCTTTATGCAGGCGATAATGACTGCAACAGAGGCAAAAACAAAAGCACTACTGGAGTTGGGAATGACAGATAGCGAGACGGAAACAATGATAAGCAGTGCCTCCACAGACAGTATTCTGGTTGCTGCCACTGGACAGGGATCAGTTCTCTCCGATGAGAATTTTGCGACAAAGCTTGGTCCATTAATTGGAAAGAGTGTGTATACAGAAACGAAAAAAACAATCCAATACTCGCAAGGCTTGATGTAGCGGGTACGGAATGAAAGAAACCATGAAAACCAAAAGGGAGCTGTAAGCATGCGATTATATACAAAAGCGGGAGATAAAGGCGAAACAAGTGTCATTGGCGGAAGAGTAGATAAAGACGATGTCCGTGTGGAAGCATATGGAACCATTGATGAAGTGAATGCGTTTGTAGGAAAGGCTATCTCCGAATTGGATAAGGAATTGTTCAACGATATGGTGGCAGATCTTGAGAAAATTCAAAACGAATTATTTGATTGCGGCTCCGAATTATCCAATATCACAAAGAAAAGAGCACATATATTAAGTGAAGCGCCTATCACTTACCTGGAAGAAAAAATAGATGCATTCATTGATGAAGCACCGGAATTGGAACGATTTATCTTACCAGGTGGCTCAGATGCAAGTGCTTCCCTTCATATTGCCAGGACGGTTGCAAGGAGGGGAGAAAGAGCAATTGTATCGCTCATGAAGATGGAAGAAGATATTTCTCCCATCCCGTTAACATATGTGAACCGTCTGTCTGATTATTTATTTGCCGCAGCACGCGTCGTTAATGCCAGACAACATGTTCCTGATGTAGAATATGAACGAAGCGCTAAGGTTTTCCGCGGAAGCAATAAGAAGAAAAAGGATTAAGAAATGAGGCCTGTTTAGACATCCAGCTTGTAGCGGATAAGATCCCTGCAAGCTTATCTGTGTTCATGCCTGTTGACGAACATATTTTAAGTTTCCTTCATAAATTAACGTAAGCACATGAGAAAAGTGTTGACCACCTACGCATTCTTGGGATAGAATGTAGTAGTCTCTTCGCAAATGAAGCGAAGGATTGATTCAAAAATGGAAAGGAGCATCGTGGTTACAACGTAATCAAAAGCGCCAGGACTATTTTTAGACCGTGGAATAAAAATAGTTGACGAGGTGGAGGTTAATCGAGAAGTTCGGCGGATTCCTCCCGATTGTACATCTCAATCGATAGGCTTTGTTCTCCAAAACAATGAGGCGACTCGTTGGCCAAGGGATAAAGCGAGATGCCAAAACAATCACGAGAAAGGGGCAGCATAACGCCTCTAGTACAACAAAAGGAAGGTCGTTTTTGTCTGCCCCTTTTATCTAAGGAGGACAACGATATGTGCGGCATTGTAGGCTATATTGGACAAAACGATACGAAAGAAATTTTATTACATGGACTGGAAAAGTTAGAATATCGCGGTTATGATTCAGCTGGCATAGCGATGTTACATGAAGCTGGCATCAATCTTACGAAAGTAAAGGGCCGTATTGCTGCGCTTCGAGAAAGTGTTGATCATACGGTTCATGCAACAATGGGGATCGGCCATACCCGCTGGGCAACGCATGGTGTACCAAGCGAAGTGAATGCACACCCACACAGGAGCGCGTCTGGCAGATTCACCCTTGTTCATAATGGTGTTATCGAAAATTATCAGGAATTGAAAAGGGAATATTTGCATGATGTAAATGTTGTCAGTGAAACAGACACAGAAGTGGTTGTTCAGCTCATGGAAAAGCTTTATGACACCTATCAGGATACAGCGGAAGCATTTCGTCAGGCTATACGTCTTTTGAAAGGGTCATATGCCATTGGAATGATGGATGCGAGAGATCCAGACCATCTATATGTGGCTAAGAACAAGAGCCCATTATTGATCGGCTTAGGGGATGGATTCAATGTCGTTGCAAGTGATGCCATGGCAACATTACAAGTGACGGATCAGTATTTGGAAATTTACGATCAGGAAGTCGTCATTGTCAGTCGCAACGTTGTTGAAGTTCAGAAGCTAAATGGTGCAGTGGTTGATCGTAAACCATACACGGCACAAATCGATGTGAGAGATATCGAAAAAGGAACCTATCCGCATTTTATGCTGAAGGAAATTGACGAACAGCCATTTGTCATGCGTAACATTATCAACGCATACCAAAACGAAAACAATGAACTGAAGCTTGATGCCGATATCCGCAGCGCGATGCAGCAAACAGATCGTGTCTATATTATAGCTGCAGGCACCAGTTACCATGCTGGGTTGGTCGGTAAATCACTCATGGAAAAAATCGCCAATATTCCAGTAGAAGTTCATGTTGCCAGCGAATTTTCATACAACATGCCACTTCTATCCGATCACCCGTTATTTATATTCATTTCACAAAGCGGGGAAACGGCTGATAGTCGTGCGGTATTAGTGAAAATCAAAGAAATGGGATATCCGGCAGTAACGATGACCAATGTGCCGGGGTCCACCCTTTCTCGTGAAGCAGATTATACCTTAAGTCTTCATGCAGGACCGGAAATCGCCGTTGCCTCAACAAAAGCATACACGGCACAGATTGCAGTACTGGCCATCCTCGCTGTAGATACAGCACAGGCAAAAGGGATTGAATTAAATTTTGACCCAATGCAGGAACTTGCGATTGCTGCAAATGCGATGGAAATGTTAACCGATCAGAAAGAGGAGATGAAAGGTTTAGCAAGTGATTATTTACCAACAACACGCAATGCATTCTTCATTGGCCGCAGTGCTGATTACAATGTCTGCATCGAGGGAGCGCTCAAGTTAAAAGAGATTTCCTATATCCAGGCAGAGGGTTTTGCTGGAGGGGAATTGAAACATGGAACGATTGCCCTCATTGAAGAGGGAACACCGGTTATCGCACTGGCAACGCAAGCAAATGTCAATGGTGCCATACGCGGAAACGTGCAGGAAGTTGTCGCACGGGGAGCCAATGCAATGGTTATCAGCATGAAGGGTCTTGAGCAAGATGAGGATACGTTTGTATTGCCTCATGTACATGAGCTGCTGACCCCACTTGTTAGTGTTGTGCCCATGCAGCTTTTGGCTTATTATGCAGCACTTGATCGCGGGTGTGATGTTGATAAGCCACGTAACTTAGCGAAGAGTGTGACGGTGGAGTAGATTTAGGTTGTAGATTATTATTTATGTTGAGTGACAATAAAGTCGTTTAATTTACAATAAGTTGTTTAAAAAACTCACGTTTTCGATTATAATTAAAGTAATCGAACGTGAGTTTTTTTATTGCAATAAACTTATTAGGTGATAAATACGTGGCTAATGCTAAATACAGGATTAAAAGAAGAAAAAATGCTTTGAAGGAGCTAAATGAGCTAGTAGAAAGACACTCTAATTTATTAATTATCCATTACTCTTGCGAAAGTTTTTATAATATTAAAGATGGAAGAACGCCACGTATTACTGCTATTGCAGTAAGGTATTTCAATACAGGACAAACTATTTCCTTTTCAATTCATAACGTGGCGGAGAAACAAGGTAAATTGAATAGCATTGAATATCACTATAATGAATTAGAAAAATCCATGTTAGATGAATTTTATCAATTTGTTTCAACTCATATCAACTTTAAATGGATTCACTGGAATATGAGAGATATAAAATAAAGTTCTGTAATCTAAAAATTACGTGCGTTCGATTATAATAAAATTAATCGAACGCACGTTTTTATGAAGGCGTTTTATCTTATACATTTCTATAGAGGGTGATTCATTTTATGTATACTATAGGGAATTTCTCGAATCTCTGCAACGTACCAGTTAAAACCGTTCGCTACTATAGTGAAATTGGGTTGCTAAATCCTTCCTATGTGGATCCTGTGACAAGTTATCGCTATTATGACTACGATAAGATGAAAGAGTTGAAAACGATTTTAATCTTAAAAAAGTGCCAGTTCTCATTAGACGAAATTGGACAATTTTTAAATGGCGAATATAGTAATAATCTGAGTGTAAGGTTACAGAATAAAGCGGATGAGTTAAAGATTCAGCAAGAACAGATTACCAAGAAAATCAAAAACATTGAGCAATTAAATAAGTTACTACAAAATGAAAAACCAATTATTTCAGAGCCTGCTCTTTCAAACTGTTACATAGAGAGGCGGGAAAGTCTACGGGCTCTGTCCCTTCGTAAAACGATCAATATAATAGAAATTGATACGCTTGTTAAGGAGTTGTTTGAAAGAATCTATGCCTTTCAATTAACTGTTGATGGGAAGTTACTCGCTATCTTTCATCAAAAAGATCAGAAGCAAAATAAAGCAGATGTTGAGTTGCTTTTACCAGTAAAAGCGGGTAAATATGAAGGGTTCCTTACAACATTGCCTGAAGGAAATTATGCATGTGTCGATATGAAAGGTCCATATTCAGAACTTCATTATGGTTACAGACGTTTAAAGGCTTGGTTAACAGAACACTCACTGTCTGCGAATGGCATGTATATGGAAGAGTATGTAAAAGGGCTTGTTCCATTAAACGTTACGAATCCTTTACATATTAAACCAAATGATGAATTGCATCCAAACGATTTTTTAACGAAAGTATTTGTCAAGATAGGTTAACGTTCCATACTTCGAATATGGGTTAACTCTCCAGCTAGTGGAAGGTTTATTCTTTTTATAGCAAGGCCATATGCCTTGCTAATAAACGATGAATGGAGAGGGTTAAATGAGTGACTATACTGGAACGTTCATTTTTTTAGAAGGTAGCTCGTATGAAATTGGGGAAAAACAGGCATTAGAGTTTTGGGAGAACCCACAAGCCAAAAAATTGTATTTTGGTGAATCACCAGATTCTGATAAAGCTTATCTGGAAATGAGAGCCCAAATCGAGGAATATTGCCCGGGTTTAAATGAAGAATTAGAGGGTTTTGCAAAAGGATTTGGCTTGGAGCCTAATCAATTAAACTTCTTCAATGATGCCTGGCTCACACCTGGAGGGTGCAGTCTTGGTGTAGTTTCCCCTCGGAAGATGATTGATGGCAAAACATATCTAGTTCGGAATTATGATCTCTCTCCTGAAATTTCCGATATGCGTCTCTGCAGTACTAAAGTGAAAGGACGTTTCGCACACACCGGCTTCTCAGTATCTATAATTGGGCGTAGCGAAGGGTTGAATGAGAAAGGGTTATGTGTAGCTTTTGCCTCATGTGGGATGCCAATAGGGAATTATCCGGGAATGAGAGAACCAGCATCATCTGGTTTGCAGTTTATGGTTATCGTAAGGGCCATTCTGGAGACTTGCAAAAATACGGAAGAAGCTGTTTATGCAATTAAAAACATGCCGGTTGGAACAAATATGAATTTACTCATAGCGGATGCGGAGGGGGAAGCAGCTTTAGCAAGTACTTTTGATGGAGTTAAATTGGTTGAAAAAACGGACATGGATTACTTAACGGCAACCAATCATGCGGTATTCCCTGAGATTCAAAATCTTGAACAAGGTAAGCTTAATCAGTCTCTACAACGATATAAAATCCTGGAAAGTACCTTTAGTGCTAAAGGTAAGCGTTCTGTCCGTGAAATTAAAGAACTTCTTTTAAAAGAGTATCCAGAAGGGGTTTCTGTCCATAACTACAATGAAAACTTTGGAACGGTTCACTCTGTTTTGTTTAACCTCACTGATCGCCAACTAGATTTTTCGTTTGGATCTCCTTTACAGAATTCGTTATATAAAATAAATGTGGGTGAGTCTTTCCCAAAGAGTCAAGTTCCTGTTCAGTGTAAGAGTGAAAGCTATGGAATGGATTTTTGGAGTATAGTAGAATCGTAATCACCCAGACAATGCTTGGGAAGTAAAGAAGTAACAGAACGTCTAATGAGGTAAAGGGACAAATATTTTTCATCAATTTAAACTAAATTAAACAACTTTATTGTTATTACACAGTTTAAGCATAGTAAAATAACAACCGCCTTCAAGGGCGGTTGTTATTTTCTTAAGAAGAAAAGGCCTCTCAAAGGGCTTTCGTAAAAGCACAGCGAATATATAACATAAGTTACGATTCTTATGTTAAAAGTTTTGTAAATCTTAATATCAGTCTTCAGAAAACATGCAGGAAAACCAAGGTGATTTATCATTAACAGTAAAAGAGGCAGCTCAACACATCAACGAAAGCCCGCACGTTATTAGAAATTGGATGCGTGAGCTAAAAAATCATATTCAAACGAAAAAGGGGGATAATAATTATCATTAATTTTGATAAAACAGCGATTGAGCGTTTACTCCTTATAAAAAAACTAAACAGAGAGCAAGGATATTCCTTAAAACAAATTGAATATTATCTCGCTACTGGAGAAAATCCAATACAATCCGAATCAGAACCTACTTACAATGATAAAATATTTCAAGGGAAATGAAGGATAATTTTAAAAACAGGAAGCTTTTCGGTGGTTATTTTTTTGTTCCAATGACAGAATCGCTATAATTAGACTTCCAAAAGTTATAGCCAGCATTAATGCTTCAAAAACTGTCATAAGGCAACACCCCCCTTTCGACTAGAATGAAAGGTACGGTAATAAAGGGAGTGCGCCACCACCATGGAAAAGCCTTATGCACTGCTACTATTATAGTATATTTACCTATATATTTAATCTGTAAAAATTGATTTTCTGGATTCTTTATAATGAAAAATAAAAACCCTGACTAATCTAACTATGTCGGGGTTTTTATGAATTATTCAAATTTAACTTTTATACATTTTCCTCTACGTTTTCGATAAAGAAGTCAAGTTCGTTTAAGATACCCAATGTTAATGCTGTAGCTTTGAAATAAAGTTTGATAATTTATAATAAAGATTGATCATTTGGAGTAAAGTCCGATAATTTATAAAAAAGTTTGCTACAATTACAATGACAAGACGGATTGTGACAATCGGGCGCAATTGTAGCATAGGGCTTTGCGCCTTTTATGCCATATAAGGGCCAGATTGTTTAAGATTAAAAATGTGTTTATTTGTGCGTATCTTGTATAATTTTAGTGAATCAGTTGTGAATAAAGCGATTGTATTGAGGAGGTACTTTTGAATAATAATAGAAGCAATAATTTTCTTCCAATGACGATAGGTATTATCGTGGTTACCTCTATGGTGACTCTTCTTCAGTTTGTTTATCCTGAGATTCTAAGTATAATGCGTCGTAATCCTTCAGCATTGGTAATGGGAGAGTGGTGGAGAATCATAACGCCATTGCTAGTACACGCCGATGGTTGGTGGCAGTATATATTCAATATCGCTTGCATCGCAATTATCGGAGGAGTAGTAGAACGGTTATATGGAAGAATTAGGTTTCTCATTCTTTATTTAGCAGGAGGAGTTATTGGCGAAATCGCAGGGTATGTCTCATGGGATCCCTATGGTGCGGGAGCATCGGTAGGTTTATGCGGATTGTTAGGTGGGTTGTATGTCAGGATGATAATTGGAAATAAACGCGTACAACCATTTTATGCTATATTAAGTCTGTATCTTGTGGTTGGTTTAGTTGGCTTTGCAAGTGAAGAAATTTATATATCAATAGGACTCTTCGTAGCTGTTACCATGCTTATTACAATCATAAAAAAGCAAAACAATCGAGTCAAATTATTGAGCATTATCTCTGGCATTGGTGGTTTACTGGGAGGAATGGCTCTTCTGGTACTTAATGATATTCATGGGGCTGCAATTCTAGGTGGTTTTTGTACAGCGTTTATTTTCATATTGACACGGAGACCTCGTAGTTTGCCGAATGAAGTATGAAGATTTAGATTTCAATCAACTTATCAATTGGGTTGATTCATCAAAAGACACAACCTTCTTTCTCTTTGCCTATTCCTTTATCGAGCGCGATTGTTGAATACCACAGGTGGAAAATGATCAAACTTTTTTATAGAAATTGAACAACGCAGCGCAAAGAAAGAATCCATTTTGATCAATCTTTTTTCCAAATGGATTCTTCCTGTTGTATGGTCATATAAGGAATTGTGAGGTATTTTTGATTAAACTTTATTTTAAAGCTACAGTTTATGTGGCTTTAAAATAGAGTTGTACCGTTAACCGTTTATAAAAAAGTTGCACCATTTTACCCCTTTGGATATGATGACTCCAAAGGATATTTTTACGAAAAACATTGTTCAACAAACAGGCCATATTCTGGAATAAAAGTGCCGGGGAGCTTAAAGTATAAGCTAAGATGTGTAGGTAGGGGAGGCGGAGTTATTTATGGAGCAAAAAACGTTGAAGATTGATGGCGGCGAGCTATGTTATTGGATGAAGACTAAAGACTCTAATAGATGGATCATCTTCCTTCACGGTGCGGGTTGCACGCATGGTATGTTTGAAAAGCAAATTTCGGCTATGCCGGATGAATATAACATCGTTGTTTGGGATGCAAGGGGGCACGGTGACTCAAAATTAGATCATGGGCGTCGGTTTGACTATGATGACATGATTCAAGATTTTATAAAGCTAATTGATTTCCATCAAATGAAGGATATAACCATTATAGGTCATTCTATGGGGGGAACCTTTCTCAAAGCATATTGAAACGGTTCCCTGAGAGGATAAACAAGGTTGTTTTAATTGGTTGCACAAATAATACGCAAACCTTGACGTTAAGCGAAAAAATATTGATGAAGCTGTTTTCGCCTATTGTATGGCCAATACCTTGGAAAAGTATGGTGAAAATGAGTGCTAAGTCTTCAGGAGAAACAGAGTATACGCACAAGTATATGGAAAAAGTGCTTGAGGACATTGGAAAGAAACGTTTTCTGGAAATAATGAATTCAATGATGGGCAAAGCTTTCGACGATTCGCCTAATTATCGTTTTCCGTTTCCTGTTTTGTTAATTCTCGGCAAAAAGGACAAAACCGGAAATATTATAAAATCCATGACAAACTGGCCTAAAAAAGACAAAAATGGTGTTTTAAAAACAGTTCCGAATGCAGGGCACAACGCCAACATGGATTCACCTGAATTTGTCAACCAGTTTATTCTGGACTATTTAGAGAAATAATGGTCGTTTACTAACGTGAGTTCTTATTCATCAATCGATCACAATTGTTGAACAACATAAAAGTGGCACGTCCAGAAAGTATGGCGGGTTAGATTAAAATATACTACTTTACGCCTTTTCATCATTTATGAAAAAATGGGATAGAAATGAGCATAAGGTGTTGATATGAAAACAGCTACAGCATTTTCTATCCTAAAGAAATTTAATGAAAGTTGCACCTTTTTATCCCTTTGGGTATGCATTATCCAAAGGGGCACTTTATGAAAATGAATTGAATAAGTTTATTTTATTTGACTCATTATTATAAAGAAAGGATTACCATTTATATAACCAACGACTTTATCACCATCGTTTTTATTCATTTCTTCAACTGTTTTTGAAAGTAACTCTTCCTGTATAATGGGAATTTAATTGAAAATCTCTAACCGTTTCTTCCAGAAACAGTTAGAGATTGATGATGTTTATTTACTCGTATTTCTTTAAAGCAATAGTTGCATTATGGCCTCCGAAACCAAATGAGTTAGATAGAGCGGTATTTATTTTCATTTGGCGAGCAACAGATGGCACATAATCTAAATCACATAATGGATCAGGATTTTCTAAATTAATAGTTGGAGGAACTATGCCTTCTTTTAAGCTCATTGCTAAAGCAATTGCCTCAACACCACCAGCTGCCCCTAACATATGACCAAGCATAGATTTATTAGCTGTTACTGGAATCTGATAAGCTTGTTCTCCAAACAGTTGCTTAATAGCCCTCGTTTCAGAGATGTCCCCCACTTTTGTACTTGTTGCATGAGCATTAATAATATCAATTTCTTCAGGTGATATATTGGCATTTTTTAATGCGGATCTCATTGCAAGATAGGCACCTTTACCTTCTGGGTGGGTGGCTACGATGTGGTGTGCGTCTGAACTTGCCCCATACCCAATGACTTCTGCATAAATTTTTGCTCCTCTACGTAAGGCATGAGATAAAGATTCTAAGATTAGAATTCCAGCACCTTCTGACACGACAAACCCATCTCGATTTTCATCAAATGGACGACTAGCTTTAGTGGGATTATCGTTTCTTGTTGATAATGCTGTAGCATTACTAAAGCTTGCTATTGATAATTCTGTTATAGCTGCCTCGGTTCCACCCGCAAACATAACGTCAACTTCCCCAGAACGAATTAGTCGAAAGGCTTCTCCAATAGCTGTATTTCCGATTGCACACGCAGAAACAGGCGACATAGAAGGCCCCATCGCATTCCACTTGATACTAATTTGGGCAGCGGCAGCATTAGAAATCATGGCAGGTACTAGAGTTGGGCTGACTCTTCTTGCTCCCTTCTGCCTAAGCGCATCAACGTTTCCAATTAAGGTTTCAATTCCTCCTATACCCGAACCTACGTATACTCCTAGCCTTTCAACATCTATACGATCGAGGTCTAATTTAGAATCCTCCCAAGCTTGTTTAGCCGCAGCCAAAGCAAATTGAGAAAAACGATCTAAACGTTTTGCTTCTTTCTTTCCTAAAACTTTATCTGCATCAAAGTCTCGGGTAATACCTGCAATTTTTGTCTTATGATTCGTAACATCAAATGTATCAATGGTAGATATTCCTGATTCACCGTTAATCAGATTGTTCCAAAATGTATTGATGTTGCTTCCTGTAGGGGAAACTACACCCATACCTGATATTACAACTCTTTCCACTTTTCATCCCTCCAAATCAATCATATAATTATATTTTACATCCCTTTTATCCTATTACAAGATATTATTTATCCTGGTATAATTACTACTAGGTAACATTGATACAATGAGGTGTTTAAAAAATGAATGATAAAAACAGGCTAGAAGCTTTATCGGCATTCTTAAAGGCTAAGCGTGCTCGAATTAAGCCGGAGTCTATTGGTTTCCCTACTGGAAGTCGGAGAAGGACACCCGGATTACGAAGAGAAGAAGTTGCACAATTAGCAGGTATAAGTACCACGTGGTATACATGGCTAGAGCAAGGAAGAGATATAAAAGTTTCTTCTATTGTACTTGATTGTATTTCTACAGCATTGCAATTGAATAATGATGAAACTGACCATTTATATGATCTTGCTTTGGAGGCAAAATCGGGAATAGTAAATCCGATAAAGATAAAGAATCAATCTGAGCTTACCCCTTCTTTAAAACGAATACTAACTGAATTGAAACACTGTCCGACTATCATTACGGATCGACATTGCCATATTGTGGGCTGGAATTCTGCAGCTGCTCATGTTTTTTTAGACTTTGAACAAATACCGAATGATCAAAGAAACTTGATTCGTTTAGTGTTTACCAGAAAGGAATTAAAAGCATTAGCTGTTAATTGGGAGGATTTTGCGAAAGGTTTTCTTGCAATTTTCCGCACATACTATGGTCAGTATTTGGGGGATGAATGGTATGATCAATTTATTAAAGAAATGAGTGATGCTCATCCCGAATTTCAGGATTTATGGCAGGAAAGTCAAGTAAGTAAAGCCCCAGAATTGACGGTTGAATTCAGACATGCTAAGGTCGGCAAAATGCTCTTTAATTTAACTTCTTTTCAAGTTCAGGGTGATATGGATTTACGGTGCAGTATTTATACACCAGTAGATGAAACTGATACAGAAAATAAATTAAAGCGATTAATGAAGAGTGTTTCCGCAGAAAATTATTTAAAGTAATCTACACTACGAATAGAGTCGAAGGAAACCATTAATAGGACGTAAAATGGTGAAATTCAAGAATATTCTTATTAAACATCAATAAACTTCCGTTATACGGACTTTCCGGAAGGCAACCCACGCCGGAAAGGGTTCCAGGGCGAGGAAGCCGAAACAAAGTTTGAAAAGGTTAGAAAGTTGAATGAAGTAGCAAAGTGCAAAGATACAACCTTGTCTCATCTGGCTCTCGCCTGGTTGCTGAAGCAAAAGGGTGTGGACGCCATCATCCCAGGAGGAAAAAGACCTGAGCAGGGGAGAAGCAATGCGCAGGCGGGTGAAGTTCAGTTAACTTCGGATGATCTTGAAATGATAAACGAGATTCTGAAGTAACATTGCCGAGGAGGACTGGAAAGTAAAACCCCTGTTCAAAATTTTGAACGGGGGTTTTACGAAATATTTCATTTCCATAGCTGCTGGCACTTTGTTCAGATTGTTTTCATTTGAGCGGAAGAATTTTCATTGTTAACGTTCATTGGTTTCCTACACCGATTTCTGATATTTACGGAATGCCAATGTTGCCAGCCAGACTGCAAAAATCAGAAAGGAAAGCAAATAACCAAAGTGGCTCAGGATCAAGCTCCAATCAGGATGGGATCCGATCACCTCACATGCGGCTTCTCCCGCCCAACTCACGGGGTTAAAAAGGGCAACGGTGTGAATCCAGTCCGGGACGAGATCCAAAGGCATAAATAATCCGGAAAGAAACATTAAAGGCAAAGAGACAAAACTGACCGCCGACATTAATCCCTGTTCGTTTCTCACAAGCAAAGCCAGTGCCATAGATAATGCACCGAAGGCGACCCCAACCAACACACCAAAGGCAATCAGCATGAGAATCCCTCCAAAACCGCCGGCAAATGATGCGCCGAGTGCTAAGGAAAGCAGGATCATGATCAAGGCTTGAATGATCATGGTTACCGCGTTTTGTGCAAGTGGACCGAGGATCATTGAACTTCGTTTGACCGGTGAGATAAGAAAGCGGTTCAGTACTCCGCGCGTATGATCGCCTATGATACTCATGCCCGCATATCCACCGGCCATAAAAGTACTCATAATGATGATGCCCGGAGCGAGAAACGTAATATAGGAGTCGGTGTTGAAACCGGGAATGTCAATAATGTTGCTAAAAAGCGAACTGAATAGGACTAGCCAAATGATCGGTTGAATGAGATTCATAAATATTACAAACGGCATCCGAGAAGTGTTCCGCAGGTGACGAAGGGTCATATACCATGAATGGCTGAGTATTTGCATCATTAATCACTCTCCCTTTGAGCTTTGCTGAAGGTTTGGCCGGTATATCGTAAATAGACATCGTCCAACGATGGGCGAGAAATTGTGGCTGACGAAACTTTGATTCCTGATTCTTCGAGAGTACCCAAAACGACAGGAATAGCTCTAGCGCCATTATTTGTGCGTACGTACAATGAATCTTTTTCTGCCATCGTTTCATCAACTTCTTCCACTTCATCAAGTATACGTCGTGCTTGTTCATTGGAATCAGATGCTGCCAATTCAATATGAAGGGCATCTCCGTGTAATTCTCCTTTTAATGCCTCCGGACTTCCTCGGGTAACAACTTTTCCGTGATCGACAATAGCCATCTGATCGGCTAATTGATCTGCTTCCTCCAAGTAATGAGTGGTTAATAAAACGGTCAAACCTTCGCCTTTCGCCAATTGCGAGATGTTTTCCCATAAGGCTGACCGCGCCTCTGGATCGAGTCCTGTAGTGGGTTCATCAAGAAAAAGAACTTGTGGCCGGTGAATGAGGCCCATGGCAATGTCCAGCTTACGTTGCATTCCGCCCGAGTAGGTACGGCAAACACGATCAGCCGCATCTGTCAGATCGAAACGTTCCAACAATCCGGAAATCCGGGATTTAAGGAATGGACCGCTCAATCCATACATTTGCCCCTGGAGCGTGAGATTTTCACGTCCAGTACTTTGCGGATCCACACCCGATTTTTGAGCAACACATCCGATAATTCGACGTATAGCCTCTGGCTGGTGGGTGACATCTAACCCGGCAATTTCAATTTTTCCACGATCCGGCTTTGTAAGGGTTGTCATCACCTTAACGGCGGTTGATTTGCCGGCACCATTTGGACCAAGCAAGCCGAAAACTGAACCCGATTTCACTGAAAATGTCAGTCCGTCCAGTGCTTTTACACTTTTGCTGTATGTTTTGGTCAGCTGTTGTACCTCTATGGCTTTTTCCTTTGATCGTGCTGTGGATGTTGTTGTTTGTGTCAAACTATTCATTTTGTTTTCCCCTTTTATGATTTTCGTTGTCTTTTTTGTTGCGTTCGCGCTTATGCATAATCGTAACGGCACGGTCAATAAAGGAAACGACCTCTTCATCCATGGGGTAAAAAGTAATCTCACCGCTGTGATCTTTGATCGCTTTCCACATTTTTGCCTCTAATACTTCATCCCCTGAAAACATGGCGTCCACTTTATCCATCCATTGCCGCGCCAACTGTTGGGCTGTTTCAGAACTCGCATCCACGTGAATATTTGCCCGAACGGCGTGAATGATTTTCTGCCATTCCCTAAAGTCATTTTCATTCATTTGTGTACCTACATCTTTGATCGCCTCGTGTTCATCAGGATTAAAATAGTTTTCAAACAGGCGCCGTGTAGCATCTGTGTCTTGCTGAAACATATGAATCATGTCAAAGATGACGGGCCATCTGACTTCTTCTTCAAAGCGAATCGAATAGAGTACGCCCTGTACTGCGCGTTCCAACTCTTTCAAGTGTTTTTGCTGCTGCTGGATCATTTTTAGTTGTTGTTCCAGCGATTGCTCCCAGGATGCTGTGGATTGCTCCAAAACCTCCTGTACCTGTTGCAATGAAAAGCCAATATATTTCAAGGCTAGGATTTGTTCCAGGCGAAGGACGTCATCATCGTCGTATAAGCGATGGCCGCCTTCCGTGCTTGAAGAAGGCGTGATCAAACCGATTTCGTCATAATAATCCAATGTGCGTACCGTTACACCAGTTTTTTTAGAAAGCTGACCAATGGAATACATCTTTTCTTGTCTCCTTCACGGTGATTTCTCTCAGTATAAAACATCACGTAACGTGCGATTCAAGGGTGAGATTCATTTTTTTAAAAGGAAGAATTTGAAACTTGTGTTGATAAAGTCCACATCTCGAAATAAGCCCTGGTTCAATTAATGGGTGCGGGAGCCGAATAAATTGGGCTTTTTTGTTAGCAACAATTAACATATAACACGGAATGAAAAAACACGATCCGGTTGGTAGTCTGGGTACATCAGTGGATATATTGATGTCAGTAATCTTCCCCTCCTCGGGATGTCCATCATTCCATAAATTTTAATAATTAGAGGAGGAAATCGTCGTGATCTTGACGGTTTATTTTGATGGTCAGTTTTGGGTTGGAGTGATTGAACTTCGGAATCATCAAAGATTGAAGGCTTACCGTTATGTATTTGATCCGGATCCCAGCGATCCTGAAGTGTTAGAATTCGTAAATCACCATTTAATCGATGTCATTGATAAAGGTAAACAAGTAGGAATTAAGTACAAAAGGAAACCAAGGGATAAAAAAATAATCCTAAACGTCATCAGCGACAGGTGCCCAAGGAAATGCAACAAAAGGGAATTTCCACAAAGGCTCAGGAAGCCATCGGAAAGGATATTGAACAAAATAAAAAAGAAAGTCTGAAATGAAGTAAAAAGCGAAAAGAGTTTTTAATCAGAGAAGGAGAGAGATTCAAAACAAAAAGCTAAACAAAGGCACAAAGAGCGATGCGATGATCTGTTGAAACAAAGGGTTGTTAAGGCCTAATATTAAGAACTCTTTTTATTGAATCAGGCTTTATTGGCCCATTCTGATCAAACTTTTTTATAACCCACGTAAGATATAACTATTCTATTTTTAAAACGAAAAAAGTCGTATAGCATGAACGTGTTATGAAGTATACGGGATATACCTTTTGGCACGTTTTTTGTTAATGATTGGATGGGTGAAGGTAGAGGGCTGGCCCGTGCGGGGAAAGTTGTTCCATAATAATAAAGTTCTTCATAATAACTTCTTTTCCCGCAGTAACTCTTTGTGTAGTTGGATTTTTCGGATCCAATCGTCACGCAATAGAATCGGCATCTATGTTAATGTCAACACCAATGTTATCGATAATTAAATTGCGAATAGTACTCTTTCCACTTCCGTTATTGCCTGCAAACACAAAGAGTATTGGCTGATGTGTGTGCATCAGGATTCACCATGGAGGGGAACAATTTTGCCATTTGGATATTCCTTAACAAGCACACCATTTTTGTCGTATATAATATATGTGTTATTAACTTTTGCATCAATTCTTGCTCGCTCACCGGTCATCCTGGCCCATTTGTCAACCCAGCCGTATTTTCGCTGAGATTCATTGTTTTGCTGTTTTAACATCAAAATCACCACCCTCTTTTCATTATATCAGATTCCTGATTAGATTATAATATTGGGTGCCTTTCAATTTATTTTCCTTCATTTTGGTATAGTGTCAATAAACGACAGTATACAATCAAGGTACAAATATGGGACAAAGTTGAAATTGCTATTACTAAGAGTTGTTCCATAATAATAAAGTTCTTTACTTGAAAAATTGGTTTCATTTGAAATATAGTTTTATACTGAACTAATAAAAGGAAGCACGCTATATTAAAGAGAAAGGTGCAAAAACATGATGATAAATCACCAATTAGTAATAGACAATTTTGAAGAAAAATTAACAGCATTTACGCATGCAGTTAGTGGAGAACTTACAAAGGAAGAAGATTTCGTCATCGCAAATACAGAAATTCCTACTGATACATTCAATGTATTATTGCCGAAATCTCCCAATATCATAAATGCAGTTAAGATTAGACATGGAATCGATCGTTTTTTTGATAAAGCGTATCCCTTTAGTATTTGGATTGATGCTCAGTATGTAAACGATGATTGGAAAGAACTTATACAAGCATATGACCTAAAAGAAACGGAACGGAATGTCATGATGAAACTGGATAATACACTTCATGTTGGGCCAAGAATTTCCCATCAGCTTACGATTACTAAAGTGAGCAATAATGAAGAACGTTTAAACTATATAGCAGTATTTATGAGCTTATTTGAAGGAACATCAGAAAAAGATGCATTAGAAAGTTATTTTAATACGTTTTCACAACGAAAATTAGGTTCAGCAGTTGAGATGTTTGTTGGATGCATAGATGAAAGGCCTGTAACTACCGGTTTATTAATAGAAAGCGAAGATAGTTATGGCATCTATGATGTGATGACAAAAGATGCATATAGAGGTAAAGGAATTGGCAGTGAAATGTTTCAATTTCTTCTAACTCAAACAAAGGATAAACAAAAACCAGTTGTATTACAGGCTTCGGATGATGGGAAAAGTATCTATAAGCGATTTGGATTTACAGATGTCGGAGAAATGATGGTATTTGAATAAGGGGTTTCTTAAAAGTATGTGTTGTCACACTTTTAGTAGTTACAGAAGGTCAATCAGGCAAATCTAGTATCAATATATATTGTCGTCCTGAAATAAATTTTGATATGATTACATTGGCAAGTAAAATTGCAACAATTCCGCAATCGGATTCTATAGTGATGGAATGTATTAACTCAGAAGGGACAGTAATTCTTGGATATAGAAAAAGAGCTCGTTTTAATAAAAAACGAGGAAAAAACAAAGCAAATTGAATCATGCACGTTCAGTGATGGTAAATGGAATATTAAGTTTTATAATACTGATAAGGTGTACAGGTACAGCGAAAAGAATGTGGTAAACGTAAACGACCCGACAGAAATAGGCACAGAAAAGATGATACTTTACTATAATGGCCAGCCACTTGGAAGTTCTAAGAAAATATTAGATTTCGGTCCATACAAGAGAGTAATTTTTAAAAATGGAGCGCAAAAAATATACCCTAGCTCAGCCCTTTCAATGGAACAAAATGCTCTTACAGACCAAGGAGTAAGCAATTGTTTTACGTATTTAAAGGAATTAGCGGCTTATGTAGGCTATTTCGGAGACGAGGAAGTATCTTTGTTGAAGAAACAATACAACAACCTTGATTCCATCAGTCCGAGAAGTGTGTTAACTACGTACTTGGGAATGAATTCCCTTGCTGATGAGGAGAGAGAATCCCCGGAATTAATTTTTCCGTTTGGATTTAATGAGAGTCAAAAGGAAGCAACGAACTTGGCAATGACGGAACAAATGAGCATCATTAAAGGTCCTCCTGGGACAGGAAAGACACAAACAATTTTAAATATCATTGCTAATGCAATTATAAACAACAAAGTAGTCGCAGTTGTATCAAACAATAATTCGGCTACGTCCAATGTGTTTGAGAAACTTGAGAAATATGGCATAGAATTTATTGCAGCTTTTCTTGGAAACAGTAAAAATAAAGAAAAATTTTTTAATGAGCAAAGTGGCGCATACCCTGATATGAGTGACTGGGTGTTGGGTGAAGAAGCGTTTGAGGCGATACGGCATGAGTTGCGAGAGTCACAAACTAAACTGGATCAAATGCTGCAATTTCAAAAGCAAAAAGCTATTTTAACTCGGGATTTATCAAGAATCCAACTAGAGTATAAATATTTTCAAGAATACTATTCTCCTCTGGAAAATGAGGAGCCTGAATTAAAGTCTTTCCTGAGTTTGAATGCGGATAGAGTGTTGCGATTTTTAGTGGAATATGAACAAACAATCAAAGAAGACAAGTATCCATTTAAGAATAAGGTGATCAATTTATTTGTGTATGGGATATATAATTTTAAATTGTATCGTTATTCGCCTGAAACCGTGGTTTCGTACTTGCAGAAAATATATTATGAAGTGAAGATACACGAATTAACAGATGCAATCGAGAAGCTTGCCAGTAAACTCGATCAGTTTGATTTTGATCATGCTATGCAGACGTTTAGTGAGAACTCGATGAAGTTATTTAAGGCTAGTTTAGCTGATAAGTATGGATTAGAGAAGGAAAGGGTACGATTTTCACCAGACATCTTACGGCAAGATTTTGGACGTTTTACGGATGAATATTCAATCATTTTAAGTACAACTCACTCGTTACGTAACAATGTTCCGAGCAATTATTTATTTGATTATGTTTTAATTGATGAGGCTTCACAAGTTGATATAGTCACAGGTGCCTTGGTAATGTCATGTGCGAAAAAAGCGGTGATTGTCGGGGATGAAAAGCAGCTTCCTAATGTTGTAACTCAGGATGTGGAAGAGAAAACGACGAACGTTTTTAATACATATAATCTTAACTCTGCATATCATTATGCCGATCATAGTTTGCTGACTTCAGTCCATGCCTTATTCGATACAGTGGCTACGACGCTATTAAAAGAGCACTATCGCTGTCATCCGCAGATTATCGGATTTTGCAATGAAAAGTTTTACCATGATGAGCTCGTTGTTTTAACGGAGGAAAATGAGGACCAAGACCCTCTTGTTGTATATGAGACGGTGACAGGTGATCATGCTAGGGGAACGGTGAACCAGCGACAAATTGATGTAATTTCACAAGAGGTTTTCACTGAACTTACATTGGAAGAAGATACGTCTGTGGGCATTGTTGCGCCGTTTCGTTTGCAGGCGAATAAGTTGCAGCAAACGACGATAGACAATACTGAAGCAGATACGGTTCACAAATATCAAGGAAGAGAAAAAGATATCATTATCCTTTCTACGGTTGCCAACAATGTAAAAGCAGATGACTTTGTCGATAATGCCAACCTGATAAATGTAGCAGTTTCACGAGCTGTGAAAAAACTAGTTGTTGTTGTGGCAGCAGGGAGTAGAGAATGGCACGGTACAAATATTGGCGATTTAATTAGGTATATTACGTACCGGAATTTTAAAATTGTGCAAAGTCAAATACGTTCAGTATTCGACCTGCTTTATCGTGATTATCATGATAAATTAATGGAGGTATTAACGAAACATAAAAAAGTTTCAGAATATAATTCAGAAAATTTAATGAACGTTGTCATCAAAAAGGTGTTAGAAGAAGATTCGTTTCAAACGCTGGATTATGTGCTTCATCAGCCATTAAGAATGCTGCTTAAAGACACGAATAAGCTGACGGAAGCAGAGCGTGAATTTGCCTTGAATATACGAACACATACGGACTTCTTGATCTTTAACAAGATGGATAAAATGCCGGTCTTGGTAGTAGAAGTCGATGGCTACGCTTTTCATGCAAATGATCAGGATCAGCTTAAAAGGGATGCGATGAAAGATGCAATATTACAGAAGTATGATGTGCCAATTCTTAGATTGGAGACGACTGGAAGTGAAGAAGAGAAGGTATTACGTAATAAAATGCTTGATTTGTTAAGTTTAAGCAAACAAATATAGGTAGGGTATGGGGTTATAACTAGTGAAGCTCGCTGCCATGTTTTATTTTATCTTGGTTGGTTTGCTACTTTTTTTAGACATCAAACAGAGAACAATACGGTTTTTCCGGAAAAGTAGGGAAATCATTCATTTCGTTGTATGCCTCCCATTTTACGAAATGTGGCTTTTTTCTATTGACCTTTACGTTACGTGATGCCTTATAGTACGAATAGAAGAAGGTACGAAAAGGTGGTTGCAATGAAAATATTAATTGAGGATACAATGGAACAATACGAAAAAATGTTTTCAATGGAAGAGGATAGAGAAAATTATTTTCGTTATTCAATGATGAAACCCTTTGAGAAGATGTGGAATACGATTAATGTTCCATTAAAAGCGAAGCAACCTAACGGATATGATGTAATAATGGCTACAACTATGCTTGGCTATCTTAAGGTATCGGAAACCCAAACGGGAAGAAACGCGTTAGAAAATCTAAAAGAAATTCAAGCCCTTCAAACAGTACAAAACACTTTGAATCATTGTGTTGAATTTATGGAGGATAATCATTTACAAATAAATGCTGAAGCATTGAGATTTGGAATGTATATAGCGGATCCGAAAAAGCTGGAATTACAGAAAGGTTATTGTGGATTTGGCGGGATTCCCGGATTTATTCAAGTGGCTATTTACCCCAATTCCTATAATATCCCTAAAATTCCTGCTGTAATTGCACATGAATTTCATCATAATATCCGGTTTTCCTATTTTGATTGGGATCATGGGAACGTTACTGTCGGTGACTACCTAATCATAGAAGGGTTAGCAGAATCATTTGCAAAAGAGCTTTATGGAGAAGACGTTTTAGGACCTTGGGTTACCAGCATGGATAAAGAGGAATTAGCGTATTCCATCGAAATTATTGGAGAAGCTCTTAATGTAGGAGGGTTTGCGGAAGTGAGCAGCTATATGTTTGGTGATGAAATTGCAGCACAAGAAGGGTATCAACCTGTAGGGCTTCCCTTCTGCGCTGGCTATGCAGTAGGATTCCAAGTGGTACAGTCTTTTATGAAAGAAAATAACATAGGAATTGCTGAATCTACTTTACTAGGAACAGATGACATCATTCATAATTGCGGATTGTTCTCTAAATGAAATGGATAATAGCTATATCGTAATGATATGGTGAAAAATAAATAGAATGTTAAAGAATACTTAAAGGAATTGGGAGGTCCATTCCAGGCCAAATGCTCATTTTTATTTGCTCAAACCCGAAAGTTCGTAGTATCCCGGCAAGCATGGAAATGATCGTACTAATAATTTTTGGGCATTCTAAAATTACGAGGAGATTTACTTAGGGGCCACCTTAATAACATGGTAAGTAGCACCTATTACTTGAAATTAAATGACATGTCATCTAATATTATGTTTAATAGATGATGTGTCATTTAATTTGTGAGGAGGTTATTAAGTGAAAGTACATATATTGCATACGGGTAAAGTTCTTATTGATCGTGCTTTAGCTTATAAAGAATGGAGTGCTCATCCAGCTCCATATACAGGTTGGTTGAGGGGAAAAAAGAAGAAAATGTGGGTACCTGTGTCCTCTTATTTGATTGAGCATCCAAAAGGTTTAATTTTGGTGGATACAGGTTGGCATGAAGAAATGAGATTGAATCAACGAAAACATCTGGGGAAATTTACTTATTCTATGTTTAAAGGAGAACTTCTGGAAGGCGAATCAATAGCTGAACAGCTTCATTGTTTAGGAGTTAAAAGTGAGGATTTAGACTTTGTTATTCTATCGCACTTGCATTCCGATCATGTTAGTGGCTTAAGGCATGTACAGGATGCCAAGAAAATTCTTACTAGTGAAATTGAATGGAAGGCTGCTCAAAGAAAGATAGGTTACATAAAATCCATGTGGGATAATATTTCAATTGACACTTTTAAACTAATGGATATACCATATGGGCCTTATAAAAAAGGATATGATTTATTTGGTGACAAAACGTTATATTTAGTTTATACACCTGGCCATAGTGACGGGATGGTTTCTATTTTAGTTAAAATGAAGAATGGGTGGCTAGTTTTAGCGAGCGATGTGGGTTATTCAGAAAAATCTTGGAGGGAAATGATATTACCAGGAATAACAACAAATAGAAAGGAGGCCTACCATTCTTTGAAGTGGTTGAAAGCTTTTTCGGCTGAAAGAGACTGCATTGGGGTCGTTGCAAATCATGATTCAAAAATAAAATCTACAATTATAGAATAAGGAGAAAAAATAAATGGAAAAAAACTTAAAAGAGGCTGAAAAATTCAGATATCTCATCTTAGCAGTACAGAGACAAGGAAACAAACTTTTCAAGGAGTACCTCAAAGAAATAGGAGTTACACCTTCTCAGGCGGAAGTAATAAGTATCTTAAAAAATAAAGAAAATATGACTCTAAAGGATTTAGGCAGATTGTTAATATGTGAGGAAGGAAGCCCTTCAAGATTAGTTGAGAGAATGGTCAAAGATCAACTCATAGAACGAGTTAGAGATGAAAATGATTCTCGCTTTATTAGACTAGTACTTACATCTTTAGGGCATGAAAAATATTCGTTGATCATTAAGGCGGAAGCTAATATGTATACGCTGCTTCAGCAGATTTATACAAAAGATGAATTGCAGGTATCAAACCAAATTTTGAGTAAATTATTAATAGATACTCCATTTGAACAGAAATTTGAAGAACGGGGCTATAATATAAATGAGTGACATCTTCTATACTCACGCTTCAAAAAGGGAGGAAGTTTAATGATTGGATTTAGTAATACATTGACGATTGCATCTGATGCAAAAGGCGTATTCCAATATCTTGCAAACATTGAAAATTTCACTGTATGGAATTATGCAGTTACAGAAATAACAAAAATAGAGTCAAAAAACAATATAGTTGGTTCCAACTATCATCTATTAAGAAATACAGGGTTACAATCATTTGAAGAAATAGAAATTATTGAATGTCGACCAAGTGAAAAATTAGTATTTGAAGCATCTGGAAATATCTTTTCTTATACGATGGCATATGAATTAGAACAGCAAAACCAAAAAACATTGTTAATCAATAAGGTAGAAATGAAGTCATCAGTCCGGAATAGAATAATAATAAAAATGATGCAAAACAATATAAAGAAATCTGTAAGTAAGAACTTATATGTATTGAAAAGTATTCTTGATAAGAGAGGGAATGTATTAGTCTAAATTACACATATTCGGCTTTTAGTTGATACTGTATCGTATTGCTTAGGAAATGGGTTGGAGCAGCAGAAGATAAAATGAAAAAGGCAATGAAAACCATTATCATAACCCCCATTATTTTAAAATAAAGGCATTTTTTTAAATTATATTATGGCCTATGGGCATTTTCAATCAATATTGTTCGCTTTTTATAATTATGGTCATTACTTTATGAATATAACCCTTGATCATTGAAATGATATGGTGATACCTTGTTTTCGAGTGAAAATGAATCCAATCTTATAAAAGGATGATGACAATGATACCAGCGCAACCAGTGATAACCCGGAAAAGCATTCTTACGTTATTACGTCTTGTTGCTGTTGTGTTTTCTAGTATAGCAGCCATTTTATCGACCGTATTGCCGCTTTTATTTTATACGAATTTGTCAGCAGGTGCTGTGGTGGCTGTTGCTTCTATATTATTCATGGGTGCTGTGTGTATTCATGGCATGCTGACCCATACCTTGAATGATATTGCTGATTATCAATCGGGAACAGACCAATATAGTCCCGGTATTCTTTCGGGAGGAAGCGGCGTATTAAAGACAGGTACAATGTCAGTAAGGATGTTGAAGCAATTAGGTATTTGGATGACGGCTGTCTTATTTATCATCGCTTTATTATTTGCTTTTCTCGGACTTGCAGAATTTGCTGTATTAACCTTTGTTGGAATCTGGGGAGCGATATCGTACTCGATAAAGCCATTCCAATTCGCTTACTATCCGTTTGTGGGGGAGTGGCTCAGTTTATTTCCAACGATGCTGGCACTCGGGATTGCTGCCCCCTGGATTTTGCTTGGACAAGTACCCATTTGGGCATGGCAAAATGCACTTATTAACGCAATTTGGTGTATGGCCTGGGTAATGGTTCATCATATTCCAGATCGACATGCGGATCGAAACGCAGTGCCCGTAAAGCAAACGACCGTTGTGTGGACAGAGAATAAGTTTGGAGCAAAAGGCGTTAAACTACCTGCCATGGTTTATTTTATCTTTGTTGGTTTGCTGCTTTTTTGGATGGTTTGGACGCGTCCGGTTGGAGCAATGGGAGCCGGGGTTTTCTTGTTTTATGCAATTTATCTCGTTATCAAAATGGATATGGACGATGTGGAGAATGTAACAGATCATGAGAAAAAGTTGCTCTTTCTGGCTTTTGGGACAGCTATATGGCTGGGGGTTCTTGTTTAAAAGAGAAATGATATTCCATCGCATGTTAAAGTTAGATGATTTAACTTTCTTGATTTGGCGAATCAGCTTATAAAAGTACGTATCCAACCTTGGGCGGATCCTGAATATAGGTAAGAGATTATTTGAAAGCGAATTATTGTTTTCATCCGCAAAAGAACCAGATGATTGAAAGCCATGATAAAGCGAACAGGATATTAAAAATTTCTGTCGAACTTATATTATGCAGCAAAATTCATGGGGAGGTTGATGGGTATGAGTATGTTGGAAAGTGTTGACACGGTTTGCCTTGGTGTGAGTAATATTATGAAAGCTAAACAATGGTATAGTGAAAAGCTTGGCTTAAAAGTTGTTTTTCAGGAACATAATTACGCAGTTTTGAGCTTGGGTGATTCGAGTATTCCTTTGACCATTGAAGAAAAAGAAGTAGTATCTAACAATGCAATATATCCAATTTTTTATACATCAAATATTGAGGAAACGCATCAGAACTTATCTGAAAAAGGGGTAAAATTGACGGAGATTGTTAGCGAGGGATCAAATACATTTTTCGATGTTTTTGATCTTGATGGGAATAAAATGCAAGTTTGCTTTTATTGAAATTGGCAAAACAGTTGTTTTTCCATAAACGAAGTGCAAATCAGGAATCCGTATTAACCCTCAAACATAAGAGCCATTTAGCAAGTGAGGAGGATGGTTGATGTATGGACTGACTGGTCAATATTGGTCGCAAAGGATAACGATTGTGGCAAGCGAGTGTATTTTTCTTGTATTTGTGTATTGGTTTTTATTTCTGAACGGGAATGAAATCTTTCATTTGCCGGGTGGGAATCTTCACCGAAAGATATTGTTGTTCGGTTTTTGTCTGGTTATCTTTGTCCGCATGAGTTTTATGGTCCTTTATTTATTGAAAAGGGGGGTAACCTGGAAGGAAACTGTCACAGTTTCTTTGGCATTTGCGTTATATTATATTGGATTTTCGATGCTGGGTGCTGTCCGGAATATTCCGTTGGATTGGCTAGATGGAATCGCTGTTTTCCTATTTTTGGCGGGATCAGTGATTAATACATTGGCTGAACTATTGCGAGATCAATGGAAAAAAGACGAGCAACATAAGGGTAAGCTCTACACCGGGGGCTTATTCAAGTATGCGGTTCACATCAATTATTTCGGGGATGTGGTCTGGGTGATTGGTTTTGCCTTGTTAACGAGAAATTTATGGTCCGGGATAATACCCATATTTCTGATTATAATGTTTGTTTTTTTTAATATTCCCGAACATGATCGGTATTTAAGGGACAAGTACGGGGAGGCATTCAAGGAATATGAGAAGAAGACAAAGAAATTGATTCCTTTTATTTATTGAATGATGGAACAAAGTGACAACCTAAGAATGGAAAGACAAGGGACGAATCGATGAGTATGGGAGCTTGGATTGCTATAGGCATTGCCATATCAGCTTCATTAGGATAAATTTGTATAACGTTAGGAGGCTCACATCTTATAACATTTAAGTCTTATGAACAACAGAGCCAAGAAGAATGGGACGAGATGTCAAAAGAAGAACAACAAGACTTGTTGGAATATGCTAAAGGTGAATATGGGGATGCAGTGGAATTACAAATCAATATTGAATATTATTACATTCCTTTTTGTAATGATGAAGAGTTTTGGGAATTTCAGGATAAGGTAAATACATTAAAAACATATTTAGAAACAAATAAAATGGAGCTGTCGCAAAATGCATATTATGCATTTGCTGACAGCTCTTTTTTCTATATGAGATTGCTCATTTTAAGATTCATTATTTTATTTTTGGTGATAAAAGGAAAATTGGTAGATTTTTAACGCACTTAAATAAGCCTCGCCTTAAAAAATTTTTTAAGCTGTCTTTAATGGATGATAATAGAGGTTTAGGCGATCAGCTTGGATTTTCGTATGTATTTTATTAAGATTATAACCAAATGCCAGAATCAAAAGCTCGTTTTTCACGTTGTTTGTTCCTCGTGTACGAAACTTCTTCAGATGATAATCTTCATAGGGACTTGTGAAGAGCTGACAGTACGTCGTATTGATCTGTTCCAGAAGGGCTTGCCATTTGGCGTACATCTTAGCTTCATGTTTGGTGATTGCCTTTTTCCATACGAAAGAATACCGATTGGCATACGCTTCGATTTTTGTGCCATCGATATAGAATGTTTCTCTGGTAATGGCTTTTTGTTCGTAGAGCCACACGACTTGTTGGAAGAAGAGCTGTTCCATCACGGTATCGGTCAGATATTTTTGCTTGAATCGACTGATGGTCGCATGGTCAGGTGCTGCATACCCTGAAGAAGCCAACGAAAATTGATATCCCGGCGGCAAGCTTTTTCGATCTCCCGGGAAGAATAGATTTTTTGCGAAGCTGCGTAGGTGATGACCTTAAATAGAATGACTGGATCAACTGCCGGTTTTCTCCCTTTGGAAGCGTATGCCTGTAATAGTTCTCTATAATCCATCCTTTCACATAAGAGGCAGTGGAGTCGGACCGAATCATCCATTGGAATCATTTCTTCTACATCCATCGGTAAATATAATTGATAATTTGCTGCAGTTTGCGTATACTGGGGTTGTATTATTGTTTTATTAGTCATAAATTAATAATACATGAGAGCAGACCCTTTGTGGTCTGTTTTTTTGTGTATACACAAAAAAAGCTGTTGCACAATCAGTTACTTGATTGTGCAACAGCCCCTTTATAAATGAAACTGAAGGGAAATTAAACACTGTTAATTTTTCTAATACTTCGACTGAATACGAGGATGCACAATTTGATGCATATTGGAGCATAAATAAATACTTTGATGAATACTTCTATATGTCCATTAATGCGCTTTTATTTAGTCTTTTGGAAAGCACGTTGAATAACATAGCAAATGCAGTTGCACGAAGGGAAAATAAAAAAATGATTTTAGGAAAGGAGAACATTCCTTATATTAACAAGTATCTATTCTTTATACAAGGAGAACTTAATATAAAATTTGAAGATGAACTTTGGGATAAGCTTAATATGATTAGAAAAGTAAGGAATAAGATGATTCATACTTTAGGAAATGATATCCGACCGTTTATGAATGAAAAGTTGAAGTCTTTGTTATCTTTTGATTCAGTTAACACGAATGGTAAACTTGATTATGATTTTACAGTAAGAACGTTTAGTACAGTTTGTGAAATTATTAAATTAGTCGAAAAGGGATTTATTAAAAAATATCCAGAAAGTAGAGTTTTTAAATAGCATATGCTTCGTTCATTCTTGCTATAAGAAAAAATACTATGTTAGTATTTATAATGAACGTTATATATGGAGGTTGTTATATGACAAAATCACAGAAGAAAGAAGATATCATGAACACAGCTGAAACGTTATTTTATCAACATGGTTTTCACGCTATTGGTGTAAAAAATATGTTGGAGCAAGCGGGAGTAGCAACAATGACCATGTACTATCATTTCAAATCGAAGGAAGATCTAATCCAAGAAATATTAAAGCAAAGAGAAAAACAATATTTTCAAATGTTGGAAGCTACAGTTGATATGGATCATGGCGTCAATCTATACGTAGAATCGTTAATGACAGGACACCTTGATTGGATAGAAATGGATGGTTCCAATGGTTGTTTATTCTTAAGGGCGAAGCAGGAATACGAAGGTATAAACGAAGAAATTGCCTCTCTAAGTAGAGAACATAAGAAAAGACTTTTAACTAAAATAGAAAATGATCTGGAGCTTCTTCATGGTCCTGAACCTCTTAGTATGCAAATATCTATGATACTAGAGGGATTAACATCGATGGCCCAAATACTTGAGTTAGATAAGGTGAAAAATACGGCGTTTGATTTAGCGAAACGTATCCAGCTTCCGAATAATGTATAGGGAGAGAATAATGTCAGGAAATCCTTACATTTCTCTCTTCATTTTTTCTTAATTATTATAATGAACGTTATGTATAAAAAGGAGTGCGATTATGAATACAAAAAAGTTAATTGCAGCTGGTTTGCCAATGATTGCCGTAACGTATGGCTTGTCTCGTTTTAGTTACGGTTTAATGCTTCCATATATAAACGAAACCATTCATATGAATCAAACCACTAGTGGTTTCATATCATCTTTATCATACATTGCTTACTGTATAGCAATAATATTAGCCATGACCTTGTCTAATAAAGTTTCTCCAAGATCTATTCTAGTGGTAGCTGGATTATCATCGATTATTGGTTTGGGTACTATCTCCATTTCCTCTACTCCGGTAGTACTAGGTTTAGGTATATTTCTGGCGGGGATGAGTACAGGATTCTCATCCCCGCCATATGCTAATATTGTTAGCACTAGCGTAGAAGCAAGGTTACAAAACCAGGCGAATTCATGGATTAATTCAGGTACAAGCATTGGAACAGCTTTTACTGGTGCAATTGCTATCATAATGACTGATAGCTGGCGGGAAACGTATCTGACATTTATGATCATTGCTATTTTGGTACTCATTATTAATTATAAAGTACTTCCGAAACATCAAACGTTAGAAAAGAAAGTAACGGCGGGTTACTCGAAAGAGGAATGGAGACACTCTATTCAATTAATTGTTGCATCTTTATTGATAGGAATATCTTGTTCTGCCTATTGGACATTCTCAAAAGACTTTATGCTAAATTTAGATAGTGTTCCCACATACTTAGGAGAAGGCTTTTGGGTCATTATTGGTGTTTCAGGTTTACTAGGAGGAACTGCCGGTGTATTTATCAATAAATTTGGTTTAAAGCGTGCGTACAGGATTTCTATAATAGCACTGTCAACCGCTTCTCTTATTCTAGGAATTTACCCTGATAACCATATAATGGGATTCCTTTCCCCAGTTCTTTTTGGAAGTTCTTATATTTTCATGACAGGGGTCTTAATCGTATGGGGGATTTCCGTGTTTAAAACGAACCCATCATTCGGACTAGGTGTACCGTTCTTAATACTTGCACTAGGTCAAGCAATAGGTTCCATATTTTCGGGGGTAATCGCTGACATCCTAGGGTACGATGTTCTTTTTGTTGGTTCTTCTATCATTGGGTATATAACGTTACTATTTAAACAGAAATCCAGGCTACAATGAAATAACTTCGTTTCGACAGTATGAAGATAATCAAACATATGTGGTACCTGAACAATTACAAAAACTGTTTTGTTTTTAATTTTAATACATAATATAAAATAAATTCTGAAATCTATCACTAATATTCCGTATATATGATAAGATGGAAATAGGTATTAATAGTCGGTGTTCACTGTTAGATGGCTTGAGTAAAGGGATGGGAGAGTGTGGCAACGTGAAACGGAACATTCGTCTTTCTGAGAAAATGCTGGTATGGGGATACGCTGTTATATTACTTTTCATGATCGTACAGGATTTGGTTCCTTTGGGATCGTTAAATGATATTGAAGCTATTGCTTCCATACAGTCATTTCATGATATCGTAGTCGTTACAATGATTGGCGTCGTTCAAATTGTTCTTTTAATGGCAGGGGTTTGGTTTTTTATGGGGAAAAGGTACCCCATTTGGGCAAGGATTTGGTTGATTGTTCATCCCTCCTGTATCTTGTTGGGAGCAATTATATCGTGGTGGATTCCATATTTATTTGGAATTGGCGCTGAGGATAAGATAGAAAGGTATGCGATGATGTTTGGCAATACCCATACCTTCCTACCGCTTATGAATGGAATGGTACCGAATACGCTTCACACTATTTTTCACTTATTATTACTTATTTGTATTATTTTAACCATCTATATTTTTGCCACAAATCATAAAAGGGGAAGAGAATTGTAGTTTGTATGACGTCATTTTATTCCTCCACTTCCCTCAAATCTCGATTGTTTCTTAAGAACATATAAAATGATGCACCGAATATGGCTAGATACCCGAGAATACTCCAGAAATCAGGGATTTGTCCAAATAGCAGGATACTGATAATACCAGAGTACACAACGGTAGAGTAGAAAAAGATAGATATTTCTTTGGCTGGCGCAAATTTATAGGCAACCGTAATGCCAAACTGCCCAACTGTTGCAAACACCCCTGCAGCGAGTAGATAAATCCATTGCTGTGCTGTCATCGGCTCGTAAAACAGGATGACAAATGGTAATAAAATGACAGTGGAAAATGCGGAGAAGTAAAATACAACCGTATAAAACTGTTCTTTATTTCCAAGGACACGTAATACCGTATAAGCGCCCCCTGCAAACACAGCAGATAAAATCCCGGCTACATATGGAATTGTATCCAGGTTGAAGACCGGTTTGATAATAAATAACGTTCCGAGAAACGCGATAATTACTGCAACTACCTGAAACCGCATCACGTACTCTTTTAGGAAAATGGCAGCAAAAATGATGGTGATAAATGGGCTCATTTTATTCAACATATCTGCATCGGAAAGAACAAGGTGATCAATCGCATAGAAATTCAGCAATACGCCTGTCATTCCCAGGGCGGAACGAAGCATCAAATATTTTTGGTTTTTCTTTTGACCGAAAAGTCGTTCCTTATGATATATAACAAATCCTAACGCAATAAACATCGATACACCATTGCGAAATAAGGTTTTTTGTGTGGTAGGTATATCGCCTGAGAGCTTCACGAACATAGCCATTAAGGCAAATCCGAATGCAGATAATAATAACAGCAATATCCCTTTGTTTTTGTCACTCATGAATTCCTACCTCCATCTATCCATTATTAGGCACTTTTACTATCTTAATACGGGAAAGATAGGATGTAAATGAATAGGGGTTGAAGCACAGGTCTCCTTGATCCAAAAGAAACCCAACTAAAATGAAAACAGTTAGGTAGAGGTATTTTGTATCTGTTAGACAATTAGTTCCACCGGTGTTTTATTCAAATAGTGAGAATATCGAATGAAACAAGACCTAAGTACAAATGAAGATTCCCCTTATTGAAAAAAGTAAATATCCGCAATAATAATCAAAAAATTCCCTTTTACTCTTTGCTATTCTATTAATGAAGGGAGGAGGCAGTCATTCTATATGAAGGGATCATTAATAGAACGATAAACTACATTGAAGAACATTTGCATGAATCACTAATGATGGATGATATAGCGGAGCAAGCAGGCTTTTCTAAATTTCATTTCCATCGGATTTTCCGTACAGCAGTTGGGATGTCCATCACGGAGTATATACGAATGAGACGGTTGGCAAATGCTTCAACAGCTTTACTCTACACGGATGAACGGATTCTTGATATTGCATTTTATTATCATTTTGAGTCTCAAGAGGCGTTTACAAGAGCCTTTAAAAAGTATTACCATTTGCCACCTGGACAATATCGAAGGCTCATGTCAGGTATGCTAAAAAATAAGGAGGAGTCTAACATGGAGAAACAAGTAAAAGGTTGGTTTTTAAGTGGTTCCGATCCATTTAATTATGAAATGGGAGTGGATCACAAGATTGTTCATCAGGGGAAAGCATCCGGTTATTTAAAATCGAAAACAGTACTTGATGATACCAATTTCGCCACAATGATGCAGCAATTTAAAGCGAATCGTTTTTTAGGGAAGAGGATTCGACTTTCTTGTTTTTTAAAAACGAAAGATGTGAAGGCTTTTAGTAGTATGTGGATGAGAGTTGATAATGCTTATGGAGATGTATTGCAATTTGACAATATGAGTAATCGTCCGATAACAGGGGATATGAACTGGAACCAATACTCCATTGTTTTGGATGTTCCTGCAGATAGTTCCATTATCGCATTTGGAATTATTTTGTCTGGACAAGGTCATGTTTGGGTGGATCAGTTCACCTTTGAAGAAGTGGATAAAAATGTGGAAACGACTCATTTAGAGATGCAATCGGAATTATTAGATGAGCCAATAAATTTATCCTTTGATGAAGACATTTAGTAAAGATGATTGGGAAATTATGACGCTTTGACTTTTCGTTCGAATTGATAAGTTGAAAATGCATGAAAATAATGACCCCGCCTCTAAAAGTTAGAGTAGGAAATTAAACTGCACACGAGTATTTCGAAGCAAATGTTGACGCAAAGAAAGCCAATTCCTCTCTACAATGGGACATTGGCTTTTGCACCTATGGTTACGTTATTCTTATGAAATACTATCTTCCTGAAAATCATTCGGAAAAATGATATGGCATTGTGTTCCTAAATGTGGTTTGCTTTTTATTACAATATCACCACCGTGAGCGAAAATGATTTGTCTTGCAATGGCCATTCCTAAGCCAGTTCCAGAAGTATCGGAAGCGTTATTTGTCCCTCGGAAATATCGATCAAATAAGTGATCCACCGTTTCTTGGTCCATGCCGATACCGTCATCCTCGATCACAATGTGGATTTTTCCGGAATGGTCTTCATACAGTTTGATTGCTATGCTAGTTTCAGGTGGATTATGTTTCATACTATTTGCAATCAAATTTTCAAAGGCACGTTTGAGATATTTCGTATCCATATGGAGGGATATTTGTTCGCTGTTTGTTTCAAATGATATCCTATTGTTTCTTGCCTCTGGCAGACCCTGGAGTTGTTTCAAGAGATTTTGGATAACATCTACCACATTCCCTTTTTCAAGTTGTAATGGAATAGCGTCGTTTTTTAATTGAAACGTTAAGCTGAAATCCTCAATCAATTGTTCCATATACGCCACACGCTCTTCCATCGTATTAGCAAAATGACGTACTTCCTCTTGCTTCCAATCATACGCGTCTGAAGCTAAGATAGCCGTATATCCCTTAATGGTAGATAAGGGCGTCTTTAAATCATGGGAAACGCCTGTCATCCACTCCTCTCTGGTTTCCTCCAACATTTCTCTTTCTACTTGGTTTCTTTTAAGGGTTGAAGTCAGTCTAGAAAGAGCTTGCGTAAGTTCTTGAAATGTTTTATATTCGGCTTTACTTTGACGACGTCTTTTGGAATGGTAAGATGGTTTTTCGTATTTTTCTTTTGATAAGTTTTCAACCCAAGATACCATATATAGTATAGGCGCGCTTAATTGTTTGCCGAAGAATAAGGCAATGATAATCCCTATTGCAATGATGGAAAGCATCCAAAGATTATTTGCCCAATAAAGAAATGGATTATGGTTCGTTATCGGTTTTCCTAATACCCACGTTAGTTCTTGATTATTTACCGTATCATACCATGTTGATAACTCATATTCTTTATTCGCTGGATAGATGTAATCAGCTACCAATTCTCCGGGGGCATAGTGGTCTTGTACTGTTTCTGGTTTGTTAAAGGCAAAGGTTTCATAGCCATCTTCATCCAACACCTGTAACCACATATGATTATGTTGTAAATCCTCTTTGATTTCGGTATTAACAGAAAGCTCTTGGTTCTTAACTACCGTATGTTCAACAATGTTATTCATTGATAATTGTGAGTTTCCCTGTTGGTCATTTCCAATAAAGAAATGAAATAAAATAATGCTTAGCCCAATTAGTAATCCCCAAATAATAAATAGCCAGAAGAGTCGTGATACAAAGTAAAATGCGATTCGATTTCTTAGGTTCACAATGAATCCTCTTTTTTATCCACTTCAAACATATATCCGAGTCCTCTGACTGTTTTAATCCATTGTGGCTTACTTGGGTCATCCTCTATTTTTTCGCGTAATCGTCGGACATGAACCATTACCGTATTATCCCCACCATAGTATTCTTCCCATACATCTCGATAGATCTGGTGTTTACTGAGAAGTTGGTTAGGATGTTTACAAAAGTAAAGCAATAATTTGAGTTCCAGAAGCGGGCATTCCACTTGTTCATCCTTCACAGTTAATTTGCCTGTATTTGAATCTACTTTAAAATGTCCATAATCATACACAGGTTGAAGGGATGGATCCAGGTTTGATTGCATCGAGCGTTTTAATTGGGCCTTCACACGTGCTACAACTTCTAAAGGGTTAAATGGTTTGGTGATATAGTCATCCCCTCCGAAACTAAACCCTTGTAACTTATCTAAATCTGTTGTTTTCGCTGTAAGAAATAAAATAGGGACTGATGTATAAGAACGAATTTGGCTACAAAGCGTAAACCCATCAATATCAGGTAACATCACATCCAACAAAATAATATGCGGGTTATTCTGTTTAACTTGAAAGTATGCCTCTTCTCCGGTGCTGGCCTTCTTTATATGTTGAAATTCTTCTTTTTCAAAGACGGTTGTTAATAAATCCAAAATATACGTATCGTCATCAATAATCAGGATCGTACGTTCTTTGATTTTGTTATTCACTTATTAAACCTCCCTTACTTCATTATTATTTTACATGAAATCGTAATGCAAGGAACTGGTATTGAAAAGTTTAAGCTTCATTTAAGATTTCTGCTTTTTAGCTTGTTCTCATCTATCTTGATTTCATAGGACTTTTCACAAAAACATAGGAAAAAGAAAGAGATAAACGTTAAGGAGATGTTAAGAAAGAGTTTCACTCGCCTTTAGTATTTTTCGTTTACGATAAAAGTGAGGTGAGGAAAAGATGGATGATAACATTGTTACGACAAACAAGTTGACGAAAAAGTTTAAGAAACATACGTCTGTAGATGAATTAGACTTGCGTATCAAACGGGGGCACATTTATGGATTTCTGGGGCCGAATGGTGCGGGAAAAACGACAACCATTCGAATGTTGCTGGGTTTAATTAAACCGACAAAAGGAGATGTTGAGATTTTCGGGAAAAATTTCAACAAACATCGCCTCCCAATTTTACAACGAATTGGTTCATTGGTGGAATCCCCAACATTTTACGGGAACTTAACCGGACGTGAAAATTTAGAGGTGGTTCGCCGATTACGGGATATTTCGGAAAAACGGGTAAATGAAGTGCTGGAGATTGTAAGATTAACCAACGTTGCCAATCAGCTGACGAAAGAATACTCCCTTGGAATGAAGCAACGTCTTGGAATCGCTGTTTCACTGCTCAGTAATCCGGATTTGTTAATTTTAGATGAACCAACGAATGGGCTAGATCCATCGGGCATCCAGGAGATACGGGAACTAATAAAAAAACTACCTGCATCCGGGATGAGTGTTCTTGTATCCAGCCATTTGTTAAGTGAAATAGAGCAAATGGCTACAGATGTAGGGATTATTAATAATGGAAAAATGATATTTCAAGATTCCATTGAACAATTAAGGCAAAAACGGAAGCCTTTATTAAAAGTTGGTGTTAGTGATGGAAGTGAATCAAAAGCAATATTAACGAGGAACGGGATAACGTCCGAATGGCAAAATAATTATTTGTGGTTAACAGAAACAGAACCTGCATTCGTTTCCAAAATCAATGCGATGCTTGTCCAGTCGGGGATATCTGTGTATCGACTGGAAGAAGTGACACGATCACTGGAGGATATCTTCTTAGAACTAACCGGTAGCGAGGGAAGTCTATGAAACAGTTATTATGGGCAGACCAAATCAAGTTAAAACGTTCCTCGCTACTAACGATTGTTCTACTGGTACCGTTGCTTATCTTGGGGTATGAGCTAGTGAACTTCACTTATCGGGGGAGTTTGTCGAGGAACAAGCTGAGATGTTCCAAGCGGGCTCGATGTGGATATATTTATTGTATGATAACAGTTTATTATTTGGCCTTGGATTTCCGCTAGTGACCACACTTGCTGCATCCATCATTGCCAATATTGAACATCATGCAAACGGGTGGAAACAAATCCTGGCCTTACCTCTTTCAAGGGTTCGCATTTACTTGAGTAAATTTATCTGGTTATTTATGAGCCTGTTTCTGTCTATTACTATTTTTATGATTGGGATGATCTTGTTAGGGACGATGTTGGGATTTGAAGGGAGTATACCATGGAAACTTTTGATCGGGGATAGCTATAGCATGTTGGTTGTTGTATTGCCAATCATGTCCGTCCAACTTTGGTTATCAATGACGTTTACAAACCAGGCTTTCTCGATGCTTATAGGATCCGTTTCAGCTATGATGGGACTCTTTTTAGCGGCTGCTCAAACGACGAGGTGGTTCCCCTTAGCATATCCCAGTCAGGCCTCAACCGTTATTCTGCAGTATCAAGGTCTAGGAAATAATCCGGATCTTTCAGCTTATATTGTAATTAGTTTCTTTTTAGGTATCATTCTATTGGCCATAGGTGCCATTCATTTTGCTAGGCGAGATGTCCAGTAGGGGGGATTATGTTGAAAAATATTATTTATGTGGAACGTTTAAAATTAAAACGGTCGAAGTTGTGGCTCATCTATGTGATAGGTTCCTTAATAGGTGTGGCTCTGGCTTATACAAATTTCTTTAAAAACTATGATCTATTTATGAATCCTGGGGATAATGCGTGGATAGAAGCGTGGACTCAAGTTGCGTTATTTATGGGACCTTTTGTATTACCCATCTTAGTCGGAATTTATGCTGCGTTTGTTTGTAGGGGTGAGCATATCGGTGGGGGATGGAAACAATTATTAGCCTTACCGATCAGTTATTCGGCGATCTTCGTTGGTAAATTTTTAACGATTGTACGAATGATTGTCATTACCATCGTGATCGTAATGGTTTTCTTTATTGGTACTGGCTATTTAACCGGAGTGGAGGGGAGTCTTCCAGTTTTTGCACTGCTGGGGTACATGGTTAGAGGTGTATTAGCCTGCTTGCCTTTGGTCCTATTGCAGCTGATTATATCTATTCGATCCAAAACATTCGGAATCCCGTTGGCAGTTAGTATTGTCTTTACCCTTCCTGCCATTATTGTAGCTAGTACACCACTCGGTCAAGTTTATCCATGGACGCAGCCGATGCTTGCGATGTCACCTGAAGATGAATCACCGATTCAATCGTATGTTTTATTTTATACACTGCTAATGGGAACCTTCATAGCTTTGTTACTATATGGGTTACGGGACTTTTCAAAACGGGATGTTATTTAAGGTGTTCTTTTCAGGCTGATTTTTCAATAGACAAAGTATAAATTTCTGATTATCTTTTTAACTATTCTTAAATGCTCGTATAGCCTTATTCTATGGGCTTTCGAGCGTTTTTACTATTGATAGATACTTGACGTTTCTTTGCATATTTCTTGATGTTTTGGCTGTCAAAAGTGGTAAATATATAGTAATTTATTTATTACTATTAAGCAGCAGGTTGTTCCTGTTGTTTTCTTTTTTCCAAACGTTCCACTTCTGCCATTGCGGAATCGAATGTTGCGTGTGCGTAATAATCCAGTGTCATCGTTATATTTGCGTGTCCCATAATGTACTGCAATGCTTTCGGGTTCATGCCATCATTTGCATAATTAGTGCAAAATGTATGTCGCAAAATATGTGGCGTGATGTGTGGTAACTTAATCTCGTTATACTTGTTGTACTTTTTAACAAGATTTGTCAATGTTTTTCCGTAATCATTAGCAACCTTTGGATACCCTTTACGATTAAGAAAAAGGAAATCACTATATCCATCAATCACAACACGTTTACCATTTTTACGATTTGCTAACACTCGTTTAAATGCTTGATAGGCTTCTTCCACCATAGGAACTTGACGCTCGCCACTTTTGGTTTTAGGTGTTTCAATGTAGTACCCAATTTCAGTATTCCTTAATAGCTGATGGTCTACATGGATAAGACGATTCTCAAAATCTAAATCGGAAAGTGTCAAGCCACCAAACTCTGAAATACGAAGACCTGTTTTTAAGAGTATCAGAATTTCATCATAATTTTTGCTGTATATCTTATCAGATTTCGCAAAGGCTAACAGTTTTTCTTTCTGTTCATCTGTTAACGCAATCTTAGGAACCGTATCATCATCAATCACTGTGTTCAGTTGAAAATCAAATGGATTCTTCCGAACATAATCATCTTGTATGGCAATGTAGAAAGAAGCCTTTAAAGAACGCTTATAGTTATTGATGGTTGAATAAGCAAATCCATTTTCACTCATTCTAATAGCCCATTCCTTAGCGTCAGATGGTTTAATACTGTCAATGCTTCTTACACCTAATTTGTCTTTTTCCAAAATATCCATCAGATGTTTACGTCCATTTTGTGTGCCTTTTCTAACCTTTGGTCTTTGAGCATTTTGTTTGGCGTAAAGCTGGCAAAGTGTCATTTTCTTCCCTACAACATCAATCCCATCATGCATATCTTTCTGTAACTCTGTTATTTTCTCTCGAAGCGAAACACAATCACGCTTTCCTGCTGGAACTCTATCCGTAGATACAAGTTTCCATGAATATACCGATTGTGGCTCTCCAAAAGTATCTACATACTTGTATAAATATCTTCCGTCTTTTCGTTGGCTCTCTCCAGTTTTTAAGATTCGACCTTTGTTGTCCCGTCTTTTTTGTGACATGACAATTGCTCCTTTCCTTATATGGAAAGAGCCTTGATACGACTTAAGACGATCATATCATATACAAGGCTCTTAGACGATTAAATAACATCTAATGTATCTACTACTTTTTCAAACTGTTTCCGCTTAATCTGAATGCGATTACCATTCATAAGGAGCCAGTTTTCATGTTTGTTTTCTTCTGCCAAGCGACGAAGTTTGTTTTCGCCAATGCGAAAGTATTTTGACGCTTCTTCAATAGTTAAGGTATAACGCTCCCAAATAGGAATATCAGACAGTTTCATAAAATCCTCCTTTCCATAAACATTGTTTTACAAGCAATCAAACAGCTTTAGCAAAGCTCACAGGATTTTCACCTCCACATGGTTCTCATGTAGCCATACCCATTGCCTGTGACGTTTCTATCACGCTCGGACTGTGGCTGTATGGGAGTATCATTATCACGATAAGAAAGTCATAGCTGTAATCTTGCTTAGGATTACTTACGAAGCACTAACAGGAATCGCTCGCTGCCTGTCAAGGTCATGGCGTGTTAATTCGTCGGCTCTTTTCTTATCGAAATGTATTTGATTGCTTTATTCTATTGTCAAAGAACATTGGCTTATCAGCCTATCAAAATATACTGGAAACAGTATGCTTTGATAGAATGACAAACTACTTCTAGTCAGGAAGCGTGTAACGCCCCAACACGCTTCCAAAGCTGGTAACGTGATTAGTTGATTTCAAAGGATAAAATTTTAGTAATCAATCGGGTTTGTATTCTGCCTCGCAGCACTTCATCCACGACCATGTATTGATTCCCATATTCATCTTTCAGGGGACGGAGGGAGCGTTTGGTGATATAACCTTGATAGTGTTTGATAATGCAGTTAATTGCTTCTGTATCACCGTCTGTTGCCTGTACAATAAGAGAAAAGGGAATCGTTGGATAGGTTATTTTCATTCGGCATGCTCCTTCATATATTTTTTAATAAAGGCTAGTCCACTTTTTCGGTGACGGTAAACCGTCGAACGATTTACTTTCATTAGCTCTGCAATTTCCGAATCACTCATATCCATAAAGTAATACAGCAAAATGATGTTCCGTTTTTTATTGGTCAGGTTCCGTAAGGCTTCACTTAACAAATCACTTTCCACACCAATGCTTAAACCATATAATGTGAACATTTGTAAATCAGTGGCATAGTGATCGACAGTAGAGAACTGATTGATAAGAGAATCTCCTGTATCAGAGAAGGAAACTTCTTTTTTTGAAATCCTTGACAGGTGTTTGAAATAATTTTTGTGTTCATCATCCATCGAACGCTTGCAGATATAATCGAACTGATTTTCTATAGTTGCTTGAAAAGAAGATGGCTTCATTTTTTTCACCCCCTTTCGTGTGATCAAAGGAAGTGAGCCATGCTCTTTTTTCTCCCTTTGTAATAAGTCCCAACACGAAAGGGCTATTTGTTGCATTACTCGTAATAAAAGTTTTAAAAAAGTTTTCAGCAAATAAAAAAACACATAAACAGATGTTGGTACATTCTGTGCATGTGTTTTATTAATTCTCTCTATATGTTCTAAAAAACCACATTTCAGGCTATTTTTACCCAATGTAGGTGGATCAGCTTTTTTGACAAGATTTCAAAAAGCAAATATTGTTCCCTAACAATATATTGCATGACGACTACCTCCTAGAAGCCGTCATCTCATTAAAAGTGAAGGTTAATATGCAGCTATCAATTCTGTACAAAAAGAAAGACGACAGCTATTTAAACCGTCGTCTGGGAAATGGGATATACTTTTAAGGCATGAAAAGGATACTGCCAGATAACGGTTTTTTTTATTGCTATCTGCCAGTAACTTTTCTTTGAAAATATTTATAATTTGAACTGATTAACCATATAATACGTTTTTCTATACCTGTTTGCTATTCAACAGGAACAGTAAAATGTATAGAGGTGGTTTGTCATGCGTAAAAAAGAAGATAAATATGATTTTAAAAAATTTGGATTTGCCATAAAAGAAGCCCGCATAAAACAAAATTTAACTCGGGAACAGGTGGGATCAATGATAGAGATTGACCCACGTTATTTAACAAATATCGAGAACAAGGGACAGCACCCTAGCATACAGGTACTTTATGATCTTGTAACGTTACTTAATGTATCTGTTGATGAATTTTTTTTACCTGATTCTGATAGGAAGAAAAATACTAGAAGAAGGCAATTAGAAAAACAGCTCGATAGTTTAACAGATAAAGACCTTATTATTATAGAAAGCGTTACTGACGGTATCATAAAGTCCAAGAAGTTATGAAGAAATTAAATACTAGTGTAAAAAAAGAGCCGATAAAATGAGATAGATTAATCTTAAATTATCGGCACAGCGTCTCAGATTCTGGTTCTTTGATTATTGTTATTTGTATTATCAATTAGAATCTATAAATGTTCACAACGTTTTTTAAGCTCTTTAATAAATAAATCCCTGTTTTGTGGTGAGATAATGATACTTCCCAAGAATGCCTTTTTATAAGAAATTTCTACTGCCTTTCTTGAGGAAAGCAGACGATAACCAACTATATTCAGAATCATTAAATGGTTCAATATAATTAATTGGATTTTTTAATAATATCTAGCCTAGCACTTATTTTTACATATCTCGTCGTTTTGTTATGACAATCGAAGCAATCAGAAATACAAGTGTCCAACCAATCAATACCATCCAAGCTATAATCGAAGGTGGTGCTTCTTCTGGTGCATTTGTGAACCAAAGCGTTGTACTCGCAACATCAGGGAGATAAAAAGCAAAGGATTGTCCAACCAACAGCGGGCTTACAATAAAAAGGTAAACCATTAACCCTCCCACAACTGGAATAGATCTGCGGACAATGATACCCATAGCAGAACTGAATATCGTCATCATTGTAAGATAGATTGCTGCGTTAAGAATCATTCGCATGGTTAACCACATATCAATTTCCATATCGATATTATTAAACATGAAATAGGTGATGGTGACACTTATCACACAAATTACTAAAGCACTTATAAACGCCACTGGAATTATACCAACCGTTGCAGCCAATCTTTGCTCGATTCGATTAGGTATAACTGTAAGTGTTGTACGGATTTGTCCGCCAATATACTCTGAACAAGACGCAATCACTCCAAGGATATAGAAACCAGCGTGTGTATAGGTTATCGGTGTAAGTCCAAGATTAATGAAATCCGCAGCTTCTCCACTAAAATTTTCACGCGTATTTATTGGAAATACAAGGGCAAAAATAATGGTCATTGCTAATGTTCCGAAAAGTATAAGCCAAATAAATGGTAATGAGCTTAATTTTGACATTTCCGCATATACAGAATTTCCAAAAGTACGTTTCATCTTTGCTTTTTTAATTGTTTCCATCATCCCACATCCCTTCGTAAGAAGGTAAATCCAGCAATGATAAGTAAGACTACCACCCAAGCCCCCATGATTACACCACCTGCGATTGGGGCAAGCTCCATACCTGTGTCTGATCCATGAATAAACATTTTTTGTCCTGCCATATCAGGCAGGTATGTTGCTAATGGAGTCATTCGAGTAAGTAAAAAGGTAACTGTTACAGCTGATGAATTGATGACCATAACACCAATAGGAATAATAGCATTGCGTGTTAGCACCGTTAACCCAAATGTAAATAGAGCCATAAGAACCCAATAGACAACAACACCAACCATGCGAGCAAGCATTTCTCCATTGAATGTCAAAATTTCTGAGCCACTAATTAAATAAATCGTGGTAAAAACACTGACGATAGCAAAAATCGCTAAAACCACAGTCGAAATAGCTGTTGCTCCAACCTTTGCCAACAACAGTTGAGTTCGGGATGGTATGGCAATTAAAGAAGTCGTGATTTGTCTTCCGCCAGCTGAGTCTTCACCTTCCGTTACATATTCACTTCCAATAGCAATACCGCCTATGACAATAGCTCCTAGTACACCAATGGATAATTCACCAAAACCTGTGTCAATATTAGCAGCATTTGAGCCATTAAGCGTCGCAATCACTGCAATCACATTCGGTACAATGAGACCAGCGGCAAAAGCAAGCCAAACAGATGGGAGGGAGATGAGTTTCGACAATTCTACAGTTAATGCTCTCATTTTGAGTCCCTGCCATTCTGAGAAGTAAGAGCGAAGAATGCTTCTTCCAAAGTGAAATAGCCGTCCATTACTTCTTCTAACGTTCCAGCAGACATAATTTTTCCTTTATTGATAATGACTACATCGTCAACTGTTTCTGCAAGTTCTCCCATTAAATGACTGGACAATAACACCGTATTTCCAGCCTCCGCACGTTCACGCAAGAACATTCTAATCCATCGAATCCCCTCAGGATCAAGTCCGTTCACTGGTTCATCGAGAATTAATATATCTGGGTCACCAAGTAGAGCTGTAGCGAGCCCAAGTCGTTGACTCATACCAAGCGAATATTTGCCCACACGCATAGACGCAGCGTTGCTAAGATCTACCATTTCTAAAACTTCGTCAACACGTGAAGAAGGAAAACCAGCTGAATGAGCAACCCATCGAAGGTGTGCTCGTCCAGTTCGAGTACGGTGTGCACTTGCTCCACCCAATGCAGCTCCTACCATTGTAAGCGGATTAGGGAGTTTAGGATACGCTACTCCATTGACTAAAGCACTTCCTGATGTTGCTTGATCCAGACCTAAAAGAATACGTAGTGTGGAGCTTTTACCCGCACCATTTGGCCCCAAAAAGCCCGTCACTCTGCCTGGGCGAGCCTTAAAACTGATATTCGATAATACTTCTTGAGAACCATGCCTTTTTACTAAATTTTGAATCGTAAGCATACATAACACTTCCTTCTTTTTGTTATAGGTTCTACTATAACGAAGGCGAGTAAAATCTAAGTATGCTTTTGGGTAAATTCTAGGTAAAATTAAATCAACTTTTATCTATTTCCACGATGGTACCTTGATTAGATGAAGAAAAATGTGCTTGTAACTTCATTTGTTTTAACATATAGTTTGTAATGGATAAACCTATTCCAGCCCCCCGATCATAGGAAGATGCCTCCATACCAGGACCATTATCTGCAACAATAATCTGTTCTTTTTCTGTGTCCATCATGATTTTTGCATATTTGCCTTTTGCTGCATGACGTAATATATTTTGAAACAAATTGTCCAGTACCCTTGTCATCCATTCTGGGTCTACTTTCCAATAAAATGTTGAATCCTCTGGTAAATCCATATCAAAGTAAAAATGTTCCTTATCAAATACGGGATACCATGCAGCAACAGAAGCTCTTACCAGACGAAGCATGTCTGTTGAAACAGGGTTATATGGATATTTCCCAGATGTTAGTAACGTATACGACAATAAATCCTCCATCAAATTACTGACTCGTGAGATCGTATGGTCAATTTCATTTAAAGACGCAGAACCTTCTTCACTAAGAGGTTCTTTTTCTAACTCGGAAACATGTCCACGCATAATCGTTAACGGTGTTCGTAAATCGTGAGACAAATTCGCTATCAGCCAACGTTTGAGTGATTCTTCTTCAAATTCTCGTTTATGACTTTCTTCTAACTGTTCAATCATACGGTTAAAAGAAACTTTGAGCTGGTCAATCTCATCCATTCGATCTGTCCGAACAGCAACAGGTTTTGGAAATGGGTATTCTCCTGTCGGCACATCCATTGCATTTTTTAGTCTGCTAATACGTTTATGAAGTCGGAAAAAGAAAATCATAGAAATAAATATAATGATAGTGATTAGAAAAATCATAAAAAAGATAAACTGGTAATACTGTTGGAGAAGACTTATATTTCCCTCGTTGATAGGGGGAAGCACACTGCCAACGATGACAAGTAACGAAACAGATAATAAAATGAGGAGCAAAAACTGAATCACTAGATAGCGACGGAAGAAGGAAACTTTTTTTCTCATCGTTTTAACCTATAACCTATACCCTTAAACGTTTCAATTATTTCAGGTTCATCAGGATTCTGCTCCAATTTCTTGCGAAGATGACCAATATGCATAAATAATGTCTTATCTCCATGAATATATGGTTCATCCCAAACTGTTTCAAATATTTTCTCTTTTGGAAGAATTTGATTGGCATTTTCTAATAAATATAAAAGTATACGGTGTTCTTTACCAGTTAGTACGATTTCTTCTTGTGTACTTTTGTTGATGACAGTTTGAGCATTCAGGTTCACTTCAATATGCTTCCCAAGTTGAATAGATTCTTCCACTTCATCACCATTACGACGCATTAATACTTCTAATCTCGCTATTAATTCATCTATATGGAAAGGTTTTGTAACATAATCATCTGCAAATTGTAAACCATCAACTTTATCATGAACAGCTGTTCTAGCTGACAACAGTAAGATTGGCACCATTGGTGCGACCTCTTTTAATCGCTTTCCAACCGTAAAGCCATCTAATCCAGGGAGCATAATATCTAAGATAACTACATCTTGGTGCAGCACTTCTTTTTCTGTTCCTTCTCCCGAAAGTTGCCATTGTACTGAAAACCCATGTTGTTCGAGTTTTTCTTTTATCAATTTTCCTATTTCCATATTATCTTCAATACATAGTACGCTTTTTTTCAAGTAGCAACCCTCTCTCTAACCTTCAAAATTATCTAACATTATAACATAGCAACCTATTTTTTCAGAAGTAGAGGAACAACCCAATGAAAAACTAATGATCTTTGGAAGATTAGTTTTTAATGGAAACTTCATCATGAACCAACGACCATATTCCTCAAATAAACTGGCAGTGATTCCAAGTATAAAGACATAAATAACGGGATAGAAGAATTGTAGATCAAGCCCAATAGAAGTTTGGTCAAATAAGGATATAAGCGGTATACGTATAATAATCTGTTAGGTAAAAATGTATTTTTTAATGCAACTTCTTTATTTATTGAACAAACCAAAAAAATCTATCAAGTAAAAAGATAAAAAGTAAGCACGCTTAATTCAATTAGATAGACATATTTTTGAGCATTTTAGACAATAAGCGTGCTTACATAAAGGTATTTTCTCTATATAATGGAAGTAAAATTTGCAATATCTAACTATTCCTCATTTTGTTCAAAAACAATGCTCTCAAGATAAATGATCTCATCTCTGATACCTTCTTGTTCATAATCTAATAATCGAATAAGCCTAATTAATTCAGGATAAGCGTCCTTTTCTGTATAAAGTCTATCTGACATTAAATTATACGTAATACTAACCAGTAGCTTTTCCATTTCTCCTAAATAGAGTTTGCGGCTTAACTGAGCTATTAATAAATCTTTTGGTGTTTTTTCTTTGGTCATCAAATCACTCCTTTTTGGTTACAGTTTAATTTTGTACCTATATAGGTACGCTATTGATGTAATTATACTGTACGCTTTAAGGTACAGTCAATAAAAAAGGGGAGATTTAACATTGAAAAAGGTACACTTACAGCTTAATCAATTACTACATCGTTATGATTTATCCATTACCCAATTACACATTAAAACTGGCATTCGACGTGCTACGCTTAGTGAGCTGGCAAGTGGCAAGCGTCAACGAATCCAATTAGAACATATAGATAGAATTGTGAATGCGTTAGATATTAAGGATATGAATGATTTATTCCGTATTGAGGAAGAATAATTCTTATTTTACAATTAGAACAGCACGTATTCTCGCTAAATAGCCTTAAATACGTGCTGCATAGTTTACTCTATAATCATCCAGTTTGTATTTTTTTCTAAAGTCAATTCATAATGGGAAAGCTGCACAGCTTTTGTTGTTTCATCCAAATACTTTGCTATAACCCATACCTTAATCTGATTATCTTGTTCTTGAAAAACTGGATTCATTAACTCTGAAAATGTATAGTCCTTTTGAATGGCTGGCAATGCATTGTTCTTCACGTAGTAAGCAAGTTCTTGCTCTGTAGCTGTGGGATAAGAGGAAAAAAAGGTTTCTAAAAATTGAATGACTTCTTCTGCTGTCTCGTTTTCCACCGTACCATCACTTTCTACTTGTTTAGGCGTGAAATCAGACTTATTCGGATTCTTCCATAATGTTGGATTTTGAGTAATAATGAGATTTCCTTGTTCATCTTGATAGAGCACAATACGATAGGTTGCGTTTGTGAAAGAACTGTCTTTATCTTCTGTGATTTTTTGCTTTACAGTGTAGACTACTGAAAAAGTATTTTCCGTTTCTTCTGTTACTGACCAAATATTTATATTTTGAACACTGGAACTTGTCGGAATATCCTCTCGAACCATTTCCGTATTTAAGCTTTGCAATTCTTCTGTTAGATAAGCTTGAAGCTTTTCTGTTCGATCTTCCAATGCTTCGGATTCATTTTCCCACGTGTAATAGTCCTTCACAAAATTTCGTGTGAAACTTTCAATCGCAGATGTATCTACGATATGATTTTCCACAACCTCTCTCTCATGAACTGTATGCTGATCAATCGCTGTAAAATTCTTATAAATACCAAAGGCAAGACTGCTGATTAATAGAATCCATAAAAAGAGAACCGACTTTTTACGCTTCCCAACGGTTCTCACTTTCACCTTTTTTTCTTTTTTTAACTGTGCCTGCTTTTCTTTCTTATTAAATGGTAGTTTCATGCTATCCCAACCTTTCTTTAGTTTTTAATACGTCCTGCACCTACGAGATGGGCTTGCCAGTAAGAAGAAGTTAAATCTGCATAGCCAATCGGATCTCCTGCATGAAACATTTGATTATTTCCGATGTAAATTCCATTATGCGTAATGTAGTTAGCAGTATTGTAAGTCGAATGAAAAAATACTAAATCTCCTGGCTTTGCTTCTGATAAGGGAATGTGTTCTGTTGCGTCATATTGTTCTTGTGCGGTTCGAGGGAGTTCAATGCCCGCCTTTCGATAGACCCATTGAGTTAAACCGCTGCAATCAAAGGAAGTATCAGGATGAGCACCGCCAAAAACATATGGGAATCCTTCATATTTTATAGCTTCTTCCATTACTGCCTGAAAAGTGTCATCTCCAAAAGAAGGAGATTCGCTGGAATCCGTAAGGTAAGGCTGCAACAAATCTACATAAAACATATTGCCATAGCCGTAACGCCAACCACCGTTTTTCTCTACAGCGATTGGATTAGAGTACGTCACTTTCTTTCCATTTGCTTGCTCTTTCGCAAAACTTTCCGCTAATCCAAAGCTATATCCTTTCCCATTCTTTGCTACATAATCAATAAAACCGCCACCAAAGTTATAGCTTTGTATGACGGTTTCTGTATCTAGCTCTTTTGCTTCCACTGATTGTAACAACTCTGCGAAATATTTTGTGCCTTGTTCAATCGACGCTTCTGTATCTAACGTGTTAGGTGGAAGTCCTAGCGACTCGCTGGCTTGCATAACATCTTCGGCAGTACCACCACTTTCAACTGCGATAATCGCCAGCAAGATAGGAACATGTTCGCTAATATTATATTCTTTTGCATATTTCTCTACGGTTGGCTGATGGGCTAACACATCTTCTGATAGTCCTGTGTTGTTAAGCTCATCAGAAAAACCTATATCCATAGAGGTATCGAAATCCCCATCTTCATCGGATATAAAAATGGCGACAAAAGCTAGTAAACCTAGAAATAATAAAAAGCCAATCCCTCCGACAATCAACGTGATTTTCGCTTTTAAAAACATCATCGGCGTTTCCTCCTAACCGCTTGTCGTTGTCTGGCAGCCTTTTGATTTTGTTTTGTCCGTTTTCTAGGAAGGGAAGGACGTTGAATAATCCGTTTTTCTTTGGACTGCAAAGTTTGTTTTGGTGGTCGATTAGGAATTGTTTTAGACTGTTGTTTCTTTCTTTTATAAGGTTGATTTGCTTTTTTCCTTTGATGGTTTACTGGTTGTGTACTTTGTTTTTGTTCAGGTACTTGTTGCCTTTGTTGATCTTTAGGCAGCGTTCTTTCTTTGGAAGTTCTTTGCTTTTTCTCTTTGGTTAGAGGGGAAACAGGCTTCTTTTGTACTGTTTGTTTCTTAGGATCATTCTGTTTCATTTGTCGTTGTTCCAATGCCTGTCGTCTATCTGCAATCGTTTTTCGGTGCTTGCTTGTACGTTCCACATTTTCACGTTGCCGTTGTTCTTTGGTTTGGGACATTCCTTTCTTGAAATCCTTGCCTGGTCGTTTGAGATTTTCCTTGCCTTGTGCCACAGCGTATTTGGCAGTTGTCGGCAAGTCCTTCATTTGTTGTTTTCGATGTTGAATGTTGGAGCGTACCCGATTTTTTGTATCTAACACTTTTCCAGTGGATTGTCCGATTTTCTGACTGAATGATTTTTTCTCACTATTGTTTGATTCTTTCTGGTTTTGTTTGTTGGCTGACAAACGCTGTAAAGGACGTAAGGGAGAAAAAGAACGTTTCGATTTTCCTGATTGGCTCATCATTTTTCCGACCGCTGCTCCAGCGGTTGCTCCTGTTAAAGAGCGTCCAATGGTACGTTGTAATCGGCGAGTGCTTCGGTGAGCCATTTGTCTAGGGCGACGCATAACACTTCGCCCAACTTGTTGGCTATCATTGCTCTGTAAGTTGAACATACTCATGATGTCACCGAGTTTCATATAAATACCAGCAAAGGTGACGATTTGTAGAAACGCAATTAAGAAAAATGGATACGAACTGGTTAAGCTGTATAACATGGATGAAATACTAAAAGCAACGGTCATGACGAGCGTAATGCCAGCCCGTAACATAATGACGTTAAAGAGCTTCATAATCGCTTGCTTTCCCATATTTTCAAAGCTGGGAATCATGGAAAGTAGAAAACTGATAGGAAGAAAAATCGCAAACACAATAAACAAGAGCTGGGAGAAAATCATCATACCTGACAAGAGAAACACAAAAATCGAAATACCGATATTGAATAGAAATAAGAAAAAGACCATCCCTAAACGTGTGGTGGTCTTTGTAATCGTTAAATTCTTATTATCATGATCTTCAATCTCTGCTTTCACGATATTTTCACGTGTTTTTCCATTTCGCTCATCTGGACTGGTAGATACCAAAGCGTCTACTCGATCTTCGCCAATCGCTTCTTTATCCGAATTATTAAACTGTAACAACATCCACGGCTGCTCTACTTGAATGGAAAACAGATTATTTCGTATCATATCGACACTATCTTTTCCTCGACTATCGGAACTAGGCATAAGCATTTTTGCTCCTAAATCAAGGGCTGCTTCGCTTACATCTGCCGAAAAATCATTAATTTTAGTCACATACGTTGGAGCATAAGCAATAAAAGACGCTGACAAAATAAAAACGACCAAAAAGTTAATCACAGCTCGCATAGCTTTCGTGGTTTCTTGTTTCAACAACCCTGTATAGGCGACATAGATTCCTATGATTAAAAGAAAGAGAAGCAAGAATCCGACATAAAAGCCATCTTCACCAAACCCCTGTGATGTGATTCCAGCTAAAGTCTGCATGTTTTTACCGATTGCGTTGGCGGTTTCCGAGATGAAATCAAGAGAATAGGCTTGTTGTACCAAATAGCCAGTGGCATTGGATAGATAGAGATTAATAATCCAAATAAAGTTGGTAATTGTGTATAAGCCATACATGACTTGTTTTCCAATCCCATCATCCCAATTCCACGGCAGCCAATCCCAACCGCTATCTACATAAAAATCTAACTGGTAATGGTCAAGGGGATAAAGCGAATAAAGATTATCTTCGGAAACCGTATCGTCCACCAAGCCAGCAGCTTGTGTAACCGTAAGCAGAGAAAGAAACAATAAAAAAATGACCGCACTTAGGAGTACCGCCATCAGAATGATCTTTTTTAGTTTTTGTTTATCCATTTTCTCACTGCCTTTCTGCGACAGGCGGGCGAGTGTCAAAGGCGTCAAATAAATCTTTAAAAACAGGGTGTACCTGAATAATCCCAACACGCCCGTATAAATCCTGCATGAGACATTGACCATTTTCCAGCTCTCTCAGCCGTCTTTGATTTTCTTCATCTTCGGAATCGACACCAAAGAATTGCAATGTTTTCTTAATTTCTGTCATATCTCTGGAACGGAAGGCAAACTTCACCCCAATATTATTTTTGAGCTTTTCATCGGTTAAATCTGACGAGTTTTGCGTAACAAAGTAGACCCCAGCATTCATCGCACGACCAGCTCGTACCAGTTTATTAGAGAGTGTTTTTCCTTGAGCGATTTGAAGGAACGCCCATGCTTCGTCTAAGTCTACAATCTTGAAAATACTGCGGTCAGAATGAATAAAGTCGAGAGCAAACGTAGAAATAATAATCATCATGGCAACACTTAAAAGCTCCATTGTCGTGTATTCTTCAAAACTGGTTTCTGCGTCAGGTAAGACTAAATCTGCCACCTGTATAATATTGAGTTGCTTCTCTAAACTAATCGAGTTTTGAACCGTTCCATCGGAAAAGAGTAAATGTGCGAAATCATAATCCGTAAAACTTTCGATATGGTCAGCAATCGTGGCAGCGAGTGGGTTAGGATCACTCCTTAGCTCTTGAATGACCAGAAGCAATCCTCGTTCTTCTTGTTGACCAACCGCTCGAATCGCTTTTCGCAAAACAGGAAACTTGTCACCGTCCCGACTGGATATGCCTGTTAAAAACGTAAGAATATCAATGGCTAGGCTCTCTGAATCCTTCTTGTTTTTCATAATAACGTAAGGGTCAAGCAATCCCTTGTTATCTTCATCGCTTGTAAGATTAACGATATTAATTTCTTCGGCAATATCAGGCAAAGTTTCTTTCCAATTTCCACGTTCAGATTTAGGGTCAACGATGAGTGCTTGACCACCAAAAAGTACCGAATAATAGACAAGCAGATTGTTAGAAAAAGATTTTCCACCTCCAAGCGAACCCAAGAAGGCAGAAGCTAACGCATTCGTCACTGATCCTTGTACCCCCTGACTGGCAAGACTAGGGTTCAAATAGACATTACGCCCTGTATCTAAATTGTAGCCAAAATAAATACCTTCCGTTTCGCCTAACATTTGTGTTGCTCCAAATCCAAGTCCTGCAAGAAAATCAGAAGTTACATACTGGATATAATCGTTCATGTACCTTCTACTGGAAGGAATAAATTCACCATGTAAGCCCAGCATGTCACCAAATGGACGAACAAGTTTGACGTTTAAATCATCGTAAAAATCTTTCACCTCATTACACCGTTGTTTTAGCTCATCTAAGTTAGAAGCTGATACTCGAATGACATAGCTTAATTTATACATGGATTCCTTTGTTTGATCGAGTACATCTTCTAATTCACTGACTTGTTCTAAGGCTTCTAATACATTACTGCCCGTTTCATTATCGGATTCTGCCGCATGATTATCTAAGTCTTGCAGCTCTTTCTTTTTATTTCTTACCGTTGTCAACGCCTTTTTATTGGTGACGATTTCTACCTGCATAGAGGTATCAATCGGAAAATCAAACTGTTGTTGCTGGTAATAGAAAATTTCATCAGAGGGAAACTCCAAGTCTCCTACAATGGAATTAATGGTAAAGTAAGCAGCATACGTCGTTTGTTCTTCCTGATCCAATTTAATATAGCGTTGACTTTCCGTAATTAAACAACGAGTGGGCTTAATCAAATCAAACTGCTTCACATAGGTTTCTTTTTCACCTTTTTCATAAGCAAGTTCATAGGTATAATCCTCAAATGCAATCCCTGATTGTCCATGAAGGTGTTCAATTAAATACCCTATATCATCTTTCGTTAATGGACGTACTTTAAAGCGTTTAGCAATTTTATTTTGTAATAAAGATTCCATTTTCAAAAACCGTTCGATTTCAGCATGGGGCATGGAAACAAAGTCTCCCATGACATGATGATTCACATCTCGAATAAAACTGGAAAGAGAGGATGTCACCGATTTTCCCATCGACTTGATACTGACTTCTTCTTCATTCAATAGTAATTTAAAACCGATGAAGAAACGATAATCCACTTGATGTTCGCCCAGCATAGAGGTAAGTGCTTCTGTCTGGTCGTCAATCCGTTCATAGGCTACTTCTTGTAATCTTCCAGTCACTTGTTCTTTACTTCGCTCTTGTACAGTACGAATGCTGCTTTCCGTACTGATTTGTAAGGCATGTATTTTCCCATCCTGATTCTGTGCAATCAGTTGCCGAAAGTGGTCATGCACCTGTATTTTTTCATCTTCTGAAAGAAAAGAATAGTTATATGGCAATAACTCATAGTACGCAAAAGTTTCTCCGTCATGATTAAAGACCAAATTATTTTCGATATACTTAATCGGATAGCTCATATTTGCCACTCCTTACTGCGGTTATTTGTTCCTCAAAGGTCTGTTTTTGAAGTTTAACTGGCTTCCCTGCGTAAGTGACTTTTGAGCGAATCCAATAAGTTAACACAGATTTAAGAAACCCATAAGGCTTTTTACCGTCAAAACTTTTTTTACTCATAATCCACGTCAAAGCCACTGGAACACCAACATATTTTAGTAATGCACCGTCAATCAAAGAGAGTGGAGGGAGGTTTCCCAATAACATGACCACTAAAAGGGATAATACAAACCAAGTCATCTGATTAAAGGTAACGGGAAAAGGCAGCCGAAAATCGTTAATCGCATAAATAACTTTTTCCACTGACCAGATTCTTGTGTAGCTTTTTAATTTCTTCAATCCAATTCATCCTTTCCAAAGAAAGAAGCAGCCTGTGATGAAACAAGCTGCTTATCCGTTTATCCGACATATTCAAATACCCCATGATTGGTAACAAGAAAATTCGCTCCAATCTCAAGGTCACGTCCATAGGCTTGATAATCAATATAATTTTGTAAATGAACGGGGACTTCTCCATATGAGCCTGATTCTTCTATTAAATACCTTGCAACATCTTCCATGCTGTCACAGTCAGAGTAACAAATAATATCATCTTGATTTTCTAAAACTTCTTCCACACTATTAAACCAATAACCCTGAATTTCCGAAAGAGCGTCATACAAGGGAGTTCCTTCAATTTCTTGTACCATGTCACATAAGCGATTGATTTCAGATATGGGTGTATATTCATGCACTTCAAAAGGAAGCTCATAGTCATGAATAGCTATTTCCTCATATTCGTCATTTAAGCCAATTCGTTCTTTTACTTCCTCCATATCAATAGGTGGGGCAAACCAAGCTCCAACCAATTCACCTTCTGTATACTTCCCAAGATTCGCTATATAGACTTGCATGTCCATTGGTTATCACGTCCTTTTATAAAAATAGCCATAAAAAAAGCACCTGCAAGATGTTTGCTGGTACATAAAATAGGCTTGTTAATCCCTTCCGCACTCCCGTTTGGATCACCCGTTTTTTATGAAACATAAGAAGAACACTTATCTTTCATAAAAGAACGGGTACAATTTAAGCTCCAATGATTCGATTGAACAGGTTTAATAGTACATCCTTCACACCAGCTGCATTAAAGACCAATCCGACAGCTACTAATGCAATCACTAAAAAGCCAATCAGTTTTGAAAACTCTCGTTTGAATCCTAAATAAATCCCAATGACCACAATTGCCATTAACACTAGAGATTGTGCGTTGTCTAAAAACCAGTTATATAAATTTTGTCCAAAATTCATGTATGTGGCTCCTTTCTATATTTCATCTTTTAAAATCCGAATCACATCTTCGGTCGGCATTGCCTGCTGCATAAGCAATTTTTGATGACGTTTTGTTAAGGTTGCCTGTTTCAACATGTCATTCATGATATTTGTTTGATTGACTTCATCCAGCTTCGTTGCCAGTTTCCAAGTGGGTGCGACCTGTCTTGCCAGCCAACGTAATGTTTTATCAAACGTATAGGGTTCAGGTTTTGTGGTTAACGATATTTTTCGGTTTTCTCCTAAATCTAAGAAACGCTGCCATGCTGCATTCATTTTCCAATCACTGCGACGCTTCTTTTCGTCTTTGTCTACAAAACGAATATAGCGATTGATGATTGATAAAGCGGTTCGTCCAGCGTCCTCAAAGCTCATTAAATCAACAATTGCATGATAGGCACGATCATTTTTCAATCGGATTTCTAAGCGGTTTTTCACGTCTGTATCTTCCAGTGAAATACCATATTTAACGAATTGTTCATAGTCCTTCTCATAGAGACAAAAATATACGTCACTTTTTAATGAGCCGATATATAGGCTGTTTCCCATATCAGGTTTATCTTCACCATGTACCAAATCCCCAGAACGATAGCTTTTAAAGCTACGGAAAACAGAAATACATTCCTCGTTATGACATTTGTTTGTGAGAAAGGAAATATCTAATATGCCTGTCTTATCATTTATCGCAAGGTCAATACGCTTAAATACGCCACCGATACGAAATACATCGACAAAGAAATCAAACCATGTTCGCTGTTGGGCGAGTAGAAAATTTTCAAACTGGCGACATCCTTTTCCTTTTAATTCAAGTAGACAACCTTTGTCCTCATCAGGCGAAACCATGACGACAATATCGCCAAAGACATATTGTTCAAGATACGAATAAAAAGCATAATCCTCATGTAACATGTATTCCATTTTCAACTGTAAAATATCTTCAATGACTGGAATCGGGTCAGTAGTGATAAATCGAATCCGCACATAATCAAATAAAATTTCAAGTGGTGCGTCTGGATTAAATTGTTCCAGCACCTCAAACAAAGCATTTTGTAGGGAATCGGAAGGAGTTACTTTTCCTGTTTCTATTTCGCTAATATACTGTCTTGTCACGCCAACATGTACTGCCAGTTTGTTTTGTGATACACCGTATTCTAGCCGTTTTTCTTTTAATGCTTGATACCAAAGTATTTGATTCATTTGCATTCCTCCCAACTCAAAAAAGATGTCAACTGGAGCTTAAAATCTGACATCTTTGTGATACACTCCAAACCTTTGTGCCATCAGGTGTCAAGGCACTTTTGTAATGGTTTCCTATTGTTTTTCTACCCCCCTGTTAGAAACGGGGGGTTAATACGGGGCAGGGCAAGCCCTGCCCGACAAAGACGGAACTTACGGTTGGAGACCGTAAAACCCGTCTTTGTCGTCTGGTTTGGTTAATCCTTGTATTCCCGTATAAATAATCACAAAGTCAATCTCTGGTTCTAAAGGTTCCTGTATAATCACTTCTGATAAAGTATCACGTTTGAATGAATCTCTATCAAACATCTGAAATCGGTAATGAATATTTCTGCTGGTTATGCTGTGGCGACTTTCTAATCGCATTCTAAATTTGAACGGTGGCTTTTTTACCTCCCGAATAATTTCATCAATCAGGTTATCTATTTTTGAGTAAAATCGTGCTTTGGGATTGACAGTAAAATCTTTATATCGGTCAATGATAGTTTGATCACAATCTACTGTGAACTGGTCTGTATTTAAACAAAGGCAAAGGATACAGTTTTCAGTTGGTGTATGATAAACCTCCAATTTTTTAATATCCATTTTTCTTATTTCTCCATTTCTTGTTTTTCTGATGATGTTTTCCTTGCTTTTACAAGGGTTTCAATCGTCTGTAAAAAGTCATGATTTTTTGGTACAAGCGGCGTATAAAATTCACTGATGACATTTTTCCCTGTATCGACATAACCCCTTCCCTTAATAGGCTTTAAGAAAAATTGCTTTTGCGTATCGCTGCCAAACATCATGCCAAAGCCCATTTCAGACATACGTCCTAGAGCCACACGAAAATTAAAGTTGTCTCGAATTCCATCACTAAAATATTTTGCGTCGGGACGCTGACAGGCAAGAATTAAAAAGAAGCCAGCTTGTCGTCCTAACATAACAATTTGTTTGAGTTTGTTGATAACTTCGGTACTTTCTCGACCTAACATATCCATCATTGCCACATACTCGTCAAAGATAAGAAAATTAGCAGGTAAGCCCAAATAGGCATAGTTTTCTCCTGTTTTATAGTTGGGATGTTGTTTCATTGTCTCACTACGAGCTACCATATCTTCGTAAAATTGATTGATACAGGCGAGCATATCCTCCTTACGGTAATAGACATTGTCCATAACGGTGTTTAAGTCTGCCAAATCGGCATTTTTAGGGTCAAGAATATAGAGGTTTGCTTTCGTATGAAGCAAAGATTCAATAAGCGTGAGAATGAAATAAGATTTCCCACCGCCAGTACCCCCAGCGATAAGCATATGAGGAAGAGAATCATATTCCCAATAGACAGATTCCATCAATTTCACACGCCCATCTTGAACCGCCACATCTTCAATGCTAATTCGATTACCGATAGTATCATAAAGCAGGACATACTCCACGTAAGAATCTTTCAATGTTTTTTCCACTAATTCGCAATACAAGCCTGTTTCCAGTTTGTTTTCTAGGTGCAATAGCTGGTCTTGATATTTTCCGAGCGTAATTTCTACATGAATGTGAATCAGCCCATCTTTTAGCCGATAATACATTTTGGGAAAGTGCTGGATTCGCTTTTTCGTTTTGGTGCTAGGTAAATCTTTAAAAAATCCTTCGTGCTGTGTTTCCTCGGTTTCATACCAATTGTTTTCTAAAATCATCTTCGCCAGCTTTTGTCGGTGATAAAGCTGTTTCACCGTATCATAGCGATAACGGTAGGAGAGAAAACCAGCTAACAGGCATACAAAAAGGGCAGTGAGTACACTATCCCAAAAATATGGTGTATGAAGTTGGGAGAAAAACATATCTAGCTGAAATGTTTGCCAGTCCATTGTTACAAGGGGCTTCCAGTAAAAAGGCAGTAGAACGAAAAGAAATACGCCTAGTAATGAACGAGTGAAAACGTGAGAAACTAAGTGCTTATCTTTTTCTTTGATTCGTTTTCCTTTGAATTTGAAAATAGTGAATCCTCCTTTCTAGTCAAAGAAAACAAAAAGATAATCTATCGACACTGGGGGAGTTCTCTCATAGAAAATGATATGGACTTGCTTTTCCTTAATCTTCTGTTCTATATCTAATAATTGGTACTTGCTTCACTTTATTTCCAGTCTTACGTCTTTCTAATGCAAATACCATGTCTGGTGTGCGTTGAAAATAACCTGTTCCTTTGAGATAACTCACTCCACATTTGCAGTGATAAAGCCCGATAAATTGTTGTTTCATTTTTTTGCCACATTCAGGGCAACGTCTTTGGTTCGCCATCTATCGTTACCTCCTATTCATATCCATTTCTAATCCGTCATCTTATGAGGAATAGTATAGTCTGTTTTTACAGCAGCAGCAATTTAGATGAACATATCAAAGAATGAAATAGGATAGATAATAAATATCGTTTTATCATGAATGCACATTTTGGGTATTGTAGAAAAAAGTTTGTCTATCAAAAGTGGGGTGCGGAATCTTTTCATATTTCCGATAACCAACCCGTTTTTCAAAGCGTAAATCTTTATCTTTGGGATAATTCTGTCTCTGATACGGATAGGCTTCTAACAGTTTTTGTGCTTCTTTTGTCAAAGGATAAAGGAAGCGAAACATACGCCCATTGATTTTCTCAATCCCTTTATACTCACAAAACTCTTGCGTAAGCCAATGTTTTTTTGACACATTTTCAAAACGAGCATTTTCTTCCAGCAAGATCCTAGCACTACGAGGGTGTATCTTTTCATGTGTCCAACTGTCACGATAAACACTGGTCTTGAAATATCCGCAATAGAAAAAATTTGACGCTTGATAAACATATCCGCATTTTCCTTCGATACCGTCCGCCAACGTATACAAAAAAAGACAGTCGGTATAATCTCTTAACCACTTAATCAGCGTGGATAGAGTTCGACTGCCAAAATAATTATTTTGATTCATTTCTGGAAGAAAACACATCTTGCCAATTTCCAAGTAGTCTTTTGTTTTTAGGTTGTGGTCAGGAAAGAGTTTGCGAATAGTCTGTAAGGGCTGTGTACCCCAACCTAATTCTACAACACCTAATAGTTTTTCTTTTGAGAAAACCCCTAAGAAGTATTTACATAGTTTAGGCATTATCTTGGAGTAATGATATTTCCGAATAAAGAAAACTGCTTCATCTTTTGGTATTTCCTTGATAATAAGTGTCGTTTTTTTCATAAGCGATTCCTATTTCTCATTTTCTATTGGCTCTTTTTTTGGCTTTTGGGGAGGTTTTTGTTGTCCTTTTAATACAACATCATCCGCTTTTATATACCAGTCTACGTCTGCCCCTCGAAAAGTTGCGGTAGATACGGTATCTGCCACTGGATTGATTAATTCTACTTCTGCGTTGTAATCAAAGTCCTTTAGTGGAACAGAAGCAGGAATACTCACTTGAATCATGCGTCCTTGTTCTCTTGACTTTAAATCATAAGTGCGTTCTTTGACTTCTGTTGATACCGTACCATCTTCATTTTGAAGAAATACTTCCCTTCGTAAAGCGGAAAACTTTAATAATCCAAATGTCTTATCTTTATCAATGACAATACCTTGTGCCAATCTCATATTTGTTTCCTCCTATCCTTTTATCATGTCGTCAGCATGTAAGATATAATTTGTAAAACCACGATCCCCAATTTTATAACCTTCTGCGATAATTCTGGCATTATCTAATTTAACTTTATCTTCATGATTGAAAAATTTTTCCCCAGCTTCGTTAGGGAGAACGACCTCAATATCATCTGCTCGCTGAACATTGGAGTACAGATTATAGCTACGAGACAGTGTCGTCATGCGACCATTGATTCGTCGTTGTTCAACTTTTCCTTCTCCTGCATACTCTAAGTTGCCAAACGTTTTTTCCATGTTGGGAATGACATATTTTAATTCCATCATATAAACCTCTTTTCTTGTTTTTAATTTTCCTTATCAATCAATAGAAGAAACACAGATAGAAGGGAGGGGAACGAGAGTAAAACTTCTGCATGAGTAATCACTCCTTATGCGTCTTGAAATCGGTAATCGACACGCCCGTAAATGACACACCAAAATACAACCATTGTTTCTCCTGCTTTATCACGAACCAATTTTCCATGAAGAAAAAAGGGATAATCCTCAATTTCAACCTCATTCCATACAAAATGATCTGCAATCCATTCCATTACCTTATCTTCGTATATTTCCTGTTCATTCAAAGAAACGAATCTCCTTTCCATTGTTTTAATGGAGAACACAAAAATAGACACCTCAATTTTGAAGTGTCCATCTATTACATATTCAGTTTTCAAAATGGGAGTATCTTTTACTTTTCTTCACTTTTCTAGGATATTTCGTCGTATCAAGACTCATCCAAAAGTAGTAAATTAGTGGTAAAATGGATTAACTAATCTTTGAATAGCATTTGTAAATCCAGTGTTTATGCGGATAATCTGATTTTTACACTTTTTTAGTATAAAAATCAGCCTGTTTCTTTCCGTGAAAACGGAATTAGCTCTAAAATTGTTTCGGCAGGTATTCCTATTTACTGCTAATCGCCAATTTTGTAGTTTATTGTTTTGAATTTATTGTTTTGCTTGTGACGGTAATTCCTCGAACGAAACTTCTTCCCATGTTTTAACATAATCCCCCTTGGCATACACTTTTATATAGGCTTCCTTTTTCAGTTTATCCCCAGCTGAAAAAGGTTTTCTCATCACCTTTCGCGGTAAGGCCCGTTAACGTATAATCATATCGATCTTGCGTGTCATCCGGAACGTGATCAATTTGTACATAAACAGGTTCTTCAGCAATAAAAGGATTGATAAAGTCCTTTAGCTCTTGCGATAGAAACATAAAGCTAACACTACCTAGTATGATCAAAATAACGAAAGCACCTAATATCTTTTTCATATCTCTAACATCCTTTCCGTTTTTTGGGAAGTTGTCTCATTATGCAAAATCTCGCTTTTTAAATGTAGCTATGCCAATCAATGTAATGACAAGAAACAGTCCTAGTACAAGCATATAAAATACCATATAAGATGGAATAGGTGATTCATCTGCTGGAGACATTGCTAACATTGGTTGCGCCCACGGATAAAATTGTCCGAAAGAGGAATTCGCTATAAGTAATGCTGGCAATGATAATCCAATATTCAATGCTAAAGGAGCTCCAAAACTGCTCCAATAGATAGAAGCTAAGATTTGTATCGCAGCAAGGGGCAAAGAAGCTAGCCATCCTTTCGTAATGAAACCTAATAAAGCCATCCAAGGGATATCATTGGATATATCCGTTATCATTCCGGCTGCAACGAAAAATAGGAATAACAATACTTGTGTCAATGCCAATAATAGACATACGATAATCAATTTGGATATATAAATGTGAGATCTCTTTATGGGGAACGACAGTAATTGTTTCCAGCCGTTTCCGACATGTTCTGTTCTACAAACAAGCGCGGCATACACACCAGTTAAAATTGGAAATATCAAGGGTGAATAGAAGATTTGAACTTGGGTCCAAGCTTCAAGCCATCCATTACCCCCTTCATCCATAAATACATCATAATTAAAATAAAAATTTCCAAGTGCAAAAATAACACCTAAAACCGGTCCGATTAATACCAACAGCCATAACTTTGAACGCCTTGTTTTCATCAATTCAACAAGGAGCAAATCTTTTAGCATCTTGCTTTCCCTCCTACTGAACTTCTTTTTGTGAAAAGACTCTTCCGCCAAGTGATAATAATATAAGCCCCAATAAGCAACTTAAAAATAATACCATCCATAAATCAGGATTAAGCATTAACGTTTCGGAGCTATAATCCATTCTCACCGTTGATGCATTTAACGGATAAGCCCATGGTAGCCATTGCGTCACAGGACTCAATGCAAAAAACAAACCGCCCATCGTTGAAATAGCGCCTATCGCTATGGAGAAAGCTTGGTTTTTAATCATCAACGATAGCCATAACTGAATCGCCATGATTGGAATGGCTGCAATATAAGGGAAAAAACTGTCCCCAATAATCTTCACCCAAGGGATTTCGGTATTGAAATTAAACATGGTTCCAAACAGGAACATTCCAACCATTAGCAATACCCCCGATAGTAAACTCCCGCTAAACAGCAATAAGAACTTACTAAAAAACACCTTTATTCGTGAAATAGGGAGGGTAAATGTTTGTTTCCAGGCATCTGCTTGATGTTCGATGTTAGATATCACTGATGCAGCAACGGTTATACCAATCGGTATAGCCAAACATAGAAAGGCTTGTTTATCATAGAGTAACATATGCCACATGTCCGTATTTTGATCATTTGCTTGAGAAGTCAACGTCTCTGAGCGAAATAAAAAATTGGCTATTTCATATAGAATGGTCAATGCCGGTACAAGAAATAAAACTAACCCTAATACGGTTCTTTTTGATTTAAGAACATCGGAGATAACCATTTTTTTCATTACAAACTCCCCTCCTTGCCGGTTAGTTCCAGGAAGATATCTTCCAAGGAAGGTTTGATTTCTTCCAACCGATAAATCGGTATTCCCTCTTTTACGAGATAATGATTTAAGTCAGACACGATACCAGGGTTCGTTTCATCTATCCACAGGTGATTGTCCTTCATTTCAGGTTCTATTCCTTTTTGTTTCAACATGTCAAAAGCGGTTGGCACGTCAGCTGTAGCGATTCTAAGCCGCGGTTTGCTTTTCTGACGGAGTTTTCTAATATCATCTTGAAAAATGAGCTTGCCATTTGTAATAATACCGACTTGTGTTGCCATCTGGTCAATTTCATTTAACAGATGACTCGAAACAACAACAGACATCCCGTACTTTTGTGGCAGTGTTTTAATTAATTCCCTGATTTCTTGAATGCCGGAAGGATCTAATCCATTTGTAGGCTCATCCAATAGTAAAAGGTCCGGTTTAGATAAAAGGGCCGTTGCGATTCCTAAACGTTGCTTCATTCCTAATGAATACTCCCTGGTAAGTTGATTGGCAACCTTTGTCAACCGAACCGTCGATAAGACTTCCGAAATCCGTTCGGCCGGGGCGCCTATCAATCTTCGAACAGCCTCTAAATTTTCCTGGCCGGTTAAATGACCGTAGTGGGAGGGAGATTCCACAAGCGAACCGATTCGTTGTAGTATTTCCAACCGGTTTTGGGCAAAATCTTTTCCGAAAATAGTTATCCCTCCGGAAGTGGGTTTGATTAACCCGAGTAACATGCGAATCGTTGTTGTTTTCCCAGCTCCATTTGGACCAAGAAAGCCATAAATCTCTCCTTTTTTCACTTCCATATTTAATTGACCTACCGAAACCTGTTTCCCATATTTTCGCGTTAGATTTTGCGTTTTGATAATGGTTTCTATCATTTTTATCACCTCAATTGTCATCCTATCCATTTCATCTAAACTGACAACAAACGCAAGATTAACTCTGGATTAACTTTTCGTATTTCATGAAAAAACCATTTGGATTTTTGATAAAATGGGGGCAGTGTAAATGAGTGGAGGGTAAAAATCATGATGGAGTCAAACATACTTCTCGTAGATGATGATCAACACATTTTAGATCTGCTTTACCTTACCTTAGAGAGGGAGCAATTTAAAAACATCTATACTGCTACTACCGGAGAGGAAGCCCTTAATCTGTGTAGATCTATCCAGCCAAGTCTTATTGTATTAGATATCATGTTGCCTGATTTTGATGGTTTCTCCTTGTGCAAAGAGATGCGAGTCTTTACACAAGTGCCTATTTTATTCTTAACTGCAAAAACAACTGATTTGGATAAATTGTCCGGATTTAGTTTCGGCGGAGATGATTATATCACCAAACCATTCAATCCTTTGGAAGTTGCCGCCCGTATTAAAGCACAACTGAATAGGCAACAATTAGTATTGCAAAATCAACCCTCTAAAAATACGATGTACGATTTTGAACGTTTTCAAATTCACGAAAAGTATGGACAACTTATTGTTAATGGGGAATCAATAATATGCCCAGCCAAAGAATTTCAACTGTTGCTTTTGATGGCTAAACATCCAAACCAAATTTTCAGCAGAAGACAGCTGTATGAAAGAATTTGGGGAGAAGATAGCTTGGGTGAAGACAGCACAGTTATTGTCCATATTCGGCGACTTCGCAAAAAAATTGAAAAAGATCCGAGCAATCCATGCTATTTAATAACTGTTCGTGGACTTGGTTATAAATTAGTCAAATCAAATGGTAGGGATAAATTATGAAATTAAATCGACGTTTAGCATGGCAGTTTTTATTTGGTCTGACATTGTCATCTTTGATTTTGCTTTTCATTATCTTTTTCTTTTCCCATTTAATTACATTGATTTTGGATTCAGTTTATGGAAAGCAAAATGCACACGTTCCTTTGGTGTACCAATTTCTATTTTTTATAATCGTTATCATTTCAGGGGTTATTGCTGTACTTGGTGTGGGATTTCTATTCGGAAAGATTTTGGGCGGTCCTCTCCTTCATATGTTGACATGGTTGCAGGTAATGGCCCAAGGTTCTTACAATGAACCGAAAGACTCCCAAGGAAAGCCGGGAAGTCAAAATAAAAGAGGAGAACTGAAAAAAACGTTTCGGATTTATAAAGAGGTTATTGCCGCCTTCCAACAACTGGCAAACATCTTAAAGCAAAATGAACAAGAGCGAAGGAAACTTGAACAGACGCGAGAAGAATGGATGACAGGGATCTCGCACGATTTAAAAACGCCCTTATCCACGATGAAAGGATATGCAGAATTACTTGCTTCACCAAAACATAACTGGAATGAAGAAGAAATCCATTCTTTTGCCGAAATCATTAAGGAACGAATTGATTATACAGAAGAATTACTCAGTGACTTTAATCTCACATTCCGTCTTAAAAACGATGCACTTCCATTAGAAAAGGAAGAAATAGATATCGTAGAGTTAACAAGAATTGCTGTCATTGATGTGGAAAATTCCCTTGAAAGCAGAGAGTATAATATTTCCTTTTCAACGGACACTGATGAATTATATTATCCAACTGATCGAAAACTGTTTAAACGAGCGCTTGATAATCTGCTTACAAACGCTATTACGCATAATCCACAGGGAACGTTCATTAATATAACAGTTAAAAAGTTAGAAAAAAATATTGGTAATCAATCTGGCGGTTTGCAAATCAAAATCGAAGACAATGGAAATGGCATGGACGCTGAAACGCAAAATCGTTTGTTTGATCGTTATTACCGTGGTAGAGATACCAATTGCCATTACAAAGGGACGGGATTAGGCATGGCCATCTCTAAGCAAGTCATCCATGCTCATGGAGGAGATATATCACTATTTAGTGCGGTCGGAAAAGGAACGGTGCTTAAAATCAGTTTGTATTAGGGCCTCATAAAAAAGGGAGAACAAAGACAGAAGTAGACGAAATCATCTGCTGGTTGACGGAATACAGCCAGGAAGCGTTGGAAGCACAACTGGAACAGAAGACGGACGTTGAGACCTTCTTTGTGGAAGCTCCCCAGCTGAATCCTTCGCGGGCGTTGATCCAAGGCGTGATTTGCGGTGTCCGTGTGGGAGAAATCCAAGAGCCAATGATGCAAGACATTCGCTATTTGGATAAACTGATCGATGAGCTGGCAAAGGGAAAAGCGATGGAGAAAATTTTGCGGAAGTAACTCGTGAAGGAAAATGCTTAAGGATTATATGTACGCTAGATGCAATATATCCCATTATAAGGGAACAAAAGAACAATCCTTGAAATAATGCATTTTTTCCTAGATGTGTTGACAATCAGGTGATAGGAGCATATGCTATTAATTGAACAACGGTTAATTAAACGGGGTGGTTTTTTGGCAGCAAGAAGAGCAGTAGATCAAGAGTTAACAAAGGAAAAGATTTTGGAAACGGCGCGTAGTCTCTTTGTATCAGAAGGATATCAACATGTCACGATGAGACAAATTGCAACATTGCTTGGATATAGTCATGGTTCGTTGTATTATCATTTCAAAAATAAAGCGGAACTGTTTTACAATATAGTTGCGAAGGATTTTACGCTTCTTAATGAAACATTGGATAATATTATAAAAGCGGATACGGATGTAGAAAATAAACTGAGAAGCATTTTGTCAGGCTATATTGAATTCGGTATCAGACGACCGAACCATTATCAGATTATGTTTCTTATACAAGATGATGACTTACAAAGTGAACTTCAACAAGAGCCAAAGATAACGTATGAAAAATTTGCCTCTGCCCTTTATATGCTGTGTGGAAGCAAAGTGACTCCGGCGATCATTTGGTCATTATTCCTGTCGTTACATGGGTTTGTTGTCCACTATTGCGGACATCCTGAACTAACATATGAAGATGTAAAGGGAATGGCAGAAGCTCATGTCCGTTTTTTAATGAAAGGGTTACTATAATTTTTTGTCATTAATTGACCAATGTTCAAATAAAAGGTGGGGGAATACAACATGAAAACGACAACGATTTTACGAATAGAGGGGTTTGTGGTGCTCGTTTTAAGTGTTTATGTTTACTTTTTCATTCTGGAATTGAATTGGATCGCGTTTGTCATTTTATTGTTAGTGCCTGATTTGTCAGCGCTTGGGTATTTGAAAAATAATAAGATTGGTTCCGTATGGTACAATCTATTTCATACCTACAGTATTCCGGTGTTCATCATCATCCCTAGTGTAGTGGTTTATAGTCCTATTTTTTTAATGATTAGCTTGATTTGGATTGCGCATATTGGAATGGATAGAATGTTTGGTTATGGTTTGAAATATCCGACCATGTTTCAAGATACGCATTTGAAACGTATCTGATACGGGGATCTTCAAAACAACCTTCCATAATCGGGTATGCTAATCGAACTACTAAAGGGATTTTTTGATAACAAAGAGATGAAATAATAAATAAAATGTGTACAAACGTTTATTTAGTGGTATAATTAACATAGAGAGATAATAAGTGCATACACTAATAAAGACCGCCCATGCTGGTGCATGGAACGGTCATAATAGACCGAACCCCATCAAGAGGGGTTAGGCAGCATTTAGGAAAAATAATCCCTCAGCGCCTCTCAAACGCATAGGAGGGGTTATTTTTTATGGTCTGACATTATAAACGCAATTAACATCCCGAAGGATATCATAAGCGTTAGTACATGTGTCATTTCCATTCGCAACACCTCCCTCCCCGGGAAGTCTCCCACCGAAGACTACCGACGAGCGACAGTGCTGCCAACCCCTCATGCGAAGCCAGTCTATTGTATTTTATTATAGCATATTGCTATCATTAATACTTTAGTTACCAGGTTATTTTTATTCAAATTTGGTAAAAAGTTTAACAACAAATAGCATCAATCATTGTTCCGTATCGGGCGTTGATCCGGAATAAAGTGTTTGTGTCAGTTGAGCTTACGTTTTTTCATGATAAGATAATAAAAATTATATCAGCGAAGGGGAAGAGTACCATGATCAAACACAACATATATACAACCAGTTTCGCAAGTGTCTATCCCCATTATGTTACGAAGGCGGAGAAAAAAGGAGAACAAAGACAGAAGTAGACGAAATCATCTGCTGGTTGACGGGATACAGCCAGGAAGCGTTGGAAGCACAACTGGAACAGAAGACGGACGTTGAGACCTTCTTTGTGGAAGCTCCCCAGCTGAATCCTTCGCGGGCGTTGATCCAAGGCGTGATTTGCGGTGTCCGCGTGGAAGAAATCCAAGAGTCAATGATGCAAGAAATTCGTTATTTGGATAAACTGATCGATGAGCTGGCAAAGGGAAAAGCGATGGAGAAAATTTTGCGGAAGTAACTCGTGAAAGGAAATGCGCATAACGTTTTTTTACGCTGGATGAGACATATCCTGTTATAATGGGATAAAGCTGTTTGGAGGAATGAATGATCATGGAAAATGGTAAGGGATGTATTAAATGTGGGAGTACGGATGCAGATAAGAAGGATGTATCGATGACCGGGTCTGGTTTGTCGAAAATGTTTGATGTCCAGCACAATCAATTTACTGTTGTGTTCTGCAACAACTGTGGGTACTCGGAATTCTATAATAAGAATAGTTCAACTGGAAGCAATGTGTTTGACTTTTTCTTCGGAGGATAAAATTTGTTTGGGCGGTGTTGCATGCCTTCAACAGGAACATTTGTAAGGCGAATCGGATGATCGCTAACGAACGGGCGCAAAGATCAGACCCACAAAGGGGGGGTTAGTTCGCGATGTTTTTTTCACGTTGGACGTTATTCCAAGTTTGTACCATCCTATTATTGATTGTTGCTGCATGGATAGCAGAAATGTTTACACACGATATAGGACAATCCGTTGCCTCAAGGAATGCAATCAGCACAACCGGAATCATGACTTATTTGTTTATGGTAGTGGTCATTGGTTTACTTAGCTTATTGATGTATTTTCTAACAAAGAAAAGCGATACCTTCTTGAAGCATCGATTATGGGAAAAAATGCATATGCTTATTCCCATGCTCCTTCTGGTATCATTGGTTGGGCTTTTTAGTTTTTTTCTGATCGACCCACTAAGTGACATGATGCAAAACCATCGCTGGGTGATATATGTCTTCTTTTACTATATTCTATTTTTGATTCTTACAACTGATTTAGCCATCATACATAAGGCAAAAAGGAATGCGGTCTCCAATGAAATGAAAGTCGTGTATTCGTTCGTTTGAACATTGCTTGGCCTTTTGATTGTTTTTATACTCTTTTTTTAAATAGGAACCGTTTAACGAAAATATTCTTCAGATCAATGAATAAAATCGTCAAATATACTGACTTTGGGCAACTATGAAGAACATGCAACAATCAAGAATTGAAGCAAGTGCGACAGAAGCAGTGAAAAGACTTCTGGTCAAAATTATTTAAAAAAGATTAGAAATAGGGTATTCTATAAGTAGAAAGTAATATAATAATAAAAACCGTTTGATGGTGGCACATCGAACGGCAGTGCAATAGCCCTTCACGGGGCGACTTCACAAACTTTATATTTTTAGTAAAAATAACCACTGTTTGCTTTTGCTGGCTTTTCAGTGGTTATTTTTTATGATCAAATGACAGGATTAGTTCATATAAAATTTAAAAACCCTCGTTAAATTTGTACTAGGAACTTTTGCTCATTTTTCAATAAATTAATATATTTTGTTTTTTCATTTATTAATTAATGTTACCTAAAAAAGAGGTTAGTTTTAGAAATATATTACCAAAATATGGAGGGTGAGTGTAGTGAAAAAAATTTTAATGAGTAGTTTAACTGTAACCCTTGTGGCTTTTATGGTATTTCCTTCAATTAGTGGAGCTGACAGTGCTGTTAATGAAGGGCAAGTGGTAGATTCGAATGAGCAGTTTGAAGTTAATGGCGTAGAATACGAACAAAAATTTATGGAAAATGAAAGCGAAAGGATTCATAAAATTACTGATGACGAAGGAACGCAGACTTTTATTACTGATAAAGAAAGTGGTAAAATAACAGTAGAAAGCAATTACTTAAGCGTGGACGAAATTAAAAAGGTGGAAGAAAAAGTAAATAAATTGGCGAATGATATTAAGGATGATATTGAGTTGACAACCGAGAATGACAATGTTGAAATTCAAAGTCCTACTGGAGATATTTCATGGTCAAGTTGGCAAACATCTACTATAACACCAGAAGATAAAACCGACGTTTCAATTGTTGCCGCGGCTATTGGCTCAGCTATTCCTAGCGTAGGTCCTATAGCGGGTCCGTTAGCTGGTATATTTGTCAATCATAACATGAGAACTGGTTATTTCTCCTATCGTATGGGTACGCAATTAGATACAGACTCTAATTATGTTAATCAATACCTTGAAACAAGAATATATTCTGATTCTGCTAGGAATAATCTAATAGGAACAGAAACTTCAGGCCCGAATCGAGTGAGAGCATATTAATAGGTTAGGTTTTTTTGAATCCCTGGAAGGGGCGATGACATGAATAATGAATCGAAATTAAAAAAAGCTTATGTTTGGGGATTGCTAATATTTGCCGTTTTTATCCTCGCAGTAATATTTGTTTTACCCCACAGATACACGTTATTCATTGGAGTTACAGGGATTGTTATCTTCTGTATCTTTAATCTATTTATTTCGTATCGATTACGACAAGTTCGCAAAGTTAGATAAAGCAAATAAAAGGGGTTGTTACACGATCAGTACCTGATTGTGCAATAGCCCTTCACGGGGCTACTTCACAAATACAAGGTAATAAAATAACCACACCTTCATTGCTTGTCAGGCTTAAGGGTGGTTATTTTTTTGATGAAATGACAACAACGCTATAATCAACATACCAAATGTTATCATCAGTGTTATGCCTTCAAACACACTCATCAAAGCATCACCCCCTTTCTAATAGATGAAAGGAACGATAAAGGGAGTGAGTCACCACCACTGAAAAGCCTTATGCACTGCTATTATTATAGCATATTTTCCTGAATATTAAGTGTATGAATGTAGGCATCTTCATCTGGATTTTCTATATAAAAATGAGTGCTCCTTTGTGTATATCAAGGTGATTCTGGCTAGATTCATGATCCAAACCGCATGTCGATGTATTGCTGATTCACCCGACCGATGGATGACGAACTTCTTCAGCAAAGTACATCTTTGTCAGGTTAACAAAATCATCTAATTGAGGACTCAGCCATTTGTTTTTGTGTAAAGCCATCTGCGTCGTTAACAGGGGCATGGATACGTCCCAATGTAATGCTGCTAATGATCCTTCTTTTAAATCCTCCGCAACTGTCATTTCCGGAAGCATAGCAATGCCTAAATTGGCAATTACGCATTTTTTGATCGCTTCAAGACTTACAAATTCAATCGTATTCTTCGGAGATGTCTGATACTCGTAAAGCTTTTGTTCAAACAGATTGCGATAGGAGCAGCCTTTCTCTGTCAATAAGATCGTTTCTTCTTGCAAATCATCCGGCTGCACAGTAGCTTTGGAAGCTAATGGGTTCGCTGGCGATGCCACTAAAATCAGTTTCTCCTGTAATAAAGGGGTGGCTTCCAAATAAGGGTGTGGTTTGTTTGTATCCATGATAAAGGCGAGATCTAATTCTCCCTGCAATAACGATGCTGTTGCGCTTTCATCCGAGTGAGCAGGTTTGAAAATCAAATGCACAAGTGGATATTTTGATTTAAATTTTTTCAGAAGTTCGGGTAAACGATAGGTGCACTGGCTTTCTTGTGCGCCTACGATAATGGTTCCTGTTTTCTCTCCTGCATCAATTGCTGTGCGTGCTTCATCCGTTAAGTGAACAATTTGGTGGGCATACCTTTTTAATTGCTTTCCAGCTTGGGTCAAAACAAGTCTCTTTCCCAGTCTCTCAAATAGGGGTGTTTCCAGATCTTGTTCTAGCGATTTGATTTGGGCAGTGACACTAGACTGTGCATATTGAAGTTTAGCTGCTGTTTTTGTGAAATTCATGGTTTCGCTTGCAACTAAAAACGTTTGTAGATATTTATATTCCATTTGTATCTCCCTCTTCTAAATTGATATTAGTGATTGATTTCATCAAAAACGCATGCCGGTATTGGATTTATCGTAATGGGTGGCATGATGTTGATGGGTATTATCTTGTTTATGGTTGTCCATTATTTTATGTCTAAAACCAATACAAAAGAAAATGCTGTTGCTTCGTCCCAACTATAAGCTGATTCTTTTTTCCTTTTCGATGAAAGGGGAAATAGAGGGTAGACCATATACATACTCTCTTCACAAAAAATGAGAAGGAAAATGGAATAGTCGAAAAAGTTGAAAAAACATATCGAAAATGGCTTAATGGATGATATAATTTGTGATATTTGGATGTTATGGTGGTGAATGATATGTTTCATGGTGATGAACGAATGATATTAGCAGTTATTGTCTGCATTTACTTTCTTTTTCTATTTGTGTTGGCTTTGTATATGAACCGGAAAACAAAAACGTATGAAGATTATAATGTTGCAGGCAGATCGGTTTCGATTGTTCCTATCATGTTAACATTCATCGGGACTGGCGTTGGTGGATCAACTTTATTAGGTTATATGGAGAATGGGTACCGATTCGGAATGGGAGAGCAATGGATCAATATCACCATGTTCTTCTCCATCATTCTTTTTGCGTCATTTCTGCTTAAGCGGGTTAGAGCCTTGGGGGAAAATCATAACATGGTCACGGTCGGAGACTATACGTCCTTGCGTTATGGCAGACAAGCTCGTATTCCAACGGTGATTAGTTTCCTGTTTTCCTATTGCGCGATGACTGGGATGCAGTTTGTTGCTATTGCGACGATACTGCATTTGACAGTCGGGATAAATGTGACGTTCGGCATTTTTGTCGGTTGGGCATTATTAACGTTGAAAACGTATCTTGGCGGATTGAAGGCTGTTATTTGGCAAGACGTGATTCACGGAAGCCTTCAAACATTGGGTATTCTATTCTTGTTTATAACAGTATTGATAGCCGCTGGAGATTGGGGCAACATTTCAGAATATGCCAGTTCTGCTAATCAAGCAGAAATGCTTAGCTTGATGAATATTGAACCAAGTGAAATTTTCATCTATTTATTGACGTTAGGGGTTTATCAATTTATTAGACAAGATCTATGGCAGCGTGTTTGGGCAGCTAAAAATGAAAAGACAGCGATGAATGGATATTGGATTTCCATGATCATTGCGGTGCTGACAGCTGTGCTTGTTGTTGCCATCGGTGTACTCAGCCGGTACGGTTTAAGATTGGAAAATATCGATCCCGTACATATTTATTATGGTGTTATTGGGGATGTTTTCCCTTTCTCCTTGGTAGTAGTGATGATTCTTGTATTATTGGCGACCGTCATATCAAGTGCAGATTCCTTTTTTATAGCAGGTTCATCCTCAATCGTCAACGATATGATCAGGCCGAATGTGAATCATTTTGATGATCGTAGGATGCTGTTTTACAGTAAGGTTTCCGTGTTGATTGTATCGATTATAGCTCTCGTGTTAGCCCTGGCTATTCCGGGGTTGGTTAACCTAATGGTGACTGGCACGGCGATGTCCGTTTCCGGTTTATTAGCACCAGTCATGTTTGGTTTGTTTTGGAAAAAAGTAACGAATGTTGCTGGTGTTGCTTCCATGTGGGGAGGTTTGGTTACAGCTGTCATTTGGCAAATTTTAGGGCATCCTTTTGGCTTACATCCGATTTTTATTGGATTACCATTATCGATAGCAATACTACTGATTGTCACGTTGTTCACGAAACAACGCCATTCAACGGACAATATGTTAACCATGGAAACGAAGTAGCATGTAACGAGTTGCGGCCTATATCTAAATTTGGCCTTTGGTATAGGGAATTCTAAGAAAATATATATTGGTTTCTTAGAATCCCTGTTCAAGCGTGCCAGTTTGTAAAAGCTATTTAGAATGATGGATACAATTTGCGTAATTCTTGGCGTGCTTCCTCTGAGAGTGATCCACCGATATCCATTAATTCAATGATGTCTTTAAAGGCTCTTTCGGGAATGGCTAAATCGGCTGTTTCTCGCGGCGAAAAGCCTAAGTCAATTTCCGCTTCCCGGCCTTCTTTTAATTTGGTAACAAAGTCAGGTTCTGTAACGAAAGGTGTGGATGCACCAACCATATCAGAAAATTGGAAGGCTTCTAGTGCCTTTTCTGGTGAGTTAATACCACCAGTAGCCATGACTGGAGTGCGACCAGCGATATGCTCATACACAACCTGGTTCATGCGTGCATCTTGCCATTTGCCTTGGCGAATCGTTTGTTTATAAATGTTCTTGCCCCAACTTGCTGTAGCTAGATAATGAATATCGGCTACTTCCATGATTCGATCCATGAAATAAAGGAAATCTTCTATACTATAACCAATCTCATTGCCTCGCGTTTCCTCCGGTGTACCTCTAAATCCAAGAATGAAGTCAGCAGGTGCTTCGTTATCAATAACTTTTTGAACAGCTTCCATCACTTCGATACCAAAACGCGAACGGTTTTCGATCGTTTCCGCGCCGTATATATCCTCACGCTGGTTGGAGAACGTAGATAAGAATGTTTGCATTAATAAACGCTGTGCGCTCGAGATTTCGACGCCATCGAAACCGGCTTTAATCGCACGACGCGTTGCATCAGCATATTGCATAATAACATGCTTAATTTTGCGTTTGGACATTGGCACAACGGTATGTTCAACCGGTGTCTTTACGTGCATCTCACTTGGCCCATAAACGACACCGAAATCTTTGAGTGATATTTTAGAGAAGCGTCCAGCATGTGTTAATTGAATAATAGCCTTAGCGCCGTCCTTTTTCATGGCTTGGGCAAGTTGCTTGAGTCCATCGATGCTACGGTCATCATCGATACTAAATCCATATTCAAACAATTGTCCATATGCTTCGATATATGCAGCGCCTGTGATTTGTAGAGGAGCTGAACGCGCGCGGCGACTTGCATAAGCCAAGTCTTCCTGTGTAACATATCCTTCTATGGTTGAAGAATTCGTAATCATCGGAGATAGGACAAAACGATTATCTAATTCAACCCCATTTGGTAGCATGATCTTTTGAAACAATGGTCTGTATTGTTCTGTTGTCTTCATTTATATTCCTGTCCACTCCCATCATTATGCAGAATTTATGAATAATTTAACGCTATCACCAATGTCAGGGAGTGTCAATGTCATATCATTCTTCTGGATACAGCGGCATGATTCCCTTTCGCTTTTGAACACTAAAGTAATCTATTCCGTTGAAGGCATATTCATGATATACTGAATAGAAGAAATTTGATAAAGAAAGAAGGGTTTATAATGAAAAAACGAGCAAATTACTTATTCGTAGAAAAAAATGATAACGTTTATACGATAAGCATGACACCTGAATTGCAAGATGATATTGGAACCGTTGGATTTGTAGAATACACAAATGGGGAGACGCTTAACGTCGATGATGCGATTTTAAATTTAGAAGCTTCCAAGACGGTTTTTGAAATGGCTTCTCCACTAGCTGGCAACATCGTTGAGCGTAATGAAGCAGCCGTAAGTGAACCAGCCCTTCTCAACTCGGCCAAACCAGAAGAAAACTGGGTAGTAAAATTAACAGACGTGGATGAAGCAGCATTTAACCAATTAGAAGAAGCGTAAGCCAACTACTGGATAGACCTATTTGTCTGTTTTCAATAGATTGGTCAATTCAATTCATAGGGGCAATAGGTCTATTTTGCTAGGGGAGTAGGATATGGACCAAGAGGCGAGATTAGATTATTTAATAGATTATTTGTGGAAAACGATTCCAAATGCGCATGAAAACATCAAGCAGCATCAAGCGGATACTGTAGAAGAGAAAATAGCGATGTTTCAAGGCCTGTGTAATATCCGGCAACCTGACCCGGTTCCAGCGGAATTTGTGAAGGTTCAAGATGCCTTCTTAACAGCGTGGAATAACGAACGTCATGTCACTTCATTGCATGATTTAGAAGCGGTTAGCCCGCAGCTTTATTTATGGCAGGGTGATATTACGAGCCTAGCGGTTGATGCGATTGTTAATGCAGCCAATAGTGAATTGCTGGGTTGCACGCGAGCAAATCATCATTGTATCGACAATATTATCCATACCCGTGCGGGGGTGCAATTGCGGTTAGCATGTAACGAAATCATTCAAGCACAAGGACGCAAAGAACCAATGGGGAAAGCGAAAATAACAAACGCTTATAATTTACCATCAAGGTATGTGATTCATACCGTTGGCCCTTTTATCGACGAGCGTGGTGTTTCCCCGTTAAAAGAACAATTACTGGCCTCGTCTTATGAAGCTTGTTTAGCATTGGCAGATCAATATCAATTGGACAGTATTGCGTTTTGTTGCATTTCCACAGGTGAATTTCATTTCCCACATCAACGTGCGGCGGAAATTGCAATTCAAACGGTGAGGGACTATGTCAGAAATACTGGATCAAAGCTTGATGTTATCTTTAATGTGTATAGCGATGAGGATGTCAACATTTATCGATCATTATTAGATGCTATTCAAAAAGACCGATGAAAATGATATCCTCCTTTTGGAATAGGTACTATTAGAGGAAGAATAGGGGAGTGTTATGCAACACGTTAATAGGTATTGGGAGACGGAGACAGTCACAAAGGAAGCTTCATTGGCACAAGCCGATGTATTAAAACAACTCATCGATGAAGCGGAGGCAATTGTCATTGGGGTTGGTGCGGGAATGTCTGCAGCAGCTGGATTTACATATGTGGGGAAAAGGTTTACGGATGCCTTCCCTGATTTTATCCGGAAGTATCGCTTCTTGGATATGTTGCAAGCAAGTCTATTTGAATTTGAGGACGAACAGGAATATTGGGCTTTCCAAAGTCGCTTCAGTTTGTTGAATTTCTTTGATCAGCCAGTGGGACAGGCGTATATCGATTTGCGACATTTGATGTCAGGTGAGAATTACCATGTTATTACGACAAATGCCGACAATGCATTTTATGCGGCAGATTTTGATATGGATAACGTATTTCGCATTCAAGGAGAGTACGGACTGTGGCAATGCTCTAAGCACTGTCATCAGCAGACATACCAGGATGAAGCAATCATTCGTCAAATGGTGCGGGAACAATCGAATATGAAGGTGCCTGCAAACTTAGTTCCTCATTGTCCGAAATGTGGAGCTGGTTTGGAAGTGAACAAACGAAATGAAGAAAAAGGAATGGTCGAAGACAGCCATTTTCATGAACAGAAAGAACGTTACGAACAATTTCTAAAAGAAAATCAGGGTAGGAAAGTACTCTTTTTGGAAATCGGTGTAGGACATACAACCCCACAATTTATTAAACATCCTTTTCAACAGATGACGGAAGAAAATGCAAAAGCGTTATTTGTGACAATGAATCAAAAAGATTACTATATTCCACATGCCATCCGTCATCAAACAGTACGAATGGATGGGAATATTGCCGAAGTGTTACATGCTAGTAGGAAGTGAATAAGGGGGCAGCAAATGTATTTAATTGAATCGAAACGTAATGGTGAATGGATTTATGATCCAGGAACGGTAATGGCCTTACAAGAATATGTGAAAGATCATATTTTCCTGGATGAGGATGTTCTATTTCCTTACATGATGCACCCAGCTGTTCAAATTGGGAAATTCCAGAATGCATACGAGGAAATTAATCAGCCCTATATGGATGAGCATGATATTAAAATCATTCGTCGAGAAACGGGTGGCGGTGCGATTTATCTCGATGATCGCAATATGAGTTTTTGCTTCTTATTTGATGGCAGCAATGATATTTATGGAAATTATGCACGTTTATATGAACCGGCTATTCGGGCGCTTGAAAAGTTAGGTGTACATAATCTGGAGTATCACGGCCGCAATGATTTGATTGTCGATGGCAAGAAAATATCCGGAGCAGCGATGACGTTGCAGCAAGGCCGCGTTTACGCCGGATACTCGCTACTACTTGATCCTAATTATGAAGCAATGGCGTCCGTTCTGAATCCAAATCATAAAAAAATCGGAGCTCATGGGATTCAATCTGTCCGTAGTCGCGTGGGATCCATCCGTTCGCATGTAGCCCCTGCGTATCAAGATATGACGATGTGGGAATTTACGGATTATATGATTTGCCAATTACTTGATATTACGGACGTTCGTGAAGCGAAGCGGTATGAATTAACACCGGAGGATTGGGCAGGCGTTGATCAAATTGCCGCTGCAAAATACAATAATTGGGACTGGAACTATGGGCGGTTTCATCAATTTGGGTATCACCTAACAAAGCGGTTTCCAATTGGAACGATTCGCATCGATTTAAGCGTTGAGCATGCTAAAATTGCCGCTATCCAAATTACCGGTGACTTCTTTGGAACAAAAGATATTAAAGAGGTAGAAGAGGCGTTAATGAGGGTGCGTTTGCGGAAAGAGGATTTATTCAGCGCATTGGAGCCGCTGGATTTGGCTTATTATTTCGGTGATTTGACAAAAGAGGACTTCGTTAGCTTTATCCTGAGTGAAAAGGCCTAAGTGCCGGGAGATAAAGAAAGAAGGATGACATTGGTTAAATTAGGGATTTTAGATTATGCACAAATGGACGAGGGTGAAAATGCCCAAGAAGCCTTACAGCATACGGTAGAACTAGCTCAATTAGCTGAGGACTTAGGCTACGAGCGATTTTGGATGGCAGAACATCATAATGTTCCTGCCTTTGCCAGTAGTTCACCGGAATTAATTATGATGCACGTAGCAAATGCGACGAAGCGTATTCGTATTGGCTCAGGTGGTGTGATGATTCCGCATTATAGTCCGTATAAAGTAGCTGAGAATTTTCGGATTCTGGAAGGGTTTCATCCCGGCCGAATTGATTTGGGAATAGGTAATACGGTAGGTACGGCCATTGTGAATCGAGTATTGAATGAGAACAAAAAGGGAGGTTTGGGCTACGAGCAGCGTATTAGAGATATAGCCACGTATTTGAGCGATCAAGTAGACGAAGAGCACCGTTTTGCAGGGATCACCGCTAATCCTGTGATTTCAACCGTTCCTCAAATGTGGGTATTATCGACAAGTGTAAAAAGTGCTAAAATGGCAGCGAAATTAGGGGTTGGATATACGTTTGGTTTATTCCCAAATGCAGGTACGGATAAATGGAATATAGGTATCCAAGCAGTGGAGGCATATCGTAAAGAATTTCAACCTTCATCGTTTATGCCGGAACCTAAAGTGTCTATTGCTCCATTTGTTGTTGTTGCCGAAACGAATGAGCAAGCAGAGAGATACGCAACGGCCTTAGATCTCTGGTTGCTCGGCAAAGATAACTTTAGTTATTTCATGGAATTTCCGTCCGTTGAAACAGCTCGAACCTATTCATATACGGAAGAAGAAAAGACAACCATTCAAAGCAATCGCTCCCGGATGGTAGTGGGTGATATGGAAGGTGTCACCGAACAATTAAAAGCATTGGTAACGCATTTCAAAGCTGATGAAGTCCTGCTTATCCCACTTATGCCAGGATTTAAAGTACGTAAAAAAGCAATGAAGTTATTGGTTGAGGCATTCCGTTAGAATTTTGGTATGCATAAGATCGCACTATCTGTTAGGTTGAAACATATGGTTTGTTGAAATCTCAGGATGTTGGTATGATACCTTACGTAACGGAGTTTTAAGTGAGGTGCATTTGTTCATGAAGAAAATACTTGCCATCCTTAGTGTCGTCATACTTGTTGGATGCAGCACGGATGATGTAAATGAAGGAGAAAGCATAGAAGATGAAAGTGGCAGTGAAGCAGAAAGTGAAAACGTGGGTGAAAATGAGCAGTCGTTCTTTGAAAATCATCGAGGTGAAATGCCGGAGCTACGTGTTGTAGAGGAAGAAATCGGAACGGATTTTGATGAGGTTCATGTACCCAACGATAATGAAGGAAGTCGCGTCATTCTTTATGAAAATGATGGCATTCCAGCATATAAATCTGTTTATATAAAAGAGGATCAACGCTTGAAAATTATTAATACGAAAGACCAAGATGAGGACGATGGTCTTATTTATGAAGCGAAGGTGGAGTAGCTAAAATGAAATTATTATTATTACATACTATAAATACTCAACCAATTTTTTAAAAATGCCATCTATATTCAAACGGTAGAATCCATTTTTGATTAATCTTACATGGATTCTTTTTTTATAATAGGCAAAAAAGTGGAGTGGTTTCGCTACGTTCAGAGCAGCATCTCCTGAGAATCGTCACTCATCGACGAAATGAAGTCCCGTTCAGAGCAGCATCCCCTGAGAATCGTCACTCAACGTCGAGATAAGTACCTATTGATAAATGGTCTCCTTCCACCAAGAAATGTACTTGTTGTGGTGAAGTAAAGTCTACGCCACTTCCATTTGACCGTAAGGGAGAATAAGTGGCGGGGCGGTTAGCTCACTCACTTTTGATCGTTGCTATCAAGGATAGAATTGAGCCGATAGCCTGGCTCCATCCTCCGACCGCATCGATACGTTCGCTATCAGACGCGTTGAGCTCCTTTATTCCAGCAATATTTTGCATGGCATTACCAATGATTTGCAGCAAGCTGCCATAGATATCATAAAAGGTGTCTTCCGTAAGTTCTTCGTTTAATGTATCTGCAAGGGATAGGCTCCCGCCTACTGCTTGAATCAGTTCTCCTTTAATGTTTAACTCGATCTCCAACTGTTCACTAACGTTTGCTAAAAATCCTACGACATTTACCAAATTTCCCGTGGACTCAACTTTATTTCCTACTTTGCTTAAAGAATATCCCTCTTCACTGTCTGCAATCAGAGCATTTCCCGTACTCTGTAAGACATTTCCCCATAAATCAAGATGATTGGAAAAATCCTCGTAAAATTGCGGGGAAATATTCTGGTTTTCTGCTGTCATCGGAGTACTGGCAACAGCGGACATTGTTGTGCCAACTGCCTGTATCCAAGCTCCAACTAACTCCTTTGATCGATTGCCCAACCATTACCCCTCCTGTTTAGCAAACTTGCTATATTGTATGTAGAAGGAGTATATTGTTTCGGGTTTACAATGATGCAGTTATTAAATATTTTTGTAAATAGGTGTGAGTTCGGATGAAGGGATCCTGTTCTACTCGAGAATGGCAATCGATGAACAAGCCCCCGGGCAACTCGCTTTCCTGTTACCTCTCATTGTTTTTGCCGTCCTCGTTCTTCTGCAAAACGGATTCCAAATATTGTCTATTGTGTAAAATACGTTGATCTTCCGGGCGATAGCTTCGAGCAATTTCATTATGATAGTAAGCAGACTTGTAATCGCCCAACTGATCATAACAAACACAAAGTTGCAAATGTGGAAGCCATGTGAAACTAGGCATATTGACAAATCCCATTCCATCTTTGGGCTGATCGGTTCTTGCTGCGATATCATACCAAAATATGGCGTTTCGACATTCCCCTTTTTGTAAAAAATGATAGCCCAATCGACAGCAAAATTCGGCACGAGGGCGGTCATATGCAAATGATCGGAACACGGCTTGAAGCGCTTTTTCCGGTTGATCCAATTCCAAATAGCAGTCGGCAAGTCTTCCGCAAGCAGTTATGTTATCTTCCAACCAACCAAGCCCTGTAGCAAGAAATTTGTCATAAAAATAGACGGCCCGCTCAAACATATGATGATCAGTCAACTCATTGGCAAAGTAGAATAAATCCCGCGGCGTAAAGTTTCCCCCTTGAGCTAATCGGCTTTCATAGATCCGTAGATTTCGATCAGAATTATGGTGCAATTTATGATGCGTCACGGCAATATCACTGTTGAATATATTACCACCAACTTCTAGATATTCGTGTACCGCACCAATCCACCGAAAATTCCGTTCACGTTTCAGAAGGCGATGGCGTCTCACGCTAAATGTCACGTTTGCATATTCATCAAAGGCAAGGTGATAATCCATGGTGACCGCGTCCGTTTTCGAATCAAGGGTATCTTTCATTTTTGCCAATTTTCTTTGATCCTTTTCCAGTAACACATCATCGGCGTCAAGCCAAAAAATGTAATCTTTTGTCGCATGTTCAAAAGCAAAATTCCGAGCTGCCGCAAAATCATCCACCCATGTAAAATCATATATTCGATCCGTATAATCCATTGCTATTTCCTTGGTTTGATCTGTTGATCCGGTATCAATAATATTGATTTCGTCAACCAGGTGCTTCACGGACTCCAAGCAACGTCCAATAACATCTTCTTCATTCCTTACAATCATACAAAGACTAATTGTAACCATAACTTCACGCTCCTACCATTTATCATTATTACTATGAATATTCTTGAGGGAAGCGTTATGTTCTTCAAGTGAGTACAAAAATCGTGAGAAAGAGTTTTTAAATTGGATAAGCGAAGTGGAAGTGGGGATTGAGATTATAAAAAAGGCGGCGCACATCTTCGAAAAACCAGCATTAAAATTTAAGCTTTTATTTACGAGCACCGCCACAAATTTCGTATAGTGAAGATGTGTGGAGAAGTTTCTACTAGTGGCCATTTTAAGAGGTTTCATGCCGACTAGAGTGAGAGGCAAAAAAAGGTGAAACTCATACAATTTTACTTTTATGAAAGGCGTAAAACCTATGGAAACTCACGAATTTGTGGGATAAATTATACTAATTTTCTTTTCTATAACGAGCCCAATAATCGATGTTGTCTATCAAATAATTTTTATATTTATTAAATTCGGAAACTCTGTGCCCATTTGCTCCCGATGGATGAGGAAACCTTGTTAGACAAACCTGATTAATTCTTCCTTTTTGCTTTAATTCATTTATAATATTATCTACTCCTTTGCCTAAAGGAATTAATAGAGAAGAATTTGGTAACGAATTCATTTCCTCTACAAACTCGTGATACGCATATTTAGAAAGGAGAGGGCTATTATCAATTTTAGGTTGATGAGCAGTATAATTTTTATTCTTGTGAAAAACGGGAAATTTAATCAATGATGTTGTATGTAATAGTACTCTACTTCCATCAAACATATACCTAGTACTAGGAAGACCAAGTGCACAATGCAGTTTACACTCATCCAACATATATATTAAATTCGTCCTCATTGTGCCCGAAAAACTTGCCGCTTTTTTTGTCTCTTTAAGCATTATAGTTGTACTCCATTTTCTTTCCCTGTCTAAAGTTATAAAGGTCTCGAATGCTTTCTTCATTTGTGTCCATCCAGGAGTAATTCCAACAATAACAATTTTTGCTTTATTATTGACGTATTCGTTATGAGGGGAATAATACATTTTTAAATTGTTTTCTTTTTCTATAAGAAAATTAGTATTCATCAAATCTTCTTTTTTTAATTCTCTGATGTCGGGTAATTGTTCTATAAACTTTAAATATCGAGATAACATTACTTTCTCCTTTAAATAATTATAAGTTTCCTTAGACATCTTAACTTCTACATTACAGGGCAGTGGAAATACTGTAAATTACCGAGTAAGAAATTTTTCGATTGATAATACATACTTTTATCTTACCATTTAGTAAGAATAGATATAAGGATTAAAGTTGATGCACACTAAAAGATGAAAGGAGCAATTTTAAAATTAGATAGCCTCTTATTTAAAATGATAATAATTTCGATCTATCGATTTATTAAATATTATCATCCCATATTTGATTTTTCTCCAGGTAGTGACCGGAATTAGGAAAATTGGATATCCTTTCCCACTTTCTTTCTCTACTAAAAAATATATAGATAAGTTTTTGTTTTATTTCAAACTTCTCCTTTTACAATTTTGTACTCGGAATCAACTTCAATATTCCTTGATTGGGGTAGCGTCCGAGGATATGTGCCGTTACCGTATTAGATGGCTCCTAATAGGATATAAGAACTATATTTTTCTTTTTATTAGGAGGATGCAGCGTGTCAAAATTTAGAGAATATCAACATCAAAAGCCTCCTTATGGCGACTGTAATTGTTGCAATCAAGACAATACAAAATACGGGAATAACCGAAGTCACAGAAGCTATTGGAGCGAGAAGCATAATAGAGCCAGAGGCTGTAACTGTAACCATGACTGCTGTGATTATTGTGAATGTCATCATCCATGTCATGGCGACCCATGTGTCATGTGCCCGCCAGGAGCCACCGGGGCGACCGGAGCAACGGGGGCAACGGGGGAATCGGGAGCCACTGGAGCGACCGGAATAACCGGGGCGACTGGAGCAACCGGAGCAACGGGGGAAGCAGGAGCGACTGGAGCGACCGGAGCGACCGGAATAACCGGGGCGACTGGAGCAACCGGAGCAACGGGGGAAGCAGGAGCGACTGGAGCGACCGGAGCGACCGGAATAACCGGGGCGACTGGAGCAACCGGAGCAACGGGAGTAACGGGAGAAGCAGGAGCGACTGGAGTAACAGGCCCAACAGGTCCAACTGGAGCGACCGGAGCCACCGGTGCAACTGGGGAAGTTGATTTGGCTTACGGGTCGCTAAGAGGAAGCAGTGTCGAAACACCAGGGGAAGACTATGAAATGGTACCATTTGGCATAGTAGGACCATTATCAGGTGTTACCGTAAGTCCATCGGGCAATGAATTGGTGGTAGATGAAAGCGGCGTTTATCAAATAACAGTATCCATTAATGCTGAAGCTACAACTGATCCAGATCCATCACAACCATTTTTAGAGTCTTTTATTACTGTTAATGGTGCCCCCATTTTTGGTGATACGACGTCATTTTTTAAAATAGCCAATCGAAGCAGTACAACATATGTGGTCCAAGCGCCTTTATCAGCAGGGGACGAAGTAGGTGTAAACATTCGAACGGATTTTCCGGATGAGTTAGGTTATTTAAACCGCTCGTTAACGGTTGTTCGTTTAAGTAGTTAAGGTTTTCAAGCTCTGAAGTTATGCGTGAAGGGAGACAGAACTAGGGCTATTACTTGGAATTAGGAAGTCTCCTCTAACTGAAAGAAGCGTTTTGCTAAATAACAATATTTCTCTCCATGGTTGCAGATAGTAGGACCTTGTGATTTCATGTAGAAATCATTCACATTCTAAAACGGCTAATAATTCACAGATGAATTATTGACCGTTTTTCATATAGAAAATTGTTAAATAGTTCAAATTTATATAGGAAAGAATAACAACTTCCACTTATTTCTTGAATTATAAGGATAGTAGATTCTCCGTTAAACTCGCATCTTGAAGTTGGAATTTTCCGGACGGTTAGGTCGGTGAAAAAGGAACACATTTATATTTTCATAGTTCACCAGACTTAATGTTCTTATACAACTTCAGCGTATCCGCTATTTGCTCGTTATTTGGATGACTAATGTCATCTAAGGGAGCTCCCATCACAATACTTATATATTCGCGATTATTTACCAAGCCAAGTGTTGCCCAGTTTTCTCCAGCTTGTTCGGTTGTACCTGACTTTCCACCAATAATTTCAAAATCATTTTGTTCTCCTTTATCAAGAGCTGAGAGAACGGTGGATGCTAACATGATTCCATCAGGATGGGCTGTCGTCGATGTTGTCTGATATGTCTCTTTTGTAAAAACTGTTCTAAAATCTTCATTATCTAATGCATAATCCAAAAGTTTGGCCATGTCAGCCGCTGTCGTATATTGCTCTTTATGATCGAGCCCCTCTGGATTCGTAAAATGTGTGTTATCCAGCTCTAATTCATCCGCTTTGGCATTCATCATTTCCACAAAATTTTCCACACTTCCTGCCACATGAATAGCTAAAGAGTTAGCGGCTTCAGCACCTGAAGGTAAGATCGTTCCATATAACAGATCGCGATAGGTGACAGATTCCCCGGCAGCAAAACCAGCCATCGACGTATTGTTGGCAAACATGTCACGCTGTGTTTTCGTGTCTATAGGGGCAGGTGCAGATAAGTCGTCAATATGCTCCAATGTTAGAATCGTTGTCATGATTTTTGTAAGCGATGCAGGATATGCTTTCGATTGCGCATTCTTTTCATGGATCACTTCTTCTGTTTCTCGATCAACCACATAAATGTACTGGCTGGCGTAATCTTCGATGTGAAAGAAGGGGAAATCTTTTTGGAATTCTATGTTCACTTTCGATCCCATATAAAAAAACAAGACTATGATAACTGTCATGATCAGCAACCATTTTACAATCCTTAAAAACCTTTGCATGCTGCTTCTTCCTTTCATTAATTGATTCACGTAATTATACTGCAGGGTAAAAGTTGTAGGACTCGATGCCGTATGAGATCCAACAAGTAAGGACCCTCGTATATGAACTCGCATTTGGAAGGCGAAAATAAGATAAAATCAATGTTTCTACATGCATCATACTAAAATCAAGCGTTTGGTTTATTTGTTTTTCCTATGGAAAATCCTAAGATTTTATAAATAAAATCTTACGAAATTCTTACGAAGCATTTGGCAATGCAATGCCCATTGATGGCCTCATTCGCTATATACGCAGGTTTTGGATTATAGGAAAACGGGGTAATTGTTTCCCTTTTGAAAGAGCATAAAATGAGCACACCTATTGAAAAGATATTTTTTTACTATTAATGTTAAGACGTAGTGGGGTGAGATAAGGTTTGATGTCAATCTTGAAAAAGAAGCCATTGAACCATGAAAGGGGTGAGAGCATGACAACAAACGTGTTGGTTGTAGAAGATGAAACGGAAATTGCAGATTTAATTGAATTATACCTGACGAATGAAGGGTTAAGCGTTCATCGATGTTCGAACGGAAAAGATGCATTACAATGTATCCAAACGACTGCTTTTGATTTAGTGTTACTGGATATTATGCTGCCGGAGATGGATGGTTTTACGCTCTGTCAACGTATCCGAGAAACCTATCATTATCCTGTTATCATGCTTACTGCAAAAGTCGAGGAGATCGACAAAATTACCGGATTAACGCTGGGTGCGGATGATTACATGACGAAGCCCTTTAACCCATTGGAGATGGTTGCCCGTGTAAAAGCCCAATTAAGAAGGTTCAAGCAATATAACCATACCAAAGAAAACGAAAAAACAGCCCTGGCTAATCCCCAAATGTACGAGTTTGCCGGATTGTACATCAATAAACGTAATCATAAATGCTTCCTGTATGGGAAAGAACTGTCTCTCACACCGCTCGAATTTTCCATCCTATGGTACATGTGTGAAAATAAAGGAAAGGTTGTATCATCCGAGGAGCTATTCGAAGCCGTTTGGGGGGAAAATTACCTGGATAACAATAATACGGTGATGGCTCATATTGGCCGTTTACGAGAAAAAATGAACGAGAAAGCCAGAAATCCGAAATTTATTAAAACAGTGTGGGGAGTTGGCTATACCATTGAGTAATCCAAGAGCAAGCTATGCAGGAAATGACTTAAAACGAGCCATTATTTATAAATTTTTCGTAAAGGTGCTTTCATTTACAGTTGGCTTGGTATTCCTTTTTTTATGTGCGAAATTCGTTCTATCCATGTTCACGTGGCCAACGGATAATGTTATATACCGTATTCTACTTTATCCGAATGATAATCCTATTATGTTTCTTTCATTTTGTTGGATGATCGGACTTATTATCATTGTTTTCATCCATTGGAAAAAGACGATTTATTATGTTGATACCATTATAGAAGCGAGTAATAACCTCGCTTCCTCGAATGAGGATTTCATTCAATTACCGGGGGGACTGAAACAGGTGGAAGATCAAATGAACCAAATGAAACAAAGCGCCATGGAGAATGACCGATTGGTAAAAGAAGCGGAACAACGAAAAAATGACCTGATTGTCTATCTTGCTCATGATCTAAAAACACCACTTACCTCCGTCATTGGTTATTTAACCTTGCTTCATGATGAACAGGAGATTTCAAGCGAGCTGCGCCAAAAATATACGTCTATTTCATTAGATAAAGCTATTCGTTTAGAAGATTTAATTAATGAATTTTTTGAAATTACGCGTTTTAACTTAAGCAACCTAAGCCTTGAGCTCAGTCACGTGAATCTCACTCGAATGTTTGAACAAATAACCTTTGAATTCCAACCACTGCTTCATGAAAAAAAACTGGATTTTCAGCTCATCTCTCCGAATCAACTTGATATGAAGTGTGATGTGGGCAAAATGGAGCGCGTGTTTGATAATATTATCCGAAATGCCATTAGCCATAGTTTCTCTGATAGTACGATCACTATAGACATCAAGGAGGAAAGCGAGGGCATTGGCATTCGCTTCGAAAATGAAGGATATACTATCCCTGAAGAAAAAATAAATCGCATTTTTGAGCAATTTTACCGCCTGGATTCCTCACGGAGCACGAATACAGGCGGATCCGGCCTAGGACTTGCTATTGCAAAGGAAATGGTGGAACTTCATCAAGGAAGCCTTTCTGTTTCGAGCGCAGATGATAAAGTTGTATTTCACATCTATCTTCCAACCCTTTCGTAACCATCAAAGGGAAAAGATGAAAAAGTGGTAAAAAATAATTTTAACCGTTTTTCCCCTTGTTCAAAGAGAGGATGTATGAGTAAATAGAGATGTCGGACCGATAATATTTCGGAAAGGAGGCTGATTGAAATTGATCACAAAATATGAGGTGATTTCCGCTTAGCGGGAATCATAAAATAGGAGGCCGCATTTCAATTGCGGTCTTCTTTTCATTCTCAGTCTAATGTATGAGGAAAATGAAAAGGGTTACGTTAAATAAGATCAGAGGGAAAGGAGTTTTATTGATGAATGAGAAAATAATGCATGCTCGACCTATACATCTTCATAGAAAGGATGTTCTTGCTTGTCATACAAAAATGGAAAAGAGGTGCTTCCACCTCATTTGTTAAAGGAACTACAGAAATATATTCAGGGAGAGCTTGTTTATATTCCGAAGCAAACGAATCAGCGGGCCAGGTGGGGAGAAGCCAACGGATCACGCCTCGCCCTGGCCGAAAGAAATGAAGCGATTTACCGACTATACAGGGAAGGCCGTTCCTTCGAGGAATTGGAACACATCTATAATCTATCAGTGGATAGTATCCGTAAAATTGTCTATAAGTCCCGTGAGCGCTATTGTGAATTAAAACGATGATCGCGCATTTTTATTTGCGGGAAGTGGGTGAAAAATGGACCAAATGAAGTAATTTTTGGCCCCGGTAAAGTATGAGGATTGGGTACAACCAATTTGAAGTAAAAAATCACTCAACACTTTTTGTTGAGTGATTTTTATGTCTTGGAGATCATATATGATTGGTAATAGTGATAATGGTGGGCAAAGAATAGGTAAAACCAAAGCGTCTCCTCCCGCATTAATAAGAAACATCTTCTGCCACATGAAGAAATTCCTTTACAGCCGGTGAGGCCTCTGCAATAGATGGACAGGCAAGATTCACTTCACGGCTGTTTTGAATGGTTAATTTACGAGTCCTTATATTTTGCTGTGCCTTTAAAAACAGCTCCGGACCAATCGTGACGCCCAGTCCTACCTGCACCACGGTTTCTTTCGTGTGGAATCGATGTTCTGGATAGTATGCTACGAGCATATTGTCTTTGATAAGCGGAATAAAGTCAAAATTGGTATTCGTTTTTCCTTTGACGACAAATCCAATATCGATAATGCCAGAGCTCAACCATGCTGTAATTTCTTCGTAAGTAAAATGTAAATTCTATTTTGGGATGTTTTTTTCTGGAATTTGGTAAGCAGTTTGGGTAGTAAGCAAGAAGAAGCACTTGCAAATGTACCAATACGAATAATGCCGGTTTCTAAATTTGTTGTTAATGCGATTTCTTGCTGCATACTTTCCATTCGTTTCAATACTTCCCGTATACGCGGAAGAATAAATTCAATGTATAAATAAGGGAGAGGATTCAACATGAAAAAGCATAGCCATCGATGGACGATTAGTTTGTTGGCTTTAGGAGCATTTGTCACAGGGACAGAAGAGTTTGTTGTCTCCGGAATATTATTTAATCATTGCTTTTCTTTCTTATTGCTGGAATTACTTCATTTGTAAGTTTTTATACAATAAACTCGATTTTCTTAAGAGCTTATGATCTTTTTGAAAGGGTATGAAGATAACGCCCAATTTTTACTTCAAGGGAATAACATCCCGTGCTATATCTAAGAAGGCCTTGATAGCGGGGGAAATCCACTTATCTTTATGATATAGCATTTGCGTAGTAATTTGAAAGTTCGGCATTTCCCAGGGAAGAGAGACTAGTTCGCCTCGTTCCCGCTCGGCCTTTACGGCTATTTCCGGGAGTAAAGCAATCCCAATACCAGTAATTGCACACTGTTTAATTGCTTCTGCGCTCGTAAATTCCAAATTCGTAATACCTTCATCAATCCCTTGTTGCGCTAATGATCGATCAAAGAGTGTCCGATAAGTACATCCTTTCTCTGTAAGCAAAAACATCTCCTCTTGAAGGTCTTCTGGGCGAAGGTTTTTCTTGTTTGCGAGTGGATGGTCTGAAGCTACAAAAAGGTGGAAAGGTTCTTCCATTAAATATTCAACCGAAAGACTGGTTGATTTAACTGGCTCCTCCAACATAAAAACAATGTCCGCTCTTCCTGCATAAAGACTTTGTTTAAGTTGCTGACTGGGAAAAGGACGAAAAATTAGCCGTATGCCAGGATAAAGAGAACGAAAAGACTGAAAAACGGCAGGTAAGCGATAAGAACAAAGGACTTCATTGGCACTGATAGTGAGGGTACCTGTTAAATCTTCATTTTCTTTCATGGCTAAATAGGCTTCATCTAAACTGTTTAACACTTTTTCGACATGTAATAAAAATCGTTTTCCGGCGTCAGTGAGAACAATTTGTTTCCCTAGGCGGTCAATAAGTTGCGTATCCAGCTCTTCCTCTAAAGCTTGCATCTGCATGGTGACATTCGAAGGGACATAGTTCAGTGACTCAGCAGCCCGAGTAAAGTTTAGAGTGTGGGCAACTGTTCTAAAAGTAATAAGTTCGCGTATTTCCATAGTATTCCATCCTTTTTTCAATTTTATTGAATGCTGAATTCAAAAACATTCACTTTTATTAACAATAACATCCCTTTATACTAAAGACAAAGAAATGAACCAATGAAAGGAGTCAATGATGATGGATTATGAAATCTTTGAACTGGGGGATGTTACATTACAATCAGGTGTGACATTGCCTGACTTATTTCTTGCATTTAAGACTTATGGGACTTTAAATCAAGACAAAAACAATGTGGTTGTTTATCCTACTGCGTTTGGAGACACACATGAAAACAACGAGTGGTTAATTGGTAATGGAATGGCGCTGGACCCGCAGAAATATTTCATTATTGTTCCCAATCTGCTGGGTAATGGATTGTCTTCGTCTCCCAGTAACACTCTTCCTCCATTCGACCGGGCTAATTTTCCACAGGTAACCATTTACGATAATGTAAAACTACAGCATCGGCTGGTGACTGAAAAATTCGGTATTCAAAAGATTGCGCTTGTAGTTGGATGGTCCATGGGAGGCATTCAATCATTCCAATGGGGTGCAAGTTACCCTGATATGGTAGAACGAATTGCACCTTTTAATGGGGTTGCCAAGACTTGGCCTCAAACATTTGTAGTTTTGAATGGAATGAAAGCTGCGCTGATGGCTACAGTTGGCTTCGATTCTTATAAATTAAACCAGCTGACTTCTGAAAACATGCGTGCTGTCGGTCATGTCTATGCTGGCTGGGGCTTATCTCAGGCATTTTACAGAAACGAAATCTATCGGAAACTGGGATATAATTCAATAGAAGATTTTGTGGTTGGTATTTTGGAAAATAGCTTTATGAAGATGGATCCACACAATTTCCTGGCCATGTTATGGACCGGACAATTTGCTGATATTAGTGCAAACTCCGTTTATAACGGAGATTTTAATGAGGCGCTTAAGAACATTAAAGCACTTGCCTGCATCATGCCGGGTAGCACGGATCTTTTTTGCACGGCGGACGATAATGAATACGAAGCTAAGTGCATACCCAATGCGGTTTTTCGTCCTATCGAATCAAGCTGGGGCCATTTTGCCGGCCGTGGAATAAACAGTGCCGAAAATAAGTTTATTGATGATAACCTAAAGCGCTTGTTGACGATGAGTACTAATGGGTAGATTATCATAAGCATTATTAATGTAGTATATCTGTGTAAGGGGGACTTTAAGAAAGGTTCCTCCACTTTTTTATGTCTGAAATTTAGGCTCTTCACCAAAATCTATAGTTGACAAATTAAATGGTAAGGGTAACGACCGTTACGGAAGAACACTACGCTTTCCATGGGGACGGCTTCAGCTAACTTGAAAGGAAAACCACTTTTCAAGTGGATCTTCAGCTCGCCCTGTTCCCATAGGAGTCTCCGTGTTCTTCCTCCGCTATCTAGAAGGTAATACCATATTTAATCACTTATTTCAACCATTGATTTTGGTGTTGACCCGAAATTTAAAACAAATAATTCGCGTATTATGATAACATAGCAATATGTATTAATGTTCAGTACTTGAGCAGATGCGCTTGTTATTACCATCGGCGTACTTAGCTGGTACGGGTTACGACTGGAAAATATTGATCCCGTACATATTTATTATGGTGTGATTGGAGATGTTTTCCCGTTTTTCTTTGTAGTCGTGGTGGTCATTGTCCTATTGGCGCCCGTCATATCAAGCGCCGGTTCTTTCTTTATAGCGGGGTCCTCTTCGATTGTCAACGACATGATCAGGCCGAATGTGCACCATTTTGATGACCGTAAGCTGCTGGTTTACAGTAAAAACGGGCAAGGGTATTTGTGAAGTGAATGGAATAAGTAAAATCCTATCTCCCCTAACTGTTGATCAGTTGGGGTTTCTACCTAGATAAGGCTGCGTTCCTCCTGTTTTCCTATTGATTAGCTTATCTATTGCGGACATTTTTGAGGAATGTCTACTCTATTAATACAATATCAAGCAATCTCAAAGCTCAAAACCCGATTTGAAACCACTAAAAAGTTCGAGAGAGGTGGACAATGGACCTGTCCCCACTGTCCCACTTGATATTTATTTATATTCAATGTATAATACTCAATGTTAAGTAAAGGATGTGACGATGATGACCAGACTGCTTGTACTCTGTATGTTAGATGCAAAACCGATGTCCGGCTATGATATTCAGCAGGCGTTGCGGATGACGGATGCGGAAAGATGGGGTGGCGTTTTAATTGGTTCCATTTATCATGCGCTTAAAAAATTGGAAAAGGACGGGTATATTGCGATTGATAAGGTGGAACAAACCGGTCACCGGCAAAAGTTTACCTATCGAATTACCGAAGAAGGAAAAGAACATCTGAAAGAATTGATTCGCGAAGCTTTAACTGCTTCATCTGTTCAATACCCTTCTTCTTTATATGCAGGCATCTCTTTTTTTGAAAAGCTTCCAGCCGAAGAAGCGCGACAAGCTTTGGAACAACAGCAGATAGCTTTGGAAAATGAATATAAAAGTGTCGAAACAGGCTGGCAGGAAAAGAATGCAGCCCTAGAAGGCAACATTCCTCCCATGGTACAGCTGGTTTTTGATAATATGTTTGCCACTATCAGACTTCAACAGGATTTCGTCGAAAAGGCAATAGCGTATTTAGAAGACAATAAGTAATAATCTCCCTCTCTGTATAGGAGGGAGAAAAAAATACATCTATAGTCAACATTGACTAATCAATATTAAATAAATATAAGGTGTGTTTGATGCAAGATGGATAACGGCAGTAGTATCAGTGAAGTTGTGATTGTTGCGGTTGTCGGTGGAGGCGGAGCATAAATGAGGCGGAAAAAAACAATTATTCCTGTTCCTCTTCAGGTGTAAAAGAAGAAAGGAGCCAATGGATTATCTTAAAAGGGGAAGAAAGTTGTTTTTATACAACACAGAATCAAGGGAAAGAAGGGAAAAAATGAATCAAGAACAAAATGTAAAAAAAGCTCAAAAGAGCGCCTTGTTTGTCGTGACGCTAGCAATCTTCACCGATATGCTTCTGTATGGAATGATTGTTCCTATTTTGCCTGACTATGCAGAAACATTAAGGTTACCCCAAACTGCAATTGGCATTTTATTCGGCAGTTATGCAGCAGCTCTCTTGATCGCCACACCTATTTTTGGCGTTATTTCCGATAAAGTTGGCAGGAGTCGCCCAATGCTCTGGGGAATTATAGGGCTTGTAGCAGCAACCTTGTTATTTGCGTTTGCTACAAGTTTCTGGCTTTTGCTCATTTGCCGTATTTTACAAGGAATTGCAGCAGCGGCCACCTGGACAGCTGGACTTGCGCTTCTAGCTGATTTCTACCCATCGAAAGAACGGGGGAAAGTCATGGGAATCGCTTTGTCCGGTCAAGCAATGGGAATTCTGTTGGGTCCGACATTTGGAGGCTGGCTCTATCAGTTGGGCGGCTATATGCTCCCGTTTTTTGTGGCAGCTGGTATTGCCTTCATTGATGGCTTGTTGCGTGTGTTTTTATTGAAAGAAGAACCTCATCAACAGGAGGAAGAGTCTTCAGGGGCATTAGCTCTATTGAAAAATCGTACCTTACTCATGATTGTTGGAGCAGTGGTTATTGGAGCTGCCATTCCAAGCGTGCTGGAGCCTACATTTCCAACGCATCTGCAAAATGTGTTTGATGCATCTCCAGGGATTATCGGCTTATTATTTGGTGTGCCCTCACTTGCTTACGCGTTTGCTGCACCGATTGTCGGAAGTGTCTCAACAAAGATAGGGCATCCTAAAACAATTACAATTGGGTTAGGAATTACTGCTATATCATTAGTACTTGTTGTTATGCCGACAACGATGTGGCTGCAGGTTGCGGCATTAGCTTTGATTGGTATCAGTATGGGAACGGTGCTTGCACCGACACTTCCTGAACTTGCTGATATCGCGCAGGAAAACCAAACTCAAGCGTACGGGGTTACCTTTGCTATTTACAATACGGCTTATTCTATAGGAATGATGTTAGGACCGATAAGCAGCGGAACATTCGCCGATATTTTCGGATTACAAGCAAGCTATTTTGCAATTGGGATTATTGTGTTGGTGTATATGTTGTTTTTTGCAGTGATGACACGTTTGAAAAAGAAACCGACGTAAGAATGAATGTAATACTGTAATGTAAGTATGAATTGTTTATATTAATATTTGCAATCAGCTTACTTATTTGTCTTACCCAACCACGAGCAATTCGGTTGGGTTTTTTCTTGAACTTTGTAAAATATGTTTGCCTTCAATATGTTGCCATTCTTTGTACTTGTCCATTGTATTAGGTAATCTGTCCATTATTTTGCCGGTATAATAGATAATAAGATTTTCTCGGAGAAGTCTTTTCATTCTACAATAACGTAATTTTTTAAATTATTGGCATATAGGAGGTAAACTATGATAATATTTTAAGTATATAGAGGGAGGTGATACTTAAAATGAAAAAAACTGTAGGTCTTTTATTGGGAGCATTTTTAATTGCTTTAGTCTCTTTTACAGGTCTTACTGACACATCAAATAGTTCTAAAAGTGCAGCTGTTTCCGCCCCTATTGCCGGTGGAGGAGACGCATGGGACAACCTGAAGAATGATTTTGTCAATGGAACTGGTGTTGGTAGCGATTATTGGAATTAAAAAAGTTAAATAACTACATATTAACACCGTCCGCATTTTTAGGCGGTGTTTATGTTATACTTCGAAATTAAACAAATTTATTGTGATTACACATTTCTACACCTCCCTAATATCCTTTTAATAAAAAGAGAGTTAATAATTAAAACTCGCTCGGGGTTACTACAAGGGTCTACTACCAATTTTGTAAGATAGCTCCGTACGCTATCTAACAATATGGTGTATCTCGCTTCCCTCTAGAATGCTTGAGACTAGTAAATAACAGAAAACGTACGGAGTTCTCTGTTATTTACTAGATTCCCGATCATTTCTTAACGAGTGAACGACAACAAAATTCAAAAAAATAAAAGGTCAAATCGATAAAATAGGCTCACGCCTGTTTTTTTAGTGTCATTATTTTTCGGATAGCAGACAAAACATAATAAATTCAAGGGAGGAAAAGAAAAATGAGTAAAGAAATTTATTAAAAGAGATATGGTGCGTCTCCATGAGGGATTTTGTAAAACCTAATAGCTTCTAAAAGTTGTTTTTAAAGCCTAACTGTTTAATTCGCAGTTGGGTTTTCTGTTTTCTTACAAACAATGAACCAAACCCATTGACAAGGAAAATGATCCCGTATAAAATATAATCAGTAAAAATGATTATTTCCAGAGGTGATTATTATATATGAAGTGAATCAATCTTGGGGGTATCTGTTAAGTAAAATCGCTCAAGATATGGCAGAAAGTTTTACAAAAGAATTGGCACACTATGAGATTTCATCAAGAGATTACGGGATTCTGTCTGCTATTTATAATAATGAGAACTTAACGCAAAAAGGTATCGGATTCGAATTACAAATTGATCGGACAACGATGGTGCAATTAATTGATAATTTGGAATCGAAAAACTTGCTAAAACGGGTTAGTAATCCGGCTGACAGAAGGGCAAATCTTATTCGTATCACAGAGAAAGGGCGTGCAATTTTAGAGGAAAGATGGGAAGCGCTTGAAAGATGTGAAAAAGATGTGATCCATCAGATGACGGTACATCAAAAGAAAGCAATTAAAGACATATACCACTATTTACAAAAGGAGGAACTAGAAAATGACTAAAATAGAGTATCTGGAGAATCATTTAGATTTAACATTCAGTCCAATGGATTATATGAATTATGTAAAGGAACAGGACGGGGCATGTGTATTGGTAGATGTACGAAATGCTCCACCGCATTTAAAGAAAGAGAAAATTCAAGGCGCCATTGAAATTCCCTTACATGAATTAAGGGACAGAATAGATGAGCTGCCAAAGGATAAAGTGATTGTTGTCTATTGTTGGGATACGTGGTGCAACATGGGCAAAAAAGCGAGCCTGCTGCTATTACAAGAAGGGTATGATGTGAAAGAGCTGCTTGGTGGTATAGCTGCGTGGAATATCATGAAACTCCCGGTAGAAGCATTGTAAATCCTAATTGATTTGGAAAGCAGTGAGTCATGCGATTCACTGCTTTCATTTGAAACATAAGCGTTAAGCAAAAACACTCAATAAAACGATATATCCTCATAATTAATTTCATACATAAGATCTCCAACAGCTCGAATGTGCGTGTCATCCAACTGCTGCATGAACGCAATATAATGCACTTCCCACTCGGTTTCTGTTTCAGCTCCGACAGCAACAATATCTGAGAAATCACGCTTATCTTCCCGTAGTTCCTCATAAAATACGATTTTCGCTAAGATGGCTAGTTCGACGTCTCCGAAAGTAGCAAAAAGGGCCTCATATTCACCATTAAACAGACATTCTGCATTTAGTAAGTCCAGATAATCATGCAGGGAAACCACATGCCTGCGAATGAGTTGCACTTTTTCTTCGGTACTGTCACTTTCTAAGATACGATCTACGAAGTTACGCATTTGCAAATCACTCATTCGATCATTCTCATTTACCTTGAACACCATTGATTTTTCGCGTTCGTTGACTTCTCGGATGATAAGTTTTTCGAAACTGCCGACTTCTGCAGCGTTGCTAACCCTCTGAACCAATTCATCCCGGTATAAGTTGATGTAATCGGTAAGTGCCTGATCTGTTTGTAAGTCTTCCTGCAATTGATCAACCGCTTCATGAATCAATTTCGTCCTTTGATTAGCAGGGGAGGCTGTTAGCATTTGGTTTATCTGTTCAAATTGAATTTCCGAAATTCGAACATCCGTAGCTTCTCCTCCAGATAACAGTGAAAACACAGCATTATTTATCATTAACTCAAAGATGTTAAATAGCTCAATTTGATAATTAATGCGGTTGATATTTCCAAAATTTGTTAACATATACATGACATCTTGTTGATGAAAAAAGCGACAGAACCTTGTCTCCAACTGTAATCGTTCTAAATATTGTTTGATATAAAAAACGCCCCGAAGTCGCATATCATCAATAGCTAACGGATAGTCAATACTTGCCATCGTATTTTGTGCTTCAAAAATAATATCATAGTGTTTCATAAATACAGGCAACGATTCATCAATGGTCATTTGATAGGCATCGACCGGTACGTCTAATTTCATCTTTTTGACATCTCGATACAGTTGCTTCGCTTCCTCAAAGTAGTGACGAAGTAATTCAACCCCTTTCGAATAGATATCTTTCATATTTTCATCCTGTAAATGAGCGATAGCTTCTTCAGGAGTTTCAAAAAGGAGGGTGTAGGTATCGATAGCATACATCAGGGAGGTCATAAGTCCTTGCGCTGTTTCTGATGAGACCGATGTACTTTCTCCTTGGGTATGTTGCTGAATTAATTGTTGTAGAATCTGCATCATCTCTAGCTGAATCTGGTAAGCTCTTTGGCTGGTTATAAGCCCTAATCGTTGTCCTTCTTGTAGAAGAGATAGCAGATATTGATTTCGCTTTAACCTAGATTGCTCGATCGTAATAGGAGAGATCGGATTAGAATAATTTGGCTTTTTATCGAATTTCATATATCATTCATATCCTTCGAATAAAGAATGATGAAGCGTTATATCTCCTCTGAATTTCTCTGCAAGTTCTTCCATTTTACTTCTTAACAGTTCTATAGATCCTCCGCAAGGTCCATTGTAATAATCATTCATCTGTTGAATAAGCTTTGCGTCTCCAATCTTATCTTCCGTTTCATTTCTAAGGTAATAAAAAATTTCCTGTAGATCATTTAGCGTATCCACATAATGATCTCGATTCATATAGGGAGAAGCAGAAAATACCTCAATTAACTCCTTTAACACGCCAATACTCAGTTCAACTCTCGCATGATCACGCAATATTTTATTTCTGGACAGCATCAGTGTTTTTGCATCATCCGGCGTTAGAACCAAGTCTCGCTCTTTCGTTTTTTCGTTTAAATGAACTAGTTCCATCACTGTATTGGAAGGCTGTGATAATTGGTGGGAATTCAACATATCGAATAAATTCATTGGCAGCTGTCTCCTTTCTTATGCAACAAAAAATAGGGCTCCCTGGCTGAGGGAACCCTATTATATAACTAAAAATAATAAAAGTAAATTGTAGCATAAATAATTTTTTTGTCAAGTTTTTAATCTAGGATTTAGATTCCTAAGAATTGTGTTACTACATGGATAATGGGCGTTTGCTACCGTTCTTGACACACATTTTATAAGAAGGTATTATAATAACTAATAAATGTTAGTTATCACTAACAAACATTTAAAGAATGGACGTGTGGATATGACAGGTAGAAAGTTGACAACTTCTGATCGGATTCTTCAATCGGCGCTTCAATTGATGAAGGATAAAGGTTTTCATTTAGTAACGATTAAAGAGATTGCAGATGCAGCTCAGGTAAGTGAAATGACCGTTTTTCGCCATTTTGAAACAAAAAAAGGGGTACTGGAAGCAGCAGTTGAAAGAAATAAAGTGGTGCCGAGCTTTCAACAAACCTTTGAAGAAAGGATTGTTTGGGATTTAGAAAAAGATTTGCTACAGATCGCTCATTTATATCTGCAATTAATGGAAGGAAATGAATCTATTTGCCTGATTGCTGCTCAAGAAAGAACTACAATGCCGGAATTAGTTGATTTGGTTTCTGACAATACAGATAAACTAAAACATTTTATTTCTCATTATTTTCAACAAATGCAGGAACAAGGGAAGATGACAAAGACTGATTCATATGCGCAAGCTTCTCTATTTGTAGCTACATTATTTAGTTATTTTATATCTACTGCTTTATGGAAAGATAAGTTCATGAATCTTACCAAGGAGGCATTTATTACAAATAGTGTACACACATTTTGTTATGGATTGATGAAGTAAAGGAGGTGATTACACTTGACGCAGTTCAATAACCGAATTCACTATTCGAGACAAGGGTTTCTTGTTTTAGCATGGGTATTTGTTATTTGTATTGTTGCCCAGACATTCATTGCAGGCATGGCCATTTTCAATAATTATGCGTATTGGGGATATCACACAACGTTTGTCATCGGTTTTCAATTTATCCCAGTTCTTATGCTGATTCTTGCTTTTACGGGGCGGATTTCCAAAAGGATCCGCTGGCAGGTTGTTGCATTATTCCTGCTGATTGTGCCGCTTCAATATGTAAGTGTGCATGTTCCTGTCATAGGCGCGATACATCCGGTTGTTCCGTTCGTTTTATTTTTGCTGACGCTTCGTATTATAAAACAAGTAAAGAGAGCTGGAGAATGATATAACCTGGAGAAGCGATGGTAATGAGAATAAGATATACTTGGTTGGCAGCCACATTTATAATTCTATAATTATAGAATTAAAATTTTAAGATGAATGTTAGTTATAACTAACTAACAAATGGAGGTGTAACTTGTGAAAGTTGTTGTGTTTGGCGCTACTGGAAATACAGGAATTGAGTTAGTGAAACAATTATTGTTAGCAGGACATGAAGTAACAGCAATTGTACGTAAACCAGAGAAATTAGCATTGTTCGGGACACAATTGATCATTGTAAAGGGGGATGTGCTAAAACCGTCCACATTGGATGGGAAAATGATGGGAAAAGACGCCGTCCTTTCGGTGCTTGGCGGAAGTCATCGTGAACCGACAACCGTCTATTCAGAAGGTATGGAAAATATAATGAACGAGATGCGAAAATCTGGGGTGAGGCGACTGGTTTGTCTGTCAGCGGAAACATTGAAATCGAAACAAGCGGCTTCGATGAAAGAACGAATTCTATTAAAAGTGTTATGGAAGATATTTTATAATATATATAGTGACATGCAACGTATGGAAGAGAAGATTTATCGCAGTAATCTTGATTGGACCATTATTCGTCCGCCTAGACTGACAAATGGAGATAAAACCGGTGATTTTCAAATCGCTATCAATCAACCAATTTCTAAAGGAAAAGGAAGTATATCAACTGTTGACCTTTCAACATGTATGGCGCTTCAACTAACAAACCCAGCTTCTATTCATCATGTTGTATATGTTTCCAGAACGTAAGATAAACAAATTAATTGGATTCGGATAATTTTGAATGTATCTTGTTGCTGATGGTGGTTATGAAATCTATTTGTTATAGAAGGCATTTAAGAGAGGGCGTGTTCCTTCTCTTTTTAATGTGACATTTTAGAGGAGGCAACTATTCATTTGATTTTACGGAGATAGCTCCAGCTATCCTACATTTTTCATTGTTCCCACATATATTTGATACGTTTCCATACACAAACTAACCATGCATAAAGCTAGAGTTATCTAATTCTTTACTTTCCAAATTATTATAGATTATAATTACATGTGGATACGAATATTGTTTATCATTGACATCTCTCTACATTGGTTCTCTTCTTCAGTTAGTAGCTTTAATCAATCAACATTAACGATTACGAAGGGAGAAGAGAATTATGAACAAGCGACAAATACAGTTAACGCTATGTCTGATAAAAAAAGATGATTGGATTACAGGGGAGCAGTTAGCTTCGTATCTAGGCGTTAGTTCGCGTACTATTCGCAATGATATTCAATTTCTAAAGTCAACGGGTCTAATAATAAAATCCTCTAAACAGGATGGATACCGATTGGAAAATGTCGAAGATGGTATCCGACTATTGGAGCAGAATAATGAATTTCCCGAAAGTGCACACGAACGTATGATGGTTGTGCTAAAAACTTTACTTAAATCCTCAGAGCCAAAAAATATATACGATTTAGCTGATGACTTATTTGTTAGCGAATCTACGATAGAAAAGGATTTGTACCATCTGAAAGCAGTTATTTCCAACACTGAAGATAAGGTACAGTTAAAAAGGACAGCCAACACGTTTGTCATTGAAGGAAGTACCCGAGCAAAAAGAACCTTGTGGTCGAAATTGTTATTACATGAAGTAAAAGAAAGTGCTTTTGATATTAATGTATTTGAAAATCAATTTGATGACATTAATCTTAAAAAAATTAAGGAAGTTCTGGAAGATGCGCTACGAAAATATGAGCTGCATTTTACGGATTTGTCTATCCTAAGTATGGTTATTCATATAGCAATTGTGATTGACACTATACAACGTAATGAGGAAACTATTTCCTCTACAGAAATTGACTTTATCAGCTCTAAAGAAGAGTTGTCTGCCGCTCATGGTATTTGTGATAAGCTTGAAAATATGTATCATGTTACAATTCCTCCACCGGAACGAGATTATTTAGCTATTTTACTTGGTGGGAAAAAAAGCTCTTCTTATAAAGGAGATAGAAAGGCAACAGTTACGAATGGCTTTTTTTCAAAATTAGTAAATGATTTGCTTATGTCCATTGATGACACTTTCTTGGTTGACCTAAGCAACGATGAGGAGCTATTCACTGGGCTAGTCATGCATTTCAAATCACTTTACAATCGAAACAGACGCAGTGTTGAAATTCATAATCCCATTTTAACGGATACTAAAAAAAGATTTCCATTTATATACGATATGGGCATATTTATGGGAATGCAATATGAAAAAGAAACAGGGCAAAAGTTAAATGAAGATGAAATCGGTTTATTGACATTGCATCTTTGCATAGCTTTTGAGCGTATTGCAAAGCAAGAACAAGCAAAGAAACGTATTGCGATTCTTTGTCCGACAGGTTTCACTACCAGCCGTTTGTTGAAGGTGAAATTGGAAAACGTGTATGGTGAACAAATTGATGAGTTAGAATTGTTTTCGATATCGGATCGAAATTCCATTACGAAATTTAATCCGGATTTAATTCTTACAACCTCAAAGGTATCTGAAGATTTCCCTTTTGATACAATAGAGGTTTCACCGTTCTTGTCTGAACAGGATGAGAAAAAATTAAACGCGTATTTTCAATCCATAGATCAAGTATGGGGGAGCGAGGATATTAATTCCTATTTTTATAGATCCTTGTTTTTTAAGGATTTAAACTTTCAAACGCCGAATGAGGTCATTGCTTTCCTTTCGAGTAAATTGGAAGATCAAGCAATAGTGCCTCCAGGATACAATGACCTAATTTTGTCCCGGGAGGCCATATCTTCAACTGCTTTTGGAAATTTGATTGCCTTACCACATCCAATTGAAAAGGTAGCTAAAAAAACGGTAATATCCGTTGGTATATTAAATAAGCCAATCCAGTGGGGGATAAAAAAGTACAACTTGTTTTGCTGTTTGCTCTTGCAAATGACAAAAGGGAGTTAATGGATGGGTTGTTTCAGAAAATAATAGCGTTGTTGGATGATAAAGAAAAGGTAAAAGAGATAACACAAATTAATAGTTATGAATCGTTTATTCAATTAATCAGCTAATATAAAGCTATGCGTGATGGTGGAACCCTCGCGCATAGCTTTTTTATATGAACATCACACTTTTCCTAATGCAAGCGGAAAATACGTATTTTAGTTTTGATGACTACTGAATTATGATGAATGTGTAGAGAACAGATAGAGAGGTGTCAATGGAATGAGTTCAAACGAGGGGACTGAAGCTGTTTCGTTTGGTTTGATTTTTCACAGTGGTAATGCTCGTAGCTATGGCATGGAGGCTATTACTAATGCGAAGAATGGGGATATGGACAAGGCGAAACAAAGTATTGAAATGGGTAAACAAGAATTACTTAATGCCCAAAAAGTGCACGCCAATATGATCCAAAAGGAGGCTGATGGAGATGCTACAGAACTATCACTGTTACTGATGCACAGTGAAGACCATTTTATGATGGGACAGCTAACACTAGATATGGCAAGTGAATTAGTAGATGTTTATCAAAAATTGGAAGGGGAGGTAAAAGATAAATGATAAATGAGAACTTTCTTTGGGGCACGGCAACAGCATCCTATCAATGTGAGGGAGGATGGAATGAAGGTGGAAGAGTTCCCTCATTATGGGACGTTTATTTACATGAAAATAACTTGGAAAATGGTGATGATGCCTCTGATCATTATCATAAGTACAAAGAGGATATTCGGTTGATGAAAGAAGGTGGGCATAAAGCCTATCGTTTTTCCATCGCTTGGCCAAGAATTATAAAAAATAAGGAAGGCGAGGTTAATCCAGAGGGTATACAATTTTATCACAATGTGATTGATGAATGTCTAAAAAACGGTATCGAACCATTTGTGACTCTTTTTCATTGGGATCTCCCCCAATATTTAGAGGATAGAGGTGGATGGATAGAGCGCGACATTTGTTCTGCTTTCGTAGAATATGCGCGTGTTTGCTTTGAAGCGTACAAGGATAAAGTTACATTTTGGTCAACATTCAATGAACCTCGCTATTATGTTTTTAGTGGTTACAAAATAGGAAATTACCCTCCAGGTTTAGATGATACACAAAAAACAATTCAAGGTTCTTTCTATATGATGCTTGCAAATGCATTAACTGTAAAATTATTTAGAGAGATGAAGGTGCCCGGTCAAATTGGAATTGTCCACAGCTATGCGCCGGTTTCTGGCGTCGACAACAGCTTGGAAACAAAAATCGCCATGCGAAAGGCCGATAACTTCTTTAATAATTGGATCCTGGACACGGCAATAAAAGGTGAAATACCAATCGATATGCTATCCATTCTTAACGAAAAATATGATTTGAGCTTTATGAAAGAAGAAGATTTTGAAGAAATTAAGCAGAACACTGTAGACTTCGTTGGTTTGAACTATTATGCACGTGCTCTTATAAAACCATACACCAGTGGCGAAACCATTTTACGTATCAATAACAAAGGAAAAGAAGCAAAAGGCACGAGTAAGGTAGTCGTAAAAGATTGGTTTGAGCAAGTGTTTGATAACCCGGATTCTACTTACACCGAATGGGATACGGAGATCTATCCGCAAGGTCTATATCAGGGCATTATGCAAGCGTATCGAAAATACGGGATACCAATCTATATCACGGAAAATGGCATTGCTTTCTATGAAGATGTCCCGAATGAGGAATCCGTTGACGATCAGGGAAGAATCCATTTCCTAAATGAGCATATCGATGCAATCCTGCGAGCAGCTGAGGATGGGGCAGATGTGCGAGGATACTTTGTATGGTCGACCATGGATATCTACTCTTGGAAAAACGGACATGAAAAACGCTATGGACTAATTGGAGTAGACTTTGATAACAACTTTGAAAGAAAACCGAAATCGTCGTATTACTGGTATAAAAGAGTCTGTGAATCAAACGGTGCTACGATAGAGAGGAGTAAAAGGTGATGTTGAATATCCTAATTGTATGTAATGCCGGAATGTCGTCGGGAATATTAGCACGAAAAATGCAAGATTCGTCAAACGGAAAGGCAACGGTAAAGGCAGTCGGAGTTAGTGAGTACCAAGAACATTTAGAAAATGTTGATATGATACTAGTAGGGCCGCAAATTCGCTTCCAATTAAAAGACATACAAGAAAATGCTGGAGTTCCAGCTACAACTATTGATATGCCAAAATATGGAATAATGGATGCCGAGGGGATATTAAAAGATGCTTTACAATTTCATGAGGGAGACGAATAGATATGGGCATCTTTGATTCGTTTAGTTCACTTATGGAAGATAAAATTATGCCAGTTGCAAATAAAGTAGGACAGCAGCGACATCTTGCATCAATTCGCGATGCTTTTATCAGCCTGTTGCCGATCATGTTAGTAGGGGGAATTGCAGCAATTATCAATTCTCCCCTCACTACAGATGAAACAACTAATCAACTTTTGCTTGCATGGGAAAGCTTTGCGGATAATAATGGAGCCATTCTTAATTGGATATTTGATTTCACATTAGGTGCACTTTCCTTATATGTGTGTATTGGGATCACTCATTTTTTGAGTCGTTTTTATAAGATCAATTCATTTATCCCGATTTTATTTTCAGTAATGGGCTTTTTCTTACTTGTTACCCAACCAGTGAGTGGAGAAGGCGCAGTGCTAGACTATAGCTTTATTGATGGTACAGGATTACTTCCGACAATCATAATTGCCATTGGGACGACAGAGTTATACAGAATTATGAAGCAGAGGAATTTTGGGAAGATCAGCATGCCATCTAATGTCCCGGCTAGCTTAAGTGATGTCTTTGCATCACTCATTCCTGGAATGATTATTGTAGCGGTTTTTGTTGCTGTTCATTCCGCTTTTGACGCTTTCGATCACACTCTTGCAACTGCTATATTTGATTTGTTATCACCAACATTAAATGCTGCGGATAGTCTGGGTTTTGTTGTGACCATCACCTTTGTAACACACTTATTTTGGTTTTTTGGAATTCATGATGCTACACTTGCAGGCGTCATGGGGCCAATTCGTGACGGCAATTTATCCATTAACGCTTCTGCCCAGATCGCCGGAGAACAATTGCCTCATATTTTCACAACATCATTTTGGACATATTTCACCGTTATCGGTGGTTCGGGTTCCGTCATTGGCTTAGCTATTTTGCTAGTGTTCATGACTAAGTCAAAACAGCTAAAGACTGTTGGGAAGGTCGGAATAGTGCCAGCGCTTTTCGGTATTTCGGAACCGTTAATTTTCGGTGTTCCATTGATGTTAAATCCGATATTCTTGCTTCCTTTCTTACTGACATCGACAATGAATGCGATTATTAGTTATATTCTTATGGCGAGTGGGGTGATCGGGAGCACCTTTGCCAATCTATCGTGGCAAATGCCACCATTTATAGGAGCGTTTTTTTCAACACTGGATTGGAAAGCGCCAATTCTTGTTATTCTTTTAATTATATTAAACGCATTGATGTACTATCCCTTTGTTAAAATTTACGATCGACAGCTTAGCGAAAGAGAAAATAAAGACACGGAAAAGTCAAAGGAAGAGGGGGAGTCTGAGGGTTCTTGAGGCTTAAACCTATGTTTGCTTCATAATAAACTGAAGGAAGCAGATGTATGGATCAATGTGTATTTGAGGTAATGAAATGAAGAAAGTATTAGAGGATGTTCAATAAGGACGTACGCCCTTTACTAGGTGGGCCATCCATTCCCAGCGTAAAAGTCGATATGTCTTTTGCCGGACATGTTGAACATCCTTCCTTCAACGAGCAAATTCTTAGCAATGTTTATTTAGCCGGCAACATCCTCTTCCACTTGTATCATGATTCTGATGACATAATTTGCCCCCGTATTGAAGTTTGGCCCACCCATCAGATATAGATATTCTTCAAAGCTGTCACCGCAAATGCGGTATCCTTCCTTATCCAAATAATCTTTTATTTTGTCATATGTTTGATACGTTTCCATGTAACTACCTTGATGATAACCGATGACATATTTCCCGGCTTTTTTCGTAAATGTTTTTGTTAAATTAAGCTGATTCTTATGCAAATAGAAATGCGAATAATTCAAGTAATCGCCTTCCTCGATTTGCCTTTGTCCAATCAAAGCTCCCCAATTGTCGATATTGATTTCACCTTGTTTTATATATTCCATAAACGATATTATCATGCTCGCGATATCTCTATAGGAGGAGTTTAAAATGTTCTCACTTAAACCAAGATATGCGGTTTCCATGTCCTCGATGGTAAATTGATCAAGATCCAACTGGAGCCCTTGTTTGATTTGTTTCACCTGATTTTGAACGAATTGTTGTATGCGATTCATTTTCTGGATTTTTATTTCCACCAGTTTTTCTTGTTCTGTTAATAAATCCATGGTTTTCTTCGCATTATTGGACTGTAAAAAGCTTTTAATTTCTCCTAAAGATAGACCGATTTCTTTTAGCATGGCAATCACGGTAAAAGCCTCTGTTTGTTGGATGGAATAATAGCGATATCCTTTTTCGTCTTTCCATTCAGGTTCTAACAATCCAATCTCGTCATAGTGGAAAAGTGTTTGCTTTTTCACGCCACATAAGTCTGCAAATTCGCCTGTTGTCATCAGTTTAGTTGCAGAGTCCATTTTTTTCACCTCTTTTTCTTGAGTATACGGTAACCATATACTTTATATTATACTATAGAAAATGAAAGGTAAGCGCAAGAGGTGATATCGTTATGTTAAATTACTTGTTATTAGCAGTCACTGCATGGTTTATGGGATTCTTTCCAATGTTTGAAATCTATATTGCGATTCCCGTTTCAATGGCAATGGGATTGGATACCATATCTTCCATTGTCTGGGCAGGATTGGGGAATTTTTTACCGGTTCCTCTGATTGCCTTTTTTTATCGGCTTCTTGCAAAATCGGAACGGATAAAGAACTGGCTAGAAAAATTAACTAACAGCAAATATAAAAATCGTATTGAAAAACAAGGGCCGTTGGTGGTTCTATTGCTTACGCCTATTATTGGCTCTTGGGCGGTTGCGGTCATTGCCAATGGTATCGGGATGAATAAGACGAAACTATTCATATCTGCAGGCGGAAGTATTTTACTGTATGGAATTATACTTGCGGTTTTAACGCATTTGGGTATTGATGTTGTAAGTTGAATATGTTCTTGCGCCCGTATTTTCAAATTAATATTCATTCATGTAGAATAGTTTTCAAGAAACGGTGTCCATCGATTTGCAAGTCTTCAATGTGATCATATGTGATGAATTTATTTATCGTGGGAGGTGAACGGTCATGGCCCAAAGAATAGAGAATGCAGTTTGATAGAGCTTCAAGTATATTCGGGTTATGTTCGTCAAAATAATTGAAGGGGATAGCAAAGGGTGACTTCGATGAAATTTAGAACATGCCAGGCATTTGATGTAGATCCATTACAAGAGATTAGTAAAGTAACCTATAAGCAAGCTTTTAATGAAATGTTTGGTGAATCCAATGTTCATGAATATGTAAATACCACATACAGCAAAGATAATTTGATAAGAGAATTAGACCAGTCTAACTATCATTTTCTTTTCATTCAAAATAATAATGAAGTTATGGGATACGGAATGTATACGATCCAACCCAGCTTTTTGAAAATGGAGCGAGTGTATATTTTAGACCAGTATAAAGGTTTGGGCGCTGGTTCAGCATTTATGCAGTATGTTGAGAACGTTGCTAAAGAAATGAAAAAAGATTTTTTGTGTTTAGAAGTCTTATCTGATAATCAAAAAGCGATACGTATGTATGAGAAAAAAGGGTTTCGTTCATCTTCGGAGCAAATTATCATGATTGGGCAAAAAGAGTGTTCGTTATTATTGATGGAAAAAAGACTAAATGCTGATTAAACGTCAGATTTATTATAATTTCACCTCATCCAACTGGACATTATTTTCAGTTGGATTTATTCTAGTCTAAAAACCCCTCGGCTATGCCCGAGTTCCGGAAAACTTCTAGCGAGGGGGAAGAAACTTATTTTGCAGTAAGATAAAGTTGGTTTCCCGGCCATTAGAAGGGATTGGTAACATGAAATTATTTATCGTGGAAGATGATACGATCATTGCTCAAAAAATAAAGCAGCATATGAAAAAGTGGGGCTATGAAGGAGCTATTGTCCAGGATTTTCAGAACGTTCTTTCCGAGGCCATTGCCTTTGATCCGCAATTAATACTGATGGATATATCGCTGCCATTTTTCAATGGCTATTATTGGTGCGGGGAAATACGAAAAGTCTCTAAAACACCGATTATTTTCATTTCCTCTGCTACTGATAATATGAATATTGTCCGTGCTATTGAAATGGGCGCTGATGATTATATAACCAAACCTTTTGATTTTGAAGTGTTAGTGGCAAAAATTCATGCCATTCTTCGCAGGACGTATGATTTTAACGCTGCCAGCAATGTCATCGAGCATCGAGGCTTAATTTTCAATATTAATAATTTCACGATTTCATTCAAAGACCAAACAGAGGAATTGACCAAGAATGAGGCGAAAATTTTTCAAACATTAATGGAAAACAAAGGAAAAATTATAAAACGGGATAAATTAATGATGACATTGTGGGAATCGGATAGTTTTGTTGACGATAGTGCGCTATATACCAATATCAATCGTTTGCGGAAAAAGCTGGATCACATGGGATTGGAGCATTTTATTACGACCAAAAAAGGTGAAGGATATATGATTGAGGGATCCATATGAACATCTTTTTCTCGTATTTGCATGATTATAAAATACCTGCTGGATTGTGGATGTTGTTTGGCTTGATTCATATCTTTCTCGGGTTTTTGTATCAATTGCCTGTAGAGCGTTCATTGCTTTGGTTGGCACTATGCAGCTTTATTGGAATGATTGCTGTGAGTTTCCATTTTTATAACTATTACACGAAACATAAAGCACTTAGGCTTTTGCAGGAACAAGCCCCGGTGGAAATAGCGCACTTACCTGTACCTAGCGATATGGTGGAGGCAGATTACCAGGAGATCCTGCAGCAGTTGAATGCAGCTTTTTCGCAGCTGGAAAGTACAAAAAAACAAAATGAACAAGCCATATTGGATTATTTTACCATGTGGATGCATCAAATCAAGATACCGATTTCTGCTTTGCATTTCATTCTGCAAGAGGGAGACCGGGAAACGTCAGAGGAAAGTGAGCAATTATTTCGGATTGAGCAATATGTAGAATTGATATTGCAATACGTGCGATTAGGCAGCACGTCGACGGATTACCATTTTCAAGAGGTGGATTTGGATGCCGTGATTCGCGATGTTATTAAAAAACATGCGCCCTTTTTTATACGAAAAGGCCTGCCTGTTCATTATGAGGAAGTGGATGATCACATCGTTACGGATGCGAAATGGCTGAGTTTTGTATTGGAGCAAATCTTATCCAATGCGTTGAAATACACCAACGAAGGGTCCATTTCCATTTATGTGAACGAAAAATCCGTTGTGATTGAGGATACAGGTATCGGTATTCGTGCTGAAGATATACCCCGTGTCGGTGAGAAGAATTTCACCGGATTTACAGGCCGCCAGCACAAGAGTGCTACTGGTCTTGGGCTTCATCTTTCCAAGCAAATACTGGCAAAATTAGGTCACCGGATGGACATTGAGTCTGAACCTGGAAAAGGGACAAAGGTTTCGATTGTATTAAATCAGCAAGAAATAACAGCAGAATAGCGAATATAACGAAATTGTTAGAGATCAAAGAGAAATGCCAGATCGAACTATAGAGCGGCATTTCTCTTTTTTGCTATCGTATATGTATCAACCGAAACGTTGGTAAAAGAAAGGAGTAAAGGATTTATGATGCCACTTTTACAAGTTCAACATCTCATGAAAGTCTATACAACCAGATTTGGAGGAAATCAAGTCGAAGCACTAGCGGATATCTCTTTCAGTGTGGACGGAGGAGATTATCTAGCGATTATGGGAGAATCGGGTTCCGGTAAAACCACGTTACTTAATATTCTCGCTGCACTGGATAAACCAACACGCGGAAATATATTATTGAATCAAAAAAATATTGTTCAAATACCGGAAAAAGAAATTTCTGCATTCCGGCGCAATAACCTGGGATTTGTATTTCAGGATTTTAACCTATTGGATACCTTTTCCATTAAAGATAATATAGTTGTTCCCTTAGTTTTATCCGGGAAGAAACCGAAAGAGATGGAACAAAAACTCAAGCCGATAGCGGAGAAACTTGGTATCACGTCTATCTTGACTCAATTTCCCTATGAAGTATCGGGCGGTCAAAAGCAACGAGCAGCGGTAGCCAGGGCACTCATTGCGGATCCGGAATTGGTACTTGCTGATGAGCCGACTGGGGCACTGGATTCCAAATCAACCGAGGATCTGCTGCATCACTTTGATCAGATTAACGCGGAAGGCCAAACCATTCTGATGGTGACGCATAGTATCAAAGCTGCCAGTCATGCTGAGCGAGTATTGTTTATTAAAGATGGAAATGTATTTCATGAGCTGCATAAGGGAGAAAATTCTAATGAAGAGATGTTTCAAAGGATATCTCATACACTTGCTATATTAGCGTCAGGAGAGGATGAACATGCGTAATGGCTTCTACCTCAAAATGGCGGCGGACAGCATTCGGAAAAACTTGAAAATGTATTTCCCATTTGTCATTTCCTGTATTAGTACGATTATGATGACGTATATCATTCAAGCCTTATCCACCAACCCGGGTCTTTCGGAAATTCCGGGTGGCGAAAATTTAAAATCTATTCTTTCTATGGGATATTTTGTATTGATCATCTTCTCTACTATTTTTCTATTTTATATGAACAGTTTTTTAATGAAAAATCGAAAAAGAGAATTTGGTGTATATAACATTCTGGGTATGGATAAAAAGCATATCACGAAAATGCTTGCTTACGAATCGCTTTATATTGGTACGTTCAGTATGATTGTAGGATTAGTTGCAGGCACCATTCTCAATAAAGTATGTGTGTTATTGATCCGCCAAATGATGGGCGCCAATGTAACGCTGGGTTTTGAGTTTTCGTTTGAAGCAGTCATATGGACACTGAGTTTCTTTATCATCATTTTTCTATTGATTTTACTCGGAAACATCTACCAAATTCGTATAGCAAACCCGATCAATCTTTTAAAAAGCGGAAATGTCGGGGAAAAAGAGCCAAAAACAAAGGTTTTCCTTTCGATACTCGGCGTTCTATTAACCGGATGGGGATATTACATTGTGTTAACCTTACAATCTCCCATTCTAGGCATGCCGTATGTCTTGCTTGCAGCAGTAGTGATTATTGCAGGTACGTACCTTTTATTTACAACCGGAAGTATTGCCGTGCTTAAAGTTCTAAAAAGCAATAAAAACTATTACTATCAGACCAACCATTTTATCCCTGTCTCTGGTTTGCTTTATCGGATGAAAAAGAATGCGGTAGGCCTTGGGAATATTACTGTTTTATCTGTTGGGGTTGTTTTGTTACTTTCAATTGCTGCTTCTTTATATATTATATCCGGGAATGATGGTGATTCTCAATACGCAGGGAACGTGATTTCAGAGGTACGTTTACCCGGGGATGCAGATAGCGTCGAAGAGGAAGTAAAAGCAAACCTGAACGCGCTTATTGATCAAACAGCTTCGGATACAAACCATGCCGTTACTGATTCATCCTCTCACTCCTATCTTACGTTTCAGACGATTGCGGCAGGCGATGGTTTTGAAGTTACCAAAGATGCTTATTCCATGCTGGGAAATCAACGTCGGGTTAGTTTACATTTGACCGATCAGGACAATTACAATCAGTTAACTGGAGACAACATATCGCTTGGTGACAATGAAGTATATGTACATGGAACAAATGACGCGTATACAGAGGATACCCTTTCGCTGATGGATTACCGTTTCTCCGCCAATGAAATGGAAGGTATGGAAGAATTCGCTATGGGCAGTGAAACGACAAATTTAATGGGGGATACCTATTATATTATCGTTGAAGATATAGATACCCTTCGACAGATAGAACAGCAGCAAAAAGAGATATTGGAGGAATATGCTGCAGGTACAAACGTGTCGACGCAAATTAGCTTGGAACAGGGGATAAATGAACAGCAAGAAATAGCCTTTGGGAACCAGCTGCGATCAAACATGGAAAATGCAGGCATGGACATTGTTGTCGTCGATACCCGAACAGAAGCAGCAAGTGACTTGCAAGCCCTCAGGAGCGGTGTGTTGTTCATTGTCTTGAATTTAGCTATCCTGTTGTTGTTAATGACTGTGCTGATTATTTACTATAAACAGACTTCCGAGGCGTATGATGATCAAGAACGTTTTTCCATCTTGCAAAAAATTGGTCTGAATCAATCGGAAATTAAGCAAGCAATTAAATCTCAGATTTTAACTGTGTTTTTCTTGCCTGTGATCATGACAGGAATCCATATTTTAGCACTTTACCTGCTCATGCGGAAATTGATGATTCTGGTAATGATTAATCAGGTGAATTTATTCCCGATTGGCTTACTTCTCGCTTTTCTGGTCTTCCTGCTTGCTTATGTGATTGTTTATCGCATAACGGCACGCGTGTATTACAAGATTGTTCAATAAATTATTGAAAGAGGTTATTGCATATGCATTTAGGAATGGTTGAGCTACTCCTTATTTTTGTTGGCGGTGTCTTGATTTTAGGCATTCAGTTTTATTTATCAATGAGAAAGAATCGATTCATGGGCCTGCTGTTTCCATTAGCATCGTTGGGATACTTCGTATATATGTTTTTACAATCAGATTTTGTTTCTGACATGTCATTAAGCATGAAAGCTTATATGTTCATTGCTCAAAATATCCCAACGAAGTCAAGTCCATATTTATGTGTAAATTCAATATTCCTTTATGATGGTTTTTAACCAGATTATATATTTGAATTTTATTTGTTTGGAAAGGGTACCCTTTCCAAACAAATAAAATTGTTGCGCTCGTTTTCCGGATGGGGCCCCTATTTATAAAGCGCCTTCTTCTTTTGCCCGGATTCATCAGAGTCCATCAAAATGGAACCAATTAGTCTAACCGCAGATTGGTTATTGGGAAAAATACGGATGACTCGTTCTCTTCTGCGGATTTCTCCATTTAAGCGCTCTAGAGAGTTTGTGGACCGTATAAATTTTTGGCGTATTGGAGGCTCGACTAAGTACTGAATTGTATCTTCAAAGCCTTCCTCCAGGGTTTTAATAGCCTTTTCTATTTTCGGGTTGTCCTCATACTTTTCTATGAACTCATTCTTGTGCTTACGTGCTTCTTCCTGACTGGTGGCATCATAAATTCGTTTGAAATCATTTTTCACTTCCTGCATACCCTTTTTAGGTAATTTATCGATCACATTTCGTTTAAAATGAACCGTACAACGTTGCCAAGATGTGCCGACAAAGACCCTTTGAATAGCCTTTCTTAGACCTTCATGAGCATCTGAAATAACCATTTTTGGAGCTTTCAAACCACGTTTCGTTAACAAGGTAAGAAAGTCTTTCCAAGCTTCATAGTTTTCTTCATGATCCACGGTAAAGCCAAGCACATGCCTTTTCGCGTCTTCCCCTATGCCTGTTGCGATATAAACAGCTTTGGAGACGATTCTATTATGTTCTCTAACTTTGATATACATAGCGTCTACAAAAACATATGGGTAATATATCTCGCTTAGGGAGCGATTACTCCATTCTTCAACGACTGGATCTAGCTTTTCCGTTAATGAGGAGACGAAAGATTTTGAAACCTTTTCTCCACATAATTGTTCGACCACGTTTGTAACTTTCCTTGTAGATACACCATTCACAACCATTTCAACCAAAGCCAATAAAAAGCTTTGGTCGCTACGTTCGTATTTTTCAAAGGCTGTTGTATGAAACTCTCCACTCCGCGTGCGTGGAACTTGTAAGGGAACCTTGCCTATACTCATAAGCAACTCTCTTTCGTAATATCCATTTCTGTAGTCCCGACGCCCTGCAGAACGTTCATAAGATGGAACGTTTAAGTAGTCTGTCTGTTCTTGTTTCATATACTCATGGAGTACCAAAACCATCGTTGATTTCAGAATATCATCCAGATTAGATTCTAATAACTTTTCTTTTAATTCATTGAAATTTACGGTAAAATTAATTTGAGTCATTATTAATTCCTCCTTCGATTGTTTTTGTGGTTAAAAACATTGTATCAAAGGAATTAATATGGCTCACTTTTTATTTACTGAGCTTTACCAATTTACACAATTATAAGGGCTTAATCGATTGGGGCCCATCTATTTGATGTGCCGACGGACACGAAGACTCACTTCTCTTATGAGTGACTATTCTGGACTTGGAAGTGCTGCTTTCGGTCACTCATCGCCCTTATGAGTGACCGTCCTGGCTTCAAAGTGCTTCTTTCGGTCGCTCATCGCCCTTATGAGTGACCGTCCTGGCTTTAAAGTGCTTCTTTTGATCACTCATCGCTCTTATGAGTGACCGTCCTGGCTTCAAGGTGCTGCTTTCGGTCATTCATCGCCCTTATGAGTGACGGTTCTGGCTTCAAAGTGCTTCTTTTGGTCACTCATCGCTCTTATGAGTGACGGTTCTGGCTTCAAGGTGTTTCTTTCGGTCGCTCATCGCCTTTATGAGTGACCGTCCTGGTATGTGCTAGTAAATGCGGTAGAACTTAATCCGACCGGCATTACAAGGAGCAGCCCTATTTACATCACAGCTTACTCTGTTGTATACTATTGTTTAGATTAGTTTTCAACGCTATTTAAATAAATAAGGGGTGCATTTTGTGAGTAATGTAGTAGGTTCTAAATAGGATAAATGAATGCGAAATAAATAGGTTAACAAGTAGGGCGATGAGACCCTTATTTTGTTATGTATTTATTTCTCCCTATGAAGATACCTGCTGAACATATAAGCACCTACCCATAATAGGGTCTGTCATGACAGCTATTTGCTGTTCTGACAGATGCCTGATTATGGTCAAAAAGCTGCGGTATCCCTGCAGCTTTTTTAATGAATAAAAAGATAAGCGTTGAAATCTAATGGGCAGGTTCTTCATTCACATACTTCGAAGACGAATATCGTAAAGGAGAACAAAAAATGAATGAGCTAACCTTTGATAAATTACAGTATAACGAATTAAAACAAATCATCAGATCTTATTGTATCAGTGGGCTGGGAAAGCAGTTAATGGATAAATTACAACCCAGTTCTCATATCAATATTGTTAAAAATCGATTGAATGAAACAACAGAGGCGGTGGCCGTACTGAATACAAATAGCCGTGTACCGTTCCTAGGGGTTTCAAACATTGAACATATCATGCAAAATCTAGAAAAAGGAATGACTTTACAGCCTAATGATTTGATAAATGTATCGGACTTTCTTCGGGGATGTCGGAAAATCAAGAAGTATATGTTTGATAAAGCATTTATAGCACCTGTTTTAGCTTCCTACGCCAATTCGATGACAGTCTTTCACCATATCGAAGAGGAGATCGCCTTTTCGATAAAAGGGAATCGAGTTGATGCAGCAGCCAGTAAAGAATTAAGGCGTATTCGGAATAACATGCAAAACGTTGAGTCAAAGATGGAAGAGCGTCTACACCGATTCATCAATAGCAGTGCAAATAAAAAATATATTCAAGAAGCCTTTATCAGCAAGAAAGATGGGCGTTACACGATTCCCATAAAATCTTCCTATAAACACCATGTGGAAGGAATCGTTGTTGATACTTCATCCAAGGGATCGACTGTTTTTATTGAACCAGCAGCAGTCAGTAAATTAAATAATGAGCTAGCTGCATTAAAAGCAGAGGAACAGATGGAAGAATATCAGATTTTAGCTACCTTATCCGGAATGATTTTAGAAAATATTCGTGACTTGAACGTGAATATGGAATTGATTGGTCAATATGATATGGTGTTTGCTAAAGCAAAATTTAGTAAACAGACGGATGGCGTAGAGCCGAAATTAAATGATTATGGATTTATGAAGCTGGTTGATGGTAAGCATCCGCTGTTATCAGGTGAAACAGTACCTTTGAATTTTGAGATAGGAGAAGATTTCAGGAGCTTGATTATCACTGGACCAAATGCTGGAGGGAAAACAGTTGTGTTAAAAACAATTGGACTCCTAACTTTAGCGGTGATGTCCGGATTTCATATAACAGCCGATAAAGAAACAGAAATCAGCGTATTTCAACATATTTTTGTGGATATTGGTGATGATCAAAGTATCGAAAATGCGCTAAGCACGTTTTCGTCGCATATGCAAAATATTGCAGGTATTATGCAGCAGGCGAGCAATCATGCGTTGGTGCTCTTGGATGAGATTGGAAGTGGAACAGAACCCAATGAGGGGGCGGCTCTTGCTATTTCTATTTTAGAAGAATTTTATCATATGGGCTGTATTACCGTAGCTACAACTCATTACGGGGAGATCAAACGTTTTTCTGAAATGCATCCAGATTTTATGAATGCTGCGATGCAATTTAATAATGAAACGCTGGAGCCGCTGTATCAATTGATTTTAGGAGAATCAGGAGAAAGTAATGCACTTTGGATTTCCAGGAAAATGAAGATGAGAGAACAGGTTCTTCAAAAAGCAAAGCATTATATGAATAACCAAACATATGATTTAACGCGGATTGATAAAAATAAAATACGCAAGCCTCAGGTTGTTAAACCAAAATCAGAAGTATTCACTGAGTATGGAAAGGGAGACCGTGTAAAGCTATTAGAACATGATGATTTTGGGATCATCTATAAAGGGCCGGATTCCTATCGTAATGTCGTTGTTTTTTATCAAAATGAACTGATTACGGTGAATGTAAAGCGCGTTTCCCTGGAGATAAAGGCAAAGGATTTATACCCGGCAGGTTACGATCTGGATACGTTATTTGAGGATTATCATTCTCGGAAAATGCAGCATGACCTGGAGCGGGGTTCTAAACAAGCGCTGCGGAAAATAGAGAAAGAAATTAAAAAGAATAAAAAATAAGTTATGTAATCGTTGCTGGTTTTGATTAAAGAAAAGGTTAGTCATATCCTTATTCAGGGAGATGACTAACCTTTTTAGTTTTCACATGGCGGTTTTTTGCACTCTCCAGTGAATGCGACACGCAAATTTTTCTTTCCACCTTTATTCGAAAACGGTTTACCTGTCAATAAGGTTGCCTTTTGTTGTTTGGAAAGAACAAAGGTATACTGTACTATTCCCGTTATACCTCTATTTATGCCATTATAGTTAATTTTGTGTGGTATTTCTGTTGCTTATATAGAGAAGGGTTATTACATAAAATATCCCGACAGTTAGGTTTTCTACGCTAACTGTCGGGGAGGTACTATGTTATAATCTAGCCCATCGACCAGCTATAATTTGATTTTCCTCTATAATCTACGTAACGATAAGCTTCCGTTACGCCTTCACCGTTTTCAAAAGCCATTCACCTTGTTTCAATTGGTCGGTCCCATCATTCGCACGTACATCCTGATAATCGGAGCTATTTGTTACGATGACAGGGGTAACTGTTGGATACCCGGCCTGTTTAATCTTTTCGATATCACATGCAATAAGCAGGTCTCCTTGTTTGATTTCTTGTCCCTGTTCAACTTGTGCTTCGAAATATTTTCCTTCCAGATTTACAGTATCTAAACCAACATGAATTAATAACTCCAGCCCTTCTTCTGAACGTAGACCAATCGCATGCTTTGTTTCAAATAGTGAAACAACCGATCCATCAAAAGGAGCAATAACCTTTCCATTCGCTGGTTCAATTGCTACTCCTTGTCCTAAGAGGCCTTCTGCAAAGGTTGGATCGCTTACCTCTTGAAGTGGGATCATTTTTCCCTCTACCGGACTTTTCACTATTGTCTCGTTGACAGTAGATTGCTGTTCATCCTTATCGGAAGGCACCACGTCTGGTTCCGTTTTTTGCTTTTTCTTTTCTATATCTTTAAAACCTAGTACAAAGGTGAGTATCATTGTAACTGCTATGGTGATTACCAATCCGATAATGAGATAGATAAATCTTGGACCACTAAAGACAGGCAGACTGGTTAACCCTGGTAACACGAACGCAGATGCAGTTACGCCGAATCCCGTTATAAATGCTCCCCCAATTCCAGAACCAATTAATGCTGCAATAAATGGTTTTTTCAACCGTAAGTTCACACCATACATAGCCGGTTCCGTAATTCCAAGGAAGGCGGAAATAGTAGAAGATGCAGCTATTGTTTTCAAATCTCTATTTTGCGTCTTTATAAATACGGCAAGAGCTGCTGCAGCTTGTCCCATATTCGCCATAAGAAATACGGGAACCAAATAATCAAATCCAAGAACTGTAACATTTTGTATAGCGATGGGCATTAATCCATAATGCATACCGACAATAACTAATAGCGGGCGTGTAGCTCCAAGCAGTCCTCCTGCAAGAACGCCAACATGTTCAAAGAGCCACGTAATTCCATCCGCCAATCCTACACCAAGATATGACCCCAACGGGCCAATTGCTACCAGTTGGAAAGGAATCATAATGAGTAAAACAATAGTAGGTGTAAAAATAATTCGAACTGCACTTGGCATGATTGCATCTACCCATCTATTTACGTAACTTAATAGCCATACGGCAATAATGATGGGAATAACGGTGGAGCTATAATCGATAAACGGTACGGGCAACCCAAATAACGATAGCCCTTCTGCTCCACCCTCCGCAATAGCTTGTGCTCCTTCAATCAATGTTGGATACATGAACCCACCGGCGAGTGCCAGGGCAATAAATTCGTTCGTTTTGAATTTCTTTGCAGCTGATACAGCAAGAAAGAAAGGCAAAAAGTAGAATACGGCGTCTGCCACAATATTTAAAACAGATACAATATCACTATCTTCAGGAGCCCATTCCAATGTAGTCACTAAGCCCAAGATTCCCTTTACTAATCCGGCACCAGCAATCGCTGGAATAATTGGTGTAAAAATGGAGGCGATCATTTCAAAGAAACGTCCGATAATATTTCCCGCTTTTTCTTCTTCTTGTGCAGCGTTGTCACTTTCCTCGCTACTAAAATTTCCTTGTTTCTCTATTTCCTTGTACACCTTTCCAACTTCATTACCGATCACTACTTGGAATTGTCCACTTTGAATTTGAACTTGTATGACGCCATCAAGTGATTCAATCGTTTCTTTTTCTGCTAAATCATTATTTTTTAAATTGAAACGTAATCTTGTGTAGCAATGGGTAACACTTCCCACGTTTTCTTTGCCCCCAACGAGGGAAAGAATGTCCTTAGCTAACTGTTTTTGATTCATACAAAACGCTCCTTTGGTCGTTGAAACGAGAAATAACTAACATGGATTCGTAGCATGATATGTTTTTAAACAACTATGCATATCACGTGTTTATAAATCTTCTCCATTAGAAGCAATAAGTTTTTGATACCAATGAAAGCTTTCTTTTTTTATTCTACGCATGTCTTTCAGGTCGAAATCCTCTCGATTCACGTAAACAAATCCGTAACGCTTTTCCATACCATTTCGACCACTGACAATGTCTATAAATGACCATGCGCAATAACCTAATACGGTTACACCATCATTGATTGCCGCCTTTACTTGTTTCATATGTTCCTTTAAATAAGAAATTCGATAATCGTCTTGGATGATGTCCTCTTCTTCCAATTTATCGTAAGCGCCAATGCCGTTTTCCGTAATGAAGATAGGTAGATTATAGCGATCATGAAGCTCGTTTAATGTTAATCGCAGTCCAACAGGATCAATTTCCCATCCCCAGTCTGTAGCGGCAAGATTCTCATTTTTAACGACTTCAAATACACCAGCTTCCGCTTCAGGAAGAAGTGCTTTCTTTTGGTAACCAATTGGAAATTCCTCCGTAGCGGGGAAAGCACGTACTGCCTCAGAAAAGTAGTAATTTACTCCCAGCATGGTAGGCGGATATTGTTTCATTAACGCTAAATCTCCATCTTCTATTGTTGGGGTGAAATTCCGATCCTCTAGATAACGTTGGAAGCGGGGGCTATATTCCCCATAACAGTGTAAATCCATTAAATAATTATTTTTAATGAGCATAGCATCTTTACTTGCAAGAATATCGTCCGGATGAGAGCTTGCCGGATGAATGATGGAATAGGAAATCGCAGGGCCAATCTTTCCTTCCATGCCTAAATCATGGAATGTTTTAATCGCAAGTGCGGTTGCGACACACATATGGTGATTAGCTTGATAGCCGAGTCTTAGCTGTTCATAATGATTATCTCCCGTTAATCCCAAGCGTGATGGAATTCGTACGACATGATCTTGTTCATTAATCGTCAACCAGTATTTGACGCGGTCTCCATACGTTTTAAATAAGAATTCTGCATAAGCCCGGTAATCCTCGATACTTTTCCTTGATACCCATCCCCCATATTGCTCGACGAGACTTTGTGGGTAATCAAAGTGATATATGGTTACTAATGGTTCAATATTATGTTTTATCAATTCATCAATTAATCGATTGTAAAATGCTACTCCCTTTTCATTAACCTCGCCATTCCCATTTGGGAAAATGCGTGTCCATGCAATGGAGAAACGGTAGACCTTCAAACCCAATTCTGCCATGAGTGCAACGTCCTCTTCTACACGATGATAATGATCGGAGGCGATGGAGAAGTCTGTAATAGTAGGATTTTTTTTAATCATATCGATGACAGAAAGTCCCTTTCCATCTTCTTTCGCTGCTCCCTCAACCTGGAAGGACGCAGTACCCGCTCCCCATAGGAAATTTGGATCAAATGACGTATAGGATTTATATTCCATTATAAAGTTCCTCCCAATTATGAATAAGTATTGCGATGAAGAAGCGTTAAGGAAATAAATAGTCCATTACAACTTGCTATTTTTAACATGCCCTATTGCATCAATAACATCGATTATCTATCCGCTTCCAAAGCATGAAAGGATATATTATTAGCTTAACGCTTGCTTTTCATTCAGTTTATAAGTCTAAGATACTAGGGAGGGCATAAAAAAACCATTTAGTTTTTTTAACTAGTGAGCGAGAAAAAAACTAAATGGCTTCTATGGATCAAAATATTTTTTTGAAATCAGGGTAGTTTTTGGCTTTTCCTAAAAGGCTACGTTGAGCTGGATCCATTAAAAATCGAATACAGTGGTAATAGGAACGAGCAAAAGCATCATCATTTTTATAGAAGAGCGAGATAATGATCATATGGATCGATTTATTTCGATACGTCATACGCTTTGGCAATTTACCAATAATGATTTTTGACTTCCCTGGATGATTCATCATAAAAGAAACATGCGCTATTTTCGTATCATTCGGTATAAAATGATTATCCATCACATCGTCATCCAATGCTTCTTGAGAACCAACCTGTTCGAGAAGATAACGGACGCAATCATCGAGTTCTATCAACTTTTCAGGAATCTGAATGAAGTGATCTTGGCCAATCGCGATGTTTTCCATCTCTCTTAATTTCCTTCGTTTAGCCTGTGTTAAGTAATCATGTAGAAGTGATTGTAAGAAATCTTGCTCTGCCTTGCCAAACAAAGACTGAATGAAAATAACATCTTGGTTATGGTTTATATTAATTTGTTCTGTCGTTAAAACTACATCAATAGCTTTTAAAAATAATGCATTATTTTCTTCAAATACGTATCTCGGGATCGTGTTTACGATTTGTACAGATGTCCCCATCAAGCGGTCGATCTCAGATACAATCCATTTTACGAGTGCAGTGTGTTCATCTGAAATTAATAATAATTGTAAAGCTGGCTCTTCTGTTTCCACAAAATCGCCTAGAAAGAGTGTAATATAAGCAAGTTCTGCGTCCGAATAAGAGATTCCCATATTCCTTAAATAAGGTTGGCAAAAGGCGACAATACTAGATGTCATTGGAAACATTCGATTAATTTGGCGTTTATAAAAGTTCGTATAATCATGTCCATTCTTCATCCGTTGGTTTAATTGATTTATATAAAACGTAAAATCGGTCTCAAAATTTGGATACTTCATTAAATCAATCTGGAAAAAATCCTTTATAACATATGTGAATAACGATACAATTTGCCGATCTACTAAATTCCATTCTTCATTTGTATAGGGGGATAGGTGGTTTTGCTCCATGATGAATTGTTGAATATAGATCATATCAGCTTTCGTAAAAGCTATATCGACTTCTGCTTTTAACCGCTTCTCTAATTCTTTCATGATTGGTAATAGTGATTCACCTGGTCGGTGGCGTGTTATACCATATCCTAACTGATTTCGAACCGCAGTAATAAACAAGGTGGCGCTTACTAATCCAAACGCTTTCCCGGAAATGATAAATTGATGTTTCACCATAATTTCCTTTAAAATGTTATTCATGTTGGAATAGGTTTCGGATATGCCGAAGTGTTCTTCAGGAAATAAATAGCGTAACGTCATTTCTACATTTAACCCTTGGACAATCATCTTAGCTAAGAAGTAACGAAAGTCCTCTTCACTTCCTTCAAATTTCAAGCCTTTTGTACTAGAAACGATAAAACGGATACCAGCTATTCTGCTAATAATCTTTTTAATTTCTGTGATATCTAAATTAATCGTTGATTTGGAAACATAAAGTTTTTCAGCAAGTTCCTCCATACTCACATAATCCGATTCAAAGGAAAGCAAGCCCATAATCATATAAATCCGATCCCAAATAACATGATTTTCATTATTATTTTTATCCACAAATATTGGGTTTACGAATAGCTTTTTTATCGTTTCCTTTTTTTCCTCTTTTATAGAACATTGTCCTTTTTTGGATATTTGTACTTGAGCATTCCTTTTAGAAAGGATACTATTTATATTTTCTAACTCTGCTCGAACGGTACGAATAGAAACTTGCATCATATCAGCAAGTAAGTCAAGTTTAATCGGCATGTTGGTATAAAGAATATACGATAAGATAATTTTTTGACGTTTACTGAACATCTTTGAACACTACTTTCTCCACTTTTTAAAATCATACAAAAACGTTATTCTTTTTCAAAGGTTCATATCAGGCTTTTATTGTACTCCTGTTTATATTGTGTATCAACAACACAAATCAACCCGAATGTTTATCGTTGGCTGTTGTTAAAAACACGTTTAAAATTACCCTGTAGGGGTATAATACAAACAGATATATGATGCATTACAATAAGTTAGGAGTGCGTGATAGCAATGGTAAAACATGAAGATGAAAAACACGAGCACAGTGAACACCATTTCCACAACCAGGACCATTCCCATGAACATGCAATCAGTCATGATCAACATGATGAGAAACATAGCCATGATAGTCATGGAGGACATGATCATGGTGGTCATGGTCATCATCATGATCACGGGGATATGGTCGGAGACTTTAAGAAACGATTCTTTCTATCTCTCCTTATTACCATTCCGATTCTCGCTCTATCACCTATGATTCAAGGTTTCATGGGGGTCGATTGGCGTTTTGCCGGTGATATGTATATTTTATTTGCGTTATCAACCGTTGTATTTTTCTATGGCGGCTGGCCATTTTTAACAGGGGCAATCGGTGAATTGAAAGAGAAGAATCCTGGAATGATGACACTCATTGGGCTAGCTATCGCTATAGCTTATGGATACAGCACGATGGTTGTATTTGGCTGGCAAGGTGATCAGTTATTCTGGGAATTGGCCACATTGGTTGATATTATGTTGCTCGGTCATTGGATTGAAATGCGATCGGTGATGGGTGCTTCTAATGCGCTCGAACAATTGGTGAAACTCATGCCAAATGAAGCACATCGATTAGATGAAAATGATCAAATACAGGATGTGCTTTTATCTAAGTTGAAACACAATGACCGGGTACTTGTAAAACCGGGTGAGAAGATCCCTGTAGATGGGGCAATCACGGATGGGAGTTCAGCTGTTGATGAGTCTATGCTGACTGGAGAATCGGTGCCGGTTGAAAAAGCGAATGGTGATGAAGTCATCGGTGGATCCATTAATAAAGAAGGATCACTTACCATACAGGTTGAGAAAACAGGAGAAGATTCCTATTTATCACAGGTTATTACAATGGTAAAGGAAGCACAGGAATCTAAATCTAAAACCCAGGATTTGACGAATAGGGCAGCAAAATGGCTATTTTACTTAGCACTAGCTGCTGGTTTGGTAACCTTATTTATTTGGATGCTGCTGGGATATACGTTTGATGTTGCAATCGAGCGAATGGTTACTGTAATGGTTATTACTTGTCCGCATGCGCTCGGGTTAGCAGCACCTCTTGTTGTAGCAGTTTCCACATCTATTTCTGCCCAAAAAGGATTGCTAATCCGGAACCGTGCTAATTTTGAAGGGGCACGGAATTTGAATGCTGTTGTGTTTGATAAAACAGGTACACTGACAAAAGGTGAATTTGGTGTAACAGATATCGTGTCGAGTGAGGGGTATAGCGAAGGTGACGTTTTAACCTATGCAGCTACGATCGAGCAAAATTCGGAACATCCGATAGCAACTGGAATTGAGAAGGAAGCGAAGGAACAAGATATTGCGTTAGGGAATTTAGCTGACTTCGAGTCGATAACAGGAAAGGGAATTCAAGGGAATGTGGACGGAAGAAAAGTAAATGTCGTCAGCCCGGGTTATGTAACTACGAATAATTTTAGCTACGATCAGCAGTTGTTTAATGGGATGTCGGAAGAAGGGAAAACCGTTGTATTTGTTCTGCTTGAAGACGAATTGATCGGGATGATTGCATTAGCAGACATCGTTCGTGAAACAGCAAAAGAAGCAATCGCATCATTGAAGGAAAATGGAATACATTCCATCATGCTAACAGGAGACAATAAAAAGGTGGCAAACTGGGTAGCAAAACAACTGGATATCGATGAGGTTTATGCAGAAGTTTTACCAGATGACAAAGCAAATCAGGTCAAGAAGATCAAAGAAAAAGGTTGGAGCGTTGCGATGACGGGTGATGGTGTAAACGATGCACCGGCCTTGGCGACAGCTGACTTAGGTATTGCCATCGGTGCAGGCACAGACGTAGCAATGGAAACAGCAGATGTCGTGCTTGTGAAAAGCAACCCGAATGATGTTGTGGCATTGATGGATTTATCGAAAAAAACGTACCGGAAAATGGTACAGAATCTATGGTGGGCGACAGGCTACAACATTTTTGCCATACCACTAGCAGCAGGCGTGTTAGCTCCGATTGGCATTATATTGAGCCCGGCAGTAGGGGCCGTATTGATGAGTTTGAGCACCATAATTGTTGCGATAAATGCGAAGTTATTAAAAGCATAAGTTCATATGTTTAAGCATGGAGAAAGTTGGTACATTGGTAGTTCTAACATACTAGAGTAGAGGATGGACGTTATGAAAAAGAAGATAGTACTAGGGTTAATTGTTTTAATTCCAGCAATGGTTTTAGCAGCTTGCAGCGGAAATGAAGAAGGAACGGAATCAAATGGAAATAAGAATGAAGAAGCGTCTGATTCTATGGAAGGGATGGATCATGCCGGCATGGATCATTCAAGTTCAGGTGAGGTGCCGGAAGATTTGGAGCGGGCTGAAAATCCTTCCTATCCCGTGGATAGTGAAGCAACAATAAACGCAAACCATATGGGGGGTATGGATGGTGCTGTAGCAACGATTACAGGTGCATATGAAACCACAGTTTATACAGTTTCATATACCCCAACAACAGGAGGCGCGTCAGTGGAAGATCACAAATGGGTTATTCATGAAGAAATTAAAAATGCCGGAGAAAAGCCCTTTGAAGCTGGAGATGAAGTTGTATTAAATGCGGACCATATGGAAGGAATGGATGGGGCAACAGCTACTATTAATTCAGCTGAGCAAACAATAGTATATATGGTGAGTTACACAGATACAGAAACTGGTAATGAAGTTACTAATCACAAATGGGTAACAGAAAGCGAACTTTCCCCAGTGGAATAAACATCCTGATTAACTATTTATGTAATAGAACATACTGGTAAGCTGTATGCCTTCATAGAGCACATGCGGTTTGATAAGGAGGGAAGCCTGAAACAAGGTTTTCCCTCCTTCATTAGTTGGTTTATGATGTGACATTCGAGTCTAATTAAAATAGTCTTCCAATCCAGTGACAATGCCCTTGGCGGCTTTTTCTTGATAGTTATCCGTTTGAACCAGCTCCCGTTCTTCGGGGTTGCTAATGAAACCAAGTTCAATTAATAAAGCCGGTTGGGTGTTAGCTGTTAATACTTCATAATCCGCTTGCCTCGCCCCACGATCATGGAGGCCTGTGTAATGGATCAGTGATTGCTGAATGGTATCAGCAAGCCTCTGGCTCATACCCCCAACGTCATAAAAGGTATGAATTCCACGTATCGATTGGTCTTCGAATGTATTATAATGCAGACTGATAAACGCATCAGCATTGGTAGAATTACTCATTTGCACCCGCTCTCCCAACGAAATAAACGTATCATCGGTACGTGTCAATGTAACGGAGGCTCCTTTATCATGTAACTGTTCTTCGACCCTTATCCCCGTAGATAGTGCTAATGTCTTTTCCTGTACCTCTGATCGAATAGCACCGGAATCTTTTCCGCCGTGCCCTGGGTCAATCACAAAATGATAATCAGACAGTGTATTGTCACTATGCTGCTTTTCTTGACTAGCTTGATTTTCTTCTCTCTCCTTCGTTTCGGCAGCTGATTCTTCCTGTTCGGATGCTGCATCATTATCGTTTTGATCGGGTTCTGTTTCAGACGCTTCTTTTTCTGTGTTTAATTGCACCTCCGATGTTTCATTTGGATCTGATATTGTACCGTTTGTAGAGTTATTTCCTTCATCAAGTAAGTGTAAAGCGACCCATCCTTCTTCACCATTATAAAATGTCTTTCCCCACCCATGTGATTCTTGAAAAATAGTAACGTTTGCACCGTTTTTCAGTTCAGCCAGGATGATTGCATCTGGGTCTGGTGCATTCCTTAAGTTTAGTGTTTTTGAATCGACGTTGTATAATTGTCCACTTTCGGCTTGAGCCGTTGGTAGAAAACTACATAGAAAAACGAGAAAACTAATACCTATAATAATGGTTTTTTTCATAGAGCGTGCCTCCAATTCGTAGTTTGCTATATTGATAGGTTTGCCAATAAATGCTATCTGTATACACCTGATGAACAGTCGATAAGTTTGAGAGTTTCAGAGAGAAGAACGAATACTAATGAAATAACGTTTAAACATGGCTATTTGTATCATCACTCAAAATATATCTTAATCAGTAATTATTACAATTGACGTTCATAGAATAAGAATAGAAGAAACGTTCATAAATAATAAACATTGAAAGGAGATAAACGTGAATCGGAGGTCTTCATTTAATTTGTCTGCTGTAATTATAACGATTGTAATTGCAGAATTGGTGTTGTCACTATTATTTATCAAAACGGATCCGTCATTTTTAATGAAAGGGTTAAACAATGTGGCAACACAAGATTACATGCCAAAGGAAACATCACCGGAGATAGAGGACAACATACAAGAAGGAAAACAGGACAACGAAACGGCGGAGGAATTACAACCACCTTCTGAAAAGGAACAAAAGACGTCTCAAGCTGCACTCTGGGATCCAGAAATAGCAGAAGGATCCTCTTATTATTACGTTGAGGATGATATGTTGTGGCATAACGTCACCGACGATGAAGGAGGTTCATTTATTTATGGACCGGTGCCTGATTTCATGTCAGAAGGTGAAAAATATTACAGTCCAAATGGCAGTACGTTTTTTAGTTCGGAGGGAGAAGAAGAAGGAACAGCATATCAATACTTTGAAATTTTACCGCTAAATACAGAAACATCGTATACGGCAGAACAGTTGAATCAGTATATTGAAAATCATATCCCGGAAGCGTATCGAAATGAAATGGATGGCTCTGGCCCTCTTGCTACACTTGGAGATGAATTTATCGCAGCACAAAATCAATATGGTGTTAATGCACTTTATTTGTTGGCACATGCTATTCATGAGAGTGCATGGGGGAGCAGTAGCATCGCACAAACGAAATATAATTTGTTCGGCTTTGGTGCGTTTGATAGTGACCCTTATAATGGTGCAAAGAAATTCGATTCCTACCAGGATGGCATTAACCATGTTGCCCAATATGTGGCTCATCAGTATCAAGACCCGCAAGGAACTCATTATCATGGAGCCATGCTCGGAAATAAAACAGCAGGTATGAACGCGAAATATGCTACCGATCCCTTGTGGGGCCAACAGATTGCCGGATACATGTACCGAATTGATAAGGCACTTGGTGAAAAAGATTTTGGCAAGTATCATTCCGACGCGTATAAACTTGCGGTATCAACGGTAAATGCGCCATTGAACGTGAGGGCTCAACCCTCCGCTTCCGATAGTAACGACATCTCCTATAATCTTCCTAGTAGTGGAGCCGCTATGATCGTTTCAGGTCAGGTAAGCAACGATGATGGTACATGGTATGAAATCTTTTCGGACCAGTCTAATTTTCTTAATAGAGAAACAGCCTATATCTACCACGATGGGCCCCAAGGCATGCTTTCCGAAATTGTAAGTGTTGCCGGAGAATAAGGCGTTATTCCTTGTTTGAAATGAAAAGAAGCTAGCAAGCATACATTCAGGATGCTTGCTAGCTTCTTTCTATGAGCCTCCAATTAATATATTTTATGATTTATGAAAAAAACAGTTGACATTTATTTCCCTATGGCATATATTATAACCAAACGCCTAAAGTTTGCCCAAGGTAAATTTTTTTAAAAATGGGAAGTTCTTGTTGACAAAGGAAAATCGGATTTATATTTTTTGAAAATTAAGTAAAATTTGGTTTTCTGATCCGACTATTTAGCCCTGTAGTGGGAACGCTCAACCTCCTTAAGATGAGTTGTCTTTAGGCTTAGGATCTTTATTTTTTTTAGGTATTTTTTTGCCCTAACCCAATTTTTGTTGTGAAGGGAAAGAGAGGAGGAGATATAGGAGAAATGTAATGAATTCTCATTCGCTTTCGCATTCATTATATATATGAATTGTATGTCATGTTTGAAATGACTTCTTAAAAGAACGTTTTCGCATCAAAATTACTGAAGTGGAGGAAAAGAGATGTTAAAGAAAAAATTGTGGATATTGGGAGTATTATTTGTTTTGATTCTAACGTTGGCAATTGGTTGCAGCCAGGAACAAAGCGGTGAGGAAGCAGAAGCGCAGGATGATGCTGAAGCAGAAGAGCAGAGTGAAGGAGATGGGAATGGTGAAAAAATTAACGTTGTAACAACTATTGCGCAGATCGGGGAGCCTCTATCGGTTATTGGTGGAGATCGTGTGGAGGTTGAAAGTTTAATGGGACCTGGCGTAGATCCACACGTATATAACGCAACGCAGGGGGATATTTCAACGATGGATGGAGCGGATGTTGTTTTTTATAGCGGGTTAAATTTGGAAGCGAACATGGTTGATATGTTTGAAGAAATATCGCAGTCAAAACCAGTTCTTGGCATAGCGGAAACGCTCCCGGAAGACGCATTATTTGAAGACGAGGAAGGGGAAGTCGACCCACATGTTTGGTTTGACCTGGCCCTTTGGCAAGATGCTCTGGACGCTGCGGTTGAAGAACTAAAGGAATATTCTCCTGAAGATGCAGATTACTTTGAGGAAAATAAGCAAGAGTACTTTGCTGAAATAGATGAAGTCAAAGAAGATGCCCAAAAGTTACAGGATATTCCAGAAGATCAAAGAGTATTAGTAACAGCACATGATGCTTTCGGGTATTTCGCGGATATGCATGATATGGAAGTAGTAGGACTTCAAGGGATAAGCACGGAAGATGAGATTGGTGTTTCCGATATTAATAATACCATTGAGACATTAATTGAATATGAGGTTCCTGCCATTTTTGTAGAATCGAGTGTGAACCAAGATTCGATTAATGCTGTCATTGAAGGAGCTGAAAGCGAAGGCGTGGACGTAGAATTAGGCGGTGAACTTTTTTCTGATGCGATGGGCGAACCGGGATCTGAAGAAGGTACATATACAGGAATGTACCGTCATAATGTAAATACGATTTATGAAGCATTGAACGGAGGAACGGAGTAACATGGCGCAAACAGTAATTAATGTAGAGAACCTGGCTGCCTCTTACCAGAAAAATACGGTACTGCACGATGTGAATTTTGAAGTAGGGGGCGGAACGTTAACAGGGATTGTTGGTCCGAATGGTGCGGGTAAGTCGACCTTATTAAAGACAATGCTGGATCTTCATCCCTCCTTAACGGGTTCTGTGACATTTTTCAATTTACCATTAAAGAAAGCGAAAAAGAGAATTGGTTATGTGCCACAGCGGGGTTCTGTTGATTGGGATTTTCCAACAGATGCATTAGATGTTGTAACAATGGGGATTTACGGGCAAATAGGATGGCTTAAGTGGCCATCCCGTTTGCATAAAGAAAAGGCATATGAAGCGTTATCTAAAATGGGCATGGCAGACTATGCCCACAGGCAAATCAGCCAGCTTTCCGGTGGGCAACAGCAGCGTGTATTTTTGGCACGTGCTTTGGTGCAACAAGCAGATTTATACTTCATGGATGAACCATTGGCAGGTGTGGATGCAGCAACAGAACGCGCCATCATGACCATTCTTCAAGAATTAAAATCGATGGGCAAAACAGTAATGGTCGTTCATCATGACTTGCAAACGGTAGATGAATATTTTGATTATGTTCTATTGTTAAATCGAACGGTAATCAACCATGGAAAAACAGAACACGCCTTTACAAAAGAGAATATTTCAAATGCCTATGGAGGAAATATGCGCTGGATGGGAGAGGGTAGTTAACATGTGGTCCATTCTCATGAACAGTAACACACAATGGGTATTAGCCAGCTCAGGTGTTCTCGGTATTGCTGCGGGGATCATAGGCTGTATGGCGTATTGGAGGAAGCAAAGTCTGTTAAGTGATGCTCTAGGACACGCAGCGTTACCTGGTATTGTTATTGCCTTTCTTCTACTTGGGGAGAAAAATCCGCTTGTGTTGACCATAGGAGCGGCAATTAGTGCTTTAATCGGTGCATTTATCATACAAGGAGTTATTGCTACTACTCGAATAACCGACGATACAGCAATGGGGATGATTCTATCTGTTTTTTATGGTTTGGGTATTATGCTTCTCACGATTGCTAACCGTATTGGCGGTGGAGGTCAAAGTGGATTGGACAGTTATATCATCGGGCAGGCAGCGGCTATGGTAAAATCGGATATCATTACCATGCTAAGCTTGGCATTACTAGTCATTTTAATCGTAGGGATCGGTTTTAAAGAATGGAAAATTTATCTCTTTGACCCTTCATTTGCAAAAGGGCAAGGGTTATCACTCTTCTGGATGAATGTATTGTATACAGCCGTACTTGTCGTAACGATTGTGATCGGGGTCCAGGCTGTTGGAGTTATATTAATTTCGGCTTTACTCATTATTCCCTCCGTTAGTGCCCGCTATTGGACCCAGTCTTTTAAAATGATGCTTTTATTATCCGGTCTATTTGGTGGTGTGGCAGGTGCTGCTGGAACGATTATAAGTACATTAGGTAGCGGACTTCCTACCGGTCCATTTATTGTTATTGTGGCTGCCGCCATGTTTGCAATATCCCTTGTTTTTGGGAAGGAAAAAGGTCTACTGATCAACTATTTGCAATTTAAAATACATCAGAAACAGGTAAATATTCATCAGGTTGGAACGAAGGAGGTGGAGTAAGTGACGTATGCAGGATGGATTATATTGACTGCTTCGTTAGTAGGGGTGTCCTGTGGTTTAATTGGTGTATTTTTAATACTGAGAAGAATGGCGATGATGGCTGACTCGATAAGTCACACGGTTCTTTTAGGTATCGTCATTGCTTTTCTTATTACACGTGAATTAAGTGGACCACATATGCTTATCGGCGCCATATTGGCAGGGTTACTCACAGCCTTTCTAGTACAGTGGCTTCATTCATTGGATATTCAGCAACATGCATCCATGGGTATTGTGTTTACGACTTTGTTTGCCATCGGTGTTATTCTAATAGCGACTTCTGTGGGAAATGCTCATCTTGATGTACAGCATGCGTTAATGGGTGAGATTACCTTTATACCATGGAATACGATTTACTTCCCTCTTATTGGTGATATTCCGCAAGCTACTATGTTATTAGCTATTGCTTTCGTTGTCGTTCTGTTTTTTATTATCGCTTTTTATAAAGAATGGAAAATTACATCGTTTGATCCAGCGCTCGCGGCAAGTTTGGGAATTCCTGTGTTATTGATGCACTATTTATATATGGGACTTGTTTCGATTACGACGGTTGCCGCTTTTGATAGTGTTGGTGCCATTATGGTTGTTGCCATGTTAATTACACCTGCTGCTTCTGCTTATCTCTGGACAGATAAACTTTCCATCATGCTCGTCTTAAGCAGTGCATTTGGGGTAGTATCTGCTATTAGCGGATATTATATAGCTACATGGATTGATACATCTATTTCAGGGTCAATGGCATTTGCGACGGGAGTGGTATTTTTTGTTAGTTTTATCTTTTCTCCGAAACATGGATTTATTTCAAAATATGTTCGGCCGGTGAAAGAAGCTTAATTTGACTATATTTTGGGGAGAAATTGACAAAATTTAAATCGTTGAAGTGGTGCTTGCACCTATCTAGGTTATGGAAGAGGGTGATTGTTCGTTCCCCTCCTCCAATCACCCAACTATAAAATGCAGATCTTCTATTCATTTGAAACGAAGAGGAGGAACCCAACATGCTCACCCCCAAGCGGGCGTATTACTTAGAAAATATATATATATTAATGGAGGAAAAAGGATACGCAAGAGCAGCGGATATTGCAATAATACTTGATGTTACCCAATCTTCCGTAACAAGAATGCTACAGAAACTTGATGAGGAAGGGTTAGGAATTTATGAGAAACATCGGGGTTTTGCCCTTACTCCCAATGGTAAAAAGTTAGGCAAAGCCTTAGTTGAAAAACATGAAATGGTAGAAGGATTTTTACGTACGATCGGAGTCCAAGAAAAACATGTCGGTGCAGAAGTGGAAGGAATAAAGCACAATATCAGCAAACATACAACAGATTGCATATCCGATTTCCTGGACTTTTTTGTTGAAAATCCCCATATTAAGGAATCGTATATGAAATACAAGACGGAAACTAAAGTTGGTAATAAAGATAGTGCAGGTTAAGTAAGGACATGTTTCCTTTTCACTTTCCAAGCACAAGATTCACTTTACTACTGGCGATAAGTCACGTTTATCAAGCCTCAGTTACGCCGCTCCTGCGTTTTTGTTCAAATCATCAAGTTTCTCGTTTTATGAATCGGCCATTCTTCCGAGTGGTCCATTTTCATCTATGATTTGCTGCAGTTTATAAACAGAGATTGGAAACATTGGCAGACCAACATAACCCGGGGTGATTTCATAGGCCTGAAAATACAGGACAAGCACTTTATCTGAGATGTAAAAGTCCTGATCAGGAGAAATACCGGGGAACTCACTCAGTAGCTGAATGTCTCTTGCATGGATTTGCTTCTGTACTAGTTGGGAGAGAGTGTCGATGTAATTGCTACCAGGTCTGAACAATTCTTGAAGTGTGTAATTTTTCCCTGATTGTGTGTCAAAGGTCAATGACTTCATAAGTGTAAGCCCATGTGCATATTGGTATGCAATTGCGTAATTGCTTAGTGTCAGGCTAAGGATATTCCGCTCATTTGTTTTAATCTCAAATGTACCGATCATTTCTGTGAATGCACTGGCTCTTTGCTGTTCGTATTGCTGATGGACCAGAAATTGCATAAGTTGAATAATCGTTTGATTAATATTTTGCTGTACATGCTGATCTTGCAAGCCGACAACAGCCGGGTAGTAAATCGTTGTACCTTGCTGTTTGATAACCATCGTTTGTATTGCGACAGGTAATGCAGGTGTGACCATTTCATCCATCCTTTACATAAGTGTATATTATAACCTATGCAAGAATTGGAATTATGACCTGTGTGCATTGGATTGCGTGTAATTAACAAATTAGAGATGAAATAGATTGAAGTTGATGGCCGGTAAGGATAAATCATTCATGTTGACATACCCTATATGGGTATATTATGCTAGGTTTACCTGCTGAAAAGTAATCTTTAACTCATTTCAGAGTTTCAAAGGGTCTTCTCGAATCAAAAATAAAAATTTCCCCTTTAAAATACACATCGGGGGTATAATAATATGAAAGAAGAATTAAAAATAGGAGGGCAATGTAAATGACAAATAAAATATGTAACCTACATGACATAACATGTAGGCATTTGCGTGAACTATATTATAGAAGTAAAAGCATAGGTAACTATTATTATTAGGAGTGAAATCATGGCTGATGTAAAAACAAATGTAAAGACTGTTTGGAATGGAGACACAAAAGGTAACGGAAGTATGAAAGCTAATTATCTAAATACGAAGATAGCGATACCTGAATCCTCAGGCGGTACCGGAGAAGGTACAGATCCGAAAGAATTACTTGTAACTTCTGCGGCAGCCTGTTATACAATGACGCTTGTCGCTATGCTCGAAGCAAGAAAACTGCCTGTCGATCAATTCACGATGAACTCGGAAGGGACCAATTCGAGGGAAGAAGGATTTCAAATTATACATTATCCTTATATTATTTTGTCAGCTAATGCAACAGAAAAGGATATTCAGTCAGTGAATAGAGCATTTACATCCGCAGATAAGGGGTGTGCAGTCGGAAATATGTTAAAGAAAGCAGATGTTCAAATTGATATTGTAGGAAATGTATCTGTAGAATTTGGGGAAGAAGGTTAGTTAAAAGAGCGGTTTAAAATAAAAGATTAATTCGTATCGAACAATGGAATGTGCATTTGTAAACGAAAGGAGATGAGGTTAAAATGAAGAACTATCATCTAGAGATCTATACCAGGCCCACTTGCTCTGATTGCCAAGATTTGAAGAAATTTCTGCAGGCTCAACGTATTCCTCATAAAGAATATGATTTAACAAAACAACCATCAAAAGAAAAAGATCTTATCAAGATAACAGGAAGTAGAATCGTTCCGGGCCTTGTATTTTCTCAAGACTCCCTCTTGGGCTTAGTGAGAAAACCGAAAAGTATGATAGGGTTTGAGAGGAATAAGGATGAAATTAAGAAATTATTACATGTAAAGTAGCTGACATCATTTAGGAATAGTTTTTTTAAACTAAAAAATACCCTACCTATGTACGGTAATTTAATTGACAACCAGAAAAATCGTTAAAACGCAATATTGGAGGAATATCATTATGTCTACAAATTCTCAAACATTATCACAACCTGATCCAAAGCGCTGGAAAGCACTATTTTTGCTTTGTTTTGCGAATTTCCTTGTGATGATGGATGCTGCGATTATTCAAATTGCCCTGCCATCTATCAAGGAAGCGCTCGGTTATAGTCAAGAAAATCTGCAATGGGTAATGAGTTCCTTTCTTATTTTCTTCGGAGGTTTTCTACTACTGGGTGGAAGGTTAGCGGATTTATTTGGAAATCGACGCATCTTTAATTTGGGTGTTATCGTTTTAATTGTGTCATCCTTGTTTGCAGGCTTAGCCTGGAGCGAAATGAGTTTAAATACTTTCAGGGCAGTTCAAGGACTGAGCTCTGCATTAATTGCCCCGGCTGCATTGGCCATGATTATGATCCTATTTTCTTCCAATGGTAAAGAAATGGGTAAAGCACTTGCCTTTTGGGGACTATCCGGAGCCGCTGGTGGAGCTTTAGGTATCGTGTTAGGCGGCGTTATTACAGAAGTTCTAGGTTGGCGCTGGACGCTATTGATCTATGTTCCACTTGGGATGATCGTGCTAATCTTGTCTCCAAGGCTTCTGCGAAAATCAGCACGCAAAGCAACCGGTCGTGTCGATTATATTGGCGCCGTTTTAGTGACTGTTTCTTCCATGTTACTTGTTTATGGAATTGTAACAGCAGAGCATAGTGGTTGGCAGTCATCCAATACCATTGTTTCATTAGTTGTTGGAACTGTCTTGTTTCTTATTTTTCTTTTGGTACAGTCTAAGAAAAAAGAACCCCTTTTACCGCTCGATATATTCAAGACGCCTAATTTAGCTATAGGAAACATTTCGGTTTTCTTAATAGCTGCAGCATGGTTTCCACTTGTTTATATACTTGTTTTATATGTGCAGCAGGTCTTAGGGCTTTCTCCATTTGTTGGAGCAATGGCTATGCTACCGATGCCTGCTTTTATGGCGATTTTCATGATATTTATAGCGGAAAAAGTGATGGACAAATTCGGCATTAAAAAGACGATGATTACTGGATTTATCTTACTTGGTGTGGGGTCTGTTTTATTCTCACAAACGGCTACAGTGGAAGGGAATTATTGGACCAATGTGTTGTTGGCTTCATTAATCGTATCTCTAGGTAATGCCCTTGCCTATTTACCTGCTACGACGGCATCTGTGTCAGAAGTCAAATCAGAAAGGTCCGGTATTGCATCCGGTTTATACAATACCTTTTACCAAATTGGATCAGCAGTCGGTCTGGCTATACTGGTAGCCATTGCTGGAGCAGCAACTGCTTCTAGTACTGCTACATCGTCGGTAGTTGCTTTAAATGAAGGTTTCCAACAAGGCTTCTTTTGGGGTGGCATCATCGCGTTTGTGGGTGCTGTATTAGCACTTTTGTTTACTCGCTCACCAAAACAGAGAAAATCGAATAGATAAAAAATGAAGGCTTGGGTTGACTAGCTTGAAATTTGATCAAAAATAAATTTGACAAATTTATTTCGTATTTTCAACATTTTTATTAAACATTTCCGTAGTATTTAACGAAAAAAGGAGTTTTCTGTTGACAAATATACCTTATGGGGGTATAGTATAAGTATAAACGAAAAGGAAGTGATTCATTTGGATAAATTCTTACGTGATCACCCGAGTACTCCAAGAACAGAAGCTGAGAAGGAAAAAACCATTACCCGCCTGAAACGCATAGAAGGTCAGGTTCGCGGGATACAGAAAATGGTAGAAGAGGATCGCTATTGTGTAGATATATTAGTACAAATTAGCGCTATTCAGTCCGCGTTAAAAAATGTCGGTTTCGCTGTCACGGAACGACATATCAACCATTGTGTTAGTGATGCGATTAAACAAGGTGAAGGTGAAGAAACCATTCAAGAATTAATGAGCGTGTTAAAACAATTCTCGAAATAAGGGGGGATTATGATGAGTGAAACAAACCATGCAACACTTGGTGTTACAGGTATGACCTGCGCTGCATGTTCCAATCGGATTGAAAAAGTGTTAAATAAAATGGATGGCGTAGAAGCTAAAGTAAATTTAACCACAGAAAAAGCAACGGTAGACTATGACTCATCGAAAACGTCTATCGATGCTATTTCGAATAAAATTGAAAAAGTCGGCTATGGTGTTTTAATGGAACAAGCAGAATTAGATGTCTTTGGCATGACCTGTGCTGCATGTTCAACCCGTATTGAAAAGGTATTGAATAAGCAAGAAGGGGTTCAATCTGCAAGTGTCAATTTAACAACAGAAACGGCATCGGTCGAATATAACCCAGGTCTCACAGATACGCAAGCAATTATTGATAAAATCAAACATGTAGGCTATGACGCAAAACCAAAAGCTGAAGCAGAAGAAAAACAATCGCATAAAGAAAAAGAAATAAAAACGATGAAGACGAAATTAATTGTTTCGGCTGTGTTAACGGCACCACTCGTTGTAACTATGTTGGTTCATTTATTTAATATGAATATACCGGATATATTTATGAATCCGTGGTTCCAATTTGCACTCGCAACACCGGTACAATTTATAATCGGCTGGCAATTTTACGTTGGTGCCTATAAAAACCTTCGTAATGGCGGGGCAAATATGGATGTGCTTGTTGCATTAGGTACGAGTGCGGCTTATTTCTATAGTTTATTCGAGGCATTTCGGACCATTGGCAATGCAGCGTACGAACCGCATTTGTATTTTGAAACAAGTGCTGTTGTTATTACGTTGATTTTATTTGGTAAATATTTAGAAACAAGAGCAAAGAGCCAGACAACGAATGCTCTATCCTCATTATTGAATTTACAGGCAAAAGAAGCTCGTGTTATACGAAATGGTGAGGAAATCATGACGCCAGTGGAGGAAGTTGTCGTTGGTGATCGGTTAGTTGTTAAACCAGGGGAGAAAATACCCGTTGACGGTATCATTGTAAAGGGGAGAACCTCTATCGATGAATCCATGATTACCGGGGAATCTATCCCGATTGAAAAGGACGTAGATGCTAATGTCATTGGTTCAACGATAAATAAAAACGGCGCTATTGAAATGGATGCAACGAAGGTTGGCAAAGACACAGCACTTGCCTCGATTGTGAAAGTGGTCGAGGAAGCACAAGGGTCGAAAGCACCAATCCAGCGATTAGCCGATATCATTTCCGGTTATTTTGTACCGATCGTTGTAGGCATTGCTATTCTAACATTTATCGTATGGATCGCGCTGGTCCAACCAGGTCAATTTGAATCTGCATTAGTTGCAGCGATTGCTGTTCTTGTTATTGCTTGTCCTTGTGCTTTGGGGCTAGCAACACCAACCTCCATTATGGTTGGTACAGGAAAGGGCGCAGAGAATGGTATTCTTTTTAAAGGTGGGGAGCACCTCGAGCGCACCCATGCGTTGAATGCAATCGTGTTGGATAAAACGGGAACTATTACAAAGGGAAAACCTGAAGTAACAAACTTTACAGGCGATGAGGAAACCTTACAGTTACTCGCGAGTGCGGAAAAGGGTTCGGAACACCCACTTGCAGAAGCTATTGTTGCCTATGCAACAGAGAAAGATATGGATTTCGATGAGGTCGATGAATTTCAATCTATACCCGGTCATGGTATTGAAGTAACGATTTCAGATCACCACATTCTTGTTGGAAATCGAAAACTAATGGAAGACCATCACGTTGATATTGGTAGTGCGGAACAAGCATTAATCGATTTCGAAGGGCAAGGCAAAACCGCCATGCTGATTGCTATTGATGGAACGTATCGTGGAATTGTTGCTGTGGCAGATACGATTAAAGAAACAGCTCCTCAAGCCATAAGCGAGTTGCAAGATCAGGGCTTAGAAGTGATCATGTTAACAGGCGATAACGAGCGCACGGCACGCGCTATTGCGGAGCAAGTTGGCATCGATCAAGTAATAGCACAAGTGTTACCGGAGGAAAAAGCGGATAAAGTAAAAGAAATTCAAGGAAAGGATAAGAAGGTTGCCATGGTTGGAGATGGGGTCAATGATGCCCCAGCACTTGCTATTGCTGATATCGGAATTGCCATTGGAACTGGTACAGAAGTGGCTATCGAAGCTGCTGACATTACGATTCTTGGTGGCGAGCTATTGCTTATACCGAAAGCTATTAAAATCAGCCATGCAACAATTCGAAATATCCGCCAAAACCTCTTCTGGGCATTTGGTTATAATACAGCAGGGATTCCAGTTGCTGCGATTGGATTACTTGCGCCATGGGTTGCCGGTGCAGCAATGGCACTAAGTTCGGTGAGTGTTGTTTCTAACTCCCTCCGCTTGAAGCGGGTTAAGATATAATTTTTATAAACCTTTAAAGGAGGTGAAAAAGCATGGAACAAAAAACTCTAGATGTTCAAGGCATGTCATGTGGCCATTGCAAAATGTCCGTTGAAGGCGCATTAAATGAATTAGATGGTGTATCAACAGCTGAAGTTAATTTAGAAAAAGGCATTGTCGATGTTACGTTTGACGCATCAAAAGTAACCCTTGAGACAATGAAAGAGGCTGTTGAAGATCAAGGCTATGATGTTAGTGCCTAACTATAGGAAAAAAGCTGGTTTTCTGCTTGGAAAATCAGCTTTTTTATGTATAAAAAAGGTAGGGAAAGGTTTTGAATAGGTGAGGACATTAATGAGGATTCGGCATTAGTAAAAGTCGATCGTGGTATTATAATAGGAAGCCAACACGGGTGTATGAACACACCTGATGAATATGCTTCATTTACACTAAAGTTATTTCAAAACTACCTACGTTCGATTATAATAAAGTTAAATACCCACGGTTTTTTCAAGTGTTTTTATTCCGACAATTTTTCTGGAGAGAAGGAAATGTTAATGGATGAGCTTGTTCAGCTTGAAGATATTAGTAAAGGATACACGAATAAAAATGTGCTACATCATATTTCTTTAGAGATCAATAAAAACCAAATTGTTGCAATTCTAGGAGGAAATGGTGTTGGGAAAAGTACTCTATTAAGAATAATAGCAGGTATTCAACGACCTAGTTCAGGTAAGGTTAACTACTATAACAAAGCAATTAATATTGGATATGTTCCTGAACGATTCCCCAATCTTATTCGCTTCACACCAGGGGAATATTTAAACTACATAGGAAAAATAAGCGGAATTCCTGAATCTTTACGTAATAGAACTATTTCCGATTTTCTACATCGCTTTCAACTAGAGGAATTAAATAATCAATGGGTTATGAACTTGTCAAAAGGAAGTATTCAAAAAGTTGGAATTATCCAAGCTATAATGCAAAAACCAGGACTATTAATTTTGGATGAACCCATTTCCGGCCTTGATTCCCATGCACAGCAAGAATTGATCGGTATTATGAAAGAGCTGAAAGAGGAAGGAACTACAGTCTTACTAACATATCATGAATCTAATATCCTTGAGAACGTTGTAGATACTGCTTATAATTTAAATAATGGTCATCTTTCAAAGACAAATGCTGCTTTACAGAAAGAATCGATTAAATTATTGAGCGTAGAAAATATAGCAGATTCCTATGTTATTCAATGGAACGAAGTACTTTATATGGAGAAAAGAGGAAATAGTCTATTATTATTTGTTCATTTAAGAAACAGTGACAAAATACTATACAGGATTCTTCAATTACAAGGTAGTATTCGTAGTGTAGAAACAATAGACACGCTTAAGGGAAAGTTTCAAGAATGAGGTTGAATAGAATCTATTAAATGTATCCCGGATCATTTCTATTATCTTAAGGAGCGATTTTTTGAAACATCTTATTAAATATAGTTTGCATGACTACATCCGTTCTCATAAATATTTCCCACCTATTGCGGTTTTTTTTATTTTAATTTTTGTATTTTATACCTATACGCCCAATCCAATCATTGATAGTTATGCAGCAACTGCATTCATTTTATATATGATATCTGCCTGGCTATGTATCAGTATTTTATCCCTTGATCCGCCAGTTCAAGGACAAATTATGATGCTTCATATTGGAAGTTGGAGTCGTTACTATATATCAAAATTAATTTCAGTGGGGATCATTTCTATCGTACTTACGATTTATGCTTTCGTATATCCAATTATTTTTAATATGTTTACTGAAACGGTGACGCTTACGATTGGTTTGGTCTCACTCGTAAACCATATTTTTTTAGCTATATTAGGGATAAGTGTTGCAAGCTTATTTAGTAAAATCATAATGAAAAGTGTTGTTAATTCTTTTGGAGGATTAGCCCTTACTATTGTTGTTTCCATAGCAGCTCTAGGAATCTATGATGTCTTACCTTCATTTATTAAAAATATCGTTTGGATTATCCCACCTGCAGCAATCACACAAGTCCCATTAACGAATTGGAATGGTGAAAGTATCTTGAATCTTTCAATGTTCCCATTTATTTGGGTCATCTTTTACGCACTAGTCATTTTATATTTGTTCTTAAAGTTAGCAAAACGATGTTAAAACGTTAATACATTATTTTGGTCTTAATTCCTGATGGGTCAAAAGAGATGATATACTAAATACTCCCTTCATAGCAGGAGAGAATTTTTATTATTTCTTAGTCTGCTATAAAGGGAGCATATCAAACGACGGAAAGCCATCTTTTTTAAATTAGGAAACGTTTCGTTTTTGACTCTATCACCATCGTTATAACAATGGTATGTAAGCAAGGTTAAGCGGATAATCCTCCATCTACTGGCATCAAAACACCATTTACATAAGAAGCTTCATCTGAAAATAAAAATGTGACGACAGATGCAATTTCCTCTGCTGTTGCCATTCGCTGCATCGGTGCAGCCCCTTCCTCATCTGAAGATGCCATGTCTTTTATCATATCCGTCTTCACTCCACCTGGACAGACAGCATTTACACGTATCCCCTTTGCACCATATTCATGTGCAGCTGTTAATGTCATACCGACAAGCGCATGTTTGGTTGCGCCATAGGTTCCAAGATAAGGCTCAGCCCTTATTCCTGCATGGGAGGATCCGTTGACAATGATACCGGATTGTTGCGCTTCCATTACGTGAAGGACGTATTTTAATCCAAGGAAAGCCCCTCTTAAATTAATGGCCACAACGCGGTCAAATTCTGTTTCCCCAGTTTCATGCAATAACGAAGGCTGCTGCAGGACACCGGCATTATTATGAAAAAAGTCGATACGCCCCATCTTTTGTTGTGCTTCGTTTACATATGCTTTGACATCATCTACATCAGCGACATTCGCAACAATTCCATGTGCTTTTCCGCCAGCTTGCTGAATACGTTCAACGGCTTCGTCAAGCATCTTTTCATTATAATCAACCAATAAAACCTTGACACCAAGACTTCCTAATTTTTCTGCGGTTGCACGACCAATTCCGCTTCCTGCTCCTGTTATAATGGCTGTTTTCCCTGCAAAGCTCATATTGCTTCTCTCCTTGTTTTCTGAATTTATGAAGCTGAGATAATTCATGTAAGTTGGTTAGGGTTGGATGCAAATGCTTGTTTTAATCCATTTGACGCTTGTTCAATGGCTTCCTGACTTTTTGTTAATGCACCAGGCATAGAGAAAAAGCCATGAATCATACCCGTATAGCGAGTGGCTTCAACTGGAGTACCTTCTGTTTTAAGTCGCTCAGCATAGGCTTCCCCCTCATCACGTAACGGATCATGTTCGGCTGTAATAATCAAAGCTGGGGGTAAATGCTTGAGATCATTCGCTCTTAATGGAGATGCATATGGATGTTTGCCATCTTCTTCATGATGCAAATAGTGATTCCAGAACCAGATCATATTGTCTTTGGTTAAAAAATACCCTTCTGCATTGTCTTGATACGAAGTGGTATCAAATCTGTGATCGGTAATTGGATAAATTAATAGTTGGTGGCAAAGGGTGAATGTTTTTTTATCTCGAACCATCAATGTGACTGCAGCTGCAAGATTTCCACCTGCACTATCACCACCGACAGCAACCTTTTCTGGATTCACATGAAGCTCAGAGGCATTTTCAACGACCCACTTTATCGCAGCATATGCATCTTCAAGTGCTGATGGAAATTTATGTTCCGGTGCTAAACGATAATCTACGGATATAACGACACAATTCACTCGATTTGCTAGCATACGGCAAGGAATATCTGCATATTCAAGATCACCTATGACCCAGCCGCCACCATGATAATAGACCAAGGCTGGAAGAGGATTGTCGCCAACTGGAGTGTAAATACGGACTGGTATTTTTCCACTAGGTCCTGGAATAAGATGATCTTCTACCCTTTCTACAGGTTCAGGCTCACCAGTTAAAAAACGCATATCGTTCGTCTGTCTAGCTTCTTCAAGAGTGAGAGTGTGCATTGGTGGAATTTCTGCGCCATCCATTTGTTCCAATAGAAATTTTAATTGAGGGTCAAGTGTCATATTTTCTACCTCCTAAATGTTTGATAATGTTTTCATTTTAATAAACAACTTTTTGTGAGGAAGTCATGTTAAACCCTTCATAATTCGAAGCGGCCACTTTATTGCATATCTGTCCATAGGTTCCAAAACCACCAAGGTAAATGAGGAATCCCCTTGGTTTTCCGGCAATATTTGCACCAGTATACCAAGAATCGGTTTTTGGAAAAAGTGTTGCGTCCGCCACATCTTTACAATGTTTACTCCATGATTCTTCAGCTTCAACATTGGCTTCTATCGTATCCAAGTTGTGTTTTTGCAGATAGCAAATGCAATCTGTAATCCAATCAACATGTTGCTCAATAGCTGTCGGCATATTCACTAATACCGACGGGCTTTCGGGTCCAGTAATCATAAAGAAATTAGGGAATCCAGCGGTAGCAATGCCAAGGTATGTTCTAACTTTGGCACCGTTCTCCCATTTACGCCTAAGTGATAACCCTTCTTTACCTCGGATATCAATTTTAAATAATGGGCCAGTCATTCCATCGTATCCGGTGGCGAAAACGAGACTATCTAATTGATAATCAGCATTTCTTGTTCGAAGTCCTTGCGGTGTGATTTCTTCAATAGGTGTTTCCTTTACATCAACCAAGGTTACATTCTCACGATTGTATGTCTCATAATAGTTTGTATCAAATATTGGACGTTTTGTGCCATAGTAATATGTTGGTTGAAGTTTTTCAGCTGTATTTGGATCGTTGACGGTGTCTTTGATTTTAGAACGAATAAAATTAGCTGCAGTTTCATTAGCCGCTTCATTTATGGTTATATCTTTATAGGATAAAGGGAAGGAAAAACCACCTTTTTCCCAAGCCTCTTCATAAATCTTTTCACGTTCTTCAGGCGTATCTTCCAGCGCGGAACGATCCCGTAACTTTTCAGGTATGCCACTAACGGATTCAAATAATTGTTTCCTAATCTCACTATAATGATCTTTCGCTTTCCTTATAAAGGATGAATCGTAAGCATGATTCCTAGCTGGAACGGTATACTGTGGTGTTCGCTGAAACACGATAAGATGATCTGCCTCTCCAGCTATAGCGGGAATAGACTGGATTCCACTTGATCCCGTTCCAATGACACCGACTTGTTTACCTTTGAAATCTACTTTCTCATGTGGCCAATTCCCTGTATGATACCATTCTCCTTTAAAGTCATCCAACCCCTTAAATGCTGGGACATTTGCAGTTGATAAACAACCAGCTCCCGAAATGAAATAAGTTGCCAAAACGCTTGTACCATCATCTTTGTAAATCTTCCACTTATTCATGTTTTCATCGTAATGAGCAGCGGAAATTCGCGTATTAAATTGGATGTCACGGCGCAAATCAAATTTATCCGCTACAAAATTTAGATAACGAAGTATTTCCTGCTGCTCAGGGAACCTAGAAGTCCATGTCCACTCTTCATACAATTCTTTAGAAAATGTATAATTATAATAGATACTCTCTGAATCGCAGCGTGCTCCTGGGTACCGATTCCAATACCAAACACCACCTACACCTTCACCTGCCTCGTAGACTTGTGTGGTTAAACCAGCATTACGCAGACGATACAGCATATATAATCCGGAAAAACCTGCACCAATCACCACTGCATCATAATCAGTAGGCTGATTGTGCTTATCACTTTGTTGAGATATCATTTATGTTCCTCCTCTCGTTAAATGTAGGAAATAACTTTTAAGCTCAACTTTAGCATATACTAATTATATATTTTTGAATATTACCTATTTTGGGGGTATAATGTCCCTAAAAAGGAGATAATAATATGAATTCCCTTTATATCCTGCAAGATCAAGTACGAAAATTGGAAACAATTGTTGCGCATGAAGAGAAGTTTTACGGAGTGCTTGAAGTATATTTAAATTATTTTCCGGTATGCAATGCATTTTTATCCAGATTTTCTCCGTTAGGATATGTAGGGGAAGGGATAATTTCACTTTCCTCTTCAGGTTTAGAAAATATAAGTGATATACGTGACGACGTTCGTTCTCTCCCTGTATTTTACTCATCCATCCAGGAACGACAAGCGAAGTATTGTACGGGGGTTGAATATTTTAAACAACTAAATAGCAAATATAATTCCCATTTTAATTCGGTAGTGGTCGTGCCAATTTGTTTGGGATCAGTTGCTATTGGATTCATCTGCTCTACAGTTTTCAAGGAAGGGGCTAATGTAGATAAAGATATGCTTTCCGCCTTTACCCATTATGGAAAACTAATAGGGGATTTATTTGAAAAGTCGGATAGCTTGTCAACCTCTAAGCTGTTAAGTAAGAGAGAGTTGGAGGTAATGAGAAATATCTCTTGGGGAGAAAGTACAAAGGAAATGGCTGCCCAAATGAATATTAGTGAATATACAGTTAAACAATATGTTAAATCTGCCAAGAAGAAACTTGGAGCTGAAAACCGTTCGCATGCTGTTGGTGTATTAATTAGACAGGGAGTTATTACATAATTTATATATTCATAACGGGCAACCAGTTTCTTGATTATAGTTAACTATTAAACAAACGTTTGATTAATGTCTAGCTGGGCTTAAACAGTTTATGATAAATTTTTTCGGCATAGGTGGAGAATTTCTTGTTCTTATGCAGTTTCTTTTCTCTGACAAAATCTTCAAATTCCAGCTTGTTTTGTACGTCATTTTTCTCCTTCTCTCCTGTTGCAGAAATCAATAAATCATCCATGGTGAGATCACTTTTTTTGTCTGTCTCTTCCGTAAGATATCCGGCATTTTTTAATATTTTATATCCCATTCTTAATTCTGGAGGGACTCCTTGCAAATCATCATGCAGATTTAGTGGTTTTCCTTTTCCTGGGAGATCTTCAAATTCGCCGTTATCAATGGATTTTTTGATTTGTTCTTCCACAAAAATATACATAATTGCGCTCCTTTCATGGAATCTAACACGCATTATTATCGATTATTAATCCCCCGTTGTAAATAAATCATTTCATGGGCAAGTTTTTGAATTCGATCAGAAGCATCACGATCGATAATGGCTTCACTTTCCTCGTCAAAGCAGTCATTATGAACAAAGACATTATTCGTTGGCGTCAATCCTTTGAAATAAGTAAGGATTGGCTTTAATTGGTATTCTGGTACCAGAAAATGTTTGTTGGATAATCCAGTTGATACAATGCCTGTTACTTTATATTTGAAGGCATTATCCGGAAAGAAGTCTAGAAGATTTTTTAACGCCCCGGAAATAGATGCTTGATAAATGGGCGTACCGAAAACCAGAAAATCAGCAGAAGCTATTTTATGAACAACATTCCATGTATCATCGTTATAATCGGATAACGGAGCACCAACAGAAAATTCAATTTCATACTCCCTTATATCAATTAATTCTGTTTGTATCGATGCATCAAGATGTTGTGCTGCAACTAGAACGTCATGTACAGCTAGAGACGTCTTTTCACCAGCCGGCGCTCCTGATACCCCAACAAGTTTCATCGTTATAACCCCTCTTTTCAAACTATCATTCGTATTCTACGGAACTATAGTGGAGGTTAATCTAATTTAATACGTAATGCAATTCATATGCTTGGAGATGGTGTTTCTATACAAAGGGGGTCGCTTTATATATAGTTTATTAACCCCGGTTTTGTGGTATATCAATAACGGCTGATAAATTAACCTTTTCCGAAAAAATAAATGGACGTTAGCAGGAACAATTAAAATGTTTAAGGAGGAAATGACAAATGACGGAATATCAATTGGATGTACTTGTTTCCACGGAATGGGTAGATCAACACAAACAGGACCCTGATGTGCAACTTGTCGAAGTGGATGAAGAGAATAGAGCCTATGAAACAGGGCATATCCAAACGGCGATTGCCTGGAATTGGTCAACTCAATTGAATGATCAGACACGGAGAGATATTCTTACACCGGAACAACTAGCAGATCTCCTTGGTCAATCGGGGATCACGCCAGAAACCACCATTATTCTATATGGCGATAACAATAACTGGTTTGCAGCCTTCGCGTACTGGCAACTAAGTATGTTTGGTCACACCAATCTGAAATTGATGGATGGTGGGCGCGTGAAATGGGAACAGGAAAATCACGCCTATACGACGGATATTCCATCTATAGAACCAGTGAACTATCCGGTGAAAGCGACAGATAGATCCAATCGCGCCTTACAGTCAGATGTTGCTGCAGCGATTCGTACCGAAAAAACTGCACTAGTCGACGTGCGCAGCCCTGAGGAATATTCCGGTGAAATCATCGCACCAGAAGGAATGAATGAAACAGCTCAACGCGGCGGACATATCCCGGGTGCCGCCAATATCCCATGGAAATTGGCGACGAACGATGACGGAACCTTCAAATCAGCAGATGAACTCAAGAAATTATACAAAGAGCAAGGTGTTACTCCTGACAAGGACGTGATTACGTACTGCCGAATCGGAGAACGTGCAGCACACACATGGTTTGCACTGCATGAATTACTTGGGTATGAGAATGTACGAAATTATGATGGCTCTTGGACGGAGTGGGGCAGCATGATTGGAGTTCCCGTTGAAAGATCGGTTTAAAGTATCAGCTTCCGATTACTATTGTGTGTTTCATCTATTTCCGATCCTCGTACAATTTTGATAGGGGAGTGAGCCAATGAGCATGGAGAGTGCCTATTGGCTCATTTTTAAATTGTCTAGGAAATTATAAAATGATTTGCTTGGGCATAACGTATTATTGATTAATGGCTACGTCCAGCTACAAGCGCCAAAAACGAGGAGATAACACGAGAGCTCCAATCTCTACGTTTTTAACCAGATGCTTTTCGCTTTTGTTTTGATTGATAAACTGCTGTGATTTCATACTATCTTATATTGTCCTTTCTGATCACGCAGTACACAACCGTTTTGTTTGAAAATTTGCATCATATGTACATTACTAATATCCGTACAGCCGACATAATAGGTGGCTTCTTGTTGGTGTAGCAGTCTTAATGCTATCTTGTGAAGCTCCGTTCCAAAACCTTTCTTACGCCATTCAGGAACAACACCAAAGTAAAATAGTCTACCCTCACTTTTTGTTCCCATTTCTATATGAGGAATACAAATACCTATGAAAGTCTCGTTTTTGGTGAAATAAAAGCAATGGTTGCGCCAGTTTGTCCCCAGTTCATCCTCCAGTGAGAGCAAGAACTGGTCCTTTGCTTGTACGTTTTTATTGGCTGATCCTGAACTGCAGCGCTCATATAAATCCCCATATTCTGCGTCTACTATCCACCCTTCGGAAAGGGAATGCCACTGGATTGCGTTTTTAATTTCGGGCAATGCACGTAGGTTTCTTGTGTATTCCATGGTGGTTGAAATGTGACGAAGCCCTTTGGAAAGGAGCCAATGGTGAAAGGATTCATCCATAAGCAGTGACAAAAAATCCACGTTTTCCTGTTTCCATTCAGCTAGTACCTGTTCCAATTGATGTTTATAATCTGCTTCAACTACGCCGCTATGCTTCACCTGATCGACTAACCAATACTTCTGTTCATTTTTGATGATGTTAAATAAGTGCAATAGATTGTACCTCCTATCTTCACGATTTCGTTATTTCAGCGTGAGTTATTCCTCAACAATCGCGGGTGTTTGCAGTACAACTTTATATGCTTGCTATTACGTATTACGTTGCTTTTTCCGCTCATTGGAGCATGCTTCAGTTCTGTACAATACCATTACTATGATAATATAATCCAAAGGATCGCTCCTTCTCTTCGCTCAAAAAACTTACCATAGCAGAAATTCTACGGATAACGAAAAGAATAATATATCTCACCTAAACTATCTAATTGTTTTCACCTCTAATATAAAGACATGCTTTCACTTCCCATAACTTTGAGTTATATCACTGTTCTTAATGGGTATTTCTCAAACGGACTTTTAGAACTTATACTGTTACTCAAACACTCTTTTCAATGAATCATGTAATTTCTCGCTTAGAGCATATAAGTAAAACGTTCTTTTTAATGGAGTATCTTGTATAGGAAGAAACTTTACCCCTTTATAATTTATCTTCTGGACGACAATGTCTGGAAGGTAGGAAATGCCGACTCCTTGAGCTACAAATCCCATGAGAGCATGATATGGCATTTCGATTATTTCAGGTGACTCACCTTCTCGAACATGCTTGTTGATCAAATTTTTCATTCGTTTATATAGAGGGGTAACAGAAGGCGTTAAGAGTTGCGTATATTGCAAACAATCGGTGATAGATATGCTTTTCCCATTCAGACAGTCAAATTTTTCTGGAACACACGCATAAAACACATCATCAAACAACCAAGAAGAAAACAATCCTTTATGGTGTGGATGATCTTGAATAATTGCACCATCTATCTCGCCAGATTGCATCAACGCAATTAACTCCATCGCATCATCAGTAACTTTTGCTAATTGAATATCCATTTCTCCCTTATAACCAAGGTGGTCTGGATAGTAATACGTTGCCAAGAAAGGGTCACTACCCATTTTAATGGTTTGGTTCGCCATATGTTTTGCCATATCAAACCTCAACTTGTTTATAGTAGGTTCTATGTCCTTATAAAAATGTTCCCCTTTATTGGTGAGTGTAACACCATGTGAATAGCGTTCGAAAACGGAAAACCCTAAAAATTCTTCAAGTCTTTTAATTTGCTTGGTCAAAGCTGGCTGAGAAACAAATAGTTTTTCCGAGGCTTTCGTAATGCTTTTCTCTTTGACAACTGCGATAAAGTATTCAAGTGTTTGTAAATTCATCATAGACACTTCCTAGAAAGAAGGTTTATTCATGTATTATTTCATTCTTATCTTATCGATCATTTTCGAAGTAAACGCCGCAACTTTTATGAGCATATCAGAAGGTTTTACTGCCTTGATACCTTCCATTATCGTTACTGTTTCTTATTTTTTAGCTATAACTTTATACATTTGGTTAACAAAAGTCAAAGAATTAAGCACTATAAATGCTCTTTGGTCAGGTGGAGGGACACTTCTCATTAATATAAGTGGCATTTTTTTCTTAAACGAATCCGTTTCAGTTATTAAGGCAATTGGAATTTTGTGTATCGTGCTAGGAATTGTAGGATTGCGTTTTTCAAATAAGATAGCGAAAGTTGCAAAGTAATTCATATTGATAAGTAGGTGTTCAAATTGGGTTCCCTGTTACTCACAGTAAGCGTTATTTTTTCCATCATTGCAAACATCTTTGCTAAGCTTTCACGAGGCTTTAAAAATAAAGGATTGAGTATTCTATCCTTTTTATTTTTTGGTTTATGTATTTATTTCTTAACGTTAAGTGTTCAGTACATTGAAGTTGGCATTGTTTATGCTGTTTGGTCCGGGGCAGCGATAGCCGCCACTGCCATTATGGGCATTGTCTTTTTTAAGGAGACTGCTAATAAGGTTAAGTTACTTTCTATACTCGTAATACTAATTGGCGTTATTATTCTTCAATTATCAAGTTAAGTTGAACCTCCTTTAAACAATGTTAGAGTTTGGCGGGGTTTTTTATTTAAACACGTTTGTTTTTCGTCCCTCACCGCTCGATTGTTTTCGCGCATGAGGGACCGGACACATACCTCGTTATCCTTCATTCTCGTCCGTTTTTACCAATGTAAAGAAAGCAATAAACCCAATGAGAGAAGTCGTAAAAAGAATCGCTCCCATTGGAATAGCAGATGCTTCGTTAATACCAGCAAGCGGAGAAAAACCGGCCCCGAGTAGCATTGGAAGCATGCCTAGGATAGCGCTCGCACTCCCTGCACGGTGCCCTTGTTTGGCCATTCCTAGGGTGAAGGTACTGGTGATGATCATTCCCATGGTTGTCATGTATATGAAAATTAATAGGACAAGCATTGCTAATGGCCCTTTAATAATGGTCATTATAAACAGGAGGGAAGTCGCAGTTAGTGCAATAATAACGGCGGCCTGAAGCATTTTTACTTCTGAGATAATACCACTAAGGCGCCCGATGATAAAACTCCCCATAATAATGGCTATTCCATTAATCCCAAATAGAACACTAAACACTTGTGGAGACACCCCGTAGATATCCTGATAGACAAAAGGAGTACCTGAGACATAGGCGAAACTACCACCGTGTACAAATCCGACAACTAAGGCATAGCCGATAAACGAACGATCCTTCAACAAACTGCCCATTGTCATCACGGAAGAGCCAATGGAACTGGGGATCCGTTTTTCTGGCGGCAGTGTTTCCTTTAATGTTGTGGCAACAATGATAACAATCAAGATTCCAATGATAGCTAGAAAATAGAAAATCGTTTGCCAACCTGCAGATGGAAAAGCTAAAATTGCTCCACCAAGCATAGGCGCAATCATAGGTGCAACAGCATTGATCACCATTAAAAGCGAGAAGAATTTGGTAAGCGCTTTGCCGCTGAATACGTCACGGACAACAGCGCGAGAAAGGACAACTCCTGCAGAAGCAGTGAACCCTTGTAAGAATCTGGAAGCAATCAATGTTGTTATATTAGGTGCGAATGCACAGAAAATGGAGGCCAATGCGAACAAGGAAGTAGCAACTAACAATGGCTTCCTCCTTCCTTGTGCATCACTGATCGGTCCAACAACTAACTGACCGATCGCAAGTCCGATTAAACATGCCGTGAGACTTAACTGTACCAGCGTAGCATTTGCAGCAAAATCCGCAGCAATACTAGGGAAACTTGGCAAATACATATCAATATTAAGCGGTCCTAAAAAGGCAAGCATGCCGAGAAGTAAAGCTAATCCCACACGTGTTTTTCCTGTTGGGTTGTGAAGCATGAATAACCAATCACCTTTCTATCTCATTATTTATAGCAAACATGACTATTATACGTTAGGGGCAAAAGGTAGTCTAGTAATTTTTCTCGGGTCTGTCCTTTGACAAAAGGTCTGATATAGTGGATATTAATGATTTACCTACCAAATTAAAAAGCCTCCCCCTGGAAAATGGGAAAGGCTCTTGGGCAGAGCAAGATAATACGAGCTATTCATTCGTCTGCTCATACATATTGGATTCAAACAGATCAATCAATTCTATTTTAGGGTGGTTATCTTTGAACCAATTTAATGCGAACTCATTTCTGAATAAAACCACATAATTATCCTCTCGATCTCGAACAAGCTGATTTCGTTCGTCAAAGAGGGACTCATCTACCTGTTCTTCTTTTAACCAACGTGGGATTCGCTCACCAACGGATTCCAGCGTTACTTCAACATTATACTCATTTTTCATTCTATATTTGAATACATCGTATTGCAGCTCGCCTACGGCTCCTAGAATATTGGATTCACTACGATGTCTTTTAAATAATTGAATGGCCCCTTCTTGTACAAGTTGTTCAATTCCTTTATTAAACTGTTTGGATTTCATTACATTACTTGCTGTCACCTTTTTAAAGAGTTCCGGCGGGAATTGTGGTAACTCGTCATATTCGAAAGATGCTTTACCTTCAATTAATGTATCTCCAATTCGGTAGGCGTTCGGATCATAGACACCTATAATATCTCCTGCATACGCTTCTTCTACCGTGTCTCTGGATGATGCAACAAATTGCTGTGTTTGGGCTAGCTTGACTGGCTTATCAGTCCTTGCTAGTTTCACGTTCATTCCGCGTTCAAATTTGCCGGAGCAGACCCGCAAAAATGCCACCCTGTCACGGTGAGCAGGATTCATATTGGCCTGAATCTTAAAAATAAATCCGGAGAAGTCCGGGTTATCGGGCTGAATGACTCCTTCCGTCGATTTTCTTGGCGTCGGTGGTGGAGCCATGGATACAAACGTATCAAAGAAATGTTGTACACCAAAAGGCGCTAATGCACTACCAAAGAAAACAGGAGTCTGCTCTCCAGACATAACCGCATTTATGGAAAATGTATCCCCGGCTTCTTCTACTAAAGAAAGTTCCTCTTCAGTTTCTTGATACGCTGCCTGAGAGACTAGTTCCTCATGTGCCGGTTTATCCAAATCTGCATAAGGAATATACGTTTCTTCTTCATTTCCATTATATTGAATAAATTGCTTTCCATCACGATCGAAAATACCGAGGAATCGTTTGCCCATACCTACCGGCCAACTCATTGGATAAGTCTTAATATCTAACACCGCTTCGATTTCCTCCAGTAATTCAAGGGGCTCTCTTCCTTCGCGATCTAATTTATTGATAAACGTAAAAATGGGGATGCCACGCATGCGGCATACCTTGAATAATTTTTTCGTTTGCGCTTCGATTCCCTTAGTAGCATCAATGATCATGACCACGCTATCCACTGCAGTTAGCGTCCGGTACGTATCTTCACTGAAATCATCATGGCCAGGCGTATCCAGGATATTTACTTCATAATCATGATATGGAAAGTTCATCACACTTGAAGTAACCGAGATACCGCGTTGTTTCTCAATTTCCATCCAGTCGGACGTAGCGAATTTTCCGGATTTCTTTCCTTTTACGGTTCCAGCTGAACGAATTTGATTTCCGAATAAAAGCAGCTTCTCTGTTAGTGTTGTTTTCCCCGCATCCGGGTGCGATATAATGGCAAATGTTCTTCGTTTTGCAACTTCATCATGTAAACTCATAAAAAATCCCTTTCATTCAAAATTTAGTTTATGGGTATGTGTTTGATTTGTAATCGGGGATTTTTTACATCGGAATAATGCTCCTTATACCGGTTATGTTAGTCGAATAAAAACATACCACGAGTACAGGTTGGAAGTCAATGAACAGAATTCCAAACCAAATGTTTGATCAGCTTTTCGTATAGAGTAACTTACGGAAATAATGGATAGGAATAGAAAATAAACATACACACGTCACCTTAGGACGTGTGTATGTTTATTTTCTATTTATTACAGCTTTTAAACCTAAATTAGCACCAAGCCGCTCCAACGATAATGAGAAGGATAAATAATACGACGATTAACGCAAAGCCACCGCCAGCGCCACAGCCGCCACCATATCCTGCTCCAGCAACTTCATAGCCGTGTCCGCCACAGCCGCATCCCATTCCGTATCCCATAAAAAGGTCCTCCTTTTAATATTATAATTTTTATTCTTAGTATCCATAGCCGCCGTAGGATGCTCCTACAATAATCAGTAGGATGAACAATACTACGACAAAGGCGAATCCGCCACCGTATCCAGCTCCAGTTGATTCACTCATTACTAAAACACCTCCTGACTCTTTACAATTAATCTATGTTATCACCCTAAGAGTGGAAGGGACATTAACCCATATTACAGGTATTTTGGGCACTTATTTTGTGAAAGCATGGAGAAAGGCTCTTGCTGTGTTTCCCTATATCCGCATGTACCCTAATGCATGTGTCCTTTACGATAATTTATGTCGCTACATAGGATGTTATATGGCTCATTGATATGGAGGTGGGGAAATGTCAGTTGAACATTTTTATGGTTTATGCCAGAAACACAAAGGAAAAGCTGTTGAAATTAAAACCCATGATGGAGAAACGCACAGGGGTGTGATTAATCATGTTGATAATAGATGTGTATATCTGCAACCCCTTGGCCGCACAAGGAATTTAGGTGGATTTGGCTATGGGTTTTATGGTCCTGGTTATTATAGACCCGGTTTTGGTTATGGGCTTGCATTAGGAGCCATTGGTACCTTGGCTTTACTACCATTTTTCTTTTGGTAAACGTTAATTATTGCAGGGATAAGGAATTGCAAAACAGACGAGAACGCTTTCGTCTGTTTTGTTTTTTGAGGGGGATAGTTAGGATTTCATAAATGTATCCGTTGGCATATGCAAGACATCTTTCGTCGTTTTTTTATTTGCCTCCATGTATGCTTTTACGATGTGATATCCAACGCAGTAGCCTGCCATTTTGGGATAAAGCCCCAGTCCGTATAATATCCGCTGATGTCTAGGATTTGTTTGTTGGATGGATTTATTGGGAATCACCAGCTTGTTTTGCATCTTTTCCAATTGTTGATTCGAGTAGTAGGAGGTCCATGAAGCTGTTAATTTTTCTCCAAACCCTTCTCTTACTGCATTTTCGGCTAGTCCTTCTAAAATGATGGTATCGAGTAATACAAAGTCCTTTATGTTTACCGGATACTTGGATAAACGACAGACATGATGATATTCATGGGTAAACAGTGCTCTTATTTCTTCTTCATCATTCTCTTCTGAAATAAATAGGAACAATTTATCGCTGAATGCTAAACCGGATTTTCCGTTGGAATCCTGAATTAAACGTTGATTGTTTGTATCGGAAGGAAAAATAAAGATTGGTACATCTGGACCATCCCATTCTTCCTGAAGATACTGCTTTTCCTTATGTACGGTTTTCCATACATTATTATTCTTTAATTTTTTTAATAAATCTTCTATATTTTTAGAAGGTGTACGATACATGCCATGCATCGTTAAATATTCATGGATTTCGGAAGCTAACACACGTTCAAAGTAAGCTACTAATTTTTCACATAATTCACTTGGCTCATCATACAAATCCAATAACCACTTATCTGTCCGAATAACGCCCATCTTAACACTCCTAACTAACACCTTTTCTAACTATACTATGCGCAGGGGATGAATATTGCGCAACTTTTTTTCGTAAATAGGACAGATACCTTCGCAAAAATTCTCCACTAGAATAAAATATAATACGTTTAATTAGGAGGTGTTATCTAAATGCCAATGCCGTTGTTTCCGAATAGACCGCCGAATCAGCCTCCGAGGCCATCACAAAGACCTCAAGGGGGATTCAGACCTCCTGGCGTTCAAGGAGGATCAGGGGGTTCCACGAAGTCAAACTTAATGTCCATGTTTCAAACAGATGAAGGCAACTTAGATTTTGATAAGATAACAAGTACTGGTAAACAGGTTATGGATTTATACGGTCAGGTAAGTCCATTGATTACAAAATTCATTAAAAGATAGGAAGAATAGGCGTCGTAAAGGGGAGATGATACGAATTTCATAGAATGAACGAACCAATCTCCCCTTCCAACATAAGGTATATACCAGGAAGAGGGCTGGATGTGAACACATATCTTGATCAGGGGATGTTGGAATGGCAACAATAGTTAGAAAAGCTACGTTTAGGGAAACACAGGAAATACGGAAATATGCTTTAAAAGTATTAAAGGAATCAACCATGGGGTATGTGGAACCAAGTCAGGAGAAGGCTGTGCAAATGCTGTCTCCTTTTTTGTCGGATGGTGGATACTACGTTGTTTCTATTGAAAATAATAACCTGCAAGGATGGATCGGATTGGGAAGCATAATGGATAATCATACCGAAGAGATGGTCGGGTTTATTCCGGAAGTCTATGTCTTACCGGCCTACCGTAAACAAGGGGTAGCGGAACAATTATGTAAGGAAGCATTCCAACAACTGAAATTACAAGGGTATAAGAAAGTGCAGCTACAAGTATTCTCCGGAAATCAGGTGAGAAATCTTTATGAGAAGCTTGGGTTTCAGGAAATCTCTTCGCTTATGGCTAAGGAGCTATAACATAAAAACCGGTTTTCCAGTTTATGTGGATTACCGGTTTTTTTGATAGCTATCATTTCTCAATATCAATGAATTTTCTGCTTTCATTATTTATGGGGGTAGTGATTTTCAATATGCCATCTTGATATGAAGCTTTTGTTTCTTTTTCGGAAATGGTAAACGGTAATGTGACGAAGCGCTCCATTCTTTGTAGGGATTGCTCTTTGTGATAATGTTTTGTTCCATCATTCGTTTCTTCAAAGCTTGCAGTGTTTTGAACAGCTATTCGAATCTGATTCCCGACAATTTCCAGTTCAATCTGATCACGTTTGATACCCGGTAATTTTGCCTGAAGAACAACATCGGATTTCGTTTCATATATATCTACATCAAATGACCTTCGACTAAATAGGGAATTGAAATTTTTAAAGGAATCTTGGAGAAAGGAATCCATTCCCTTCATCAGACCATCAAACGAGGAATGACTATTGTATTTATTTGAACTCATTTTTTCACCTCTTTTTCTTGATTACATTAATAAAGTATGCAAGGGGTTGCGCAACAAACACTAGGAAAATGGAATTTTTCGGCGCCCATTTTTAAAGTGATTGCCGGGAAGCCCATTCTGTTAAAAGTGATTGGATGACCCACGCAGGTTACGCTGTACTGCATATTCTATTAGAGTTAGGAGGTGTTCAAATGAGTGTAGGTGGATATGGCGCTGGTGGAGGCTTTGCATTGATTGTAGTCCTCTTCATCCTGCTGATTATTGTTGGTGCCGGCGGATTTGGTGGATACGGCTGCTAGTTTGATTAGGATAAAAGATATCAATTTCCCTCCCGTAAACGTTTGTACGTTACCGTTAACGAATAATAAATACCTCCTTTTCTTTATTATATGAGAACGGTAGTCGATATTACTGATTCCTCCTCTTAAAAGGGCTGATGAGATCATCTTGTCAGCCTTTTTTTAATGATAAATTTTTAGTACAAAAAATAAAAAGTTGTGACGTTTGTCACAGCTTATATTCCCCTATGTTGTTTACAATGAATAGTAATACACAAAGGGATTTTACATCTCCCGGAAAGAAGAGGAGTGAGTATTACATGTCAGGTCCAGGTTTGAAACATGTAGATAGTCATGCTGCCATTCATGAAGCAGCGCTAAATGAGGCAGAAGAATTAAATGAAATTCTCGAATCTCTTTTAAGGAACGGTCAGGAAGAGAAAGCGTTGGAAACCGCCTATGTTGCCGTTGAACATTGGGAATCACGTACACTCCAGCACGCCGACTCGGAAGAAGAAGGATTATATAAGGAATTGGTTGAAGAGTCACCGGAATTAAATGATTCTATTATTGAGCTGACTCGGGATCATGATCTTTTGCGAATGCTTGTAAAGGAAATTAAGGAGATGCTGGATGCAGATGGTTTTAGTGATGCGGTTCTACAGCGATTCCAGGCTCTAGTCCTTGTTGATTTACTGCATAACCAAGAGGAAGAAAGAATTTTACCCAATCATTAAGATAAAGTCATTCACTGGGGGGATAGTCCATGAGTGAAGATAAACAGCAGCAGAAAAGAAAATTTTTAAGGGTGCTATCACCGGATCTATATCGGTATATTACCGATAAATTTGAAGAGCTCCATAATATTCACGCGTATGATATCCAAGCAGATGCAATCAAAGAAGAAACTGGACTTCATCTTCGGTTGCAATTTGGCGATCAATTCGCACATCAAGAAGAGCGTTTTTTTACATTTGACGCCATTGAGGAGAGAAGTACGGAACTAGAAGAATTTGTAAAATCAACTGCAGATAAGTGCCAAGAGGTTATGATAGCTGATTATTTTAAAATGATGAAACCCTAGAGCCGTTGAGATGAACGAAAAATACAAAGGAGGCATTCCATTGTTTGGATTTGAAGAGGATGCAGGTTTTGTTCAGGACCGGGAAGATTTAATTTCCGTATTACGAATGCGTTTTGGTGATGTATCTCCGGGGATTATTGAATCGATTTATGAAATGAATGATCTGGATACATTAGAGCGGTTGATATTGGTTGCGGCAAATGCACCTACATTAAAGGTTTTCCTGGAAGAATTGGAAGAAGGATCCGGAGCCTTTCGTATTCATGGGGAACGCTTTAATCCAATAGATTCAATGCTCGGAGGGAGCGAATAACGAATGAAACGAACAAATAAATTGTTGGATCAATTAAAGCATCTGAAAAAGGGAAATCGGATTAATGAGGGTTGGACGGAGGAAAGCCCTCGTCCAAGGGATTCAGAAGAGATATACCGCCGGAGATGGCAACATGACAAAGTAGTACGTTCGACACATGGTGTTAATTGTACCGGTTCATGTAGTTGGAAAATTTACGTCAAGGACGGCATTATTACATCGGAAACACAGCAAACCGATTATCCAACAACCGGAGAAGATTTTCCCGAATATGAACCACGTGGCTGTCCAAGAGGAGCGAGCTTCTCCTGGTATACATACAGCCCAATTCGAGTGAAATACCCGTATATTCGCGGCGATTTATACGCGCTTTGGAAGGCGGAGCGTGATGAAGGGTATGATCCTGTAGCTGCATGGGATAATATTGTCAGTGATCCGGCGAAACGGGATAAATATGTGAAGTCTCGTGGTAAAGGCGGATTTGTTCGTGCAGACTGGAAAGAAGTTTGCCAGATCATTGCCAGTGCATCCATTTACACCATTAAGGCGTATGGACCTGATCGTATTGTAGGGTTCAGCCCGATACCGGCAATGTCCATGGTGAGCTATGCGGCGGGGTCACGATTCCTTTCCTTGGTTGGAGGAACCATTTTGAGTTTCTATGATTGGTATGCGGATCTGCCTCCAGCTTCACCGCAGGTATGGGGAGAGCAAACGGACGTTCCGGAAAGCGCTGACTGGTATAATGCCAAATATTTTATTATTTGGGGAACGAATTTACCTCAAACCAGGACACCGGATGCGCATTTTATGGTAGAAGCAAGGTACAACGGAACCAAAGTCGTTGGTGTTAGCCCGGACTACGCGGAATATGAGAAATTTGCTGATATCTGGTTGCCGGCAAGAGCCGGAACTGATGGTGCGTTAGCAATGGCTATGACGCATGTTATCTTGAACGAATTTTATGTAAAGCAAGATACACCTTATTTTAAAGATTATGTTAAACGATTTACGGACTTGCCTTTTCTTGTAACATTAAATGAGAATGAGACAGATTGTCGCTCCGATCGCTTTTTACGAGCCGAAGATATGGATGATACACAAGAACTCGGGGAATGGAAACCTCTCGTATGGGACGCAAGTACGGATCAATGGATTGCGCCAAATGGAACAGAAGGCTTTCGCTGGGATGGAGGCAGCAAGTGGAATTTGGATCTGGAAAAAGAGGATGGGACAGAGATTGATCCGGAATTAAGTTTCATTCATCAATGTGATGAAACGACGATGGTAACCTTCCCGAACTTTGCAAATAAAAACGGCGATACCGTTCAACGTGGTGTGCCGGTAAAGTATATAAAAGATAAGCAAGGCAATACGCTCAAAGTTACGACGGTTTATGATTTGATGATGGCCCATACAGGGGTGAACAGAGACTTAGCCGGAGATTATCCATCAGATTATGATGATCCTAAACCATTCACACCTGCGTGGCAGGAAGGAATTACCGGCGTTAATAAAAATCATGTTATCAAGATTGCGAAGGAATTTGCAGATAATGCGGCTCGGACAAATGGGAAATCGATGATAGCAATGGGTGGTGGAACCAACCATTGGTACCATAGTGATCAAATTTATCGGGCTATTCTTAATTTAGTTTTGCTGACAGGGTCTCAAGGTGTCAATGGCGGCGGCTGGGCGCATTACGTTGGACAGGAAAAAGTACGCCCGCTGGAAGGCTGGCAACAAGTTGCTTTTGCCGGTGACTGGATCAAGCCACCACGTCATCAAAACGGAACATCCTTTTTCTATTTTGCTACCGATCAATTCCGTTATGAAGTAGAAATCAATGAAGACCAATCAAGTTGGGGTGGTAAGTATAACACCATGCATCCTGCTGATATTAATGCTCTTTCCGCGAGACTGGGATGGTTACCTTCCTTCCCACAGTTTACGCAAAACTCCATAGATATGGTCCAAGATAGTAGGAAGCGCGGGGCGCAAAGTGATCAGGAAATCATTGATGATGTTGTTGAGCAAATTAAAGATGGGCACGTGGATTGGGCGATAGAAAATCCGGACGATCCAAGAAATTTCCCAAGGGTATTCTTTAACTGGCGCTCCAATTTACTCGGCGATAGTGGGAAAGGTCATGAATATTTCGCGAAACACTTAATTGGTGGCGAAGATCAAATTTTAACAGATACGGAAAATTCATGGCAGCCTGAAAATGTTAATGCACAAGGGGAAGCACCTACGGGTAAAGTCGACCTTTTTGTCAGCGTGGACTTTCGGATGACAAGTTCAGGACTGTTTTCAGATATTGTATTGCCTGCTGCAACATGGTACGAGAAATTCGATATAAGTAGTACCGATATGCATCCATTCGTCCATCCGTTTAATGCGGCTATATCACCACCATGGCAATCAAAGAGTGACTGGAATACATTCCGGGAGATTGCGAAGAACTTCTCGGAGCTTGCAGAAGAACATCTGCCGGCTACAGAAGAGCTCATGATGACGCCTTTGGGCCATGATTCTCCAGGACAAATTGCGCAACCGCTTGGAAAGATTAAAGATTGGCGTAATGGAGACGTTGAAGCAATTCCAGGGAAAACAATGCCGAATTTCCAAATTGTTAGACGCGACTATCCGAATGTGTATCAACAAATGACGACGATTGGCCCTGAAATTAAGAAGGGCTACGGGGCCAAAGGTGTAAAAATAAATGGAGAGGATGTCTACAGGGAATTAGAAAGTAGGCTTGGTATATCAAAAAGAGATGGAATTGGCAAAGGACATCCTGATCTTTATACTGACAAACAGGCCATCGAGTCTATTCTATTAATGTCAGGAGCGACAAACGGGAAGCGGGCTGTTGAAGGTTGGAAATCCTTAGAGGAAAAAACAGGTCAGAACTTGGTTGATATTGCTCAAGGCAGGGAAGAGGAAGCATTTACCCTGGATGATTTAACTGCTCGTCCTCAGCATGCGATTTCAACTCCGGTTTGGAGCGGATTGGAGAAGGATAATCGACGTTATTCGCCTTTTACTGTCAACAAAGAATATAAACTCCCATGGCATACGCTGACAGGAAGGCAAAGTTTTTACCTGGATCATGAAATGATGCTTGATTTTGGTGAAGGATTACCTTTATATTTACCGCCATTATCGCATGGCCCGTTTTTAGAGAATGAAAAAGGGGTCGAGAGTAACGGTGCTTCCATTACGGTAAGGTATTTAACTCCGCACCAGAAGTGGGGCATCCACACCATGTTCACGGATACGACTGCAATGGCTCAATTGTTTAGAGGTTGGCAGACGGTTTGGATGAATGAAAAAGATGGGGCATCGATTGGAATTAAAGACAATGACTGGATTGAGGTTTATAACAGAAATGGTGTCATTTCGGCGAGGGTCGTGCTAACGTATCGAATTCCAAAAGGGATGGCTTACATGTATCATGCCCAGGATCGGACGTTAGGGGTACCAGGAACTGCAATCAATAAAAAACGTGGCGGTACACATAACAGTGTTACACGGATTTCCCTGAAACCGACGCATATGGTCGGGGGCTATTCACAACTAAGCTACGGATTTAATTACTACGGCCCAACTGGTCATCAGCGGGATACCATCGCCGTTATACGAAAATTGAAGGAGGTAGATTGGCTTGAGAATTAAGGCACAGGTTGCAATGGTCATGCACCTGGACAAATGTATCGGCTGTCATACTTGTTCGGTAACATGTAAAAACACGTGGACAAATCGCCCGGGAACAGAATATATGTGGTTTAATAACGTAGAAACACGTCCGGGTCCAGGTTATCCGAAACAATGGGAAGATACGAATCGCTTTAAAGGTGGTTGGGAATTAAAGAATGGTAAGTTGAAACTGAAGGCAGGAGGTCCGATCACCAAATTGGCCAATATCTTTTATAACCCGGATATGGCCAGTATGGATGATTATTATGAGCCATGGACCTATGAGTATGATAATCTGATTCATAGTCCGAAATCAGAGAATATACCTGTCGCTAGACCACAGTCAATGATTACCGGTAAATACATGGATAAACCAGAATGGGGGTCTAACTGGGATGATGACTTAGCAGGTGGAAGTGAAATCGTTCCACTTGATCCGAATGTGCAAGAATTACAGGAACATATCTCCATGGAGTATGAAAAAACGTTCATGATGTATCTGCCTAGAATCTGCGAACATTGCCTAAATCCATCCTGTGTTGCCTCATGTCCATCAGGTGCCCTGTATAAACGGGATGAAGATGGTATCGTTCTGGTCGATCAGGATGCGTGTCGCGGCTGGCGCTTTTGCATGAGTGGCTGTCCGTATCACAAAGTATATTATAATTGGAATACACATAAAGCGGAAAAATGTAACTTCTGTTATCCGCGTACAGAAGCAGGGCTGCCAACAATCTGCTCTGAGACCTGTGTTGGTCGTATTCGTTATATCGGTGTTGTTCTATATGATGCAGATAAAGTGAAAGATGCTGCTTCTGTAGAGGATCCGCAAGATCTTTATGAAGCACAGCTTGACTGTTTCCTAGATCCTTTTGATCCGGAAATTCAAGAAAAAGCACGTGAAGCCGGGATTAACGATGCTTGGATTGAATCTGCACAGGAATCACCGGTTTATAAAATGGCGATCAAATGGAAAATTGCTCTTCCATTACATCCGGAATATCGTACGATGCCGATGGTTTGGTATGTACCTCCACTTAGTCCGATCATGAATCATATTACCAATGAAGAGGAGTTAAGCACGGATGGCTATATCCCGGCAGTTGATCAAATGCGTATCCCGATGGAATATCTAGCATCATTGCTCTCAGCCGGTGATACAGAAGTAATTCGCAAGGTGCTGCTTAAATTGACAGCAATGCGTGTCTTCATGCGAGGAAAAACAGTTGGAGGCGTAGATGAATTCAAACAAAGTGAACTGGTAAGAGAAGCAAATACAAGTCCAGAGGAAATTGAAGATATGGCACGACTACTCGGTGTGGCAAAATACGATGAGCGTTTCGTCATTCCTACCGGCCGCAGGGAAATGGATGATGATTTAGATTATCAACAAGGTGCCTGCAGTCTGGAAAATATAGCACCCCGTGAAGGAGTTGCAGCCACATTCGCTTACGAAAGAGGGATGAAATGATGCAGGAAGAACGTGCTGTACTCGTCATTGCTTCTCGTCTATTGGGATATCCTGCAGAGAACTTAAGCCAAGAGAGGCTGGATATTCAAGAATGCGTTGAGGAAAATGTGGAAACAAGAGAATTGAAACAGGATCTTATTGCTGCTTATGATTCATTATTTCGCTTACCTTCCCAGGAAATAAGAGAATTATATGTATCCACATTTGATCTAAAGTCCAAGTTAGGTCTTTATTTATCAGCACATGAGTTTGGAGATAGCGCCAAGCGTGGAGCTGCACTAATTAAATTGCAGAAGATAGTAAATCAGGCTGGTTTTGAACGGGAAGGGGATGAATTAGCTGATTATATGCCGATGCTTTTTGAATTTTTAGCTGTGGCACCAGAATCTAAAGAGCATGAGCGGCTCTACAGGCGCCTTGGAACAGCAATCGGACGCATGTTAAATAATATCGATGCAGAGAATCCCTATAAGGGTATACTTCAGGTTTTAATGCGGCATGTATTTCCGGAGCCTACCAAGGAAGAGGTTGAGAAACTGGAGTTCGACAGAGAAGAAGCTGATTTAGAAGAATTGCCTTATCCTATCATGTATCAATGATAGGGGAAGGCTATCCATAAACTAACCAAGGGGTGGTATCGATGACCGACATTTTTTGGTGGGTCATATTCCCGTATTTAACAGGAATAATCATGATTGTAGGACTCCTGTATCGCTATGCTTTCAGGCAATTAAGTTGGGCCGCACCGTCAACAGAGTTCTTTGAAAAGAAGTGGTTACGTATTGGTTCGCCCTTGTTTCACTGGGGAATTGTATTTGCATTTGTCGGACATGTGATGGGGATGGTTATACCGAAAGGGTTTTATGATTTTTTAGGTGTAAGTGATCATTTGTATCATGTTGGGGCGATTGTCGGCGGAGGAATTGCTGGTTTAATGGTCGTCGTTGGTCTCGTGATTTTATTGATTCGAAAGATGGTCTTTGATCCTGTTCGTGTTCATGCTACTTTCGCGGATTTTTTCTCTATTGTAGCCCTGCTTATTGTAGCGGGAAGCGGAACATTTATGTCTATTATTTATAATACAACTGTGACCGCATATGAATACCGGGAGACGATCGGGCCATGGTTCAGGAGTTTATTCATCCTGCAGCCGCAATATCAATTAATGGCGAGTGTCCCTTTGATTTTTAAATTGCACGTTATTTCAGCGTTTGGTTTAATTGCTTCGATTCCATTTACACGTCTCGTCCATTTTTACAGTTTACCGGTGACCTATCCCACTCGGGCACCCCAGCAGTATCGCTCACGGTCCGGGTATAGGAGGAAAGGATAATATATAAGGTTAAAAAGCGAACAGTACTCGTCACTGTTCGCTATTTTCATTTATAGCCCAGGATAACCCCCATGTAATGCCTGCTCGCTTACTTCCTCTAATGGTATGTTCATAAAATTTGTCGCTTTCCTTTGATATAAGCGTAGATAATCTGTTGACAGAATGGTTTGCGCTCCAACATATAAGGGAACCTAACAAAGCAAAGAATGCTTTTTAAGCGTGCCTTTAATCCAAGATCAAGTTTGCTAGGAATACTTTCCCGAAAAAACGTTCATACTTCTGAAAAGCACTTCCGAAAGGAGTAATCAGAATGGCTGTAGCAGGTCGGGTAGCAGTGGCGAAGAATACAGGACATTTTTCAATTGAAAGTCTTCGTAAATTAAGAGAAATGATGGTTGTGGAGGAATTTGACAAAGGTTCATCCATCTACTGGGAAGCAGAAACAAATGAAAAATTATATTTTCTACTGAAGGGAAAAGTAAAACTTACCAAAATAAATGAAGAAGGTAAGGAATTGACGATGTATTGCTTTTTCTCCGGTGATATGTTTGGAGAATATCCTTCAGAAAACAGTTATCTTAATTCATACACAGCACAAACCATGGAGAAGTCTGAAATTGGTGTGTTGCGACGTTGTGATATAGATAAACTTCTTAAAGAATCCGGAGAACTGGCACTTGAATTTTCTTATTGGCTGAGTCAAACGCATCGACACACCCAGTTAAAATTAAGAGACTTATTATTATATGGGAAAAGTGGGGCGTTAGCTTCCACGCTGATTCGAATTTCGAATACATATGGGATTTATGAGGAAAATAAAGTAAAAATCACCAAAAAATTTACCAATCTGGAACTTGCCGAATTGATTGGAGCAACCCGGGAAACGGTTAACCGCTTACTCGCATCATTTAAGCAGGATGGTTTAATACAATATAAGAAGGGAAGGATCGAGATTTTAGATCTGGCCGGATTAAAAGAAGTGAATCAATGTGAAGAATGTCCGGTGGAGATTTGCAGGCTTTAGGCATAACAGATAAAGCGGGAACGACATAAGAAGTCGTTCCCGCTGTAACCACTATGACAATCTCTTAAACAACACATTATTTTCTAAGTGGATATGTTGGAATGTGTTCTCTTCCAGCTCTGCTAATCGAGCGTAGGTGATTTGATAGGAACCGCATGCATAGGCATGTGGTTGAAATCCATCTGTGATTACTCGCATTCTTTTCAATATGTCGCCACATGTATCATGTTCTTCCTCTAACGCTTCATTTGCCACGTGAATCTGCTCTAAAAGTGTTTCACTGGGGTTTTTTTCGTATTCTTTTATTAAAGGAAAAACGTCACGCTCTTCTTTTAAGGTATGCTCTTCCATTTCGACTTTAAAATCATTGTACAGGCGATGTAATTCTTGTAAATGTGGCTGATCTCCTCCATGTTTACGGAATACTTTTGTAACGAATTCTCCGAGTGCAGGGAGTTCTTCCGCCAGATAGGCATGGTGATGATAGACAATGTGATCAACAAGTTCAGGGAGTGGCATTGTATCCCAGTCTATCACATGGTGATCTTCCCTTTGCCAGCGTTCATAAGCTGTATTTAATGCTGATAAAACGGCAGTTTCATCAAGATTCTTCTCAGCAAAGGTATCTTTAAGTGCCCGGTCTCCACCACAGCAAAAGTCAATCTGGCGTTCCTTAAATAAATCACTAGCCTTCGGGAACACTTTTACAATAGCCGCTGGTGTATGCGCAGCAGTAAATGTATTCATTTTATAACCTCCTAAGATTGGCCTAGTTATAATGATAAGCTATTCTAGGAAGCTATTCTGTGATAGAACGCACTGATCTACAACTATTATTTATCTAAATTTGGTAGGTCCGAGAATATACCGACATAATATTTTATATCATCAACATTATTTTTAATCGTGTTGATAGTAAGGATTTCCTTGTTTGATTCATCGTTATTTCCCGTATACCAGATTTCTCCTTTCCAATATCCATGATCATGAATGGTATTTCGCATGTCATGATAGAAAGAAGGTTCATGCATTGATGAATGCAGAAGATTGGTTGCTTTGCTACCTACTGCCTCCTCTTCGGTATATCCACTCATTTGTGTGAAGGCAGGATTAACATATTGAATGGTCCCATTTTTGTTCATTACTATAATACCTTCTGTAGCCCCCTCTACAATTTTTCGTTCAATCGTTATTTGATCTTTGTAATACATGAAAATAACAATAACGAAACTGACTAAGGCAAATTGAGAAAGTGCCATGAAGCCAATGGAGTAATCACCGGTCATATTATTAACGGTTGTTAAGATGATTGGAGGGAAGAATCCGCCTAATCCTCCCATCGCAGAGACAATTCCATTAACAACTCCAGCTTGTTTGGAAAAGTGAAATGGAACAAGTTTGAATACGGCTCCATTACCAATACCGACAGAAACCCCAACAGCCAAAGATCCTACGGTGTACCATGCGATAGATGGTGAAAATGATAATAGTATTCCCGAAAGTGTAACACCAACAAATACAAACATTAGAATAATATAGGCGTTGAACTTATCGGCTAACCAACCACCAACCGGACGTACGAATGTCGCTAGTACAATGAAGCCAGCCGTCCTTATCCCTGCATCAACAGCTGTTAACCCGAAATCAGTTACTAAGAAGTTGGGCAAAAATACGGTGAATGCCACAAAGGCACCGAATGTTACAAAATAAAATAGGCTCAAAAACCATAACGTTGAGTTGCGGTATACGCCTTTTATTTGCCCAATCATCGATTGTTTTACTTTAGTTTCATCTTTGTCACCTAAAAAGAAATACAAAGCAGCAAATAAGATAATCAAAATGATATAGAATCGAACTGTACTTTGCCATCCTATGGCTCCTGCGATAACTGGAGCAGCAAATGTTGTTATTGCGGTACCGACATTACCAACCCCGTAAATACCATTGATGAATCCATGTTTTTCTTTGGGATAGTACTTTGGCAAGGATGTAACTCCGATAGAGAATGTCGCTCCTCCAACTCCCAGAATAAATCCTCCGATAACCAGATCCATGAACGAATCAGCTACACTGATATAGAAAACCGGAAATAGGAGGATGATTAACGCAACAAGGTTAACGGTTCTAGCCCCAAATCGATTGGTATAAAAACCAATCGGAATTCGTAATAATGACCCTAAAATAACAGGTATCGCTGTTACGAAAGAAACCTGCCCGGAAGTTAACGCAATGTCCTCTTGAATACTGGGCATGAGCGAGGATATTAAAACCCACATCATAAATCCCGCAATAAGGCTGGATGTTTGAAGGGATAATTGAATAGTTGGATTTTTCATCATGAAATTTCTCTCCTTTCAGCATACGTATTTATATCCGTTCCCCCTAGGTTAAATGATGAATAAGTATAAAACAGTGAAAAATATCACACTATGGAAATAAAATGAAGGATTAATTCGGTGAAAGTGTGATATTTATCATATCCGCATTGTTCCCAGCATGTTTAAATGATATATAATTAGAATGGTGTAGGCTTGGCTGATAGGTATCATGTTAATCAATGTGGTTGTACTGGATGGATGAGACGGATCAAACCCGGAGACATTGATGGCGAGTAGGGAATATTGCCTTTTTTAATTGTGCTCCATATGATTTTTTAATAAAGGTTGTGAATCTGATGGAAAGTCAAGTAGAAGATCATCTTACTTTTTTGGGAGAAAAGATAAAGATGTATGTAAATAGACAAGAATATGAATTGGCCCGGGAACATGTGGCGGAATTGGAAGCGATTCTTGATTCTGGAGATAATATGGATACTCAAGTACAATTTCTTTCACTTTACAGGATTGCGGAGTTTTATCATTGTGTTCATAATTATGATAAGGCAGTGGACTATCATAAGCGGGCGTTAGCTTTCAATGAAATGGATAAGATACATAGCAAGCTGGTAATAGATACGTATTTGGATTACGCTGGACTGGAAAGAGAATATGGGCGATTTTCAAATGCCAGGAAATTGTTAACGGAATTAGTAGCGCTTCTGGAGACAATGGATCAACAAGACGCTTATGATTTTGGGCGGATATACAGTAGTCTAGGTAAGGTGGATATAGGTGAGGGAGACGATAAATCCGGTTTAAACCAGTTGGAAAAGGCGTTAGGTTACTTTCGCCAAGTAGTACCTGAAGCGAATCCTGTTATCGGACAGACCATTCATACGATCTCGGATATTCACCTTCGTATGGAAGCCTATGACCAAGCATTACATCTTCATCAATCGCTGTTGGAAACATACCAACAGATTGGCGATAAGGTCAATGAGGGAAAATCACTGCTTAAGATGGGGAAATCTACTTTTATATCGATGCGAAAAAGGCAAGAAAAACGATTACCCAAGCATTGAAGCTATTCGAGGAAGTGTACGAAGGCAAACAGATAGATATTGCAAAAGGAAACTTCCTGTTAGGCGAACTTGATGAAACGATGGGAGGTATCCCGAGGGCGCTTAAGTATTACAAACGTTCCCTCGGACAAATGGATGGTTTTTACAGCGAAAATCATTTTCTGACCGTATATGCTTATTTGAAAATAGGAACGCTGTCCATCACTGTAAATGAATGGGAACAAGCCGAAAAATATTTGAAAAAAGGGTTGCCTCTCTCGGATGCTTTTCCGAAGATGAGACTCCAATTCTTGCATGCATTGGGCAAAGTTTATTCCGAAAAAAGAGCCTATGATCAAGCATTTTCTTATTTTCAGGAATTCTTGCAAGGACTTAAACAAGATGGACGAAACGACTCAAAGGGATATGCGGATACCCTTCAGGAGATTGGATTCAATTTCAAGTATCAGGATCAATTAGAAGAGGCCCAACGATACTTTGAAGAAGCGTTGGCAATTTATGAACAGCTAAAGCCTGGACTTCTCGAAGAAGCGGGAATGATCTGTATGCGTCTGGCTTATTGTTGTGAATATAAGACGAACAAGGATTTAAAAAAAGCGGAATTTTATTATGAAAAGGGGTTTAAGCGGATAGAGAAAATACCTGATCAGGAAATGGTGCAAGAAGCATTAGCTGGCGTTATTGAATTTTTTACACGTATCGATAATCCGAAAAAGAAGCGGAAATACGAGGACAAATTTGTTAAGTTACAAACCGCAAACCGGCAATAAAGCTTGATTTACATAATGTTTTACTAATCTGACCTATCAACGTTAATGGTTGTAGAGGGTTGGATTATTTTGTTCTAGGAGAACATTTCAAGAGTCCTTTCCTTATAGAGTCCTCTTCGAAAATCGCCGAAGCATGTACTAGAGAGGAGCTCAAGTACATGGAATTGCTGAAATCGTCGAAGTATGTACCATAGAGAGGAGCTCAAGTACATGGAATCGCTGAAATCGCCGGAGCATGTACCAGAGAGGGGTACTCAAGTACACGGAACTGCTGAAATCGTCGAAGTATGTACCATAGAGAGGCACTCAAGTACATGGAATCGCTGAAATCGCCGAAGCATGTACTAGAGAGGCGCTCAAGTACACGGAAATGCTGAAATCGCCGAAGCATGTACCATAGAGGGGTACTCAAGTACACGGAATTGCTGAAATCGCCGAAGCATGTACCATAGAGAGGCACTCAAGTACATGGAATTGCTGAAATCGCCGAAGCATGTACCAGAGAGGGGTACTCAAGTACATGGAATCGCTGAAATCGCCGGAGCATGTACCATAGAGAGGTACTCAAGTACATGGAATCGCTGAAATCGCCGAAGCATGTACCATAGAGAGGCACTCAAGTACATGGAATTGCTGAAATCGCCGAAGCATGTACCATAGAGAGGCACTCAAGTACATGGAATTGCTGAAATCGTCGAAGTATGTACTAGAGAGGCGCTCAAGTACACGGAATTGCTGAAATCGCCGAAGCATGTACTATAGAGAGGCACTCAAGTACATGGAATTGCTGAAATCGTCGAAGCATGTACCATAGAGAGGTACTCAAGTACATGGAATCGCTGAAATCGCCGGAGCATGTACCATAGAGAGGAGCTCAAGTACATGGAAATGCTGGGACATACGTCTTAATTTGCTAGCAACGTTTTTTCGATAGTTGGATGCGTTGACCATTTCCCAGTGAAGCAGCACACTTTTTCACGTTTTGAGAAAGATAACTAGCCGTTCGACTGATTAGAAATTATCCCCATCTTAACAAAACCCTGGGGTGTAGCGATTTAAATTGGAGGAAATTTCTAGTAATTTGTACTAGGAGAATGGGCCTCTACCAAACAATAAATATTTTTTGTTAATTTTGATCTACATCAAGGAATCAAGTTAAAACCCGTCCTATACTAAAGATAGAAAAACAAAAGGAGGCATACAAAATGAAAACCATAAAATATCAATTAGAGCCATTAACTTGTCCATCATGTATTAAGAAAATCGAAGGGAAACTGGGGAAAATGAATGGGGTGGAAGAAGCGAAAGTGATGTTTAATTCCAGTAAAGTAAAAGCAACCTATGATCAGGAACAAGTCACATCCGATGAATTAAAAGCAACCATTGAGAAGCTTGGATTTCCAGTAGTTTCCTAAGATTAGTAGCTGCTCGAGGTAGGGTAGCTACAAAGGGGGGATGAAAATGCGTAAAGTAAAAAGAGTTCACGTCGTTATAACTTCAGGAAGCTTATTGATTCTTGCATTCTTATTTCATCTTATCGATATGTCCGTTTGGAAAGACATTACGCTCATTGCAGCAACCTTTATTGCTGGATATTTCATTGCTAAAAAAGCAATACAAACGACTATGATGAAAGCATTCAGTATTGAATTACTTGTTACAATCGCTGTAATAGGCGCTTTATCTATCGGAGAATACGTAGAATCTGCCGCAGTTACATTCCTGTTTTTATTTGGTGCCTATTTAGAAGCACGGACATTGGAAAAAACACGTTCTTCTTTACAAACACTAATGGGAATGGCACCAATGGAAGCAACGGTTTTGGAGAATGGAGAACGTATCGTCAAGCCGATTCGTGACATTGACACAGGAGATCATATTTTGATTCAAACTGGAGAAAAGGTCGCCATTGATGGGAAGATCATTTCTGGCCAAGCATTTATCAATGAATCAACAATAACTGGAGAATCAATACTCGCTAATAAAAACATAGAGGATCAGGTTTTCAGTGGAACCATGATTGACCATGGCTATGTTGAAGTAGAAGCAGAAAAAGTTGGTGATGATACCGCCTTTTCAAAAATCATTGAATTGGTGGAGGAAGCACAGGAGTCTAAAGCAAAAACACAAAAATTCCTTGACCGGTTTGCCAATGTCTATACGCCAGGAATTCTTGTATTATCCATTCTTGTTCTCATTGTTACACAGAATTTCGAATTGTCTATAACGTTCTTAGTTATTGCATGTCCTGGAGCACTTGTGATTTCAACACCCGTTTCTCTTGTTGCTGGAATCGGTAATGGTGCAAAGAATGGTACATTGATGAAGGGTGGGGAAATAATAGAAAACCTTGCAAAAATCGATGTACTGGTTTTTGATAAAACAGGTACGCTTACAAAAGGGGAACCGGAAATGACAGGGGTGAAAGCTTATGATAGGGGGGAATCGGAACTTTTAACCATGACGGCAGAAGCAGAAATTATTTCAGAGCATCATTTAGGAAGAGCGATTGTTAAAGAAGCCAAAAGACGCGGATTGCCCTTACTAAACGAACCGGAAGAATTTACTCTAGATAAAGGTCATGGTTTATGTGCAACCATTGATGGGCAGTCTGTCGTAATTGGAAATCGTAAACTACTTCGTAAAAATGAAATAGAACTGCCGCTAACCGTTGAAACATATGCGATTGATGAAGAAGAAAAAGGGAATACAGCCATTTTTGTTGGCATCAATGAAAAATTAGCTGGTGTTATTTCCATTGCTGACCAAATTCGTCAAGAGGCCACCAGCGCGATGCAACACTTGAAAGATGCAGGCATTAAACAAACGGTAATGCTTACAGGAGATAATAAGCACACAGCTGAAAAAGTAGCTACGCAGCTGGGAATTGACGATGTGTTCGCGGAAATGCTTCCGGAAGATAAGGTGAATCACGTTCAACACTTAAAAGTAGAAGGGTACAATGTTTCCATGGTAGGTGATGGGGTCAATGATGCACCAGCAATTGCAGCAGCAGATGTGGGTATGGCCATGGGTGCAGCCGGAACAGATGCAGCAATGGAGACCGCAGATGTCGTATTAATGACAGATAAATTGGACAAAATTCCATATGCTTACACCCTAGCGAAAGCAACGGTGCGAAATATGAAGCAAAACATTTTCATCGCGGTTGGAACGGTTGCCTTACTTCTAGCAGGAGTGTTGGTAGGTGAAATATTCCTGGCATCAGGCATGTTTATTCATGAACTGAGCGTGTTGATGGTTATCCTTAATGCGATCCGCTTAGTCGGTTATAAGCAACGAAGACGGGTGAAACAGAAACAAAGACGCACCAATACAGCGGTAATTTAAGCCTATTTATCCATCGTTTTCATCTGAATAAGTTATACGGATAAAAATACAGAGGGGGCGTTCGTGATCATGAATAGAAAAGTAAATCTTTCGCATTTATGCGTTTCTAAAGTCCCTTTTTTTAACCATCTGAATGATGATGAGATGCTTAAAATAGCGGGGAAAAGTAGACATAAGGATTTTAAAAAAGGGGAAACCATTTATCATGCAGGTGATCCACTCGAATATTTGTATATTGTTCATCAAGGGCGTGTGAAGATTTATCAGTTATTTGAATCTGGTAAGGAGCAGTTATTACGTATTTTAGAACCGGGTGAATTCATGGGTGAGTTGGCATTGTTTACAGAAAAAACACTGGACAGTTATGCGGAGGCGATGGAAGCTAGCAATATATGCACGATCCATCGTGATGATATGCAAGATCTGATGCAGGATTATCCAACGATTGCGGTGAAAATTTTGGAGCAGTTCAGCAATCGCCTTGATAACACGGAAAAGCTTGTGGGTCAATTAAGTGCAAAAGATGTCGAAGCACGTATGGCCAGTTATCTGCTTGATCTGATTGATAAGAGCAACACGGATGAAATTGTGCTGCCAATGCGTAAAAAGGATCTTGCCTCATACTTGGGTACGACACAGGAGACGATTAGTAGAAAATTATCAAACCTGCAAACGAATGGATTGATTGAACAGAAAGGACATCGCAATATTAAGATTTTGAATAAAGATGCGTTATCTAATATTGCTTATGAAAGCTAGCGCATCTGTTTTTTCCTATTATTGAACACGTTATATAAGGATGGAAAAGCTGGCAGGATGCAAGGTAATTATGACAGGTATATACCAAGAGTAGTTATTTTGATTTTTACCGCTATCGTTAATCGACACATCAACCTCTTCAAAAAACAAGTAGCGTATAGCTAGCTTGTTTTTTGTTCATTTAAAATTAGAAAATTTTAAATTTATATGTTTACAATAATTAGGTTGTGATATATACTTAATCTCGACTATTTCAAAAAATAGAAGAATCTGTAAACAAAGGGGTTGTTTATGATGAAAGCCAACCGTAACCGTTGGTTGATTGCTTTATCTGCAATTATGATTCATTTGTCGATTGGCTCTGTATACGCGTACAGTGTCTATCAAAATCCGTTAAATGAAAGTGTGGGATGGGAGATAAGTGCGGTCAGTCTTGCGTTTACGACAGCGATTTTCTTCCTGGGTATGTCCGCTGCCTTTTTGGGGAAATTCGTCGAGCGGAATGGTCCTAAGCGTTCAGCTATGATTTCTGCCACACTTTTTGGTATTGGTACATTAGGTGCAGGATTTGGAGTTCAGCTGGAAAGCTTACCGGTCTTTATCGCTTTTTATGGTGTAATTGGGGGAATCGGTTTGGGTATTGGATATATCTCGCCTGTTTCCACACTTGTTAAATGGTTTCCGGATCGTCGCGGGCTTGCTACTGGGATGGCCGTTATGGGGTTTGGAGCAGGTGCATTAATTACCAGCCCGGTTGCTGAATGGCTAATGGGTGTGATTAGCATTCCAACCACTTTTTATGTTCTGGGAATTAGTTACATCATTTTAATGGTATCTGGAGCCAGTTACCTTGCCCCACCGCCAGAAGGATGGAAGCCTGCAGGTATGCGTGATCGGGAAAATAAAAATAAACCAAAAGCCAAAGCTGAAGAAGGAAGGGATCTTGCTCAGCTATATGCGCGAGAATCTTTGAAAACGCTTCGATTTTATTTGCTTTGGATCATGATGTTTATCAATATTTCAGCGGGCATTATGCTGCTTTCGGTTGCCTCCAATATGACACAAACCATTACAGGTGCAGGTTCAGCCACTGCAGCTACAGTAGTCGGTGTAATGGGTTTTTTCAATGGATTCGGGCGAATAGGCTGGGCAAGTGCTTCTGACTATATTGGACGTACCAATACCTATATGATTTTCTTTATCTTACAGCTCGGTGCATTTATCCTGTTGCCGCTTACAACCAATGTCATTCTCTTTTCCATTCTTTTATATATTATTATGACTTGTTATGGTGGGGGATTTGCATGTTTGCCGGCATATATTGGCGATCTATTTGGCACCAAACAACTGGGAGCTATTCATGGATATATATTAACGGCTTGGGCAATGGCCGGGATTGCTGGGCCGATGCTTATCTCTGTTACGTTTGAACGCACAAACAATTTCACGGCAGCTTTTGTCCTATTTATTTTTCTATTAGCGTTAGCATTGGTGATTTCCATTGTAATGCGTTCTAATATTAAACGGATACAGAGACAGGAGAGATCATCACAAAATTTGGTAGCCAATCAAAAATAAAGCGTTAAAAAACACAGAATAAAGTGTTTTCATCTTTAACAATTGGGGTATTGAAGTTATAATAACAGTAAAGAATAAATAGAGTGATTACATTAAAAATTAAAAAATAGAAAGGGGTCATTTTTTTGCAGGCAACGAAGGAAATTACTTTGAATGGTAAGCCGGTAACTATTGAAGAAAATCAAACTGCATTAGATGTGATGACTGCCAATAATGTAGAGGTACCGAGTTTATGCTATCACCCAAGTCTTGGCGCGATTGAGACCTGTGATACATGTATTGTCAGTGTAAATGGTGAATTGGTTAGGTCATGTTCAACCAAGGTAGCTGATGGGGATGTTATTCGTACCGATGAGGAAGGAGCACACGAGGCGCAATTATACGCTCTGGACAAGGTATTGGGTAAGCATGAATTGTATTGTACCGTGTGTGATTATAATAATGGTAATTGCGAGATACATAACACCGTGAAGGAAATGAAGATCAACCATCAAGAGACCCCTTTTGAATCTAAGGATTACAAGGTGGATCGCAATTCCTTTTACCGGTATGATCCGGATCAGTGCATTTTGTGCGGCAGGTGTGTAGAGGCCTGTCAGGATGTGCAGGTGACCGAGACCTTAACGATTGATTGGGAGAGGGAGAAACCGCGCGTGATTTGGGATAATGACACGTCGATTGAGGATTCTTCTTGTGTCAACTGTGGTCATTGCTCAACGGTTTGTCCGTGTAATGCAATGATGGAAGTTGGGATGGAAGGTGAGGCTGGATTTTTGGCTGGAATGCTTCCGGAAACTTCCATGCGTCCACTTATTAATATCACAAAAGATGTGGAGACCGGATATGAGCAGCTGATGACAATTTCTGACGTGGAAGCCTCCATGCGTGATAATAGGATTGAGAAAACCAAAACGGTTTGCACGTATTGTGGAGTGGGCTGCTCCTTTGATGTATGGACGAAGGACAGGCAAATATTGAAAGTAGAACCACACCAAGATGCTCCGGCGAACGGTATTTCCACTTGTGTGAAGGGGAAATTTGGTTGGGATTTTGTTAACAGTGAAGAGCGTCTGACAAAACCGTTGATTCGAGAAGAAGACGGCTTCCGCGAAGCAGAGTGGGAAGAGGCATATGGCTTAATTGAGCGGAAATTCAAAGAGCAGATAAAGAAAAAAGGTCCAGATTCCTTGGCTTTTGTTTCTTCTTCGAAATGTACAAACGAAGAATCTTATCTCATGCAAAAATTGAGTCGTTCTGTCATTGGGACAAACAATATTGATAATTGTTCCCGTTATTGTCAGTCTCCGGCAACAATGGGGTTGTGGCGGACCGTTGGATATGGTGGAGATTCCGGATCCATCGAGGATATAGGAAATGCAGAACTCGTCATTATCACGGGATCCAACACGGCGGAATCCCATCCGGTACTTGCAACGAGGGTCAAGCGAGCGCAGAAGTTGCATGGTCAGAAAGTAATTGTTGCTGATCTTCGCAGGCACGAAATGGCGGATCGGGCAGATCAATTTGTTCAACCGGCAGCAGGCAGTGACCTTGTTTGGATTTCCGCGGTGACAAAATACATTGTGGATCAGGGTTGGGAAGACAGGGAATTTCTGAATACACATGTCAATGGTATAGACGATTATATCAAGAGCCTTGAGCCATATACGCTGGACTATGCAGAACAAGTAACGAATCTCACGAAAAAAGAAATGATAGAGATCGCTAATTCTATTCATGAAGCGGATACCACTTGTTTTCTGTGGGCGATGGGGATCACACAGCACGGTGGAGGAAGTGATGCTAGTACAGCAATTTCCAACTTGATGCTGATTACAGGTAATTACATGAAGCCCGGTGCAGGTACTTACCCACTACGTGGACACAACAACGTGCAAGGTGCAAGTGACTTTGGAAGTATGCCGGACCGATTCCCGGGCTATGAACTTGTATCAGATGATGACGTTCGTACCCGTTATGCGAAAGGGTGGAACGTTGAAATTCCAACCAACCCGGGGCTTAATAATCATCAAATGGTGGAGGCCATCCATGAAGGCAGCCTGAATGCAATGTATGTCAAAGGTGAGGAGATGGCTGTCGTTGATTCAGATGCCAATTATGTACAACAAGCATTTGAGAAGCTGGACTTTTTTGTGATCCAGGATGTGTTTTTCTCCAAAACAGCTGAATTTGCAGATGTTGTTCTGCCTGCCAGTCCAAGTCTTGAAAAGGAGGGGACCTTTGTCAATACCGAACGTCGTTTCCAGCGTTTATATCAGGTGCTTGAACCACTAGGCGAGTCTAAACCGGATTGGCAAATCATTCAGGACATTGCTAATCTTCTCGGAGCGGATTGGAATTACAGCCATCCAAGTGAAATTATGGATGAAGCCGCTTCCCTCAGTCCGATGTTTGCTGGTGTTAGCTACGGACGCTTAGAGGGATATAATAGCTTGCAATGGCCAGTGGCAGCGGATGGAACGGATACACCGCTATTGTTCAAAGAGGAGTTTCCATTTCCGGACGGGAAAGCAAAACTCTATCCGGTTGATTGGACTAGACCGATCGATTTCGGAGAAGAATACGATCTCCATGTCAATAATGGGCGTCTACTTGAGCATTTTCATGAAGGAAACTTGACCTATAGATCCGAAGCAATCTCGAAAAAAACGCCGCGTGTGTTCTTAGAAGTATCTCCTGAACTAGCGGAGGAACGTGGATTAGAAGATGGGACGGTTGTCCGGCTGATTTCTCCATATGGAAGGGTGAAAGTATCCGTCATTGTAACGGATCGGGTGAAAGGGCATGAGCTATATTTACCGATGAATTCCCAAGGAGAAGGGGCGATTAATTATCTGACGAGCTTTCATGCTGACAAGGATACCTCGACGCCTGCTTATAAGGAAGTTCAGGTAAAAATGGAAGTACTTGAGCCAAAAGGGGAAAGTCCATTACCGAAAATCAATCATCGCTATGGTAATCCGCAGCCACAAATCGGTGTAGAAGTTGAACGAAAATGGGCACGCAAAGATTATGTCTATCCCGGTGATGTCGTGCGAGCAAGGGGGTCAAGCAACAATGGCTAAAGCAACTAAAGTGATCCATCGTATTGAACCAACAGAAGAAGAAATACGAGAACGTGACCTGAGGCAATTAGAAGAAACATTGCTAGAAAATAAAGAAGCGGTTGCCGATGCACTGAAACTGATGAATTATTTTCGCGATAATGAAATATTCAATATGCTCCATGCGCTTTTTGCTGAAAGGGATCAGGTGCTTGAGCAGGTCGTAACAGCTATTGACGAATCGGATGCAACCAAGTCAATGAAAAATGCCCTTCTTCTGTTAGATGTGCTTGGGAAGTTTAATGTGGAAGAACTTGAGCCACTCTTATATAAAATGAATACCGCTGTTTCCAGGGTGGCTTCCTATGAGCATTATGGGAAAGAAAGAGGCGGATACCCCGCCCTTCTTCGTTCCCTCAAAGATCCGGAAATGATTGAAGGTTTGAACGTTCTCATGGCCCTTTTAAAAGGTCTTGGCGTCAATCAAGAGGACAGAGAAAAGGCAAAATCAGAGTCTCAGAGGCAACAACACGCATGGGAAAAACGAAACACAGAGAGTGACGAGCGGCAATCCGGCCTTAGTGGCAAATGGTATGCCATCGCAGCGGGAGTTTCATTGCTGGCGGCATTGCCTTTGATTTTCAAAAGGTAAACGCTGAGGATAAGGGTTCAACTTTAGATAGGAGTGGGGCCTTTTCACAGATTGAAATAGACTCTTCGTATTAAGCTGTTTACTAAAGGGTTGGAACTGTACCAAAGGTTCGCCCCGCCGAAACCATTTGTTGTTTTTGATATAAAAGATATAAACTGCGACGTAAGTGTGGAATTCTCTTTGCGAACGATGGTTGAGTGCTTGGATGCCGCTACGCTCAACCAATGCTTGTCAAAAGAAATTGTCACTACATCGCAGTTTCCATCAACTGGGAAGATTAAAAAGTGACAATACTTATGAAAAGAGCTTACCATGAAGGGTGTACAAAATGAATGATGTAGAGTTAAAAGGATGGGAAATTGTCCGATTCAAAGAGGGAACCGCCTTACGTATAGATGAAGAAGTGGCAGAGGAATTTCCATTTACTGTGATAGTAAATGGCGAGGAGCTTGCAACAATGGTTTGTTCCCCGTCACACCTTCACGATTTGGTCGTCGGATTTCTTGCATCGGAGGGTATTATCCGTTTTTATAATCAAATAAGCCAGTTGCAAATGGATGAAGATCGTGGATTTGCCCATATTGAACTTACAAAACCAATGGACGTAGATCAACACGACTATTCCAAGCGATTTATCGGATCCTGCTGTGGAAAAAGTCGCCAATTTTATTTTAAAAGTGATGTAAAAACGGCCAAAACAATAACCAGTAAGTTAATGATAACTGTTGATCAATGTATTTCATTAATGCAGACGTTGCAGCGTGAGTCTGAACAATTTATTCGAACAGGCGGTGTCCATAATGCCGCGCTTGCAAATCGAGATGAACTCCTAGAAGTTCGGACAGATATTGGCCGGCATAATGCACTGGATAAAATATACGGTCATATGTTAAAAGAGTACGTGCAGCCAGCTGATAAATTAATTGTGTTTAGTGGACGGATTTCTTCCGAGGTATTGTTAAAAATATCCAAAATAGGCGTTGGAATTCTTATTTCTAAATCGGCGCCAACGGATTTAGCACTTAAGTTGGCAATGGATTTAGGGATTACGGTGATTGGATTTGCCAGAGGAAGTAAGATGAATGTCTATACCCACCCACACCGTGTCGTAGAAGCTAATAGATAGTGATGAATAAGGGAAGGGCATGATGCAAAAGGCGCATGTCCTTATTTCTATATTAGAAATATGCGTATTTGGAAATTCCAAGGCACACGGTCCATTTGTGGACTAAGGCTAAGGCAAGAAAACGATCGCCTTCTTGCCTTATGCCTTTTCAATAGGTAACGGTCTAGCAATCTTTATGCATATCTATAACCATCCGGCCTTGAATTTTCCCTTCTTCCATCTCGTCAAAAATATCATTTATTTCATGTAAGCATCTCGTTTCAACAACAGGAGACACTTTTCCTTCTGCACCGAACTGAAACGTTTCTTCCAGATCTTTTCGAGTGCCAACAAGTGAACCAACAACTTCAATACCATCCAGCACTGTTTTTACAATTTCAAGATCCATGGTTTCAGGCGGCAAACCAACTGCTACTACTTTAGAAGCAGCACGAACAGAGTTCACTGCTTGGTTAAAAGCAATTTTTGAAACAGCTGTAACAACTGCGGCATGTGCGCCACCTATCTGTTCTTGAATCCATTCAGCTGCATCTGCGCATGAGGAATTGAAGGTTAAGTCTGCACCAGCTTCTTTCGCAAATTCTAATTTATCGTCATTAATATCAATCGCAATTACTTTTGCGTTAAAAACATGTTTGGCGTATTGAATGGCCAGATTTCCAAGACCACCACATCCATAGATTGCAATCCATTGCCCAGGTCTAATAGCAGCCACTTTAATGGCCTTATAACTGGTTACTCCTGCACAGGTAATACTACTGGCTCTTGCCGGATCAAGTCCGTCTGGAACTTTAACTGCATAATCTGCAGCAACAACACATTGTTCTGCCATGGCACCATCTACGGAAAACCCAGCGTTCTTAATACTCCTACAGAATGTTTCTCGCCCTGTTGTACAATATTCACATGTTCCGCATGCTTGGTAAAACCATGCAATGCTCACTCTATCTCCAATTTTTAAGTTTGTTACATCATCAGCTATTGCTTTTACAATTCCAATCCCTTCGTGCCCTGGTATTCTTCCTAAGACTTCACCAAAATCTCCCTTTGCAACATGCAAATCTGTATGACAAACACCACAATATTCGATATCGACTAATGCTTGTCCAGATGTTAACTTAGGGGCTCCTACATCTACAATATCTAATTTTCCAGGATTCTCTGCACTCACTATCGCTGCTTTCATAAGGATGTCTCCCATTAGCATATATTTGTGAAACATTTCACAAATTCTATTATATATCACTTATATGATATTTACAAGGTTTATTAGAACGTTTAACAAACTTGAGTTGCGATGACGGGCATAAAATAAGAGAAGGGGTATAAGCAATTATCCCTATATCAGTTCTTCATTTTTCTAATCCACGTTCTCAGATTTCCTTCCCTTTTTGTATACCCTAAATAGTCAAAGAGTTCTAGTAATGGCAGTAAATTTTTCCTGGATAATTGTAAGCTGTCTCTCGCGGTTTGGAGATTGAATGCTTCCTCGTTTGTATGTTGTTCTAATCTCTTTCGGGCTTGATCTGTCGCTTCTTTTCCGATAAGTCTCTCATTATCCAATGCATACGCCCGCTCTGATTCAATTAAAAAATGATAAAATTCCTTCTGGAGTTCTGAAGGGATCTGGTGTTTAGCCAGAAGTTCGCTCCACTTTTCTACTTCCATTCCTTGTTGTTTTAATGCTTCTTCTGCATTTTCAAGCTTTTCCTTCCATTGGGGCGGCAATGATGGGTGCACGTCATGCAACGCAACATATTGATCGATGACCTTAATATTGTTTTTTTCCGTTAATCGATTGATGACAAATTCGATAAGGGAGATAGGATATTGTTGTTTCAATTCAGATATAATTTCCGCCTTATTGATTCCAATTCGCATCGGTAAACGTTTATGAAAGGATTCAAGTAAATCAATTAATATATCTTTGGCATGTTCGAAAGTTGAAGGAAGGGTAACAAGCCCTTTTTCTATTTCAATTAAATTTGGTTGAGCCTCAACTAATTCCTGCTCTGTAATGGAGGCATATTTTAATATTTCAGCACGTGTTAAAACAAGTCTCTCTTTCATTAATGATTCTATCCGGTCTTTGGTTGATCCTTCTTTTTTAAGTAACAATTGATCGATTGTCTTCTTCCCAAACCGGTGTTTATTCGCCTCTGGTTCTATAACCCATCCTCCACCAATGGTTTCTACAGGAGTCGGTTTTCTTAAAATAAAACGGTCACTTCGAGAGACAACAACTTGTTCATTTAACTGTATTTGACACAGTATTTCCGATTGTTCATTCGCACTGATTTCGTTTCGGTCAAAAAAGATAATTTTTCCCATAACTTCTGAAGTACCAATAAAAAGTTTAATTGGTTGGCGCTGTTTTACGTCATAGGTTATGTCTTTTAATGAATAAAACACAACATCGAGTCGATCGGAAATAGCATAGAAATTCCCTGCCACCAAGACGTCGCCTCTAGAAATAGACTTGTGGGAAACCCCGCCAATATTAATAGCGGTACGTTGCCCTGCAGAAGCTTCCTTTTTTTGTTGATGGTGACTTTGGATTTGTCTTACACGAACATCTTTATTTAGTGGTAATATCTTTAGATGCTCCCCCTGCTTTACCTTCCCGTCGTATATCGTCCCACGAACAACAACGCCTTGTCCTTTTACTGTGAAAACTTGATCAATCGGCAACCGGAAAGCAGTATTCCTATCTTTTTTAGTGATATGTAACAGTTTTTCTTTCAAAGCACTTTTCAACGCAGGGATTCCCTCTTTTGATAAACTATCAACCAAATAAATGGGAGTATCTTCAAAAAAGGTTTGACTTACTGTTTCTTTCACATCCTCGATAACGATTTCTAGCAATTCTTCGTCTACTTGGTCAATTTTGGTTATAACAACGAAACCATTTTCAATTCCTAATAGTGATAAAATATCAAGATGTTCCTTCGTTTGCGGCATGACGCCTTCATCTGCAGCAATAACTAATACGACCATATCGATTCCCGCCACACCTGCTATCATTTGTCTGATAAACCTTTCATGCCCTGGGACATCGATAATAGACACGTTTAATTGTTCTTCATCGATAAACGGTGCAAATCCAGGTTCAATAGAAATATTTCTTTCCTTTTCTTCTTTTAGTCGATCCGTATCCACACCAGTTAGAGCTTTTGTTAAAACGGTTTTCCCATGATCAATATGCCCAGCCATACCAATTGTCAAATACTTACGCATCTAGTCCACCTGACTTTCTCCTCGAATATTTCCCTTGCTTTAAAAATTCAAATGAATGTATAATAGACTTGAACTTGTTTCAATAGATTTGCCATGGGGTCGGATGAGGTACTGGTGTTCTCCTTGGTCTTCAAAACCATTTGGAAGGCGCGTGACGTCTTCGGTGGGTTCGATTCCCACACGATCCCGCCATACGATACATAGCATTATGACGCCCCATGTTGAATGTGCAAAAATGCTTCCGTAACAATATCCAATTCTTCATCGCTAACTGTTCTAAAATCGAGAGTGACTGCTTCATTTTCCAATCGAACGATGATTGGTACGCTGAAACGCCGCAACTTTGCCGCAAGTTCTGTGCTCTTATAACGATTATGTTTCACGTTAACTATATAGGTGTCAATTTCTACATCAGGCATTGTTCCTCCTCCAATTATAGATTTACCAGCCTCAACATTGCAAATGAATCCTGTTTGACTTGACTTTATCTTTTCTATAAATTTATGAGCCTTTTCCAAAATCGCTTGACTTGATTCCAAAATGTCATGAATAGTTGGAATCTCGTATTGTTCTTGTCCTCTCAAATAAGCTTTTAATGTTGCTTCTAGTCCTGCTAGGGTAAATTTATCGACTCGTAAGACTCTGGCAAGCTGATGTTTCTTCAATTTATCAATGAAAACGTTGTTACCTACGATGATTCCCGCTTGAGGGCCGCCTAGTAATTTATCACCGCTAAAAGAAAGGATGTCTATCCCTGCCTTTATTTTCTCCTGGACAGTCGGCTCTGTTCCGATGTGATTCTTTTGAAAGTCAAAAAGTGTTCCACTGCCAAGATCCTCATAAATGGGGACATGATATTGTTTAGATACGTTGATGAGCTCATCTGTATGAACTTCTTCTGTAAATCCAATCACTTTAAAATTGCTCTTATGCACCTTCATAAGTAATCCTGTATTTTCTGTGATAGCTTTCACGTAATCATTTACATGTGTTTTATTGCTTGTTCCCACATCGATTAATTCAGCTTGGCTTTCTTCCATTATTTCAGAGATTCGAAAGGAACCGCCAATCTCCACAAGCTCGCCTCGAGAAACAATGACCTCCCTACCTGTAGCAATAGCCTTTAATACGAGGTATACGGCTGCTGCATTATTATTTACAACGATAGCAGCTTCAGCTCCAGTTAATTGTGTAATATATTCCTCGACAATATCATGTCTTGAGCCCCGTTTACCAGCCTCTAAATTATACTCAAGTGTGGAATAAGAGGAAGCTGTATGTGTCATTTGGTCTATCGCTTCTTTACTTAAGCGTGCCCTCCCCAAGTTTGTATGTAAGACAACTCCTGTGGCATTGATAACTCCTTGCAAATTGTTTTGATAAAATAAATGTATTTTTTCATCAAGTTGATCAAAAATGAGTTCACTTAATTTATCCCTTGTTAACGCTTCATGATTGAGTTCGTTGTTTATTATTTTATTTCTAATAACATCAATTTGGTCATTAAGCCATTCCGTTAATACGTGTTCCGAGATGTTCAACGTCGTTACCATTTCGGAAAAGCGCGTATGCTCTTTTAATTGATGAACAGCAGGTAAATGGGGAAGTATTTTCATCTTAACACCATCCATGAATATATATTTTTTGTTCGCTTTTTTAAAAAAAACGTTTTATACTCTTATTATCACACATCTAGTTCATTATAAAAAGGGGGCAGTAAGGATGAAAGATCAAATTAAGCTAACCTCGTTATCTACAAAAGCTGGTTGAGGATGTAAAATTGGTCCACAAGACCTAGCGCAAGTTTTGCGTTATTTACCAACGAAAAACGATGACCCGAACTTACTTGTCGGAGTCGAACACTCAGATGACGGTAGCGTGTATAAGCTAACAGATGACATCGCACTGATTCAGTCGCTTGATTTTTTCACTCCGATTGTGGATGACCCTTACAGGTTTGGTGAAATTGCTGCCGCAAATGCGTTAAGTGACATTTATGCCATGGGAGGCTCACCTAAAACGGCATTAAATATTGTTGCTTATCCGATCAATAACCTTGATCCACAAATTCTAGCAGAGATCTTACAAGGTTCTGGTGATAAGGTGAGGGAAGCGGGAGCAAATATGGTTGGTGGACACTCCATTGATGATCGTGAACCTAAATTCGGCCTATCTGTCACAGGAGTTGGCCATCCAGCTAACATTTTTAAAAATATCGGTGCACAACCCGGAGATGCTCTTGTATTGACGAAACCTATTGGAGTTGGAATTCAAACAACTGCAATTAAACGGGATCTTTTAACAAAAGAAAAAGTGGATCGGGTATCTCATGTTATGGCTACATTGAATAAGTATGCTGCGGAAAGCTTAAAAAACTATCATCCAAATGCTGTCACAGATATTACTGGATTCGGATTACTTGGGCACGCTTTCGAAATGGCAAATGGAAGTGATGTCAGCTTTGTTATTAGAAATGAAGATGTCCCACTTTTGCCTGGCACGAAGGAACTTGTTGAGGAAAATATAGTCCCGGGCGGATCAAAAGCAAACCACCAATGGTTAGAAGACGCTGTAAGCTATGGGGAGAATATCCGGAAATCCGAGCAACTTATTTTATGTGATGCCGTGACATCTGGCGGGTTATTAATTAGCTTGCCGAAGCAGGAAGTCGAATCATTTATGGATGATTTTAATAGGAATCATTCCATTCAGGCTGCCGTTATTGGCGAGGTAACAGAAAAGATGGATAAAGTAATTTATGTCAAATAATGGTGGTTGACATAAGACATCGATTATCTTTGAAAGAAGGGGGGCGTGAAATCATGCCTCCCTTAATATTGCCGCTCACGTTATGTCTCAAATGTATGTAAAAGTATGTATACTTTTCATTTTTATTGCTCAATTATTCACAATTTGTATACATACTTATCCCATATATTCCTCTACAATAGAGAAAAGTGGGTATTATATAAATATTATTGCTCAATTATTCACAAATAGTCACGATCTTTCTTAAGCATTTGTGTTTTTTCTATGAAAGGCAAAGGGAGTACATTTTTTTGCAATCTAAAGCATTGGAGGGATGATTCATGGATTCTCATGAAATAGATGGTGTACTGCATAAGAAAATAAAAAGACGTGCTTTCTTAAAAGCAACAGGAGGAGCTATTGGTGGCGCGACACTTGCGACTGGTGGAGGTTTAGCAATTAAATACAAAAGGAACACCTCTGCCAAAGTGGTCGCGGAAGGAGTTAAAGAATACAAGACATTCCGTTCTACTTGTTCAATGGAATGTCTACATTGTAACCTGACTGCTTTTGTGAAAGATGGTAAATTGCTTAAGGTTGAAGCAAGCGAAGATTTTAATGTAAAAGGATGTCTTCGAGGCATAAGTCGATCTCAATGGGTTAACCACAAGGAACGATTAAAAATGCCTATGTTACGAACGGGAGAAAAAGGTTCAGGAGAATTTAAAGAAATATCGTGGGATGAAGCTTTGGACTTAATTGAAGAAAATATTAATAAAACAATAAGGGAAATCGGTAATAAAGGTATATTATTAGAAAGTGCATCAGGAAATATGGACTCTATTGCAAATAGTATGGCAGAAGCTCTTTTTAGTCATTTAGGTGGGGCTACAACTCCTGAAGGATCACTTTGTTGTTCAGCAGTAACAGCTGCAATGAATCCAATAGTAGGTGATCGCTACATTGATACACGTGACACAATCCGTGAGAGTAAGTATATCATTTGTTGGGGGAACAATCCTGTTGTAACAATGCAAGCCTATTTTAAAGAGTATGAAGAAGCAATAAAAAATGGGGCAAGAATGATAGTAATTGATCCACGTTTTAGTGAAACAGCCGCCAAAGCGGATGAATGGGTACCAATCATGCCAAGTACAGATACATCACTTGCGTTAGGCATGTTAAATATTATTATTCAAGAAGATTTAATAGACCGGCAATTTTTATTGAATCATACTGGTGTACCTTATTTAGTTGATAAGAATGATAAGCTTGTCCGTGAAGACCCTGAAGACCCGGATTCGTACGTTGTCTTTGATATGAAACAAATGTCACTAGTTCGCCATGATGAAACGAATATTGAACCAGCGTTAAGTGCAAATGAAGCTGATATTCCAAATGAATATAGAACTGTATTTGATTTAATAAAAGACGAAGCAGAAATGTGGACAACAGAGAAAACATCAGAAGAAACGGAGGTTCCAGAGGAAACAATCATTCGTTTGGCACGAGAATATGCTATAAATAAGCCCGCAATGATTATTCAAAATATGTCTGGTGCTCAAAGAACAGAATACGGTACTTACGTAGCAGCAAGTCAATTTTATCTAGCATTAATTACAGGAAATATTGGTAAAGCTGGAGCTGGGGTATGCGACGCAGGAGGCGCTACTCAGTTTATATCAAGCAATCCACCTGTTGAACCTGCTGAAGTAAAAAATGAGGTTGAAAGCATTCCAATTGCCAAATTGGGGGAAGCAATAGTTAATAGTGATCCAACGGAAATCGGATTTTGGTATATTATGACTACTAGTCCAATGACACAATTGCCGAATACAAACATGGTTAAAAAGGCATTGGAAAAGGTTCCTTTTGTAGTTGTTGCAGATAGTCTAATGACTTCAACAGCAATATATGCGGATCTAATATTACCTGTAACAACTGTATTTGAATATACAAGTTTAATGGCAGGTACTAGAAGTCATTATGTTCAACTGAAGGAAAAAGCTGTAGATCCACCAGGACAAGCAAAACCGGATTATTGGATTTTAACCGAAATTGCAAAACGGTTTGGAGTCAGTAAATGGTTTGATAAACCAATAGAAGAACATATAAAGGCATGTTTAAAGGAAACAGAAATAACCATTGAACAATTAAAGGAAGGTCCGGTAAAACCAATTTCAAAACCTTCTATTCCTTTTGAAAACGGTCAATTTAAAACTTCAACTGGTAAGGCCCACCTTTTTGTTGAGGAATGGGCAGAAAAAGACTATAGTCCAATCGTCAAATATTATCGTGCAAATGAATGCTTAAAAGATGAAGATAATGAACTTCTAAAAAAATACCCATTAATGGCCATACAACGAAAAACACCTCGTTCCATTCACTCTTCGTTTGGTAGTCTTGAATGGCCACAGGAGGTACATGGTGATAAACCGGAAGTTCAAATCCATCCGAACGATGCTGAAGTAAGAACTATTAAGGATGGGGATCTTATCAAGGTCTTTAATGACCGTGGGTCTCATAAGGCAAATGCAGTTGTGACGAAGTTTATTAAAGAGGGAGCGATCACTCTTCAAAACGGATGGTGGGAACAACAAGGTGGTAGTACAAGTTATCTCACTAATGATGCTGTTGAGCCGTTAGGAAATGGAACAGCTATAAACAATACACTAGTGGAAATTACAAAGGAGGTGTAACGGATGGTAAAACAATTCGGCTTCGCAATTAATATGCAAGATTGTTATGGATGCAAGACATGTGCTGTTGCATGTAAATCAGAAAATGGCACTCCTAAGGGGGTGAATTGGAGAACAGTAAGGGAGTTTACAACAGAAGATAATCCTTCACAAAGCTTTCTCCCTATGTCATGTAATCATTGTGATGAACCTGCGTGTATGGAGGTGTGTCCTGTATCTGCTTATACAAAAAGAGATGATGGCATCGTTATTCAAGATCATGATAAATGTATCGGTTGTCGTTCCTGTGTTATGGCCTGTCCTTACGCTGCACCTCAATATGATCCAGTTGAGAAAAAGGTAAGCAAATGTGATATGTGTTACGAACGAGTCGATGAAGGTCTGATGCCTCGATGTGTAGAAGCTTGTCCGGCTGACGTTATAAAATTCGGTGAAATAAACGAGTTACGTGCTGCTTTTGGTGATGATATAGAGGTAGTGGAAAGAATGTACGACATGCCAAGTCATAAAATAACGCAGCCAAATATAGTTATTATTGCTCCAAATTAAAAGGGAGGTGTTTAATATGGCTGAGTATGAAATTCCTTTGGTAATCTTCACTGTGTTGAGTCAATGGGCAGTAGGGATTATTATTGCTATTGTTCTACTGGAATGGTTGAAACCTAAATATATGAATACAGTTGGAAAACAGGTATTGAAATCATCAGTTTATCTGGCGCTTAGCCTTTCTGTTGTGGCAGCCTTAGCTTCAATGCTACATTTAAATAATCCTTTGAAAGGTCCTACAAGTTTATTGGGACTTGGACATTCGTGGCTCAGTAGGGAAATAGTTGCTGTGATATTGTTCAATGCTTGTTTACTAGGACTAACATATTTATGGTGGAAGAAAACAGATCAAGACAAATTACGGAGAAACATTGGGACAATAACCGCTTTGCTTGGAGTTATTTTAGTCATTAGTTCGGCAATTGTCTACTTTTCAATTCAACTGCACCCGACATGGAACAACTGGACAACATTTGCTAGCTTTTTGTTAACAGGCTTACTCCTTGGTGCATTAACAGTTGCATTATTTGTGTTTAAAGGAAAACAGGAAGATCTGGATATAGGTGTTAAGAAGCTCTTAAGTGTTTATTTGTCTATCATTATAGTTGCCTTATTTATTACAGTTGGAAATTCTGCAATGATTTCAAATGGTGCTTCTGAAAGTCAAATAGCCACAACTATTTCATACACATCCATTCTTTTTTGGATTCGCATAATCGGGAGTATGCTCCTACCTGCAACCCTAGTTATTTACATGATAGTGAGTAAGAAGTCAGCGGCAACAAAATTTATATTGGCTGCTACAACATTTGCTTTAATTGGTGAGTTATCAGGCCGGGCCGTATTTTATTATTCAGTAATGAGTCAGTATCCTTGGTTTTAAAGTATTGAAGCACATGAAAAAAAGCATATTTTACAGTCGCTGAGTTACTTTATATAAGAATCCTATTTTGCTTTTCAAATAGTCACAAATTAGTAATTTTTATTAATCTGTATCATTAAAACCCATGTTATAATGAATACAGAACATAATTGTTCAATGTTTCACAATTGGTTCTTATCAATGATAAAAATTAGGAGGGGTAATAATGACTGTATTTGCTCAAAAGGTGGAGTTTAAAGGCGGGAAATGGGAATCAGAGATTGATGTGCCTGATTTTATTAGGAAAAACTACAGCCCGTATGATGGGGATGAAAGCTTTTTAGCGAACCCAACGGAGGCTACGCTTGATTTATGGGATCATGTGATGGATTTAACAAAAAAGGAAAGAGAAAATGGTGGTATCCTGGATATGGATACGAAAACAGTTTCGACTATCACTTCCCATGGAGCAGGATATTTAGACACATCAAAAGAAAGAATTGTTGGTGTTCAAACAGATGAACCATTTAAACGTTCTTTGCAACCATTTGGCGGTATTCGCATGGCGGTTGATTCCGCAAAGTCCTATGGGTATGAAATTGACAAAGAAATACAGCATATTTTCACCGAATATCGTAAAACACACAATCAAGGTGTTTTCGATGCCTATACACCTGAAATGAGAGCTGCAAGAAAGGCAGGCATTATTACTGGATTACCTGATGCTTATGGTCGTGGTCGTATTATCGGGGACTATCGACGTGTTGCTTTGTATGGGGTAGATAGACTGATTGAAGACAAAAAGGAACAATTGATATCCACTGGTGCGAACGGCATGATGTCGGAGGATGTCATTCGTGACCGCGAGGAAATTACAGAGCAAATTCGAGCTTTAGGTGAACTAAAACAATTAGGCGAAACATACGGATTTGACATTTCAGGTCCTGCCGAAAGCTCTCACCAAGCTTTTCAATGGCTGTATTTCGGTTATCTGGCTGCTATTAAAGAACAAAATGGTGCAGCAATGAGCTTAGGTAGAGTTTCCACATTTTTAGATATCTATATTGAGCGTGATATCCAAAATGGTGTATTAACCGAAGAGGAAGCGCAAGAATTAGTTGATCACTTTGTAATGAAATTGAGATTAGTTAAATTTTCAAGAACTCCGGATTACAATGAATTATTCAGTGGTGATCCAACGTGGGTTACAGAAGCTATTGGCGGGATTGCCAATGATGGGAAATCACTTGTTACGAAAAACTCATTTCGATTTTTGCACACGCTGGATAATTTAGGACCTGCACCAGAACCAAACTTAACCGTACTGTGGTCAGAAAAATTACCAAATAAATTTAAAAAGTACTGCGCTAACATGTCTATCAAAACAAGCTCCATTCAATATGAAAATGATGATATTATGCGTGACATTTACGGGGATGACTATGGAATTGCTTGCTGCGTATCTGCCATGGAAATCGGGAAACAAATGCAGTTCTTTGGTGCAAGAGCAAATCTCGCAAAAGCACTGCTATACGCTATCAATGGTGGCGTGGATGAAAAATCATTTGTTCAAGTTGCCTCACGTTACGCTCCTGTTACTTCGGATTATTTAAATTATGATGAGGTTATGGGAAAATTCGATACGATGATGGAATGGCTAGCAGGGTTATACGTGAACACATTAAATGTCATTCACTATATGCATGACAAATATAGTTACGAACGTATTGAAATGGCATTACATGATAAAGAAGTATTACGTACGATGGCTTGTGGTATTGCCGGCCTTTCTGTTGCAGCGGATTCTTTAAGCGCCATTAAATATGCAAACGTAAAAGCCATTCGAAACGAACAGGGATACGTAGTTGATTATGAAGTAGAAGGGGATTTCCCTAAGTATGGAAACAATGATGAGCGTGCCGATGATATTGCAGTGCATCTTGTAAAAACGTTCATGGATAAAATCAAACATTATAAAACGTACAGAGACGCTGTGCCAACACAATCTGTCCTAACAATCACTTCTAATGTTGTCTATGGAAAGAAAACGGGTAATACACCTGATGGTAGAAAGGCCGGTGAAGCATTTGCACCTGGAGCAAATCCGATGCATGGACGCGATAAAAAAGGAGCTCTGGCATCCTTAAGTTCTGTTGCTAAATTACCTTATGACTATTCACTGGATGGAATCAGCAACACCTTCTCCATCGTTCCAAAAGCATTAGGGAAAGATGAAGAAACAAGAAAATCGAATCTTGTGGCCATGCTTGACGGCTATACGTTAAAAGGTGGTCATCACTTAAATATCAACGTATTTGAACGGGAAACATTACTGGATGCTATGGATCATCCGGAAGAATATCCGCAATTAACCATTCGTGTATCCGGATATGCGGTTAACTTTGTTAAATTAACAAGAGAGCAACAAATTGAAGTGATTAACCGTACATTCCATGAGAATCAATAAATAGGAACCTATAACAGTAGTGAATAGCTGCACAGAGACCCATGAAGCTATTTTCTAAAATGCTTGCTAATCATTTAGGGGAGGTATTATCATGAAAGGACGAATTCATTCCGTAGAAACATGTGGGACAGTGGATGGTCCAGGGCTTCGCTATATTATTTTCACACAGGGCTGTCCAATGCGATGTCAATTTTGCCATAATCCCGATACATGGAAAATGGGTGATGGTAACATTATAACTGTAGATGAGTTAATGGAAGACATTATCACTTACCTCCCCTTTTTCCAAGCATCCGGTGGAGGAGTTACTGTTAGTGGGGGAGAGCCATTATTGCAAACGAAATTTGTCACTGCTTTATTTAAAGAACTAAAAAAACATGATATCCATACAGCTATTGATACATCCGGTAGCACGTTCACGAAGTCAGCCGCCTATTTAGAAACATTGGATGAATTGTTGGATCTTACGGATCTTATCTTATTAGACCTGAAACAAATAAATCCAGAAAAACATCAAGCATTAACGGGCTTATCCAATGAGCGTATTCTGGCATTTGCCACCTATTTAAAAGAGAGAAATACACCCGTATGGATTCGTCATGTATTAGTACCGGAGCGAAATGATTTTGACAAGGACTTGCATGATCTAGCCGATTTTATTGATACGTTAACAAATGTTGAAAAGATAGAAGTGCTTCCATACCATAAACTCGGCGTTTACAAGTGGGAAACATTGGGCCTTGATTATCAACTGGAAGGAATAGAGCCACCGACTACAGCGCGTGTGAGAAATGCAGAGCGCATATTAAATAAAGGAATGAAAGCAACGCTTCAACATGTTTGACAATATACGTAAAGGCTACTGATTCGGCAGTAGCCTTTTTTGGTATGTAGAAAGATTTATATAATGGCAATTATCATCATAATAAAGAATAATGCTGCATTCACAACTTCGATAATACCGCTTTTTTTCATTTTCAAAGGCTTACCGTAATAATAAAGTGCTCTTATCAAGGCCGGTAGAAAGGCAAGCGAAATAACCCAATAACCAAGGGCTGCCCATAAAACGGGAACCAGTATATGATAGGTCCAGGAAATACGTTTATACATAATGTTTTTTCGCTCTCTGATGATTGTTTTCACATGAAAGGTAGTTCCTATGAAAAATAAGACAGAGGCAATGAAAATAATGAGTGTTGCACTATTTATTTCTCCAGTTGCTAAATAACCACTTGCCAATCCTACAATACTAAATGAGAAAATGGCACTTATATCATTAAGTAATGCACGATCGTTCTTTTTACTTGAATAATAAGCGTTCATAACAAACAGAGGAATCATAGCCAGTCCAAAATAAATAATGGAAGGCCTTATCCATAAAGGAATAAGTAGTAATATAAGAGCTGGTATAAAGTAAATGAGTGCCCATTTTGTATAATAGGGAATTTTTTTCTTTTTAAAAAGAAGTAATGTTGGATATGTTGCTAAATACAATAACATCCAACCGAAAAAGAAAGGGATATGCTGCCATAAAAAGCCGGACGCCACTACCCCAAGCCAAAATGGAATGATTAACATTGCCCATGCTCCATGTTGTTTTGGCAAGAATAATTTCATACCTATACACTCCTTCATATTTGTTCTAACCTAATTATAAAATAATAACATGTGAAAAACATAACAAATTATACTGAAATATGATGACAAATGTGTGAAGGCGAAATAGCAATATGTAAATAGCACCTAATTACTCCCGATTTTTGCTTGAGTTAGGGCTTTTTACTTACATTAATTTTAAGAGATAAATAGAGGCTATGAAGATTTTGTTTCTATACCGTTCATTCTATATGTAAAATGGAATAAATCTACGAACGAAAAATAAAGTGGTTTGACGGCAGTGATTTCCGCTCAAACCACTAGTTTTACTACTACTTATAAGATTGTTTATTGTTGCTTATTGTTGTATTTATGTGGAGAATGGATGGTCTTATTTATGGTGCTACATAATTGTGGCTGTCCACAAATTCCTGCAGTAGTTCTGTATCCCAAAGAAGCGTACCCCAAATAAGTTCAATTATCCCTGCATAGAACCCTATATTTCCATGTTTATTCGCATCGCTACAAAGCTCAGGAATCCATGACAGCATATGTTTATTAATAAAAGAAATTTGCTCTTCGCTGACTGAATTTTGTTTTTCTGGCTCTAGTGTGTGTAATTGTTCACTCCTTTTAGCAAGGAACAATAACTCGAGGCCTAGGTGATCTTCCGGCTGCTTGTCTTTTCTTTTACTTTCCAAACCATATTTGTTTAATAGTTGTTTCATTTCCAATGTTTTTTATCAAACAATGCCATTTTATTTGAATAATAGAATGATTCATTGGGTGGTGCTTTTGGTTTCCCAGCTCCAATAAATAATTCTGTATATTCGAATGCAATCTTTTGCAATGCATCCTTTGTACCTCGTTTTTCCAATTTGGAAGCACAGGCAATTAACTTTTCCAAACCTTCTTCTTGCTGTGGATTAGCAGGTTCAATTGGGAAGTTATGCCAAAAGTTTTGCGTTAGCACTTCTTTATTCTCCTCATGGATCAATTCCAATAAACAGCTCGCTAGAAAGTGGTACATTTCCGTCCGAAAGAACCATACTTCAGTCCATGTTTTTGTCATTCGCAATACTCCTTCCACGGGCACTTAACCCGTCGACTATAATATTTTTACAGTAGGGGACTTTCCTAATTAGATGCTATTGCGGGTGTTCCTGCATTGGTTTGCAGTTATCCAATTTACTTTGATCCGATTTTCCAATTATTATCCGGGATAATGCAATAAACATTAGAATACCAAAGGCAACCATGCCGACTACAATCGTTAATTCTATTAAACTAGGTGTATATTGCCCAACTGTTGTCCAACTACTATTGAAAACAGCCGGATCGTCGCTTGGTATATATTGTCCGGTAGTCACCCCCGGTGAACCTGAAACATTCGGAAATATGAATGAAGATATTACTAGCCAGATCCTTTTACACAAAACACCAATGACAATTAATGCAGATGAAAACACTACTAAACTGATCTTCTGGCGATTTTTCTTCAATAATAAAATAGAAAGAGGAATGATGATCCCTAATATTACTTCACCCCAAAAAAACGGTGCCATCGATCCCATCATCATTTCATTTAGTATTAGCATTGTAGATTCCTCTTGTGGATAAAACATCGTCAGTATTTCTGAAAAGACGAAGTAAGCATCTACAGCAACAAAAATGAAGAGTAGACCAGCCAATGTTGTAATTAATGAGTTTTCCACATGAAATACTTTAAATTTCTTTAAAAGAATAAGCACAATAAGTAGTAAAGCAAGTCCAGAATCTAAAGCCGAGGCTACAAATAATGGAGCCATAATAGCACTGTGCCAGCCTGCTCGAGCAATTTGCAAACCGAAAATCCATGCCGTGACAGAGTGAACAAGAATTGCTATCGGGAGTGCTATATAGGACGTTGTTTTCAACCATTTTTTATTCGTATTCTTTCTCGTCATGAAATATAAATAAGCAATATTTATTGCTAAATAAAGTGAGATTACAACGACATCCCACATCAATGGTGATTGAAATTGTCCGTGTAGAATAAGGTTAAACATCCGGAATGGTCCACCTAAATCTACCATGATAAAGATAGTTGCCAGAATAACACAAACAGTCGAAAGTATTGTAGCAGGTTTAGCTACTACTTTAAAAGATGGGATATTAAATACTGTAGCGGAGGAGGATACGATCAATCCTCCAGCTGATAAGCCAATAAAAAACATAAACATGATAATGTATAATCCCCAGGAAACGACATTATTCATTCCTGTTACGCCAAGTCCATTAGTGAGTTGATAGATCAGGGCTCCAAATCCTAGGAGTGTTAAGGTACCCAAGACGCCCATGGAAAGGTTAAATTTAGCCTTGTTCGTCATTGTTTATTTCCCTCCATTTAAGCCTATATAATAGACTTGAGGTTTGGTGCCTTTTTCTTTTAGCAACGATTCACCATTATTTTCATGAATATAACGGGAAACTTCACTATCCGGATCATCTAAATCGCCAAATATTCTCGCTTCAGCCGGGCAGCATTGAACACATCTTGGATCCTGTCCTTCATCTGTTAACTCTTTACACATGGAGCATTTTTCTACTACTCCAACATTACGAGCTGGAACTCGACTGTCCCCATAGTTAAAGTTTGGGTATTGGACTGCTTCTTCCCATTTAAATACGCGAACGTTATAAGGGCAGGCAGCCATGCAATAACGGCAACCGATGCAGCGATCATAATCAATCAATACTCTTCCGTTATCATCTTTGTATGTTGCACCAACAGGACAAACTTTTACACATGGTGCATTTTCACAATGCTGGCAGGAGACTGGAACGTATTCCTTAGATACGTTTGGATAAATCCCTTCCACACCGTCTACTCCCTCTTCACTTTCTGTTAGAACTCTGTTCCAGAGCATCCCCATAGGAACATTGTTTTGCATTTTACATGCAAGCGCACAAGTTTGGCACCCTATACATCGATTTAAGTCGATAGCCATTCCCATTCTAGTCATATTACTGCCTCCTAAACCTTATTTACTTCTACTAATGTGTCATTATATGGAATAACAGGGCCGTTCTTTAGTCCATATTGACGTTCCATAAACACATCGTTTGTTAAGTTTTGCAGATTACCATCAATCATATGTTTTGACCACCAACCCTCATGCATTCTCACTACCCCTGGTCGCATTGCTTCCGTTAACTTACATTCTGCCTTCATAGAGCCACGGTCATTAAATACTTCAACTGTATCTCCTTTTTTCAAACCTCTAGTTTTAGCATCTGTAGGATTGATTTCAATCGTCGGCCCTTCATCAAGTTGTTGGACCCAATTGACATTCGTAAATTGTGAATGGACATGATAACGTGAGCGTGATTGGATAAATTGCAATGGATACTTTTCCATTAGCGGATTATCATCATAAATTTCATTTGGGTTTTCGTATGTTGGAAGAGCTTGTTCGAAATCTAAGAAATTTTCACTATAAAGTTCAATTTTACCAGTTGGGGTATCATATATTTGATCCATATATCCTCGGTAAGGTTCTGTAGGTACATTTAAACGCATAATAAAATTATTGTCTTTCAGCGTTTGAACATTGATTCCATCTAAATGCGGGTCATCGGAATCTAACTGAGTTTCTATCCATTCCTCAGGTGTTTCTGGGTGATGCTTATCCAACCCAAATTTTGCGAGTAGTTCTTTTTCAATCTGAAAATCGGATTTGCTTTCATACAAAGGTTCAATCACTTTTTCTGCTAATAACACATGAGAGCGGTTTATTTGCATGTTTACAATATCATACTCACTTTCAAACGCTGTACTGGCTGGAAGAACAATGTCGGCATAATTAGCGCTTGAATTGTGGAAAGGATCGATGGTTACAAGGAAATCCAATGAGTCAATCCATTCCTCTGTTTTATTCATATTAGCAAAATGTTGTTGTAACGTATTTCCAACGTTAATAACAGCTTTTACAGAACCTTTACCCTCTCTGAAATCAGATGTTGGTACTTCTAATGGTGTTTCCTGGAATTCTGCCGGGATCGGCCAAGCGTTAAGTTCTGCACCCCACGCTGAGGCATGGTGCGTAACGGCTCCAACTCCTCCACCAACACGGCCGAAGTTTCCGGTTAATGAACCAAGAATACCCCCAGCGTGACCTGCAATATCAGCATTTGTTAGCTTATCTAATCCTCCGAATCCCCAACCAAGCACAGCGGGACCACGAGTTGCATAATCTTTAGTAAGTTCATAAATGACGTCTTCATCAATATTTGTCATCTTAGCCGCCCAGCTCAGGGTATATGGTTTCTGGTTTTCTTTTAACGCCGTGAAAACCGTCTTTACTTCTACATCATCAACAGTGAAAGCCCCTTCTAAAGCTGGTTTTATTCCTTCTTCATTAAAAGGTTTTGCTGATTCACTTTTTTCATCCCAAACTAATTGTGGGTTTTTCTCTACATCCTCTTCCTCACTTTCATTTAAACGAAGTAATTGGCCGTTATCTTCTCTTATTAAAAATGATGCTGATGTATTTGCTACTAAGTAGTCTGCTTGATACCATTCGTTTTCAATAATAAGACTAATCATTGCTAATAATAAAGATACATCTGAACCAGGTTTAATTGAAATCCATTGGTCTGACTTTGAAGCAGTTGTTGTGTAAACTGGATCAATGGTAATTATTTTTGCTCCTGCGTCTTTCGCTTCAAAGAAGAATTTTGAATCTGTTATTGTCGTTTCAAGAATGTTGGAGCCGAGTATTAAAATCGTAGATGAGTTTACCCAATCCGTGATTTCATTTTGCATGTAGGTATAAACATCATCACCCCCAAGACATTTAAATAATCCATTGGAAAGTCCTACATCGATACCTTGTTCTATTACCCATTGTGTACCTAATAAGGTGCTTAAAAATTTGTAATTGTGTTCCACGCCGGAAGACATACTTACTAAGATTGATTTTCCACCATGTTGATTTATAAGTGGTTGAAGGTTATCTGCAATTGTAGTAAGAGCTTCGTCCCACGAAATGGGAACAAATTTGCCTTCTCCTCTTTTACCGATACGCTTCAGTGGAGTTTGAATCCGATCTGGACTGTAAACACGCTCTATTTCACTTATACCTCTTAAACAAATAGTTGAGAATCTATTATCTGCCCAAGTATTCGGTTCAATTAGGGATAACTTTCCATCCCGAACAGTACATATAAAGGCACAACGACCACCACAGTTTGGTGTATGATAAGTAAATTTCTCTACTTCATTAGGTACATTGTTATCAGAAGCAGCTTGAAGCCATTTATGTGAAACCATGGAACCAGATAAGCCCAGTGCTGTTGATCCAACTACCCCTGCTTTGATAAAGTCTCTTCTTGAGATATTCATTTGGACCCCTCCATTCATATTAAATAAATTTGAACTGATACCTTTTTACTTACATGTATAATAGCATGATTACGAAAATGAGCGATTTCAATAATTAACGATTCATAAATATGTCATAAAATTTTGACAAAAAAGTTGACCATGGTAAATACGGTAAATATAGTGTATATCTCTTTCGGCAATAGGTGCGCAAACTATCATTCCATTGCATAGATAAGTTGGCTTTCTGTTCATGGAAGGTGATCGTACTGGTATGCTAAAAATTACGATTTTTTAGGAACGGTGCGAAACACGTTAATGGCAATAGGGTAAGCAGAAAAGTGTAACTTATTCTCATGGCCAGAATCTTGCTGAATATGTGCAAGCCAAATACAAAATTTAGATGTAATGGCTGGAAATATAAGAATTATATTGTTCAAAATATCACATTAATAACATGTATATGATAATAACTATATACGATTAAATATTGTATTGACAGTATTTATGAGCGAATGATATGCTTTAATTAGAAATTAAATTGATCACTATTTCACTAAAATAACATTCTAAATCGAGATGTAACTTCTATTACGTAAATGGTCTATAGGAAGTATGGAGAATAGGGTGGATGGCTAACATAGACCAAAGGATGATGAGGTACAGTAAGGGGGAAGAAATATTAAGAACAGTAAAGTATACGATTGCATGTGAAAAAGATCACAACTATACCCCTATAACTAAAGGAAAAACGGATTTCACTTAATTGTCATCCGATCAGAATTTAAGTTTATTTAAGAAAGTAAAAGAAAGGAGTTAACCGCTATGGAGAAGGTGATAGATCAATCATATTATTCAACAATAGAAGAAAGGGAGACGATGTATACTTTCTTAAAAGTTGTGTTTGAAGCACCTTTAACGATAGACACTTTAACACAGTGGAAAGAAAATTTCACCCCCGCATTTATTGATATTTTAACGATAGAAAATGAAGCGTTATATCAGTCCTTTGAAAAATTGAGAAACAGTGACTTGGAATCTTTTGAGGCAGAGGAGAAAGCTGCATATTTGGCAACCTTTAATGTCTTTAACGAAAGCGGACATATTCCTGCGCCACCTTGGGAATCCGTTTATGTTACGAAAGATCGGACGATGTTTGCTGAACCTGTTTTTCAAATGAGAAAACAGTGGGAAAGCTTTGGAATGGAGATTGTAAATAAACATAGAGTTCCGGAAGATCATATTTCCATAGAACTGGAATTCATGTGCTATCTTATTGATTTTACAAGGGAAGCTTTGCGATTAAGCAATAAAGAAAATTTTGTGAGGGGAATTTATACACAATTTTGGTTGCTTAAAGATCATCTAAATCATTGGGTTAAACCATTTACCAGGGATATTCTGTCTTCGGATACAAGTGATTTTTATAAGGGGGTAGCCAAGCTGCTGCAATTATTTGTAGAAGAAGACGTTGAATATATGAAATCAATTAAGGAGGTTTTGGATCATGAGTGAAAACATTATAGAGAAGATACAGCGTAAAAAGATGAAAAGACGATCATTTTTAAAATGGTCGGGAGCCGTTGCAGCACCAGCAATTATCGGTAGTAGTACTGCTGTTTCGAATAAATTAAAGATAACTGCTGAAACGACTGATGAAGCTACCGAAGAGAAAGTTATAACCACTTGCGGTACGTTAAATTGTGGGGGCCGCTGCTTAATTAAAGCACATCTTAAAGATGGAGTTATTACGCACTTAAGCACCGATACGAAGGAAGATACGTTTGATTTACCTCAACTTAGAGCTTGTGTTAGGGGGCGAGGATACAGGCAGTTCTTTTACAATCCTGATCGCTTAAAGCGTCCTATGAAGCGAGTTGGAAAACGAGGCGAAGGTAAATTTGAAGAGATTTCCTGGGAAGAGGCCATTGACTATATTGCGGAAGAATTAACTAGAATTACGGAAGAACATGGGCCATCCTGTCGTTATAGCAATTATGCTAGTGGACATTCCGGAAGTATTATAGGAGCCGGAAACATGGCTCAAAAATTGTTTGGCTTAACAGGGGGTTATTTGGGTTACCACAACTCCTATAGTTCGGCTCAGACTTCAACTGCAACACCTTATACGTATGGAACAACAGAGACAGGAAGCACATTAAACACCTTATCTGATTCCAAATTAATTATCTTATGGGGACATAACCCGGTTGAAACACGATTTGGTCTTACTGACTTTTATGTCAAGAAGGCAAAAGAGAATGGTGTCAAGATTGTAGTTATTGATCCCCGTAAATCGGACACAGCCGTAGCGCTCGCTGATGAATGGATCCCGATAGCTCCTACTACGGATACCGCGATGATGGATGCAATGATGTACGTTATTATTTCCGAGAATCTGTACGATAAAAAATTTGTAGATAAACATTGTATAGGTTTTGATGAGGAGCATATGCCCGAGGATGTACCTGAGGGAGAATCACTTAAAAGTTATATTTTAGGAGAGAAAGATGGGGTTCCTAAAACACCTGAATGGGCGGAAGAAATTTGTAAAGTTCCTGCAGGTACCATTCAAAATTTAGCTAGGGAATACGCTACGAATAAACCATCTGCTTTAATGCAAGGATATGGACCTCAAAGACAGGCATTCGGGGAACAGTTTACCAGAGGCGGAACCATATTAGCAGCAATTACCGGAAATGTCGGTGTTAGAGGCGGATGGGCTTCCGGACAGGGCAGTATTAATCTCGTAACTACAACTCCAGTCCCGAAAGGAGAAAACCCATTGGGAGAGTTGACCATTCCATGTTTCTTATGGACGGACGCCGTTGTGCGCGGAACCGAAATGGGAGAAGAAGATGGGGTGAAAGGGCTACCTGATGGTCAAGATACACTTCCATCAAATATGAAAGTTATGTTTAACCTGGCTGGAAATACATTAATTAACCAGCATGCTGACTGTAATAAAACTGCGGAAATTTTGCAAGATGAGAGTTTACTTGAATTGATTGTCGTAAGTGAGGTCTTTATGACACCAAGCGCTAAGTTTGCTGATATTCTACTTCCTTCTAACACCTTTATGGAAAGATGGGATATTGGCTCAACATGGGCACCATCCCAACATGCTATTTTATCGGAAAAATGTATTGAAAGTATGTATGATTCGAAATCCGATTATGAGTGGTTAACGATGTTAGCGAAAAAATTGGGTGTTGAAGAGGAATTTACCGAGGGAAGATCCCAATTGGATTGGGTAAAATGGTCCATTGAAGAATCACGGAAAGAAGATCCAAATTTTCCTACGTTCGAAGAGTTTAGAGAGAATGGCGTATACCAACCATCTGTAGAAGAAAATACGGTTATTGCTTTTGAGAAAGAAATTAAAGATCCGGATAATAATAAATTTGAGACGCCATCTGGAAAAATAGAAATTTTTTCAAAGGATCTTTGGGATATGGATAATCATGAGGAAATTCCTGCGATTCCAAAACATGTACATTCATGGGAAGGCCCTGAAGACCCTCTAATAGAAGAGTATCCATTACAGTTAATTGGATGGCATTACAAGAGACGTTGTCATTCTTCATTTGATAATAATAAGTGGCTAGAGGAAATAGGTCCACAGGTCCTTTGGATGAATGAGAGTGATGCCAGTGATAGAAACATAAACGATGGAGATATGGTGAAAATTTTCAATGAGCGAGGCGAAATCCAGATGCCAGTAGAGGTCACAAATAGAATGATGCCGGGAGTAGCTGCTATTCCACAGGGTGCATGGTGGGATCCAGATGAGAACGGGGTTGATCAACGCGGAAATATTAATACATTAACTGGCTACCGTCCATCACCATTAGCAAAAGGTAACCCGCAGCATACAAATCTATGTGAAATTGAGAAACTATAATTAGTAGAAAGGAGGAAATAAAAATGGTTCAAATGGGCTTTTATATAAATAGTCAATTATGTACTGGATGTAACGCCTGTGTAGTAGCATGTAAGGATAAAAATGACTTAGATGTTGGTATTAATTTCCGGCGCGTGTATGAACACACAGAAGGTGGTTATGGAAAGAGTAATCAAGGAATCACGCAAAACGTACAAACATTTTTTACTTCTATATCATGTAACCATTGTGATGAGCCAAAATGTATGGAGAATTGTCCAACAACTGCGATGTATAAACGAGAAGAAGATGGCGTTGTTGTCATCGACCATGATAAGTGTGTTGGATGTAGATATTGTGAATGGAACTGTCCGTATGGAGCACCACAATATAATGAGGAATTAGGGAAGATGACAAAATGTGACACATGTCTAGATCTCCGTGAAGCAGGGGAAGAGCCAGCCTGTGTTGCTGCCTGTCCAATGCGCGCGATTGAATTTGGTCCTATTGAAGAGTTACGTGAAAAATATGGAGATACAGCAGATGTAAGAGGACTTCCAAGTTCATCTATTACGAAACCAAATCTTGTGATTAATGCACATAAAGATGCAAGTAAATAAGGAGGGATACCCATGCACGAATGGCCATTATTAATTTTCACCATAACGATGCAAGCAGCTATTGGCGGTATCTTTATGCTATGGTTTTTCCAGCTGAGAAATAGGAATAAGGAAACGCTGAATATGTTTCATCTGTTTAAAATTCCGTTAATCGTCATTGCTTTATTATCTTTAGTAGGATTGGGTGCTTCTTTTGCTCACCTCGGATCTCCAATGAATGCGATGAATACGCTGAGAAACATAGGTTCTTCATGGATGAGCCGGGAAATTTTAGTAACGGGATTATTTATTGGTTTAGCTTGTGTCAATGCCGCTTGGGCACTTTATCGTAAAAAGATTTCATCCTGGCTGTTACTTGTTGCGACATTGGTAGGATTTGTTGATGTTTATTGCATGGCAGCAATTTATTCCAATTCTTTAATCGGACCTTGGAACTCTATTCATACGTTTCTGTCATTTTACGGAACGACTTTCATATTAGGAGCTGTACTTGCTGTAGCTCTACTGATACCAACGCTATATAAACAAAAAATGGAATTGGAAGCAAAGCAATTTTTAAAGATAGCGTTAATTACCGTGTTAGTAGGGATTGGATTTCATGCGATTGGCATTGCCTTATTCCCGGCAACAATGGTAGAGACAAGTATTATCGAAAGCACTGCAACAGCAGGGGTCCTGTCGAGTTATCAAGGTATGATTGCTTCCCGATGGGTAATATCCGTTTTGGGTATAGCCTTGCTGGGATATTTGGTGCTATCATCCAATAAAAAGTATTTGGTTAACCTTTCTTTTATTGCATTACTAATATTTGTCATGTCTGAAGGTATGAGTCGTTATGTGTTTTATGTATTAGGGGCATAGCATTATTTTAAAAACATTATAACAATCAAAACGAAGTTCCGGTTTGCTCGTTGAACCGGAACTTTTTTATGTTGGTAGATAAAAATGCCTTATCTATACTTATAAAATCCGCTCTGTTTCTTCATTTTTAGCATTTCATTTATATTGTACGCCATCGATTTTCCCGTTTATTCAGGTTTACACTATGTCGGTAGTGTAAATGTCTAAAAATTTAAAAAATGTTCACATTTATACCGTCTGAAAGTCCTAAAAATGTTATAATGTAATTAGCTAAGGGATACACATTCAAAATATATTAACTGGGAATGTACTTCATCTATTTACACAAATGTAGAAAGTATGTTTCCGAGACAAGGTAAATGAAAATGCATCTCTTAGGGCATTATAATTCAGATGATTCAAGTTTAGGGAAAATTTTGGAAAGAATGGAGGCGGTGTCATGCCAAAATTAACACGGCGAAGTTTCATGAAGTTCACAGCAGCTTCTGTTGCAGCTGCGGCGCTGGCTGATAAGACAACCGTACAAGCGAATACACTTGATGGAAAGCAGGCTTTTCCATTAATGACAGCAGGTGCAGCATCAGCTTATGGCCTTTGTCACTTTTGCTCTGTAGGTTGTGGTCTTGACATTAAGGTGAAGGATGGCAAAGTAATTTCGACAGAGGGATTTAAAGATCACCCGATTAATGAGGGGGCATTATGTCCAAAAGGACGTTCTATGAAAGAAATACCTAACTCAGATTCAAGATTAACGCATCCACTGGTTAGGAAGCCCGGAAGTGATGAATGGGAGCCCATCTCATGGGATGATGCTTTTGATAAAATTGTAGATAAGGTAGTAGAAGTACGTGATGAAACATTCACAAAAACCGATAATATTGATGGAGAAGATGTCACAGTCAATCGGTTAGACGGTATATTTAGTCTTGGGAGTGCTGAAATAGATAACGAAGAAGCATATCTTTATACGAAGTTTAACCGTACGTTAGGAGTTCATAATTATTCTCACCAGGCTGAGATATGACACGCGCCAACGGTGGCTAGTTTAGCCCCTTCATTTGGCAGTGGTGCCATGACAAATAATTTTCCGGATATGAAAAATGCGGAAGTTATTCTAATAGCAGGTAATAATACAGCGGAATGCCATCCGCTGGCGATGCGTTGGGTACTTGAAGCGCAGAAACGCGGCGCAACATTGATTGTAGTTGATCCCCGGTTCAACCGTACAGCAAAAGTCGCTGATATTTATGCACCTATCCGTCCGGGTACAGACATTGGATATTTAAGTGCGATTATCAAATATATTGTGGATAACGATTTATATGATGAAACATATCTGCGTGAACATACGAACGCGTTGTATAAAGTAAATCCGGATTTTCATTTCCATGATGGAATATTTTCAGGTTACAACGAAAACGGCTCCTATGATAAAGACAGCTGGACGTATCAATTGGATTCAGATGGGTTGCCATTAGTTGCAGATTCTTTAACGGATCCGGATTGTGTCCTCATGAAATTGAAAGAGCATTTTCAAGATTATACGTTTGAAAAAGGTAGCGAAATTACTGGAATACCAGCTGAAAAACTGCAACTTATTGCTGAGACATTTGTTGATAAGCGTCCGGGAACTATTTTATACGCACTTGGTATGACCCAAAAATCAATGGGTACACAAGGAATAAGGATGTATGCCATGATCCAACTGTTACTCGGTAACATGGGAATGCCCGGAGGCGGAATTAATGCAAACCGAGGTGAGCCAAATGTTCAAGGAACAACAGATCTGGCTTGCATGGCTCATATTTTACCTGGTTATATCCCAATACCGACGGATGCAAATCCAACATTGAATGATTATATCCAATCTGTTGGAACAACCTTAGGTAAGCAAATGATATCTTTATTAAAAGCTTGGTTTGGTGATAATGCAACACCAGAAAATGAATTTGGTTATCATTACTTGCCAAAACGCGACTCAACATTATCATCTGCTACCTATGTACCTATTTTTGAAAAGTTGAATCAAGATGCGTTCAAGATGGGTTTTATCTTCGGACAAAATCCGGTAGTCAGTACGCCTACCTTAGAAATGGCCTTGGAAGGATTAAGTAAGTTAGATCTACTGGTAGTTTCTGAGATTTTTGAAACAGAGACGAGCTCATTCTGGCAGCATCCCGATTTTAATTCCAAGGATATCAAAACGGAAGTACTTCTATTACCAGCAGCGAGTACCTTTGAAAAAGACGGAACCATGACAAACTCCAGCCGTTGGATTCAAGGAAAAGAGGCGGTTATCCCTACGGTGGGTGAATCAATGCCGGATGCTGATATTCTTTATGAGATTATGATGAGACTTAAAAAGCGTTTGGCAAACAGCAACGATTCAAAAGATGAGGGTGTTCTTTCCTCAACTTGGGATTATCCAATGATGAGTCATGGGATTGATATGGAAGCTGTTCTTAAAGAAATGAACGGCTATGATCTCAAAACTAGTAAACTGCTGGACTCCAGTTCGCAAATTCAGAGCCGGGAACCTGGAACAGTATCTTCCGGCGTCGGTGGTCTGTACACAGGAGTTATTACCGAGGAAGGGAATCATTCTTTACGCCGTGATAATGCAGATCCAAGTGGTCTTGGTGTTCACCCGAATTGGACATTTGCATGGCCGGGGAATTCCCGTGTTCTTTGGAACCGAGGTTCTGTTGATAAAGACGGAAAACCTCGTGATAAAGATCGAGGCATTGTTTCTTGGAATGGAAGTAGTTGGGAGGGGCCTGATGTCTTGCACATAGCTGATAAAGACAAAGCTCCAGATACGCCAGAAGGAAGTAAAGTATTTTCAACTGGTGAAGGAAAAGGAGCGCTATTTCGTGGAGTATTTACAATGCCCCAACAAGACGCACCTGAATTAAAACTTGAATCCGGATATGATCCGAATGTATTTAAGGTAGCACCTATCAGTAATGAAGGTGGAATTGGGGATGGGCCGTTGCCTGCTCACTATGAGCCGTTAGAATCTCCTGTTAAGAATCCAATGTTCAGCCAACAATCTAATCCGACAGCAGCTCCGGTGGAGTTACCTGAGTTTCAAAAGTATGGGGAAGGCAAAGATTACCCACATGTATTGACGACCTATATGGTAACAGAGCAATTCCTATCCGGTGGGGTAACACGAAACACACCGCAATTAAATGAATTGATGCCATCTAATTTTGCGGAAATAAGTAAAAGCCTTGCGAAAGAAATTGGTGTAGAATCTGGGGATTCGGTTGTGATTTCAACTGCTCGAGGTGAGATTACTATTGAGGCTATGGTTACAGATCGTATGCAAACCTTGAAGATAGATGGTAGAGATGTTGAAGTTATCGGCGTACCATGGGGTTGGGGTTTCAAAGGGTTAGTAACAGGTGAGTCGATTAATAGTGTGACGAATTCAGGTTATGACCCAAATACAGGTACACCGGAATATAAGGCATGTGCATGTAATGTGACAAAGGGAGGTATGTAATTCATGGCTAAGACAAATGATAAAGCTATTTTGGTTGATATATCTCTTTGTATCGGATGTAAAGCTTGTCAGATAGCCTGTAAGGAATGGCATGACCTTCCTGCTACGGAATTTGAAAAGGTATCAGGAACGTATCAAAACCCAGCTGACCGTTCTGAAAACACGCCAATGTTGATGAGGTTTTTAGAGAAATATGACGAAACGACAGATACCATGGACTGGTTAATTTGGAAAGATCAATGTATGCACTGTACCGATGCGCCGTGTGTAGAAGTTTGTCCTTCAGGGGCGCTATTTACACATGAAGATGGATTTGTTGGACTTGAAAACGATAAATGCATTGGATGTACTTATTGCTCCAAAGTTTGTCCATTTGATAGTCCACGATTTGAAACAGATGCACTTACAGGAAACAAGCGCATGAATAAATGTGATTTTTGCCAGGATAGAGTAACAAACGGCGAACTTCCTGCTTGTGTCCAGACTTGCCCGACAAATGCATTGGAATTTGATACGTGGGATGGTGCGGTGGAAAAAGCGCATGAACGTGTAGAACAAATTAAAGACAGATACCCAGAAGCGAATGTGTATGGAGATAAAGAGATGGGTGGTACACACTACATCTATGTCTTAACAGAAAAACCTGAAACATTTGGATTACCTGCACAACCCGAGACAAATGATTTAGTTGGTTTTCGTCAAGATGTTCTGAAACCAGCAACGCAATTATTTATGGGAGCAACGGCAGTTGGATTGTTGACTAACTTTATTATTTCCTCATCAGCATTCGGCAACGAAGAGACACAAGAAGATCAGCCGAAAGATGGCGGTGAAAAAGATGAGTAAAAAGCGAAAAAGTTTAGTAAAAAGATATAATCGTGTCGATATGATTATGCACTGGACAGTAGCAGTAGGATTTATATTAGCTATGCTTACAGGATATGCTGTCTTTTTTGAAGGGACATCAAGTCTATTAGTTAATGAAGTTGGGTTTGTGATCAGACTTGTTCATCGAATTGGTGGAGTCATCTTTGTTCTAGCTCCAATTCTTTACTTTATCTTTTCTAAAAAAAGGTTTGGTTTTCTAAGAGCATTTAAATGGGATAAAAGTGACTTTGGCTGGTTGAAAGCAGCACCAAAACATTATTTCGTTGGAGGGGGTGACATGCCTCCTCAACAAAAATACAATACAGGTCAAAAATTATTTTACTTATTTGCTGTTGTATTTGGTGTTTTGTTAGTGGTTTCTGGTTTCTTTCTATGGTTCAGCTGGTTCTCGCCAACAGTTGGGTTGATTATGCTGTTTATTCATGATGTTTCAGCTGTTTTATTAACACTGTTCTTCTTTGTTCACGTTTATTTGGTTGCATTTCATCCAGATGAGCGTACTTCCTTCAATGCAATGACAACAGGCTATATGGATAGAGGGTTTGCCAAACATCATCACGAACTATGGTATAACGAAGTCAAAGATGAAGAAGAAAAGAAAAAACAAGAAAATAAGGAAGTTATCTGAACACAAGCTATTGGGAAAACATGAAGCGAATATAGCGATTCATATGTGAATCACCCTGCCTAAGGGTCACAAACTTATGGCAGGGTGATTGAAACATATACCTGCCAACTTTATAAAGAAAACATGAGAAGATCTGAAATGGAAATGAGCTAACAAAGAATGAAGGTGAAAGAGAATGAATAAAACAATTCACAAGGAATGGGAAATTGTCCGGTTTGATGGGAATACACCGTTTCTAGAAGATGAAGTCATCGCTACTGAATCCCCTCTTACAGTAATGCTGAATGGTCAAGAGTTTGCGACGATTGTTTGCTCAACAACAGATTTAGAAGACCTACTCGTTGGCTTTCTTGCATCAGAAGGAGTTATTCGCTTTTACAATGATATTACATCCCTTTCCATCGATGAAGCACTGGGCTTTGCACATGTCGAGTTAAAAAAGCCGCTTACCATTGTTCAGAACGACAGTTCCAAACGGTTTATCGGTTCCTGCTGTGGGAAAAGCCGGCAATTTTACTTTCAAAGTGATGTGAAGACTGCTAAAACAGTCCGAAGCAGGCTCGAGATTACAGTCGATCAATGTTATTCACTTATGGATCAACTTCAAGAAAAATCGATACAATTTAAGGAAACTGGTGGGGTGCATAATGCAGCTCTCGGCAGCGTTGATGAAATAGTGACGATGCGTACCGATATCGGGAGGCATAATGCGCTTGATAAAATTTATGGAGATATTTTAAAAAATCAAAGGCCTCTAAAAGATAAAGTCATCATCTTTAGTGGAAGAATCTCTTCTGAGGTGCTCTTAAAAGTATCTAAAATTGGCATTGGAATCCTTCTGTCTAAGTCAGCGCCAACCGATCTCGGACTTAAATTAGCAGATGATTTAGGAATTACGACAGTAGGATTTGTGCGTAATAACAAAATGAATGTCTATACGCATCAGGAAAGAATTATAGAAGCGAATCCTTATCATAACATCAGCACAGTTGGAGATTAAACCAGGCATATAGTGAAATGGCCATTCAGGACATACTAGTGTTGATGTAGGTAGAAGGCTATTCGGTGATACGAGTAATCGCAGCTCCGGAATTTCTTTTTTAAGAATTTTTGTTATTCATCCAAATCAGTTATAATAAAGATAGTAGGGAGATGCTGTTAAAGCTTTTTAAAGCTTTGTGGTCAAACTCCCTATTTTATCCATTTGAACGGTGAGGAAAATACCATCCACCTTGCGCTTCCATTGAGCCAAAGAACATCTCGTATATAGGTGTAGGCTAAAGACGCATGAATGACCATCGCACTTGAAAAAGTGTGACCTTTTTAACAGTTTTTCATCATGAGTTTTGCTAGAATGAAAGTATGACATATTAATAGGAGAGATTATTCCGTGTCTATGTTAACTGACAAATTAGGTCGTCCACTGCAAGATCTGCGGATTTCAGTGACAGACCGTTGTAATTTTAGATGTACGTATTGTATGCCAAGGGAAATATTCGGCAAGGATTATCCATTTATGCCGAAAGATCATCTGTTAAATTTTGAGGAGATTGAACGGCTTGGGAAAATCTTTGTCCAACTGGGGGTCAAAAAAATCCGCTTAACCGGCGGGGAACCCTTAATGCGAAAGGATTTGCCGGTTTTGATTGAAAAATTAGCTTCCATTGATGGGCTGGAGGATATTGGACTGACCACAAATGCGTCGCTCCTGGCGAGTCAGGCACAGAAATTAAAAGATGCCGGGTTGAAGCGGGTGAATGTCAGCTTGGATGCGTTAGATAACACCTTGTTCCAGTCGATTAATGACAGTAGTGTAAAAACAGAACGCGTTTTAAAAGGAATGAAGAAGGCTCGTGATGTTGGACTGGAAGTAAAAGTGAATATGGTCGTAAAAAAAGGGATGAATGATCAGGAAGTTATTCCGATGGCTAAATACTTTAAAAAGCAGGGAATGACATTACGATATATCGAATTTATGGATGTTGGCCAGACGAATGGCTGGGATTTTACTAAGGTTATTACAAAAAAGGAATTGTTTCAAGAGCTTTCTAAGCATTTCCAATTAGAACCAGTAGATCCTGCCTATGTAGGGGAAGTGGCAAAACGTTATCGTTACAAGGGTACGAATACGGAAGTAGGTTTTATTACATCGGTATCGGAGTCATTTTGTTCCACATGTACACGTGCGAGAATTGCCGCAGATGGGAAGCTTTATACCTGTTTGTTTGCCGCGGATGGATTTGATTTGAAGGATATTCTCAGATCCGGTGCCAGCGACGAGGATATTAAGGCTACTATTGTGCCAACATGGAAAAAGCGAAGCGATCGTTACTCCGATGAACGAACGGAAGAAACAGCGAAAAACAGGAAAAAGATAGAGATGTCCTATATTGGAGGCTAGTTGTTACTATTTTTTTCGGAGAGGATAAGAGGTAATGAAAGATCGATATTCTCGTCAAACGCTTTTTAAACCAATCGGTGAAGCAGGTCAAAATAAAATTGGCCAGAAACATGTTCTCATTATCGGCTGTGGTGCTTTAGGGTCTCCGAATGCTGAAACCTTAGTGCGTGCCGGTATTGGGAAACTTACGATCATTGATCGTGATTATGTAGAATTTAGCAATCTGCAGAGACAGCAGTTATTTACAGAAAAAGATGCAATCGATCAAATGCCAAAAGTAATTGCCGCAAAAAAACGATTAACAGCTATTAATTCAAGCGTAGAGATTGAAACGCATATCATGGACGCGACAAGCCAGTCATTAGAACCGCTTTTAAAAGATGTTGATCTGGTGATTGACGCGACCGACAATTTTGATATTCGTTTCTTGATGAATGACCTGCTGCAAAAGTTGGCCATACCCTGGATATTCGGTTCCTGTGTTAGTAGTATGGGGATGAGTTACACGATTTTGCCTAAAGAAACGCCTTGTCTTCAGTGCCTGCTGGATACGATACCAGTGTCTGGCGCTACTTGCGATTCTGTTGGGATTATTTCTCCAGCAGTGCAAATGGTTGTGGCACATCAATCGACAGAAGCATTAAAATTGTTGGTGGAAGATGAGCATGCGCTAAGAACCAAGCTTGTCACGTTTGATCTTTGGAACAATCACTATCAAACAATTAATGTGGAACGAGCAAAGAAGGAAGCATGTCCGACTTGCGGTGCTGAGCCAAGCTACAAGTATTTAACCTACGGAGCGCAAACAAAGATGGAAGTCCTTTGTGGTAGAAATACCGTGCAAATTCGGCCAAACCGGGAAATTCATTTGGATGATTTGGCAAATCGCCTGCAAAAAATTGCTCCAATAAAGACAAATGATTTTTTACTATCGATGGAATATCGTTCCTGTCGAATTGTATTTTTCCAAGATGGCAGAGCATTGATTCATGGGACGAATTCGGTCGAAAAAGCCAAAAGTGTCTATTATCAATTGGTAGGATAGGAGAGAACAATTATGGTTGAACGGCGAAAACCAATTAAAGTAGATGAAGCAATCTCACGTGTGATGGAATATCGAGAAGAAGGCAGTGTTTGGCATGTGCCTATTGAGGAAAGCTATGGGAATTTTCTTGCTGAGGATTTAGTTGCGGATCATCATGTGCCTCCTTTTGACCGGTCGCCCTATGATGGATTTGCGATTCGCGCAAAAGATACAGAAGTAGCTGCCAGCAACAATCCTATTTTCGTAGAAGTGGTTGGTGAAATTGGAGCTGGAAGTGTTTTTGACGGGTCCGTTGGCGAGATGCAGGCCGTACGAATTATGACAGGTGCCCAGATGCCTGAGGAATGCGATGCTGTTGTGATGTTCGAATCCGTTAAGGAAATGGATAGAGACGGAAAAAAGATGATTCAAATCAAACGCAGATTTCAAGCAGGCGATAATGTTTCATTTACAGGTGAAGATACCAAGCAGGGAGAGGTTCTTGCATATAAAGGCACATACATTACTCCAGGGGTTGTTGCATTACTGGCAACATTTGGTTATAGGAACGTTCCTGTCGGTAAAAAACCGAAAGTCGGTATTATTGCGACAGGCAGTGAATTATTAGAAGTTGATGAAGCAATACAACCAGGAAAAATTAGAAATAGTAATGCATACATGGTCTATGCGCAAGTTGAACGCGCTGGTGGAGAACCCATTTATGTGGGACAATTCAGTGATGATTTTGACACCTGTTTTAAACAGGTAACCGATGCGCTTAAAGAAGTGGATTGTTTAATTACGACGGGCGGAGTTTCCGTTGGTGATTACGATTACCTTCCGGCTATTTATGAACAACTGCATGCGCATGTGTTGTTTAATAAAGTAGGTATGCGTCCAGGTAGTGTCACAACCGTTGCCGAGAAAGAAGGTAAACTATTATTTGGTCTATCCGGAAATCCTTCCGCATGCTATGTTGGATTTGAACTTTTTACAAGGCCGATTATTCGTTCATACTTGCATTCATTTAATCCGGCATCGAAAAAGGAAACTGCAATACTGGGTGCTGATTTTCCAAAGCCGAATCCGTTTGATCGCTTTGTGCGGGGACATTTAACGTACAACGAAGGAAAGCTGATTGCTACACCGGTTGGATTGGATAAATCAAATGTTGTGTCCTCGTTAGGGAAAACAAATATCCTCATTGTCTTACCTGGTGGAACAAGGGGATTTGAGACAGGCGATGAAGTTAACGTTATTTTGCTGGAAGATCAGGAGGGAACAACGTTAGATGCTTTCTTCAATGATGGAGATAAGAAAAGGAGCCTGAACTATGGCTGATGTACGTTTTGAAATCACAGAAGATCCGATTCAAGTAGAAAATCTGATAAAAAAGGTAGAGCGACGAGAAGCTGGTGCTATAACAACGTTTATGGGGACTGTGAGAGAGTGGACAAAAGGGAAAAGAACGATCTATTTAGCATATGAGGCGTATGTTCCTATGGCAGTTAAAATGTTGGCAAAAATCGGGGAAGAAGTTCAAACAAATTGGCCGGATACAGAAATTGCGATTACACACCGTATAGGTCAGTTAAACATTTCCGATGTCGCGGTTGCTATTGCCGTTTCTTCTCCGCATCGAAAAGCGTCTTATGAAGCGAATGAATACGCCATTGAACGGATTAAACAGATCGTACCGATTTGGAAAAAGGAGCATTGGGAAGACGGGGAAAAGTGGATTGGAGATCAATTGGAAAATGTACCTTACCCAGAAGGAAAACCAACTATGGAGGGTGTTAAAAAATGATAACCATTTTATTATTTGCCCAGTTACAAGAAGTTATTGGTCAGAATCGACTTGAGCTCGAACTGGAACAGGCCACTGTTACTGAGCTAAAAGAGCGTTTAATGGAAAAGTATAATCTAACGCAGTTGAATTCTGTGATGACTGCAATCAATGAAGAGTACGCCCTGAATAATGACATGATAAAGGCCGGTGATACGGTCGCATTTATTCCCCCTGTAAGTGGTGGATAAATAGATGGAAATTATCCAAATTGTCGGGTATAAAAATAGTGGTAAAACGACGCTTGCAAACACCTTTATTGAAACACTTGCAAATCAAGGAGTTAGAGTAGCATCTTTGAAACACCATGGGCACGGCGGTGTTCCCTTAGGTATAGAGGAAACAGATAGCGAAAAGCATAAACGATCCGGGGCTGTTTTATCAGGTGTGGAAGGGGACGGTTTATTTCAAATTTCCAGGCAACAGCCCTGGGACATCGACCAAATGCTGGCTATCTATACGTTGATGGATATCGAAGTAGTAATCATGGAAGGCTTTAAGCGTCAACGTTATCCAAAGGTCGTTTTAATACGAACGGAAGAAGATCTTCATTTATTAGACAAGGTGACAAATATAAAGGCAGTGCTAACCTCATTGGAATTAAAACAGGAAAGCTATTCCTACCCCATCTTTACAATCTCAGAGATGGACGCATTGGTGGAGCAAGTAATAAATATATGTAAACTTCAGTGGGAGGAAAGGCATCCGTGAGCCCTTGTAGCGCGTAAGCAATCTTTTTTGCAAGGTTTGATTCGCCGTGAAATCACTTGCAGCATAACGAGCATAAAGGCAACCACCAGCCTTCCTCAAGTGTGTGGAGTATATTTCCAAAGCGGCGGCAATATAGTCGGTATTTTATTTGTTAAAAACACTTTCGTCAGCTTCTCTATCAACCTATTCAATATTGCAGATCTCAATCGGGCATTGTTCACAACCAATTTCATCTCGCAAAAATTGCATATCCTTGATCAAAATTTTCCCGGATTTTTTCATGGTAATAACATCTTGTTTTCTAAGGTTAACCAGCATCCGGTTAGCACTTTCACGAGTGGCGGCACAAAATGCTGCCAGCTCCTGGTTGGTTAAGGGCAAATCGATAAGAACGCCATTATCTTGTTTGATACCGTAACTGTTTGATAGACGAATGAGCGTTGAATAGAGAGCGCCTTTTTTGCCGTTTAGGAGCAAATCTCTAATTTTGTATTGGAATTTTCTCATTTGGTTGCTTACCCATTTCATAAATTCAAAGGCAAGCGCACTGTTTTGCATCAGTTCTTTTTCTAATTTTTCTTTATCGATGGCCAGCACTTCACCCGATTCTAATACTTTTGCGTTTTGTAAGTAGGTTGCATTATCCCTGAATAGAGTCAGTTCGCCTACAATGTCATTGTTATTGCAAATTCGTAAGGTTAACATCTTTCCATCTTCACCAAGCTTGCCAATTTGTATCAATCCAGATTTTATCAAATAAATTTCGTGAGCATCCATTTCCTGCTGAAAAAGATAGCTATCTTTGTACATTTTTTTCGTTGTACCGATAGAGTCTAATAAGGCATGCAGTTCATTGGATAGTAATTCTTCATGACGGTTTTTTGCTACTAGACTTGCTTGCATGGAAATAACCCCTTTCATTTTAGGAGAATCGTTATCGAACGAATAAGAATCTGTTCAACTACTTTCTATATGTTAATTATATCACTTGAGGCACTTTAATGGTAAACTTGAAAATAACGAAATTGTGACTTTTGAGATAAAATAATGGAAAAGGGGCTTAGAAATGACACGAAAAATACAGGGCGTCATTCTAGCTGGTGGAATGTCAAGGCGATTTGGTTCACCAAAGGCATTCGCTGAAAAAGATGGCGTTCCGTTCTATTACTATTCAATGGCGGTATTGAAGCCGTTTGTAAATTCGATGCTTATTGTAACAAACCCTAAACTGCATCATTTGTTTGATAAAGAAGATGAAAACATTCCAGTTGTCAATGACCTTGAAAATTACCGAGGGCAGGGCCCGCTTGCTGGTATTTACACCGCAATGGAAACTTGTAATGCCAACTGGTATATGGTCCTACCAGTTGACGTGCCTTTTATGGAAAGCCAGGTGATAGAAAAGCTTGTTCATTCCATTGACACAGAAGACGTGGATGCCGTTATTCCCGTTGTCGCCGGAAAATTGCAGCCACTTGTTTCCGTTTTTCATCATTCGTTAAAGGACGTCATCAAAAGTCAATTGGATAATGGAAAACGAGCTGTTGAGCCGTTACTGAAAAAGTGTAAGGTAAGCTACATACGACTGAATAGTGAAAAAGCTTTTATTAATATAAATCACCAATCAGACTATCAAACATTTTTATAGGAGGGAATCATATGGCCCATGATCATCAGAAGCATTCTCCCGTAAGTTGTGCAGTGATAACTGTCAGTGATACGCGAAATAAGGAAACGGATAAAAGCGGGAAGATTATTATGGAGCTACTTTCTGCCGTGGATCATAAGGTTAACATGTACGAGGTTATCTCTGATGAGAGAGCGAGTATTAGAGACACCATCGAAAAGGCGATAACGGATCCAACAATTGAAGCAGTAATTGTAAATGGAGGAACGGGAATTTCTTACCGGGATGTGACGATCGAATCCATCCAGCCGTTATTGGATAAAGAATTGCCGGGTTTTGGTGAATTGTTTCGTTACCTGAGCTATCAATTCGATATTGGAACAGCTAGCATGCTCTCGCGTGCCATTTGTGGCGTGGCCAATAATCGCATTATTTTCTCCACTCCTGGTTCATCAGGAGCGGTTAAGCTGGCCATGGAGAGACTTATTCTTCCCGAACTTGGGCATACGGTTGCAGAGGTAAATAAAGATTTACCTATTAGGGATGAAGAGAATAGAAATTCATAAAATACGTTAGGTCAATCAAAAGTAATTTACGGCACACTAACGGGGAATATTCCAGTTTATCTTTGCCAAAGACAAAACCCCTCTTAAGCACAGAGAGGTTTTTTTCATCTAAGTCTACGAATCTACGAATTGTTCCTAGTGCAAGTTTCCGGTCTTTTAGTGCTGCTTTAAACGACGAGTAAAGGTCTCGCTTTGATCATTTAATTTTAGTTTTCCAAGGAGTTCTCGGAGTGGGTCCAGTGCTACCAGATAGACAGCAATTGATATAAAAATGGAGGCCATCCCGAATAAGAATCCTCCAATGACATCTGTTGGGAAATGAACACCTAGATAAACCCTGCTGACTAAGATAAAGATGATCCATGCCAGTGTAATAAAGCTAACAATACATTTTTTCCAAAGTGCGGACGTAGCAAGGACGATTACCAATCCGATGAGCCCGTAGAAAATAGTTGTAGCAGTGGCATGCCCACTGGGAAAGCTTTCATTTGTTTTGCTAATCAACTGCAGGATATCCGGTCGGTCCCTGTCAAATGTCACTTTTAGAATTTTTGTTGCTATCGCTGCACAAAAGAGTATCGTACCACCTAACCAAAGTCCTTCTGCATATTTACGTTTGAAAAACAGGACGATCACGAGAAGAATGGTTAATACGATGATGAGCCTAACATTACCTAATTCTGTTATTCTCATGATCAAGGATGTTCTTCCTTCTGATATGAAAGACTGAATACGTTCAATCCATGTTAAATCAAAGGCAACAATCCAGCCAATTTCAACATGCATCCCCCAGGCAATGATGCCAAATAATACGAGAGCTAGTATCCCTATTATAAACAAGGGGAATGGAGATAGTTTTTTTGGTTTCAATTTATCTTTACCTCTTTCTGTCATGGAAGATGAATGTTACTTTCAGAAACGCTAGCTAAGAACTATTTTATAATAACATGTTAATAAGGTTAAACATAGGGGGAATTTACAGTTGGAGATAATAGTTCCTATTTTCGTGTTATCAAATAAGCACACTTTCATCGCCCATGAATAATATAAATTTGATCTTTATTTATTTTGGGAGGTGCACGTGATGGCGATAAAGCCCTCTATTCTTCAGCCTGGAGATACGGTAGGCATTGTAACCTTGGGCAGTCCACTTTCTGCTGATGTCATCAATAATCGAATCCAGACACTAAAGGAATTGGGGTTTGAGGTTGTGCTTGGTGAACACGTCTATGCAGCGGATGGCTTTCTTGCCGGGACAGATCAGGAACGCGCCTCTGATTTGATGACTATGTTTTCCGATGATCGTGTGAAGCTAATTTTACCAACTAGAGGTGGTGTCGGCGTCGCTGGCATTCTTCCCTATCTTGATTATTCTTTTATTCAAGAGCATCCTAAACTGATAAGTGGATATAGTGACATAACTGTCTTGTTAAATGTTTTGGCTCAATATGCAGACCTTATCACATTTCAAAGCCTGATGCTGATTGATTTTTCCCTAAGTACACCAAGTTATAATTATGATCAATTTTTTGAAGCAACTTCTGTATTGACATCCCAAAGACAAATTGAAAATCCCCCTTGGATACCGCAAGTCAGTAGAGTTAGCGGAAATGTAACCGGACCTATTGTTGGCGGGAATATCACATCATTCGTAGATATACTTGGGACACCTTATGAAATTGATACCAGTGGGAAAATACTATTACTGGAGGAGACCCATGAACCAATCAATACAGTCTATCGGTATTTGAATGCTCTCAAATTAGCTGGTAAATTTCAGGATTGTATTGGCATTGTGATGGGAGAATGTACAGAATGCCCAGCTTCATATGGGGTGACGTACGAAGATTTAATCAATGATTTTCTTGTTCCACTAGGTAAGCCACTGATGACAAATGTTGCTACAGCGCATGGAACTTATAAGGCGGCAATCCCAATCGGTGCGACCGTTAATCTTGATACAATGAATAATACCTTGACTGTAATGGAATCTACGGTGCGCTCCCCCTGAATAAAATAGAGGATTATCCGCCTTTCGCTCCTCCGAACATAAAAGCGAACCTTATTAAGATTTATGCTCCTTGCTATGCATTTAGGAGATACACTGCTGCGCGCGTTTATCATCGAACGTAAAAATAGTTTCCAGCTCTCTTCTTGATTGCCTAGGAAATTATTTGCTTGTGGCTAACTTGATTTCCAAAAGTGGCCACATCCGGCTCCAGCGCCCAGCAGTCCCAAGTCTTTTGGTGGGACGAGCATCCGCGCAGTCCCAAACTTCACACTTCTCCATTACGATAAAGAAGACTTGCCGATTGGCTCTGCCAGAGGCTTAGTCGCACTTATACCCTTGGGGTGAAAGTCACCATCGGCTCATAACTCGCCGTGTTTTAGGTTAGTTGCGTTCATTTGCTTTAAATGTCGTTATTAAGTCTACAAAAGCATCTACGACAGACTGGAGAAATTGAACAGTGTCGTTATTATTGATTTTTCCATTATCATCCAATAGTGTAGCAACATTCGCTAAATAAGCTTCTGGCTGCTGAACGATAGGCATATTAAAAAACACAAGTGACTGTCGTAAATGATGATTGGCACCAAAGCCACTCAAATTTCTGGGTGAATTACTGATAATTGCTGCTGGTTTATCATTCCAAACACTATCCACTTTAGGGCGGGAACCAATATCAATGGCGTTTTTCAACACACCGGGAACAGAACGGTTATACTCCGGCGTTACAAATAAAACAGCATCAAATTCTTTTATTTTTTCTCGGAAGGTTGTCCATTGATGAGGCGGATTACCATCATCATCAAAGTCTTGATTGTATAACGGCAAATCACCAATCGGAATAATTTCTGTCTCAAATGGATCCGGAAATAATTCCATTACATTTTCCGCGATTTTCCTGGAGAAAGATTCTTTTCGTAATGATCCTACTAACACTGCGATTTTTGTCATTTTTTAACACACTCCCACTTGTTATTAAAAATAAGAATATCTTGGCTGTATATGATTGTCTGCCTTATTTCTTCTACATATTAACAATCTTACTAATAAATGATCCAATTTACTTGAAAACAGCATTGATTTTTTCGATGTCCACCTCAGTTAATGTTAATTCCAATGTTTTAAGGTTAGAATCAAGCTGTTCAGGACGCTTGGCACCTGGAATAATGGAACTAATAACAGGGTTATTTAAATAGAAGGCAAGAACAACATTTGCTATATCCACATCATGTTTTTCAGCGATAGGTCGTAATTCATCAACTTTAGCTAAATTTTCTTTAAAGTTTTCTCCTTGAAAATCTTTCAAATTAGCTCTTAAGTCATTAAACGTATCCTGTTCGCTGTATTTTCCTGCCAACAAACCACTTGCCAGTGGGAAGTAAGGGATGAAAGTGATGTCATTTTCTTCTAAATAGGGGAAAAGCGCTTCTTCTGCTTCACGATGTAGAAGGTTGTACTGTCCTTGAAACACATCTACACCACCATTCTTATTTGCTTCTTTTAACTGTTCAAGAGAAAAATTGGAAACACCAATGGCTTTTATTTTACCTTCTTTTTTAAGTTCCTTTAGTGCAGCAATTGCTTCATCTTTCGGCGTATCTTCATCTGGATAATGCAGATAGAACAAGTCGACGTAAGTTGTTTGCAGCCTTTCTAAAGCATCATCAACTGCTTTTCTTAAGAATGCTGGACTATTATCCAAAACATATTCGCCATCAACTTCCCTATGTGCAGCTTTCGTTGCAATAATCAAATGTTCTCGATTATCAAGCTCCTTCACTACTTGACCGATTAACTCTTCAGATCGACCGAATCCATAATAAAAGGCAGTGTCTATAAAGTTTATTCCTTTGTCTATGGCATTTTTCAATAATTGCTTATTCGCTTCTTCATCAAGATTTGGATAAATATTGTGACCGCCAATAGCATTTGTGCCTATTCCAATCGGATTAATTTCTAGACCTGATTTGCCAAGTTCTACTGTATAAGTCATGAAAATACTCCTTATCAATTAAAATTTGTATATCAATTCTAAACATATGCGTGTGCATACACATTAAACGCAAAAGCTAATAAAGTCAAGTCATACATCGGATAGATGTGGTGAAATGAAATCACTGAGTCTGTTTATTTACGTAAATGAGATTGTACATATAGTTGAATATGATAAATCAGTATCAGTCGCCTTATTCAACCAGCCTTTTGATATTTTGTATATCTTTCTTACTCATTTGTTTCTGCAAACTTGCACTAATCAACGATTGCATTTCTTGAATAATTTGTTCTCCTTTGTTTATAAGAATGATATCAACAGATCGTTTATCATTTGTATCTTTTTGGCGTTCAACTAACGACTCGCCGCGATATTGTTCTAATCTTGTGACTAAGCGTGATAAAGCACTATGACTAAGTCCTACTTTGGGAACTAACTCTGATAAACGCATCTTTTTTTGTTCTGATTGTGCCAAGTGGTACATAAGATAAAATTCCTTAATTCCTAGTTGAAATTGAGATTGAAGTGTATAATCCATTGCCTTCAGTAAACGGTCATGATATTTTGTGAGACTAATCCAAGCGTTAAACAACTCATTGTCATTCATCATCATAATCCTTTCCAACGTTATTATTGACATCATTATATCATACGTTTATATTATATGCATGTGCACACAAATGTTTTTTGTTTGGAGGAATGAACATAAGGTGAATGCAACATATTCAACTCTATTGAGCCATTAAGCGTTGTGGAAAGAAGGATATTTTACAAATTTTCCTTATTGCTCATGCAGGCCGAAAAGCAGAAGATGCAAAACACCCCGTAGGAGCCTCCGATATCCCTGTAGGTGTGTTACCGGAGGAAATCATGAATGGGGAACTTAAACCTCCAAGAGCAGTTAACAAATCAAGAAGTGAAAGAAACCGTACAGCAATTTAAATACGCTGCTGAGCGAGCGATCAAGGCAGGCTTTGGATACCATTGAATTACACGGTGCTCACGGTTATCTCTTGCATCAGTTTATGTCACCAAGTATCAACAACCGAATCGATGAGTATGGCCAAGACCTCGCACTTTTAGGAGAAGAAGTTATAAAAGCGGTTAAGTGTGTAATGCCCACAGATATGCCACTAATCATGCGAATGTCTGCTATTGAGTATATCGATGGGGGCTATGACGTATCGCACTCTATTGATATGGCAAAACGTTTTAAAAAAGCTGGTGTAGATGTATTTCACGTTTCGAGTGGCGGAGAAGGGCCTCCAGGAGAACGTAAACCACAAAATACACCGGGTTACCAGGTGCCTTTTGCAAAAGCGTTTAAAAAACAATTAGAACTTCCAGTTATCGCTGTTGGTAAATTAAGCAGCCCGGAATTAGCAGAAGCAACCATTGAAATGGAGATGCAGATCTTGTAGCCATTGCAAGAGGTATGCTTCATGACCCTTATTGGAGTTTGCATGCAGAGAAGGGTTTAACTCATCAAGTACATCCACCTTTTCAATATGCAAGAGGAATAAAATAAGAAGGTTTCTTATTCGGAGCCTTCTTAACTCAATATTATCTTAGTTTGTACCGAGATATGGCTTTTTTCTGACATTATTTCAACAGATGTGTGAATTCTTTTAATGGTGTGATGAAAGTTACTTTCTTCCTGACTTTTCTTGTTTATACTAAAAATAAGAACAGGAAAGAGTGGAAGGCCCTGTTAAAATAAGGGAGGGGTGGTGATATTTTAACGCGTTGGAAGGAAACTTGATGATGAATCCCCTCCACTCACTTGGAGGAAGCTTTTCGTAAATCAAGTTTAAAAAGAGAGGTGCACGTAAAATGTGGAACTCAGGGAAAACGTTATATGATGAATTCTGCCGAATGGGTAGTATACGAGGTTTAGTGCCATGATACCGATGAAACTATTTAGTAATTGGCTGGAAAGTCTAGATTACAAATACGCCATTTTGCCACATTGTTCCCGATATCAAAGCCCCCGTTCTACTTGCAGGGAGTGTATGGATAGTTGCCCTACCGAAGCAATATCATTGGTAGATGGGAAACCAGTTATCCATGAAGACAGCTGTATAGAGTGTGGGTACTGTGTAGCAAGCTGCCCCGTTCAAGCGGTAGAAGGTTTCCTGCCGAAACGGACAATTAAAAATAAAACATTCATCATGGATGAAGGCAGCATTCCTACTGTGAAAGAATTGCTTATTTATTATAAAGAGGGGATCACGACCATCGTTTGTGAAAAATTACACATGAATCCAACGTGGGAAGAAACGATAAATAAGGCCAATCAAGTGTTGGAGAAACTTGGAGAACCTCCTTTTCAAGTGAACTTTGAGCAAGTTGGTCCTTCCAATGAAGCCAAACTATCACGAAGGGAATTGTTTTTCAAGTGGGAAAAAGATCTAGAAAAAATAGGGAAAAATATGGCTCCAGCCAAATGGCGTTTCAATCATGAACGGTTAGATCTATCGAAATATTACCCGGATCATCAGTTTGTCAACATTTCCTTGGATACAGATAAATGCACCTTATGTAAGGCCTGTCAGATATTATGTAAAAAAAATAGTTTAGAGATCTCTGAAAGTCATTTTTCTATTTCTGCCGGACAGTGCTCAAATTGTTCCTTATGCCAGGATATTTGTCCAGAGGGGGCTATTTCTATTAAACAGATGATTTCACCAGCTTCAACTGTGGATCACCAGATTTACACCAATGTATGCTCTTCTTGTGGAGAAACGTTTGGAACACTTCGTGAAGAACAACGTCAATGTTTTTTCTGTATGAAAAAAGATGAATATGCATTGGTATAGCTTGCAAGCAACACTGGACAATACCAAGATGATGGAATAGCAAAGAAAATTGCGATATGTTTTTAAAGGATTTTACTCATGTACATGAAGAATTTCGCACTGATTTACTATAAAATTTGGAGGGTGGGCTTTTTATGTTATCCAATATTGGCGTCCCGGGGTTGATTTTAATTTTGGTATTGGCACTGATCATTTTTGGACCGGCTAAGCTTCCGGAAATTGGTAAAGCCGCAGGGTCAACATTGAAAGAATTCAAGAATGCGACGAATGATTTGATGTCGGATGGTAAGAAAAAAGATGAAGACGAAACAGAAAAATAAGACCACGTATACAGTATGGTTGATAAACGGTACGAGCAGGGAAATAAACGCTGTTCGTACCGCTTTGTTTTTGTGGTGAAAATGAATTAGGCAATAATAGATATTATATGGAAGTACTTGCATACACTATTTTTTACTGGGACAAGGAACCTGTCCCCCCGTCCCGCTTAAAATCTCCACTTTTTCCGCCGCTTTTTTCTTGGAGGTAGGTTTGTCCAATGATCATTGCTTTATCGATGGCTTTACACATATCATAAACTGTTAATGCAGCAGCGGATGCAGCGGTTAATGCTTCCATTTCCACTCCGGTATTTCCGATTGTTTTTACTTCGGCGGTAATGCCTAGTTCATACATGTCTGTTTCCAACGGTTGCCATTCAAACGAAAGGTCGACACCGCTAATGGGTATAGGATGGCACATTGGTATGATGGATGATGTTTGTTTTGCTCCCATGATGCCGGCGACCTGAGCTACTGCTAATACATCTCCCTTTTTATTCTTTTGCTCTACAATATTGTCATATACATTTTGATCCATTTGTACACTGGAATGGGCAATGGCCTTTCGAGAACTTTCCTTTTTATCTGTAATATCAACCATTTTTGCTCTAGCTTGCTCGTTAAAATGTGTGAAATCTGTCAACCTGTTCACCTGCTTTCAAGCGTGATGTCAAAAACTCTATTACTAGTTTAATGCAGGGAAGATGGGAATTCAATACGCATGTTAATATAAGGGTAGTAATTAAAATATTTTGCTTTTTTCTTCTTATATCGTATAGTAATTACAAAAATGGAGGTAACATTTATGGCAACCATGGAAGATTTTTCAACGTTGGACATTCGAATAGGTACTGTTGTTAGTGCAGAGGCCTTCCCGGAAGCACGAAAGCCGGCTATAAAATTGGAGATTGATTTTGGTGAGATAGGGGTGAAGCAGTCTTCTGCTCAAATCACCAAAAGATATGAGCCGGGTGACCTTATTGGCCGTCAAGTCGTTGGAGTCGTAAACTTTCCGGCAAGGCGCATCGCGGGCTTTAAATCAGAAGTATTAGTCATTGGAGGAATCCCCGGAGAAGATGATGTGGTGTTATTAAGGCCGGATGAGCCGGTTGAAAACGGGACACCGATTTCATAACGGGTAAAAGGTCGAAAATACAATGATGTAGTATTTTCGACCACTTCTAATTTTACATATCCTCGATTTGATGAGCATGAAAAAAAGCCGAAAATATGCTACCATCGTTTTCCGTTAAATTTGAAAAGGTTCCCTATCATAAAGAAAAAGCGTGGTGAAAAACGTTGTTTAAAATCATGTTAATTGAAGATGACGCCAATCTTTTTCAAGAAACGAAGGAAAGATTGTCCCAATGGTCCTATGATGTCTTAGGAGTTACGAATTTTGATGCGGTTATCCAGGAGTTCACAGCCATTCAACCGGATTTGGTCATTATTGATATTGAACTTCCTAAATTTGATGGATTTCATTGGTGTCGGATGATTCGTTCCCATTCCAACGTTCCGATTATATTCTTATCGGCACGAGACCACCCTACGGATATGGTGATGTCCATGCAATTTGGGGCAGATGACTATATTCAGAAACCATTCCATTTTGATGTATTGATTGCAAAGATCCAGGCTACCCTACGCCGTGTATATAACTACAATACGGAAAGTCAGCTCAATTTACAAACATGGTGTGGTGCCACCGCGGATTATATGAAAAATACAGTCTCCAATGAAGTAGGTTCCATTGAACTTACCAAAAATGAAATGTATATATTAAAAATCCTAATTGAAAATAAAAACCAAATTGTCTCCCGTGAAAAATTAATTGAGAGCTTGTGGGAGGATGAACGTTTTATCAGCGATAATACCTTGACCGTTAATGTAAATCGTCTGCGAAAAAGACTATCTGAGTTAGGTTTGAGTCAATTTATTGAAACGAAGGTTGGACAAGGATACATTGCGTTGGAAGAGGAACAAGTATGATAAAAGCTTATATCAACGAAAGAAAGAGCTGGATCTTTCTTTTTCTATTTACCCAACTTGTTGTTATCCTTGTTTCCTATATAGACGCTTCTATTCCGCTAACATCCGGTTTCTATATCGTTTTTTTAAATAGCCTTCTATTTATTATTTTTTTCGTCGTTCGTTACAACAAAGAGACGGAGTTCTATAAAAGCATAGACGAATGGGATAAAACCTCAGACTTAACAAGTATCATGGAAGCAGAGAGCCCTTTTGAAAAAATCGTCGAGAATAGTATCACAACACAAACAGAGCAGTATAATAAAGAAGTAGCTACACATATGCAAAATATTGAAGAGGAACGGGATGATCTGACGTCCTGGATTCATGAAGTAAAAACACCGATCACAACAATAAAATTGATGATAGAGAGGATTGATGATCGCCATTTAAAATCACAATTAATGAATGAGTGGCTTCGCGTCCATCTCTTGCTTGATCAGCAACTTCACCAAAAGCGCATCCCTTTTATAAAAAATGATCTCTACATGGAAAAAACAAAGTTGGAAGAGCTGATCTATACAGAAATTAAGGCGCTCCGTTCATGGTGTATGCAAAAAGGCATCGGGTTTGATGTTTCCCTTGAGGTTACAGAAGTACAGACAGACGCCAAATGGCTTTCATTTATGATTCGGCAGCTACTTACTAATGCGGTGAAATACAGCGAGGAATCAGATATCATGATTAAAAGCTATATCGCAAACGACCAGATAAAACTTCAAATCACCGATTCTGGACGAGGGATTGATCCAAAGGACATCTCACGTATCTTTGAGAAGGGGTTTACGTCTACAACGAAACATCAGGACAGTTCAGCAACCGGGATGGGACTTTATTTAACTAGAAAAGTAGCACGCTCCTTACTGATGGCTATTGAGGTAGACTCGAAATTAGGGGAAGGTACGACGTTCACCATTACCTTCCCAAAAAAGAATGATTTCGTGCAACTTACCAGCATGTGACAAAAACGTCACATGCTGGTCTTCATTTGTTCGATGAATCGAAGGAAATCAGGCGTTGCATCGTATAGGATAGAACTATCAGGAAAAAGGAGTGGATCATTAACATGATACTTGAAGCGAATAAAATTCATAAAAGTTATGGGAATAAATTTAATAAACAGGAAGTATTAAAAGGTATCGACGTTAACGTAAAAAAAGGAGAATTTTTAAGCATCATGGGGGCATCCGGGTCCGGAAAGACCACCTTACTTAACGTCCTCTCCTCGATTGATAAAGTCAGTCAAGGAACCATAAAAATCAAAGGCAATGAATTCACAGGAATGAAAGAAAAAAAGTTAGCGGAGTTCCGAAAGCATCATTTAGGCTTTCTTTTTCAGGAATATAATCTTCTGGATACATTGACGGTCAAAGAAAATATTCTACTTCCATTATCTGTTCAGAAAGTATCCAAAAAGGATGCGGAACAAACATTTCATTCTATTGCCACAGAGCTTGGTATCGATGAGATAAAGGATAAGTACCCCAATGAAATCTCCGGTGGGCAGAAGCAGCGCACGTCCGCAGCACGGGCGTTTATTCATGATCCGAGTATTATTTTTGCCGATGAGCCAACGGGGGCATTGGATTCGAAATCCGCTTCTGATTTATTAAACAAGCTCCGTGACTTAAATCAGAAACTGCAGGCAACCATTATTATGGTTACACACGATCCAGCTGCAGCAAGCTATTGTTCAAGGGTTCTATTTATCAAAGACGGGGAAATATATACAGAATTGAACAAGGGAGAGGAAACGAGTCAATCCTTTTTTAAGGATATCATGAAAACACAAGGTGTACTGGGTGGGGTGCAACATGAGTATTAATCACCTCATTTACCGAAGCTTGAAGAAGAATATACGGAACTATTATCTGTATGTGTTTGCCCTGATCTTTAGTGTCGCTCTTTATTTTGCCTTTGTTACACTGCAATATGATCCATCCATGGATGAAGCGAAGGGTTCTATCAAAGGGGCGGCAGCGATTCGGACAGGATCTGTGTTACTTATCGCCATTGTTGCTGTATTTCTTTTCTATGCGAACAACATCTTTATTAAACGTCGCAGTAAAGAAATTGGCTTATTTCAATTAATTGGGATGGAGAAAGGAAAGATATTCCAAATTATTGCGACGGAAAATGCTATTTTGTATTTCGGTTCTCTTGTCATCGGAATTATTCTCGGATTTTCAATGTCAAGATTGACCATTATGGTGTTGTTTAGAATCACGGGTGTGGAAGCAATAGCCTCTTTACGTTTTTCACCCGAAGCGTTGCTTCAGACCTTGATTGTTTTTGCCGTCATTTATCTTTTCATTATGATCATGAATGTTATCTTTATCAAGAAACAAAGTATATTATCATTATTTAAAGCTGTTTCTACAACAGAAATAAAAGTGAAAAGAATGTCTGCGTTTGAGATGATTATTGGCATTTTAGGCATTGGGTTCATTGCTTTCGGCTATTTTGTTTCTACCAAATTATTCAGTGGTGACATTACCGGAACCATGGGGTTATTCGTTGCGATGATTAGTATTTTAGGATCTGTCATCATCGGGACTTATTTATTTTATAAAGGATCGGTCAGCTTCATCTTTCATGTCATCCGTAAAAAGAAAGATGGCTATTTGAATCTGAACAATGTGCTGTCCCTCTCATCCCTCATGTTTCGAATGAAGTCCAATGCGATATTACTAACGATCATTACAACGGTATCGGCACTTGCCATTGGATTGTTATCGTTAAGCTATATCACCTATTACTCGGCAGAAAAAACAGCGGAGCAATCTGTACCCAACCACTTTTCCATGATTAGTACAGAAGATGCTGATGCATTTACAAATGCGTTATCGGATCAACACATCCCGTATAGCGAAAGCCATATGGATGTGATCACGATGGAGGCAGACCTATCACAAATAGTGGAAGAAACAAAAAACACCCAGTTTGATGCAACGAACATGGAAATGACGGTTGTCAGTGATGCTGATGTGAGAGATGTGGACGTAGCGGCAGAAGACATCCTTTTCACAGGTTATAGTCAAACGCTGGAGCAGATGCTGTCACTCAAAGAAGAAGGGCAAATGACGTTAAACGGAAACAAGGAACGTACCCAGAAAAATTACGTGGGACTAGAGGATGCTTCCATACTCCCTAGCTATTTCACATTTGGTCTTCCGGTAGCTGTGGTAGACGATACCACCTACCAAGAGTTAAAACAGGATATAGATCCATCTATCCAGAGTGAATCAACGGAGTACATCGGGATTGATATGGATAAACAAAAAGACATGGAAGAAGCGGATGAGATTTTTCAGGAATTTGATTTTGAAAATGGTAATTCTTCTCAGCTTGCCACAAGCAATTCCCAAAAAATGAATATGGGTCTGGTCATGTTTGTCGTTGGATTCTTAGGCCTTGCCTTCCTCATTACATCCGGTTGTATCCTTTACTTTAAACAAATGGATGAAAGTGAGGATGAACGGTCCAGTTATACGATTTTACGAAAGCTCGGCTTCACGCGCGGTGACCTGTTACGTGGTATTCAGTTCAAGCAGTTGTTCAACTTTGGCATTCCTTTAATTATTGGATTATCCCATAGTTACTTTGCTGTGAAGTCCGGTTGGTTTTTGTTCGGCACGGAATTATGGACACCAATGATTCTGGTTATGTTGGTGTATACAGGCTTATACTCTATCTTTGCAGTGCTTTCCGTCCTTTATTATAAGAAAGTGATTAAAGAAGCACTTTAGTAGATAAGGCTAGCCCAAGGTAACAAGTTAATTGACGAAGCAATCTGTTCTATAAGATAATGTAAGACGGTTTTAGTCAGTATGTGGCTAAGCCGTCTTTTTTCTGTTTTTGATTGTCATTTGCTAAACTAAGGATACGAATGAATCAAGGGTACACGTATGACATAAGCGCATCGTAGCCCCAGTAAAGAATAGGAGGATCGACCATGACTTCCGAACAAAATCAACCAAATATGTTAGATACAGCGCCTGTGGGCAAGGTTTTTTTCAAATACTTGATACCTTCCTTAACTGGCATGATGTTGATGGCAGTGAATATTGTTGCAGATGGTGTTATGGTCGGAAATCGATTAGGCCCGGTTGCACTTGCTGGAGTGGGAATTGCCTCACCCGTATTCACTATTTTTGTAGCAATGTCGCTTTGGATCGGTATCGGTGGAGCTACGTTGTTTTCGCAAGAGATGGGTGCGAAGAAACCGAAACATGCGCAATTTATTTTCACTCATTCGATGGCGTTGATTGCTATATTTACCATTATCATTGGATTAACATCCTTTATTTTCCAGGAGCAACTAGCTTATATGCTGGGTGCTAATGAGGATACGTTCCCCTACACCATTGGTTATTTACATGTTATGTTGCTATTTGGCTTTGTGTTTACCATAGAGAATGCCTTGAGCACCTTTGTGCGAAATGACCAAAATCCAAATTTGGCAATGATTGCCTTAATTATTACTTCCTTATCTAATATTGGGATCAATTATGTCTTTTTATATGTATTGGATTTAGGGGTAGCCGCGGTAGCTGCGGGGACTATCATGGCATCGTTTTTGGGTGTTCTTGTGTTAGCAATGCACTTTTTTAGAAAGAGAAATAATTTGCGCTTTGTTTCTATTAAGTTTCATCGGTCTTTGTTTCGAAATACAATGACCGTTGGTTTTCCCAGTTTTTTATCGGAAGTCGGAATTTCTGTTTTCACCGTTGCCTTTAACGTCACATTGGCTCGAATTGCTGGAACCTCTGGTGTTGCTGCGTTCTCTGTCCTGAATTATGTGCATGGGGTCATGCTGATGATGTTTCTTGGAATGGCTTCGGCTGTTCAACCGCTGGTCAGTTATTACCATGGAGCTAAAATGATGGAAAGAACGAGGCAGACCATGAAGATAGCACTGGGTGTGGCTGTAATGGTAGGAATTCTTGCATTTGCGATTGGCCAGCTGGCGACGAGAGAAATCGTGTTGATCTTCGGTCAGTTTCCAGATGAAGTCATGGAAATTGCTATGACTGGAATTCGCTTATTTTTTATTGCCTATCTGTTTATGGGAATCAATTTTGTCATGATGACTTACTTTCAATCTGTTGCACAAATACGCATGGCAACTTGGATCACGGCATCGAGAGAAATTATTTTTATGATGATCTTTATACTAGTGCTGCCTCTGTTTATGGGGATAAATGGTGTATGGCTTTCGGTCCCATTGGCAGAATTGGTGGTTTTGGCTACAATCGTTGTTTATGTGAAGCGGCACAGGGAATTTAGGAGGGCACTTTCAGGTTGAGCAGGGGCAGTCATGAGGGTTTCATGGCTGCTTCTTCAACTCAAATGCTTTTGCTAGCAACGCAATCCCCCTCTCATTCGGTGTGCATTGCCGATACGTTCGGTATGATAGTGACCTCGTCCGCTTGATAAAGCGCTAGCTACTCGCTAGTTGAGATACCTCCTGCTTATAACAACAACGATGTAACGCGTATGATAAAAGGACAAATGGTTTAAAATATAAATCATTGGCTCGTTTCAATCCGCAGATTTGAATGTCATGTAATTGTCATTTCTAATGTATTTATATCATGTCAAAATGGCTTTATACTAGTCGTATAGTAAAATTAGATAGCCATTGTCTTTGCTTGAACGAATAACGATGCGCAGTCATTTCGCATTTAAGCATAACTACACTTGTTCAATACTGAACACCATATTAATGTTTTACAAGGAGGTTTTACCACGATGGAATTGGATACAGTCTTGATGAGTAGACTGCTTACGACGATAACGCTTGGCTTTCATATCATATTTGCAACAATTGGTGTTGGAGTTCCCTTGATGATTTCCATAGCTGAGCTTATTGGTATTAAAAGTAAAGATTCGCATTATACCATGTTAGCAAGACGCTGGTCACGCGGATTTGTTATTACCGTTGCTGTTGGGGTCGTAACCGGTACTGCCATTGGCCTGCAATTATCTTTAGTATGGCCTAACTTTATGCAGGTTGCGGGTAATGTTATTGCGCTTCCTCTATTCATGGAAGTCTTTGCGTTTTTCTTTGAAGCGATTTTCATAGGTATTTATTTATACACATGGGATCGTTTTAAAAAGCCAATCACACATTGGCTGCTATCTATCCCGATTTTCATTGGTGGGGGAATGTCAGCAGTATTTATCACAACGGTTAATTCTTTTATGAATACGCCCGAAGGCTTCGAAATGGAGAATGGGGTTTTCGCAGCTGTTAATCCAATTGAAGCGATGCTCAATCCCGCTTCTCCATCCAAGATATTTCATGTGCTAAGTTCGGCATATGTAACATGTGCAGTGCTTCTTGCTGCTATTGCCGCTTTTATGTTGTTGAGAAAAAGGCTTTCTGCAAGGGCATCCGCTTATCATAAAAAAGCATTAAAATTCACATTAATAACCGCGTTTGTATTTGCGGCTATTAACTTTTTGGCGGGGGATGTTTCGGCGAAGTTTCTGGCTGATGAGCAACCGGAAAAACTTGCTGCAGCAGAATGGCATTTTGAGACAGAAGAAGGTGCGGATCTAATATTATTTGGCTGGCTGAATGAAGATAATGAACCAACAGGTGTGATTCGCATCCCTAATTTATTGAGCTTTTTGGCGCATGGTGACTTTAATAGTGAAGTAGCTGGATTAGAAGAGACACCTGGAGACGAGCAACCACCGCTTTGGATTCATTATATGTTTGACCTCATGGTAGTAATCGGAGGGTATCTCCTGGGTATATCCTTGCTTTATCTTATTGTAAGTAAGGTGAAAAAGTGGAATGAACATCATAAATGGATGCTACGTGCCATCGTTTTAAGCGGGCCTTTAGCATTTTTGGCGATTGAGTTTGGCTGGATTTATGCAGAAGAAGGTCGGCAGCCATGGATTCTACGTGGTTATATGACGGTGAGTGAGGCAGCAACCACGTCCTCTCATATTGGTCTGATGTTTTTATTGTTCTTAGGCCTCTACATCGTATTAGGGACGTTGTGTGTGATAGTATTACGTAAGCTGTTTCGTCATAACCCTGTCGAGGAAGAATTGGAAAAACACTACCCAACCATAGAAAAGGGTGATGAGTCATGAGTTATGAAATCATTGGTCTAACCGTGTTATGGATCTTTCTATACGGTTATCTGATCGTAGCGTCCGTTGACTTTGGCGCAGGATTCTTTGCTTATTATGCAAAAATCACAAAGAAAGATCACATCATTAATCAGTTGATATCCAGATATTTATCGCCTGTGTGGGAAGTGACCAACGTGTTTTTCGTGTTCTTCTTTGTTGGAGTTGTAGGCTTTTTCCCGGATACAGCTTATTATTATGGTAGTGCATTGTTGGTTCCTGCTAGTATTGCCATTATATTGCTGGCGATACGGGGATCGTTCTATGCGTTTGAAAATTACGGATCTAAACAAAGTAATATCTACATGTTCTTATATGGAGCAACCGGGTTATTCATTCCTGCATCTTTATCCGTCGCTTTAGCCATATCCGAAGGTGGGTTTATTGTTGAGGATGGTGGTGCGGTTTCTCTACAGTATTTGGAATTATTTACGAGTCCACTGGCATGGAGTATCGTCGGTTTAGCAATTGTATCTGTACTATTTATCAGTAGTACATTTCTGACATTCTATGCTTCCTATGCCAATGACAAGCCCGCATTGAAGCTTGTTCGAAATTATGCACTGTTCTGGAGTACACCAACGATTATTGCTGGTTTGACAACTTTTATTTTCTTAAGTCAGCATAATGAAAGGCATTTTCAAAACATGATGGATCTTTGGTGGATGTTAGGCTTATCTGTAGGATTTTTCATGATAGCCATGTGGTTGCTTTATCAAGGGAAACGGTATGGATTGGCCTTTATTAGTGTGATGTTGCAATTCTTCTTTGCTTTTTTTGCCTATGGAATAGGTCATTATCCGTATATACTGGATCCGTTTATCACTGTTAGCGATGGTGCAACACATCCATCCATGGGAATAGCCTTAATTGTAGCCTTTATTGGCGGGTTGCTTTTATTAATACCTGCTTTGATATTATTGATGCGATTATTTTTATTTGATGCGGATTATGTGAAAGGGAAAAAATAGGAACATATAAGTTAGACAAATCTTGACTTGGGGGATTTGCATATCATGTACAATTTAAAAGAAATAGCATTTACGCAGAAAAAAAGCATGTTATTTCTGTTTATGTCAACAGTGGTTACAGGTGCAGCGGTCATCGCTCAAGCTTATCTCATCGTTAGGATTGTTGATCGTGTCTTTTTGCAAGGAGCATCTTTTCAAGAAATCCTCCCATCCTTGGGGGGATTATTGCTCGTTCTTTTAGCGAGAACAGCTTTTAGTTATATGAATGGTCGTAAGGGGATCCAGATGGCAGCGAAAGTGAAGGCTGATTTCCGCAGACGCATCTTAGCTAAACATTCCAGAAATCCGATGCAAGCTTCATTACGTGGGCAGTCAGGTCAGAAGGTAAGTATCATGATGGATGCTGTCGACGAAATGGATAGTTATTTCAGTCAGTATATTCCTCAAATGATTCAAACATCCTTCATCCCACTATTGGTTCTCGTTGTTGTGTTCACGCAACATGTGAATACAGGACTGATTATGATTGTCACTGCACCATTCATTCCTATTTTCATGGTCATCATTGGCATGAAAACCAAACAGAAATCGGAAGAACAACTGGAAGAGCTTGGGGCCTTTTCTGGACGTTTTCTTGAAACATTGCAGGGACTTACTACGCTTAAATTATTCGGACGCGCGAAACAACAGAGGGAAGCGATCGAAAAGAGTAGTCTAGGATTTAGAGATGCAACAATGGAGATATTAAAAGTTGCTTTTACTTCCTCCTTTATGCTTGAACTGATTTCAATGCTTAGTATTGGGCTTGTGGCACTGGAACTTTCGATTCAACTTATCGTTTATGAAAGCATTTCCTTCTTCACTGCTTTCTTTGTGCTCATACTGGTGCCTGAATTTTATACGTCATTGAAAGAACTTGGCAGCACTTTCCATAATGGAAGAAGTAGTATGGGGGCAGCTGAAAAGATAGCAGATGAATTAGAGGAAGCAGAGCAAGCAGTAGGTTGGGGGAGCGAAAACGTAAATAAAGAAGCAACGCCGCCGAGCATTGATTTACGTGAAGCAGGCTATAGTTATGGAGAGGATCAGTTTTCTTTGCAACCTATACACGCGCGGATTCAGCCCTATGAGGCCATTGCCATTGTAGGAAGAACCGGGTCCGGGAAGACAACTTTGCTGCATATGATTGCAGGCCTAATTGGCCCCTCAACAGGCGATATCGTCATTAACGGTAGATCGCGATCGGAATATAAAGAAGAAGACTGGTTTGATCAATTGAGCTATATCTCGCAGCATCCGTATATTTTCTCCGGAACCATTGCGGAAAATATCGCAATCGGAGGACATGCAGACGTGTCAAAAAGCGATATCGAGCAAGCTGCGGAGCAGGCAGGAATTGCAGATATGATTCATTCCTTGGAAGATGGTTATGATACCCCAGTCGGTGAGGGCGGGAGAGGTCTTTCAGGTGGAGAGCAGCAACGACTTGCCATTGCAAGAGCGTTCTTGAAACATCCATCATTGATTCTTTTTGATGAGCCGACTACGGGACTCGATCTGCAAACAGAGCGTATCCTGCAAACATCGATCAATCAATTGTCTAAGAATGCTACGGTAATTACTGTGGCGCACCGCCTTCATACGATTAAAAACGCGGATCAAATTCTATTCCTGGAAAATGGCGAGCTGATTGCAGTAGGAACACATGAGGCGCTTATGGATTCGGTAGCTGAATATCGGGCTATGGTAACTGTCCAACAGGGAGGGAAGGCAGAATGAGAGATTTAGTGATAGTTATCAAGTTAATGATGGTAGAGAAGAAGGACATTCTTAATTCGATTATCTTTGGTTTTATTGCCGGTATTGCTGCTGTTGGACTATTTTCGGCAAGTGGCTACTTAATTTCAAAAGCTGCCTTTGCCCCGCCTTTATATACGCTAATCATTCTAACATCATCTGTAAAGTTGCTTGGGTTACTAAAAGCAATAGCAAGATATGCAGAAAGGTATTTTTCCCATCGAGCGACATTTACCATTTTAAGTAATCTGCGTGTTTCCTTCTTCGAAAAGGTAGAACCATTAGCCCCTGGCATTTTTCAAAAATATCGAAGTGGGGATCTGCTTTCCAGAATTGTTGGGGATGTAGAAAGTTTGCAGAACTTCTTTTTGCGTGTGTTTTATCCACCAATTGTTCTAGTTATGGTGTTCTTGAGTACCATTTTATTCACGGCTTTCTTTTCGCTTTCTATAGCAGTTGTATTGTTCATTGGTCTCATACTTACAGCTTTTGTCGTTCCGGCATTGTTCGCTATGAGACAAGCAAAAATAGACAGTGATGTCCGTGAAGGAAGGGGCGCGCTTTCTACAGAAGTTACCGAATTTCTTCATGGATTCCGTGATTTAAAAATATACCAGAAGCTTGATGGAAAGGAGCAACAACTACTGGAATCATCTAATGCCTATATTAAGGAGCAGGAAAAAGAAAGCATCAATACGTTGTATAACCAGTCCGTGAATTCTTTTGTAACGCTTTTTGTATCCTGGTTTGTATTGGCGCTTGGTGTCTATTTGATCGTAGATGGCCAATTGGAAGGAATCTTTCTGGCGATGTTTTTAATGATTTCTCTAACGGTTTTTGAAGATGCTGCTCCGATGGCGGTTTTCCCTATCCATATGCAGGACAGTAGTCGAGCGGCCACACGTCTTTTCTCTGTAGTTCGGGCAGAGAGTGAAGAGGAAGGTGATTTGGGGAAGCTTCCATCTAATGTTGTGCCAGCTGTCGAGATGAAAAATGTTACGTTCACTTTTCCAAATGAATGGCGAACAGCGGTGGAAAATGTTGATTTGAAGCTTCCTGCCGGCTCGAAAACGGCAATTGTCGGGCCAAGTGGATCGGGGAAGTCAACGTTATTGCAACTCTTATTGAAAATTAGTCACGTCGATCAAGGTGACATCTGTTTCAATGGGCTCTCACTCGATAACTTAAACGCGGAGAGCATTTGGAAAGAAGCAAATGTCGTTCTGCAGGAAAATCACTTTTTCTATGGAACAGTAAGGAGTAATTTGCTTCTGTCTGGTGATGGGCTGACCGATGAGAAGCTGGAAACAGCATTAGCTAACGTGCAGCTGGAGCATTTTGATCTAGCAGACCCCATCTTTGAAAGAGGGGAGAATCTATCCGGTGGGGAAAAGCAACGACTTGCAATTGCCCGGGCAATGCTTAAAGGAGGACATCTCTGGTTATTGGATGAGCCAACATCTTCTGTAGATGCACTAACCGAGCACGCTATTTATGGACATCTTTTGGAACAGGCGACAGATGACACGCTCGTGTTAGTCAGTCACCGTTTAACCGGGTTGGAAACAATGGATCAGATTATTGTGATGGATCAAGGTGCCATTATGGAAACTGGTACGTTTGCAGAATTGATGCAGGCGAAAGGTTATTTTTATGAAATGAAGGAGATTGAGCGTAGTTTATTGTAGTACGAGGATAATTTTTTAAGGTTGTGGATCACTTGAAAATGTCATGGAATAGCTTTTTAGCTATTCCTGATTTTATTTGGTATTTTAATTGTTACAGATATTGAAACTTGACCTCATTTTCTCTATGATTAATAGAGACTATATGAAGATGGGGGAAGGGGAATGTTTAAGAGGGGATTATGTATTTGTTTCGTCATGGTGGCATTATTTTTGGTTGGTTGTAATGATGAACAAGACGTTTCGTCCAGTGATGAGCCAAACAAGGATGATGAACAGGAAGAATCAGTTTCGGAAGTTGAAGCGGAAGAATCCACTTTAGAAAGATTTGAGGACATAGGGGAAATTGAATCCAGAGAAGATATGAAAGCACAGGAAGAGGGAACATTAGTAGCGGATATGACACTGGAGGAAGAGCTGGAAGATGATTCATCGGATAAAGAGCTGGATCCGTCCATTGTTCAAGCATTAGAAGAAGAATTGGAACATATCACATCCCAGACGCAAGACCCGGAGGAAATTAATAAAGCGCTCGTTCATTTGCTTGGCACCCCGCATTACAATGAAGTGATTGAAAAAGCGGAGGAATTTGAGCCTGATTTTGAAGAGCCTTTTCTACCTGACCCGGGCAAATCTGAAAAAGAACTTGAAAATGAACCGGCTAAAGGGAAAGCAATTATTTTGCTTGATGCAAGTTCGAGTATGTTGTTACGTGTTGACAACGAAGTGAAAATGGATATAGCGAAGGATGCTGTAGAGCGCTTTGGGGAAACGATTGGACAGGATAATGATGTTTCGTTAGTTGTATATGGACATAAGGGTTCTGAATCAGAAGCGGATAAGGAATTATCGTGTAATGGAATTGAAGAGATTTATCCGATGGACGCTTACGATGAATCCGAATTTACAGATGCATTATCCAGTTTTGAGAGTAAAGGGTACACTCCGTTGGCAGGAGCCATCCAAAAGGCGGCAGATATGAGTAGTGATTACGAAGAGCCAACTACTGTATATATTGTTAGCGACGGCGTGGAAACGTGTGACGGGGATCCTGTTGAAGAAGCGGCTAACTTTGTAAAGGATAGTGAAGATACGTCTGTCAATATCATCGGTTTTAATGTGGATGAGGATGCTCAAGAACAGCTTAAGGAAGTTTCAGACGCCGGTGCAGGTGAATATTTTTCAGCAGATAATGCAGATGAATTGAAAACAACGATTGAACAAAAGTGGCTCCCTTCCAGAATTGATCTAGCATGGGCTTTCACAAAGGCCCCTGATGGATGGGAAACCCTTGCTGAAAAGGAACGTTTTGATGAGGGTCTAAACCCAATAAAGGACGTTATTGACAGTGAGGCATCCAGATATTCACAAGCCCTTCAGATTCTAAACGATGAGCAGTTGGTCGATTCTGAAGTAAGCGAAGAAGTTCGAGAACTTAGGGAAGAAAGACATCGTAAAATGTATGATGTCATAAGTGCGTTCAGCTCTGAAAAGAAAGATGAAATCGATGCACGTGCAGATGACATACATCAAGAAGTAGATGAATGGACCGAAGAGATGAGGAAGCAAAAGGAAGAAAACGACGATTTGTTTTAAGGGAAAAATGTATGTGAGTTGTGCTTCCTACCATCTATGGGACGAGGATCCTGTCCCCTCGTCCCATAGATTTTTTTCAAGAAAATATACCGAGCGCCTCTATCCGTCTTATCGCCTCTCTTAAACGTTCTTCTTCAACTAACAGCCCAACGCGTATATAGCCTTCGCCATGTTTTCCGAAGCCTTTACCTGCTGCCACGGCTATATTTGCCTTCTCAAATAGTAGGTCAGCAAATCCTTCACTGCTGTAGCCTTTAGGAACTGGCAGCCATGCGAAAAACGACCCGGTTGGAGCTTTGATATTCCAACCAATGCGCTCGCATTCGGTAATGAGTGTGTTTCGGCGAGACTCGTAACGCGCAACTTGTTCATCTACACAGTCCTGGCTACTTGTCAGCGCGGTGACTGCAGCTTCTTGCACCGCAGGGAATAAACTGACAAATAAGTGATCCTGCAAGAGATTGATCGCTTCAATCATTTTTGCATTTCCGACGGCAAATCCAACGCGCCAGCCTGCCATATTGTATGTTTTCGACAATGTATACAACTCGATACCAACTTCTTTAGCCCCGTCCGCTTGCAGAAAGCTTACTGGTTTTCTATCATCAAAACCAATTGCCCCATAGGCAAAGTCATGAATTACTCCAATGTCTGACGCATTGGCAAGCTTCACTGTATCGTTGAAAAACTCAATGGAAGCAGTTGCTCCCGTCGGGTTATTGGGATAATTTAAATACATCAATTTTGCTTGGTCTTTTTGTTCATTAGTGAGTAAGCGATAATCAGGTAAAAATAGATTTTCTTCCAATAAAGACATGGTTTCATAGGTCACATCAGCAAGACTCACACCGGATAAATAATCCGGATATCCAGGATCCGGAAGCAACATGACTTCTCCTTCATTCATTAATGCAAGGGGAAGCTCAACCAACCCTATTTTTGCTCCAGATAAAATGGCTATTTCTGTGTGCGGATCAATGTCGACGTCGTATTCCCGCTTATAAAAATCAGCCGCGGCCTGTTTTAATTCAGGAGTTCCTCTGAAAGGAGAGTATTTATGTGTCCTTGGATCCTCGACAGCTTGTTGTAATGCTTTTACAATATGGGGCGGTGTAGGCTGATCCGGATTTCCCTGTCCTAAATTGATAATATCTCGCCCTTGCCGAATGGCATCTGCCACTTTCTGGGTAAGTGCAGCAAAGAACTGGTCGGGTAAATTTTTTAAACGATTTGAAAAATCCATGGTAGCAACCCCTTTTCTATATACTTTTATGCTTTTAATGAAGTATAAAGTTTTCGTCGGAGAACTGCAATGGTATTTCGTGAAAAACATTATTAGTTAAAATCATCAAACAATTTACGCGTAATTTATTGCATTTCGTGAACGATAATAGTATGATAGTTTTTATCGATATATTGCATATAGTTCTAAAGTATTACTTTTTTGACATATTACGCATCGTAGGGGGAGCATCTATGAAAGACAAAATCTCATTTTCGTCTACTGCAGCAATTGGAGTCATGCTGTTTGCACTATTTTTTGGAGCTGGAAATCTGATTTTTCCGGCAGAACTTGGTCAAAATGCCGGGATGAATCTTTGGCCGGCTGTTATTGGATTTTTGATTACTGGCGTTGGATTGCCTTTAGTAGGGGTTTTAGCGATCAGTTATTCCGGGAGTAATGATTTGCAGGAACTTTCAAGCAGGGTTCACCCTATTTATGGTATACTGTTCACTTCACTTCTTTATCTGACGATTGGTCCCTTTTTTGCAGCGCCACGTACAGGTACGGTTGCGTATGAAGTTGGTATTATGCCGTTTATAAGTGAAGAAAATTCGCAGATGGTATTGTTTATTTTTACATTCCTGTTTTTCGCTGCCACACTTTTATTTTCCCTAAAGCCCGCAAAGATCGTGGATAATGTAGGAAAAATATTAGCACCCGGGATTGTAGTTCTTCTTGGTATCTTATTAATTATGGTGGTTACTCAGCCAATGGGAGCTATTGAATCGCCGCAGGAAGGTTATCGTAGTGGGGCATTTATCCAAGGATTCTTAGAGGGTTATAATACAATGGATGCAATAGCTTCACTCGTATTCGGCATTATCGTTATTCATGCGATTCGTGCCATGGGTGTGACTTCGAAAAATGGAATACTCAGGATAACTGCTAAAGCGGGTGGTATTGCAACTGTATTACTTGCAGTCATCTATATAGGTATTGCGTATTTGGGAGCAACGAGTACGTCAACTTTTGGAATATTTGAAACTGGTGGACCGGTTCTAAGCAGTGCTGCATCCTATTATTTTGGAGCATTGGGATCGATATTGTTAGCCATTGTTATTATCCTGGCTTGTTTAACAACGAGTATTGGGTTGGTAACAGCCAATGCTGAATTCTTTCATAAACTGATTCCGAAAATCAGCTACAAGGCATTTGTTATATTTTTTGCAACGATAACATTTATTATTGCGAATTTCGGGCTGGAGAATATCATTACTTATTCGCTTCCAGTTTTAATGTTTGTGTATCCACTAGCCATTGTATTAATGCTTTTGGCATTCCTATCACGACTGTTTAATCATGCGCGGATGGTGTATGTTTCAGCAATTACGGTGACATTTTTGATTAGTATCTTTGATGGGTTGAAAGCTTTATGCGAGTCACTGGGAATCGATTATTTCACGTGGATGCAACCGGTTATCTCCTTCTATGAACAGATACTTCCTTTATACAATGAGGGACTTGGGTGGGTGTTACCTGCCGTTATCGTTATTGTAATAACGGGTGTCATTGCTCGTGTGCAACATTTATCCACAGCTCGCGCATAAAACAAAGCCGGTTTCCTTTTTTGAAAAGGAGCCGGTTTTTTATAATGGATGTTTCGTTCATGTTGGTATACGCGATATTGCGTGAAATATTTGCTTCATTTGGAAAACAACGTACAATAATAAGAGACGGGAACTGACGCTGAGTGCGTCGTAATTATTTAATAAGGGAGTATTGGTACACGTGGACATTCCTATTCTATATGAAGATAACCATTTGCTTGTTGTGGAAAAGCCGGTAAATATTCCTGTACAAGCAGATAACACAAGGGATAAGGATTTACTTACCTATTTGAAGCAAGACATCAAAATTCGCTACCAGAAACCGGGAAATGTTTTCCTTGGACTCCTGCATAGGTTGGATCGTCCTGTCGGAGGTGTGATTGTCTTTGCAAAGACTTCTAAGGCTGCATCTCGCTTATCTGATGTGATTCGCAGACAAGCGATGGAAAGAAGTTATTTAGCGGTTGTACGTGGTGTTCCTGTTCAAAAACAAGGCAATCTAGAACATTACCTGAGCAAAAATCACCAGGAAAACAAGGTGTATGTTGTTTCGGCGCATCATAAAAAAGCAAAAAAAGCTCTGCTTGGATACAAGCTAATCGCGCAAACGGAACAATTAAGTTTATTATCCGTTCGACTTCAAACAGGACGACCTCATCAAATACGGGTTCAATTAGCGGAAATGGGAACGCCAATCTATGGGGATCAGAAATATGGAAGCAATATAAACAAGCCCGGACAGCAAATTGCCTTATGGGCTCATTCTTTATCTGTTGAACATCCAACGAAGAAGGAAATAGTAACAGTAGATTCGCTTCCACCAGCGGAATATCCATGGAATCTTTTTTATTAAAGACAGGGCTGGGACAAAAGTGTTTAATTAAAAAACGAACATTCCGATGTTAAAGCGCAAACGGGCACTGCCTAAAACAATCATGCTCAAGTATTAGTTTAAATTAAAGTACAGGGACAGGCCAATTCACCCGTCCTTCTGTTCCGTGGAATCTCCTTTAATGAAGCGCCATAGTCCGTTAAATACGTTGGCGTCATATAAGGTAATAAAGAGAACAAGTATAATTGGACCTATTACAAGGCCAATGACACCAAAAAGTTGTAAACCGGCAAATAGAGAAACTAGAATGGCCAGTGGGTTTAGCTTCATGCTGGATGATAATACTTTCGGTTCGGCAATCTGGCGAACAGTCACTGTGGAAGCATAAAGAATAAGCAGTCCAAACCCCAAAAAGATATCCTCTGTGAAGAAACTATAGATACTCCAGGGGATCAAAATGAGCCCTGGGCCAAAATAGGGGATTAAATCAATAATCCCTAGAATAACAGCAATGGTGAATACTTGGTCTACACGCAATATAAATAACCCAATTAAGCTGACGATGGCAGTAAGTACCATCAGAATGATTTGTGATTTCAGGAAACCAAATACTTTAATTTTCAAGTCAAGATATACATACATGATTGTTTCTCTGAAGCGCCATGGAAGTTTATTTTTGTACATGGCTGCATAGGTTTTTGAGTCCTTACTAATAAAATAAACAGCCAAAAGTACAAAGATAATAACGGTAAACGTAATGGGAAGCGCACCGACAAAAGTGGATATCCCATTGGCGATTCCTTCACCCAAATTTGCAAGTGAACCAGCTATGTTGCTTCCAATAAGTTGGATCCCTTCCTGTAATGCTTGTCGTTGGGATGGCTCAATATTATCGAGTAGGCCGATACCTTGATCCCACAACGGTAATACATATAGATTGAAATAATTTTGTATATTCGTAGATATTTGTTCAATTTGTGAAGGAATATAATCTGATAAATACAGAATTCCATCAATTGTCTTTTTAACTAAGATTGTCACTAATCCACCAACAATTCCGATGAGGAGAAGAATGCTTGTTAATACAGCAATCGGCCGTGGGAAGCGTGCATGCTTTTCCAACAAGCGAATCATTGGGTGAATAAGAAATGCAAACATAGCTGCAATGAGGAAAGGATAGGTAAGCCTTAAAAAATGATAAAACAGAAACAATCCAATGACAGTAAGCAATAGTATAAGCAATAGACGAAAGATCATTTGGATAATTGGATGTTTCACGTTAAGGCACTCCTTTCATGTAATGGGTGGAAGATAAGAAAAATGAACAGTCTGAAATCTAACCAAAGCGTATTAGGTTTCTTAATTTATTTTATCATGTGGAGGTGTAAATATACACTTCGAACGCTCTTGGTTGATTTTTTAGTTGATTTTAGTACCAGGTCATAATACTTTGTGGTAAAATAAATGTGCGAATCAACGTATTACGTTACATAAAGGAGATGAATCAAATGTATACTTTTGCCGCTAATCTATTAAAGATTATATTAGGATTATTCGGTAGACTAAATGTCTATCAAAAGGAAAATATCCCACAATCAGGTGGATTTGTGATCGCGTGTACCCATACAGGTTGGGTGGATATATTATGGCTTGGGGTTTCAGTCCTGCCTATCAAAATACATTACATGGCCAAAAAAGAACTATTTCAGACACGTTTTCTCAAATGGCTGATGCAAACGTTACATGCATTTCCTGTCGATCGTGAGAATCCGGGTCCAAGTACGATTAAAACGCCGCGACGACTATTGGCGGAAAATAAAGTAGTAGGTATTTTCCCAAGTGGTACCAGGACTAGTGAAGAGACGCCATTAAAGCGTGGGGCTGTTACCATTGCCGGGCATTCCAATGTTCCCATCGTTCCTGTGGCTTATGACGGGCCAAACAATTTTAAAGATTTACTCAAGCGAATGAAGCCGCAAATAATCTATGGTGCTCCCATTTATTTACCGAGCCATTTATCAAGAAAAGAAGGAATAGAAATAATGATGGAAGAGCTTAATAGCGAACTGAAAAATCTACAGGAAGAATTACATAATAAATAGTTACACGTAGTAAAAGGAGCTTGTTCTTCACTGCATTCAATCGGCAGGGTGAGGAACAGGCTCCCTTTTTTGACCACTTCGGTCTAAAATGGTACACTTGAATCGACCGATCTGGTCTATTGTGATCACACTATGCATATAAACTTATAAAGAGGAGTGAGTGGCTATTACAAAAACATTTAATAACCTCGACGAAACGAAAAAGCAGCGTATTTTAAATGCAGCACTTAAGGAATTTGCCGAAAATGGTTACGAACAGGCTTCAACGAATCGTATTGTAAAAATTGCCGGAATAGGAAAGGGGATGCTTTTTTACTATTTTAAAAATAAAAAAGAGCTTTTTCTTTATCTCATTGATTACGCTATTAACATCATGATTAATGACTATTTCAGTCTTATTGATACAAAGGAATCTGACTTTGTTGAGCGTATGAAACAAATTGCTCAAGTTAAATCAAACTATTACTATCATCATCCGGACGTCAGTAATTTTATAGGGAATATTTACTTGGATGACCAAGCGGATCTACCAGAAGATCTGCAAAAGAGATTACATGACTTACAAATTAGAGGGTATTCCCTTTTATATGACAATGTGGATACGAGTTTATTCCGGGATGATGTTGATGTAGAAAAGATATATAAGGTTATCCGTTGGTCGGTAGAGGGATATCAGAATGAGTTAATGGACTTCTTTAAAGGTCAGAATATATCATTTATCAACCTAGAACCATATTGGCAAGAATTCGATGAATATCTGGAAATGTTAAAAACCACGTTCTATAAAAAGGAGAATTCCAAATGAGTGTCCTGGAAATAAATGATCTAACGAAGAAATTCGGGAAATTCACAGCGTTGGATGGTGTGAATTTGCAAATGAACGAAGGGGAGATATATGGCTTCATTGGTCCGAATGGTGCTGGTAAATCCACGACTATCCGTATTCTTCTCGGCATTTTAAAAGCAACAAAAGGAGAAGCAAAGATTTTTGGCAAAGATGTATGGGCAGATGCGGTTGAGATTCATAAAAACATTGCTTATGTTCCAGGTGATGTAAATTTATGGCCCAATTTAACTGGTGGGGAAGTTATTGATTTATTTGTGAAACTACGTGGTGGTGAGAATAATAAAAACCGACGAGAGGAATTAATTGAGAAATTCAAATTAGACCCAACCAAAAAGTGTAGGACTTATTCCAAAGGAAACCGACAAAAGGTTGCTCTCATTGCGGCTTTTTCATCAGATGCTGGCCTTTATATTTTGGATGAACCAACTTCAGGCTTAGATCCACTGATGGAACAGGTCTTTCAGGACTGTGTGATGGAGGCGAAAAGAGCAGGGAGAAGTGTGCTGCTTTCCAGCCATATTTTATCGGAAGTAGAAAAACTATGTGATCGAGTTGCTATTATACGAGAGGGGAGCATTATTGAAACTGGCTCTTTAAACGAGTTACGTCACTTAACACGTACAAATCTGCTAGTGGAAACAAAGCAAGCTATGACGGATTTACATGATTTACAAGGTGTTCATGCGATTGAAGAACAGGAACAAGGACTGTCATTCCAGGTAGATACGGAGGAAATGGATGCGGTTATGAAGCATATCAGTCAATTTGGTATTGTGAAATTGGAAAGTGCACCACCGACATTGGAAGATCTCTTTATGCGTCATTATGAAGGCGGAAGTCGAGCAGAAACTAGAACAGGGGGCGCATCCTGATGGTTGATAATATGAAAAAAACCGGTGCCCTCTCCCAATTTATACGAAAACGAGATCGCATTCGTATCCCACTATGGTTAATTGGAATTTCTTTTTTTACATTGATGATTCCTATTGCTTTTGCAGATTTATATCCTTCTCAACAAGATAGAGAAGGTATGGCTGAAACCATGGAAAACCCGGCGATGACAGCAATGATTGGGAAAGGCGATCTAAGCAATTACACCATTGGTGCGATGACGGCACATCAAATGCTGCTTCTTACAGCGGTTGTGGTTGGGTTGATGAGTATTTTGCTTGTGACTCGACACACACGAGCAGATGAAGAAGACGGGCGCATTGAAATGGTTCGTTCTCTGCCAGTTGGACGCCTTTCTAATTTAAATGCAACCTTATTTGTTTTCGTGATAACCCATGTAATCTTAGCGTTCATCATTGGTTTTGGGTTATATACTTTAGGGATCGAAAGTATGGATCTGGAAGGATCTCTGCTATATGGTGCGACTTTAGGTGCCACCGGTATCTTCTTTGTCGGGGTAACTGCGCTATTAGCACAGCTTTCGGAGAGTTCCCGCGGTACGATTGGTTTATCTATAGCGATGCTTCTTGTTGCCTACCTTGTTCGTGCAATTGGGGACGTAGGTAATGAAACCCTGTCATGGATTTCCCCGTTAGGTTGGGTAACGCAGACAGAGGTCTACGGGACGAATAATTGGTGGCCGATTATATGGATGCTCGGCGTTTCTATTATTCTATTTATCCTTGCTAATTATTTGAATGCTATTCGTGATTTGGAAGCAGGATTTTTCCCGGCTAAACCAGGTAGAAAATATGCCACCTCATTTTTACAAACGCCAATAGGGTTAGCGCTAAAGCTTCAACGAACGGGCGTCATTGCTTGGGCGGTTGGTATGTTGGTGATGGGCATTGCTTATGGATCTGTGATGGGTGATTTGGAATCTTTCTTTGAAGGTAATGAGGTCATGGAACAAATGCTCATGGAAGAGGAAGGTTATACATTAACAGAGCAATTTATCCCCACGTTAATGATTGTCATGGCACTGCTTGCAACAGTTCCTCCCGTTATGGCAATGAATAAACTGCATGGGGAAGAGAAAAAGGATCGGATTGGCCATTTGCTTGGAAGAGCTGTTTCACGCACAAGGCTGATGGGAAGTTATATAGTCATTTCCGTTGTGAGTGGATTTGTGATGCTATCTCTTACTGTTATTGGTCTATGGGCTGCTGGATCTACTGTTATGGAGGATGGATTTGATTTTGGAACGATCTATGGAGCAGCTCTGGTGTATTATCCAGCCATGCTTGTGACGATTGGCTTAGCTGTATTGCTTATTGGTTTTCTTCCCAAGCTGACTAGTGTCATTTGGCTCTATGTATTTTACTCCTTCATCGTTCTTTATTTAGGGGGATTATTCCAATTCCCGGATTGGGTAGGGCAACTATCGCCATTTGGCTATATCCCACAACTCCCCGTTGATGATATGGAGTGGGCGCCAGTCGGGATTTTAACGGTGATTGCTGTTGTATTGATGGTTATTGGGTTAGTTGGATATAGGAAACGGGATGTGGAAGGGTGACTTCAGAAAATCAAATCATGTTATTCATGTGGATATGAACACATGCTCATTTGTTAGAAAGTTCGTAAAGGCACCTGTACGTGTAGGTGTCTTTTTTTTAAAAGTAAATGGTTAAAGTTGAGCTATCTTCATTTGATTATGCACGCCATCTATTTGAAAATTTATTTTAAAAAACAATTCCATCTTGTAAGTGTTTACAAATGTCGAAAAGTATCGTATACTAACTTTAATGCCAACGATGGCAAAAATAATGAAGGAGTAGCTAATAGTGCAAAAAGTTACAATAAAAGATGTTGCTGAGAAGAGTCAGACTTCCGTTCGTACCGTTTCACGAGTTATTAATGATCATCCCAATGTGAAAACTTCCACTCGTATACGGGTGCAAAAAGTTATTGAAGAACTCGATTTCAAAGTCAATTTTGTTGCTAGAAGTTTAAAGGAGCAAAAAACGAATCAAATTGTTATTTTCATTGATTGGCGTAATGGAGAATATTGGGGGGCTTTTCATAATGAAATTTTTCATGAAATTCATCGATTAGCCAAATATTATAACTACCGAATAGTCATTTCTGCTTCATCTCCGGATATCTTTGAAGAAGATGAAAATGATGGGTTTCACTTAGTTAAGCATAAACTGTGTGACGGTGCTATTATATTTGATCCAATCAATAATGATCAACGGGTTCAATATTTAAAAGAAAGTAATACGCCATTCGTTTTAATAGGAGATAGCCATCATGATGTTGATGTATCGTATGTAGGCGTTGATAATTTTTATTTAGGATACCTGGGAGCAAAATCAATATATGATCATGGTTATAGATCTACACAGCTTTTTTTAGGAAAGAAAGCGTCTATTATTAATCAGAAGCGCGCGCAAGGATATAGAAGTTTTTGTCAAGAGAAGGGTCTAATAGATAACGTTTATTTTGGGTTATCCAATTTAAAAGCGGTATACCAAAAAACGTTAGAAAGCATAGATTCTCAACAAACAGATTCATTTTTTGTCTCAGGTGATGAACGAGCAATAGCTGTATACAGGGCTATACAGGAAAGGGATATTAAAATAGGAAAAGAAGTGGGGGTTCTTGGTATTGACAATTTAGGTATGAGTGAGTACCTTTATCCAGACTTGACAACGCTTGCACAGCCAAAACAAGATATAGCAAAGTCAACAATAGACTTGTTGGTTGAACAAATAAACAAACATCAACATAAGACAAGCCAACGAATACTTTATCCTACGCTTGTTGAAAGACAATCCCTTTAACATGGAGTGGGTACGAATGTGTAAATGATGGGATGAGATATATTTCTACTTTTTATGTTCTGACACAGCACACAACTTAGGTAAATGCTTTTTGAAACTATATTTCTAGTTTATTAATCTGCTCCTTAAAAGTATCTTTACAACTTGAAAATAATTGGAGGAATGAAAATGAGTTATTTAAAAATAAGTAAAGAAGTTCAAAAGGCTTTTGATGAAGGAAAACCAGTTGTAGCTCTTGAGTCTACGATAATTTCACATGGTTTCCCTTATCCGCAGAATGTAGAATTAGCCACCGAAACCGAAAAAACAATACGTGAAGAAGGGGCTGTCCCTGCAACCATTGCGATACTGGACGGTTATATCCACATTGGACTGACAGAGGATGAAATAGAATTGCTTGGCAAATCCCCGAATGCATTTAAGACAAGTATTCATGATATTCCGAGCGTACTATCCAGTAATCAAATTGGGGCTACCACCGTAGCAGCAACAATGTATGCATCTGAGTTAGCTGGCATACGCTTTTTTGCTACTGGTGGTCTGGGCGGTGTTCATTATGGGGTGAATGAATCATACGATATTTCTGCTGATTTGCCAACGTTAGCAAAAACAAAAGTATATTATTATCTTTTACAAGAACTGCACCAAACGGCTGTCCGCCATCTTTTACATTTTCTACAGCTAGATTTACTGCTCGTTCCATGAATTTATCCATTTTTCAGCCTCCATTTTAGAAAAATTGGTTGTCTCCAATCCTTTAGACGACAACCTTCGTTGCAATATGCAATAAGGATAATTTTTAGACTTTCTTAGCTGCTCTTCCAAGCGCTTTCTCCAAGTTAGATACATGCTGCACAGTTTTCCTTTTAGCCATAAATGACCCCTCCCATAATGGAATTTGACGATCATATTATTATACAATTTTACTATAGAGTGAGCTATATGGGCAAACGAATGTGTTACGAAAGGGATCGTTACTAATACTATTACTGAAGGGGTCAATGAGCTACATGAAACATATGATGTTAGTGGACATGCAGAAATGCTGGCTATTCGACGCGCACAGAAAGAATTACAAACGAATGACTTATCGGCATATACTATGTACGCAAGCGGGGAGCCTTGCCCCATGTGTTTAGCAGCAATGTATCTCGCCGGAATTGAAAATGTTTTTTACTGTGCCTCCATGGAGGAAGCGGTTGAGGCTGGATTAGGGAAAGCAAAAACAATATACGAGGACATGCAAAAGCCAAAATCAGAACGAACTCTTTCCATGATACATATGCCACTGGATGACGGGGCAGAAAATCCAATGACGTTATGGAGAGAACGGAAGTAATGTCAGGGGTCTGTCTCTGAATACATTAACGTATTAGTATATGGGGGATAAACACCAAACAAGAAAATGTTAGGAGCCATACTATGAAAGAACAACAAAATGATCAAGGTCTAAAATCCTTTATTTCCCTCTTATTATCAACAAATATCCCAAAGTTGGCTCTGACATTAGGCTTAATTGGTAGTGTAATCACAACACTGGTAGGATTAACCATTCCATTGCTGACAAGAGAAATAGTAGATGGCTTTTCCCTGGAATCTATAAGCGCTACGATTATCATTGCTATCGGAGCGGCTTTTATTTTGCAGGCAGTGATTGATGGTTTTTCTACCTATCTATTAGCTTCGGTTGGGCAAAAAATTGTTGCACGACTAAGGGAAATGATGTGGCTAAAACTCATTCGTTTGCCCGTCAGTTACTTTGATAAACAGACAAGTGGTGAATCGGTGAGTCGTGTTGTTAATGATACGGGGATTGTGAAAGATCTGATTTCCACCCATTTTCCACAGTTTATTACAGGAGTCATTTCCATCATAGGGGCAGTGACGATTCTATTCCTGATGGATTGGAAAATGACATTAATAATGTTGATTGCTGTACCATTTACGATTGCGTTGATGATCCCGCTAGGAAGAAGGATGGCGAAAATCTCGCGAGGTATGCAGGATGAGACAGCAACGTTTACAGGAAATATTCAACAAACACTTGCTGAAATTCGTCTCATGAAGTCTTCAACTGCTGAGCCTGTTGAAGAGAAAAAAGGGACGGGGGACATAGGAAAACTGCTTACATTTGGATTAAAGGAAGCACGTATTCTAGCTCTAATTGGCCCCCTTATGTATCTGATTATTATGGTTGTTGTCGTGGTAATCATTGGATATGGAGGCATACGTGTTGCTGAGGGGTCGATGTCGACAGGCTCTCTTGTTGCATTTTTACTTTACCTTTTCCAGATCATTATGCCGATTACGACATTTGCGATGTTTTTTACCCAATTGCAAAAGGCTAAAGGTGCGACAGAGCGGATTATCAACATTATCGACTTGCCTAAGGAGGTAGGCCAATCCGGTGTAGAGAAGGATATTTCAAATGAAGCAATTTATGTATCACATGTTTCTTTTGCCTATAATGCGAATGAACCTGTACTAGAAAATGTGTCTTTCGAAGCACAACCTGGAGAAAAGGTTGCTTTTGCCGGACCAAGTGGTGGAGGTAAATCCACATTATTCAGTTTGATCGAGCGGTTTTATGAACCAACTGCAGGAGATATACGAATCGGGGATACGTCGATAACGGATTTATCGATGAAATCATGGCGTGATCAAATTGGGTATGTTTCTCAGGAAAGTGCGATGATGGCGGGAACCATCCGTGAAAACTTAATTTATGGATTAAGCGAGCCTGAACGTATACTAGATTCGCGACTATGGGAAGTTGCTGAAATGGCTTATGCGGATCAATTTATTAAGACATTCTCAGAAGGGTTGGATACGAAAGTGGGGGAGCGTGGTGTGAAGCTCTCCGGCGGACAGAGACAACGGATAAACATTGCACGTGCATTCCTGCGAGATCCTAAAATCCTCATGATGGATGAGGCAACCGCAAGCTTGGATAGTCAATCGGAAAAGGTTGTTCAGCAGGCATTGACGAGGTTGATGGAGGGGCGTACAACCTTTGTTATCGCACATCGATTATCAACCATTACAGATGCCGATCAGATCATCTTTATTGAAAAAGGGAGGGTAACAGGGAGAGGAACGCATCAGGAATTGACACAAACCCACGCCCTGTATCGTGAATTTGCCCAGCAGCAATTAACATGAGAAAAAAGGGTGGACTTGCGTACGCACGCAAGCCCCCCGCAGCGCTGAGCATGGTTTGTACGTTATAAACGTGTGCCCTAAACCTTTGTTTTGTTAGGTAAAAAAGTGGTCTAACTTCACTACATTCAGAGCATCATACTCCGGGAATCGTCACTCATTCGCGTGATGAGTACCCGTTCAGAGCATCAAGCTTCGATAATCGTTACTCATTCGCGTGATGAGTACCCGTTTAGAGCATCAAGCTTTGATAATCGTCACTCATTTGCGTGATGAGGCATTACTCAATAAGATTTGGAAAATCTGCACTGTGCTTTATAAAGGCATTATAATTTAACAAGTGTGCGTCCACGAACCTCCCCTTCTAAAATTTCCTTTAGCACGTTGGGGACGCTCTCCAAGGACACTTCATTGACAACGTCTCCTGAAAGAAATGTAGGTTTTAAATCATCTGCCAAACGTTTCCAAATTTTCGTGCGTAACTCCATCGGGCATTGAACGGAATCAATACCAAGCCAGTTCACGCCTCTGGAGATAAACGGTAGTACCGTCGTAGAAACTTTGGTTCCACCCACTAAACCACTCGTAGCAACGGATCCACCGTATTTCAAGCTGCTTAGTATATATTGAAGGGTTTGCCCGCCAACGGGGTCAATAGCAGCTGCCCATTTTTTCTTTCTTGTTGGTGTTCCGTCTGTATCGGTTACTTCCTCCCGATTTATAATTTCTTTCGCACCTAATTTTTTCAGATATTCTGCTTCACTGGATTTGCCCGTGCTCGCTGTAATGTCGTAGCCTTTTTTCGCTAGCATGTCTACAGCGAGACTGCCGACACCGCCTGTTGCTCCTGCGACAAGTACGGAGCCATTATTCGGAGTTAACCCATTGTCTTCGAGTCTTTGGATGGATAAACCAGCCGTTAATCCAGCTGTGCCAAGAATCATTGCTTCTTTGAGAGATAGGCCATCTGGCAGTGGTACAACCCATTCCTTGGGAACTCTGGCAACCTCGCTAAATCCGCCAGAATGTCCAGTACCAAGAGCGTAGCTTGTCACAATAACTTCATCGCCTTTTTTAAAACTTCCATCTGTAGCTTCGATAACGGTTCCGGCTAAATCAATGCCTGGAATGTGAGGGAGAGATTCAATCATCTGATTGTTAATCCCGACCATTGCATCTTTATAATTAATGCTGGAATAGGCAACCTGTATGATTACATCTCCTTCCGATACATCATCCAACGTTATATGTTTAACGTTTAAATGCGTTTGATCCTTTTCTTTATCTAATACAAGTGCTTGAAACGTATCCATGTATTGATCCCGTCCTTTCCTATTGGAATAGCTACATCTTATTATATTTCCTTTTTATATCAGAGTAAAACATAGTGGCATTCTATTTTAGCTTATGCCACAATATGAAGCAGATATTCCTGTCATAAACAGGAACATCACATTATACAATAAAAAGCAAAACGGCATCTCTTTCCATAGAATAACGTGTATGAAAAAGAGGATGATTTTAAATGAAAGAATATGAAATGAAAGTTTACAAGGATATAAAAGTGTGGAGGCAGAAAGTGCTGAAACGATCCAGTATTTTCAACCAAGTATCAAAGAAAGCACAAACAAAAATGAACGGGCTGATTCCTGATAAAGCGCACAACATCATAACAGAGAGCATAAAAAATATGGTAAAGGCAACCCTGATCGGATCGAATATCATATCGGCAAAACCGCAACCAGCTGGCGTGAGTTTGTACGAGAGGGATGAACTTATGAAGGAAAAGCTGACATCTTACCGGAAAACAGCGGTTATGGAAGGTGCCGGAACCGGCGCAGGGGGGATTTTCCTCGGGTTCGCTGATTTCCCATTGCTTTTATCAATCAAGATGAAGTTTTTATTTGATGCTGCTTCTGTGTATGGCTATGATCCAAATGAGTATGAGGAGCGTTTGTTCATTCTTCATGTATTCCAGCTTGCCTTTTCGAGTGATGACAAGCGAAGGGAAACTTTTCATATAATAGCAAACTGGGAATCTGAAAAGGAAAAGCTCATGGATATGGATTGGCATGTGTTTCAACAGGAGTACCGGGATTATATAGATCTGATTAAAATGCTGCAACTGGTACCGGGATTTGGCGCCATTGTAGGTGCATATGCTAATCATAACTTGCTTGATACACTAGGGGAGACAGCAATGAATGCATATCGATTGCGGTTCTTACAATTGTAGAGCTTTTAACTCACGCTACGATAACGTATTTAAGCGCATCACTTATTCTAAAAAAGTGATGCGCTTCCTATGTTAAAATTCTTCATAAATAGCAGGATCCAAGTTGTTATTTCTACCATCCGGGCGAGTCAATGATGCAAGTGTACCCATGTCCTCGTCATCAAGTGAAAAATCAAAAATGGATATATTTTCTAATTGTCGCTCGTAAGATGCAGATTTAGGGATGGCGATTGCCCCTAATTGATAATGCCAGCGTAAAATAACTTGGGAAGTCGTCTTGTTATGACGGTCGGCAATTTTTTGAATCGCTTCATTTTGTAAAACGTCATTTGCACGTGCTAATGGACTCCAAGACTCTGTCTGAACGTTATTTTCCTCATGCCATTTTCTTTGGTCTTCTTGGTTGAAAAATGGATGTAATTCGATTTGATTAATGCTTGGTTTCACTCCTGTTTCCTTGTGTAAGCGCTCGAGATGTTCAGGCAGGAAATTACACACACCAATAGAACGAACTAATCCCCACTTTTTAGCGTCAATTAACGCTTGCCAAGCTTCTACGTACATATCTTGGTTCGGGTTGGGCCAATGGATAAGATATAAATCATAATAATCCAGATTCGCGCGATATAACGATTCTTGAATGGTCGTAACGGCTTTATCGTATGTGTGATAACGACCTGGTAATTTGGATGTAATTCTCAAATCACTTCTTGGAATAGAACTACGCTTCAGGGACTTACCAACAGTACCCTCATTTTCATAATTATAAGCCGTATCAATGAGTCGATAGCCTATATCCATTGCACTGGTTATCGCATTGACACCGTCATTTCCATTAAGGTTATACGTGCCAAAACCGATAGCCGGAACAGTCATGCCATCATTAAGTGTGATCTCTGGAATGGAATGGTGCATAGCTAATCCTCCTTTTTCGTGATATGTAAAGGTTACCACTTATGTACATCGATGTTCAAATATATAAACTAAAAAAGAAGGAAAACATAAGATGGTTGACACCTATTTCCCTTTTTGGAACGACGACGTGCTTCATTTTGTTATCGTAAATATGGATACGATTAATAGTCTGGTTATAAACTAATCACAGAAAAGACATATGACAGGAGGAATCGACATTAAATGGCTACCTTAATCGTAACCGATGAAATTATTATTCATGCACCGCTTTCTAGGGTTTGGGAGGTACTTACACTTTCGAAATATGTTAGGAAATGGGACGATTTGCCGGTAGATTTCCAGGAAGAAGCGCTTTGTATGGGGAGTGAGATGATGTGGTTTTTTCCCGATGGTGGTTATGCCAAAAATACTGTCATCAAGGTGAAGCATCAAAAAGAAATGCAAATAGCGCTATATGTATCGAATTGGAATGTAAACCCAAATCCTGGGGAGATCATGTATAGTTATGAAATATTGACACATGGAAATGGTACAAGGCTGCGATTAAGACATGGGGATTTTTCGTTGCTTACGAATGGAAAGGATTTTCAAAAGGCATCTGCTGAATTTTCACATGTAGCAAAAAGGAAGATCAAGCAATTGGCCGAAGCCTAGTCTGATAATCAACTGGGGGATAAGAGTGGTCCGCAAATCTGAAGGAATCAACCGAAGAGATAAAGGTATCAACCGACAAGACAGAGAAATCCACCGCAACTTCGGGCACCTCCCAGAGCGTACGAAAAATCAACTTCCCGAAGCAGGAATATTCAACGTATGCTGTTCAACTGCCATTGTAAATGGAGTGAAGTACCAGCTTATGGGCACTTCACTCCGCATCGTCCGTAAATTGTTTTTTCTAATAAGGCTCAGCATCATGTCCTTTTTCTGTCGCTTGTTTCGGCGCTTTTTCAGCATCTTTATTTCCGAGGGGATTTTGACTGGAACTATCCTTGTCTTTCATCTTCTTTGCTTCATCCAGTCCATCGCGCAGGCGTCGTCCGTATTCATCATCCGCGCTTTGGGCAAGTGCAATCATTTTATCTTGAATTTCTTGGCTACATTCGGAAATATCAGCTACAAGGTTAGAAATCAAATCATCTTTTTCCCAGTCTTCAAACCAGCGGAAGGTTTCACCGGCTTGTTTCGTATTGTCGTTTCGTTCGATGGATTCGCGTACGAGTTTTCCTTCGACTTTTGGCGTATGTTCTTTTCCAACTTGTTCTGCTTCCTTTAAGCCACCCAAGCTAGATGGTTCATAGTTAACATGCGGGTTTTGCTCGGGTGCTTTGTCGTTGGATTGCCGCATTGGCCCACCTTCATGATTGGTTGCTACGCGCTTCTCGGCAGCATTAATCGGTACTTGCAAATAATTAGCACCAACACGATAGCGCTGTGTATCAGAATACGAAAAGGTCCTGCCTTGCAGCATTTTATCATCGGAAAAATCTAGTCCATCCACAAGAACCCCGGTGCCGAACGCAGCTTGTTCTACTTCAGTAAAATAATTTTCCGGATTTTTGTTGAGAACCATTTTTCCGACTGGAAGCCATGGGAACTGATCTTGTGGCCATATTTTGGTGTCATCAAGTGGATCGAAATCCAGTTCAGGGTGCGCATCATCACTCATTATCTGTACGAAAAGTTCCCATTCTGGATATTCACCACGCTCAATTGCGTCATATAAATCCTGTGTAGCATGGTTGAAGTTTGTAGCTTGGATATCATTTGCCTCTTGTTGGGTTAAATTTTTAATACCTTGCTTTGGTTCCCAGTGGTATTTCACAAGTACTGCTTCACCATCCTTGTTCACCCATCGATACGTATTAACCCCAGAACCTTGCATCATCCGATAGTTTGCCGGAATTCCCCAAGGCGAATAAATAAATGTAACCATATGAAAGGATTCTGGGGAATTCGCGCAAAAATCAAAGAAACGCTCACTATCTTGAATATTTGTAATGGGATCGGGTCTGAATGCATGAATCATGTCAGGGAATTTCATAGCATCCCGAATAAAGAAGATTTTTATGTTGTTTCCAACTAAATCCCAGTTGCCATCTTCTGTGTAAAATTTAACTGCAAACCCGCGTGGGTCACGAAGCGTTTCTGGAGAGTGTTTGCCATGAACCACCGTTGAAAAACGAATGAAAAGTGGTGTCTGTTTCCCTTTTTCCTGAAAAAGTTTAGCCCGTGTATAGGTTGAAATAGGTTCATCGCCAACCGTTCCATATGCTTCAAAATATCCATGCGCACCTGCACCGCGAGCATGAACAATGCGCTCCGGTATCTTTTCTCTGTCAAAATGGCTGATCTTCTCGATGTAATCATAGTTTTCGAGTGTCGCCGGGCCGCGGCTCCCTACAGTTCTTATGTTTTGGTTGTTTGTAACAGGATGTCCTTGTCTTGTTGTTAATGTGTCGTCATTTTCCATATGCGTTTGATGGTTGGTTTCATTTGATGGATCTTTGCTCATATTTTTACCTCCAATGTCGTATCGATTTGCATGCTTATTTCTAAGCAAACCTCAGGCAAAAAATGAGGCTTATACTTAGGGTTTATGCATCTATCTATAACGTTGCCAAAAGTGGTTAGGATTATCCACGTTTTTTGATGTATTTACCGATGAAGTTACCCGTTTGATAAGCAATTGTTGGCTTCCAAAAGCTATCTCAATTCCATTTAACAGGACATGTGTCACATGAATACCCTACTAAATAGAGACTGTAAATGAAGGAGGAAAAAGATGCAGATACATGTGGTGCAGCGTGGTGAATCTTTATGGAGGATAGCACAGCACTATGGTTCAGATATGAATCAAATTGCTTACGTCAACGAATTGGATAATCCGGATGTGCTTGTCGTGGGGGAGGCGCTCGTTATTCCGGATCCGAACCGGGAATATGTTGTGCAAGCAGGAGATAACCTTTGGTCTATTGCACAGATGTATGGTGTGACTGTGCAGGAGCTTGCGGAAGTTAATAATATTACAAATCCCTCGCTTATTTACATTGGACAAATGCTCATTATTCCTTATTTCGCTCATGTCGTGCAGCCTGGGGAGTCGCTTTGGACTATCGCTCAAGTGTATGGGGTCACTGTTAACCAATTGGTGCAAGCAAATAATATTGCAAACCCCGGCCTAATCCAGATAGGGCAGACATTGGGAATCCCTGCTGCAGATAGGCCAGTAACGGAAATAAATGCTTTTACCACGCAATTGAATGAACAGGGCAGCCAGGAAGTATTGGCATTAGGAAGAAATTTCACCTATCTCTCCCCATTTTCTTATCATATGAATGCGGATGGTACGATTACAAATTTACAGGATGAGCTAGTCCTGGAAGCGGCAAATGCTACAAATAGTGCCCCGCTGTTAGTGCTAACCAATTTTTCGAACGGGACTTTTGATTCAGATATGGCAGCTACGATACTACGTGATCCGGATCTTCAAGAAACATTGATATCCAACCTGATCCATGAGATGAATACGAAGGGGTATATTGGTATAAATTTTGATTTAGAATATGTTTATCCAGCGGATCGTGAAAATTATAATGATTTTTTAAGGCGTACCGTTGCACGTATGCATCCACAAGGGCTTATTGTTTCCACAGCAGTTGCGCCTAAAATTTCAGCTGATCAACAAGGGTTGCTTTATGAGGCACATGATTACCGGGCCCACGGGGAAATCGTCGACTTTGTCTTTATCATGACATATGAATGGGGCTGGGCTGGAGGCAGGCCTGGGGCGATTGCTCCTATTTCTAATGTGCAGCAAGTGCTGGATTATGCCGTAACCGAAATCCCCCGTAGTAAAATTGCCATGGGCATACCGTTATATGGACGTGATTGGGAAATTCCATGGGTGGAAGGGACAACGGCACGAACGATTAGTCCGAAAGCGGCTGTACAGCTGGCTGCCGGGTATGGCGCCGTTATCGCGTATGATGAAACGGCTCAATCTCCTTTTTTCCGTTATGTGGACGAAAATGGGCAAGCGCATGAAGTATGGTTTGAAGATGCCCGGAGTATGCAAGCAAAATATGATACGCTCAAGAATTATGGGCTACGGGGAGCAGGTTACTGGGTACTGGGAAATCCATTTCCCCAAAACTGGGCTGTCCTTCAAAACAATTTTGGAGTTAGAAAATTTTAGTCAGAAAAACGCTGAACGAGTGTAATTCGTATCAGCGTTTATCTGTTTCATCTTCAACTAGAAGCAGGTCAATCTTTTGCAAAGGAGCTGCTTCATAACTAGGAATGAATCCTTTCGTTGAAATATCCTCTTTTGTAACTATTTTCTGCTTTAACGTAATTGGTAGTGGATTTTCTAAAGGGAATTCATGGATAGCAATAGTACGCTGATCTTTCCACGTAAGTTCCATTTTGGTGTCATGAAATTCTTCTAGTGCAGAAGGAATCGGGACGCCATCTCGGAAAAAAGGGTGTCCATCTTTCATCAGGACTCCGGGTTCATTTAAGCACAAATATAAAGATAGGCTATCACAAAGTTGGAGCAGGGCATAATGAGAATCAAATACAGCTTTATCAATATCGGATAAAGATGCAGCGATTTGCTGCTGTCGCTCTGTTTCTTGGTCGACAAAGGCTCTTGCTTCCCTTGAGGTCTCTTGTAAAAGGAAATTCATATAGTGCCTGCTGCATAGTAATCCTGCATACGAATCATGTTTCATTACTTCATCAATCCCATGTTTGTAAAACACGGTCTTTAAAGGGGTGGGAAAGTCGATAAAGGAATAAGGTTTCTGTTTTTGGTCATTCCAGAACGGTTGCTCATCAACAGGCTTCCACCCGAGATCATGATTGTAAATCGCATATTCAACGGATTTGCAGCGACATGTTGCATCTTTCCATAAATCATTTCGCCAGTTTTTAACAATTTCGCCGGATATTTGAGCGTGATCGTGTTGTTTGATCAAAACAAATTCATTTTCCCGTTCTCTGACAATCATTAGAAATCCCCCTTTTTTACAAGATAAGAATGTATAAAATTTGGGCGGTACTAATCTTACTAATAGAGTAAGCCACGTCCGGCTCCGGCGCCCAGCAACTAGCAAACTTGCGCATTCCTCCACTACGATAAGTCAACATCGGCTCGTACCTCACCGTGTTTCCTTTATCTCATTGCGGGGTGCTCCAGTTTGTACGTTGCTACCCGGGCGCTTGCGCCTTTGCTCCTTTTTGCCTTATATACACCCCATCTTTTTTACGATTCGTTTATTTCCTTTTTTCCTGCTCTTTTCAACAGATCAATAAGTGTTTCCTTTTCTTCTGTTGTTAGGTCGGAAAAGATTTCTTCGATTGCGTTTTGGTGTTTGGGAAAAATGTCATCCATGACTTCTTTTCCCTTCTCGGTGATTTGAATATGAACAACGCGGCGGTCTTCTTTACTGTTACTTCGTTCAAGTAAATGGTTAGATTCTAATTTGTCGATGACATAGGTAATCGACCCTGTATTAATGAGGACAGCGTCAGAAATCTGCTTGACTGTTTGCCGGCCTTTGTGATATAAAGCCTCCAGAACAGTAAAATCCGATGTTTTCATTCCATGTTTATGGATATCTTTTTTAATTTGTTCTTGGATGGATTTAGCGGACTTCATCAAAACAACAAATGATTTTAATGATAAATTCTCGCTCATGCCATCACCTCCGCTGTTTAATCTGAATTGATTTATTCTTAATTAAACATAGTTTAGCTAATGGATGCGTGAATGTCAATGAATCGTATGGTAGTACATATGGAAAAAGGAGCAACGTAATAACGTTTACGTTGCCCTACTCCACCATTACTCAGGAGTTCTGATAACCAAGACATCACATGTTGCAGAACGTACGATTGATTCAGAAACAGAACCAATTAGGAAACGCTCAACCGTATTGAGACCTGTAGCCCCACAGATAATGACATCAGCTTCTACGGATGCAACGATATCATTTGTGATAATGCTCCTTGGGGAGCCATGTTCAATTATTATATTTACCTTTTCAACACCTGCGGCTTCAGCTTGTGACTTGTATTTGTTTAAAAGTTCCTCTGAATGGCGCTGTGCTTGATCAATAATGGAATGATTATAACCTACAAACGAACGAGAATCAATTATGTTTACAATGTTTAAGATGGAATTTTCATGCCGTTTTGCAACATCAATGGATTTGCGAAATGCATAGTCCGCTGCTTGTGATCCATCCACTGCTACTAGAATACTTTGATATTGATTTGCCATTTTCCAACACTCCTTTTCATGTAAACCATCCTCATTACTATTTTAACGTAAATTATCTTTAAAAGCCTGCGATAAGGTTTATAGGATTCACGTAGACTTTCACCATTCATTGGCGACAAGTCACGTTCATCTAATCTTAGTTGCAACGCGGGGATCTCTACGTTTTTTAACCAGTCGCTTTTCGCTTTTGTTCCCCTGCAATCAGTACTTTATAAGATTTATCTTGGCGGAGGAGGCCAGCATAGTAAGAAGCCCTGCTCATTCGTTGCCTAAGCAGGGTCCTTCCTTATTTTATGAAAATAGATCATCAATGTGTTGGGTTTCTTTTTCTGTTAGTTGTACATCTAGTGCTTTTAAATTGTTTAATACTTGGTCTGCATTCTTAGCACCTGGAATAACCGTATCGATGGAATCACGCGTTAGATACCAGGCTAAAACAACATGAGCCACTTCCGCCTGTTTGGCGTTGGCAATTTCACGTAGTTGTTCCACCTTTTCCAGGTTTTGCTTAAATGCTTCGCCTTGGAGATGTGGCATTTTAGATCGGAAGTCGTTAAATGTTGTGTCTTTTGTATATTTCCCGGCAAGCAATCCTGATGCAAATGGGAAAAATGGAACGTAGGAAATTTTATTTTCTACTGTATAAGGAAGATGGGTCTCTTCTGCTTGACGGTTTAGTAGATTGTAATGCCCCTGATAAACATCGACATAGCCATCTCGATTTGCCTCTTTTAATTGATCCAGCGAAAAATTGGATACCCCGATGGCTCTAATTTTGCCTTCGTCTTTCAATTCTTTTAATGCACCGACAGCTTCGTCTTTTGGCGTATGTTCATCCGGCTTATGAATATAAAATAAATCAATATAGTCCGTTTGCAGCCGTTTTAAACTTTCTTCCACCGTTTGTTTTAGGAATGAAGGGGTGTTGTCAATGGTTTGCTCATCACCAATGACCTTCTGTGCCCCTTTTGTGGCAAGTACAATATCATTGCGCTTTCCAGTTTGCTTTACAGCTTCTCCAACTAGTTCCTCCGAACGGCCTTTGCCATAGCTGAATGCCGTATCGATAAAATTCAGACCGGCATCTACTGCAGTACGGACGACGTTTTTGTTGTTTTCTTCATCTAAATTTGGATAAAGATTATGCCCACCAATTGCATTGGCACCAAGTCCAATTGGATTTACATATAAATCTGTTTTGCCGATTTGTACGTTTTTGGTCATCTGTAAACACTCCTTTTTTACTGATGTTGTTTCTATTCTTCTTTTTATTGTATTAAACGTGGATAATGAAAACAACTCTTTGACTTATGACTACGTTACGTTTACCTCATGTTACAGAGGGAATAGAATGAACAGATTGATCGAATGGAGGAGTTACCAATGAAAATCGGAATTATTGGAGCATCTGGTAAAGCAGGAAATTTCATCAAAAGGGAAGCTTTAGATAGAGGAAATGTTGTAACATCTATTGTAAGGGATGAAGGAAAATTAACCGGGAAAAGCGATTTTATCATCGAAAAGGATATATTTGATTTACAAACAGAGGATATAAAGGACCTCGATGTGTTGGTGAACGCGTTCGGCGTGCGTGAGCCAGGAAAGGAACATCAACACGCGGAAGCAGGCAGGGTCTTAATGGATATCGTAAAAGGAGCCCCTGAAACACGATTAGTTGTCGTGGGCGGCGCAGGTAGTCTATTTGTAGATAAGGAAAAAACGACAACATTAATGGAGACAGCTGATTTTCCAAAAGAAGCTTATCCAACCTCCGTCAATCAAGGGAAAAATCTGAAGGAATTGAAACAATCCAGTGGAATCAATTGGGTTTTCATCAGTCCTGGTGCCGTCTTTGATCCGGAAGGCCAAAGAACCGGTTCGTATCAAAAAGGGAAAGATATGCTTATCACAAATAAAAAAGGAGAAAGTTATATAAGCTACGCTGATTATGCCATTGCTGTTCTGGATGAAATAGAAACCCCCGTACACGATAATGAAAGATTCGCAGTTGTAGCAGAAGCGGAATAATGAAAAACTGGCTGGCATCTTATGTGGTTCACACAAGATACCAGCTTTTTTGTATGAGTGTGGATAGAGGTTAAGGAGCGTTGACTACCATCTTAATTCATTACGAAAAGGCAGATTCCTTAATAAAAGCAGAATTCTCAGGAGGTATAACTATATTCTCTGTTGATTAAATATACATTTTAATGTATATTTATGACAATAAGAGGGTGGAATGCAATGTGAAGATAAAAACTGCTGAGGTATCAGATGCATGGGTAATACACGATTTAATGATAAAGGCATTTATGGAATATAAAGATGACATACCACATTCAAGCGCGTTGGAAGAAACGGAACAGTCTATTTTAGTTGCTTTACAAGATGGTGAGCAGAGTTTCATTAGTTACGTTAATAATCAGCCAGTTGGGGTGGTTCGTTTTCAATTAAAAGAGGAGAGTTTATATTTTTATAGGCTAGCAGTAATTCCTGAAAAACAAGGTCTTGGTATTGCAAAAAAATTATTACAGTCTTTAGAAGATTTCGCAGTAAAAAAAGGAGTGACTACAATATGTTGTAAAGTCCGGATGACTGTACCAAAAAATATACAGTTATACCATTCAATTGGGTATAGGATCTTTGATAAAGAAGTTATACAGAAGCCGAATGGTTTACATATAAATGTTGTTTCTATGATGAAGCGATTAGATGGGGAAGTTGGTAGATCTTAAAAGTGTATACATACCGCTGCCAGAAGGTTTACCATTGTTCTATATAGGGTTGCTTTGTTCCATATTAGGGTATGCGCTTTATTCATAAATAAGGTCCATTTGTGGAAGCATACGTTCAGAGTATGTATTTCTGATAAACAATGTTCAAGAAGGAGTGTGTTCGTTATGACTGGCGTAGAAATTGATATGATTGTTGCAGATAGTAGGAAAGCATTGGAATTATATGAAAAAATATTTGATGTTGAGCGTGTGGAAGTTACAGATTTCTCTAAAGGTGAAAATGAGGTCATTTTTAGCCTGTATGGTACTCGTTTCCACATGCTGGATGAAAATCCGGAATTTGGGTTGATTGCACCAAAGCCGGATAATCCTCAAACCATTTGGTTTAACATTATGGTTCCTGATATCAACGAAATTTACTCAAAAGCAATGAACGCTGGCTGTAAGGAACTTCAACCGGTAACGGAAATTCCTGATTTCGGTGTATCCAATGCTATATTCAATGATCCGTTTGGCTACCAATGGATGCTGCATCAAGTACACAAAGAAGTAAGCTTTGAAGAACGTATGCGCATTTTTGAAGAGAAAAGAGAAGAGGAATCATAGGTGTATGTATAAGCCTTTTATGTTTAACGTTTTTTAAAAATAATCTTTGTCATTTGGATTAGCTATTATAGAGAAAATGTAGCGGATCCCTTTCATGGAGATAAACAATCAATAGATGCGTTAAAGAACGGCAGGTTAATCGCTGCCGTTCTTTAACGCTTTCTTTCTACGCAATAGTTCTTGAAATTCCTGCTCCAATGCTTCAGATGGTTCGATACTGAGCTTGCTGAGCGTTTCGGATATTTTTGTTTCCAGGAGGAGTAATTCCTCTTCTACCGGATCAGCTTCTACTTGCGGAACATGGTTTTTATATGCTTCATAGGTTCCATCAAATACATGGATCTCCTGATTTTCGATTGTTAAAACACGGTTCGCTATATGTTGGATAAAGCGTCGGTCATGGGTGACAAGCAGAACAGTACCTTCATAGTCGAGCAGGAGCTCTTCCAACGCTTCAACCGCTTCAATATCCAGAAAATTAGTCGGCTCATCTAGCAGTAAAGTGTTTATATCACTGACGAATAGTTTTGCAAAAGCTACTTTCACCCGTTCTCCACCACTTAAAACCTGCACGTTCTTATATACATCTTCCCTGAAAAAGTGAAGCCGGGCTAGTACCGTACGAATGAAGGTTTCGTCTTGATTGGACGTTGAACGCACATTTTCTAAAATGGATGTATTCAGATCCAACACATCTAAATTTTGACTGAAATAGCCAATTTCCATCGCAGGGGAGATCGTTACCCCTTCCGCCTCATGCATGATTTTTTTCAATAATGTTGTTTTCCCACTGCCGTTTTTTCCAAGGATGGCTATTTTGTCTCCACCTTTGATATGAAAATTCGTTTCTTGCCATAGCATTCGATTCGCTATCATGCCTGTAACATTATCCCATCGTAAAACAATTCGGTTGTGAAATGTTTCTTTGTTAGGCAGATCCATCTTAATCGGTGGGGATTCCTTTATTTTTTCTACTTCTTCTAATTGGTCCAATCGGGTTTCGATTGCTTTTACTGATTTTCGGAGTTTCTTTTGTTTGTTTGCATAATAAGGCTTTGCCCCTTTACTACCCGCTTCGGAAGGGCTAACCTTCTTTGGAACTTTCGTTGCTCGTTTTGCTTTTTGCTCTTTCAACTCCAATGCTTGTTCCAGTTGCTGTTTCTTTTTGACATAGTTTTCGTAGGCATTTTCCTGTTGCCTACGTTCTATCTCTTTTTGAGCGGTATAATCCGTATAGTTTCCTTTGTATTTGTTGAGTTTCCCATCATTGATTTCCCATATAGTTGTACATAGAGCGTCTAAAAAGGCGCGATCATGGGAAACGATGACGAAAGCCCCTTGCCATCTCAAAAGTTTACTCTCCAGTTTTTCCATATGCGCGGTATCCAGATTTGTTGTCGGCTCGTCGGCCAGTAAGATGTCCGCTTTGTTCGCTAATGCTTGATTAATATACGCTTGCGTTACTTCCCCGCCGCTCTGTGTTGTATTTGTTTGTTTCAACTGTGGAAGCAACTCGCTTGTGGCTTCCGATATAACAGTACCTTCACTGGGATATCTCTCTCCGGCAAGGACTTCTAGTAATGTGGTTTTCCCACTCCCGTTGGTTCCGACTAGGCCAATACGGTCATTGTGCTCGATATCTAGGTTTCCTGCATCCATTAATAGCCTGTCTTTTACATACATTTTTATACCTTTGGCTTCTAATAAAATCATAAAAACGCCTCCCTATTTCGTGCGTTGCGTGGAGACAAAAAATGCCCCCTATCCATTTTCAGAATAGGAGGCATGCGTGCAAGGAAAAAGAGACTTCTCCCTTTTAATCACTACCCAAACCAATCCTATTCTGAAAAATCAAGTGGACGGCATGCAGAAATCAAGCAGAGCAATCTGCTAAAAAAAGAATGCCTTCCCTTGTATGTTTTCAGGAAAATAGGATTAGTACTTCATGTAATTGGGTCACCCTTTACGTTTTTGTTACTGTTATTATAAATGAAATGGCGTTTGCTGTCTACGGTTACGTTACGACAATTATAAAAGAAAAGGTGTTGTGTGGTAATGTTAACTAGAAATTTGCCACGAGCAGTGTATCATTAATTGCTTATCTTTGAACGCAGCAGTAATTTCGCCATTCATTTTTAGCATTAGACTTTGTACAATGGAAAATCCTAATCCGGTACCTTTGCCGGACCGGGTTTGACCCAGATAAAGTATGGCTTCTGTGCAGGAATAGGCAGGTCGCGGGAGATAATTGCTTTTTTTAATAATCCGGCAAAGTAGCTGATTAATATCATTATCATCTTCAACGACTAAAATATTTATTTGCTGCTTCATTTGTATTTCAACCCCCTCTTTATATGGTCATTGTCTCTATATCAACGGGAAGTGTATCGTCCGAAGTCATATTTATCTCTGCCTTAAAATTACATAGTTCTCCTTGATAAACGAATTCAAAACCGGCTATATTCTCTAAGTCTTGAGGCGTAACAAGAGATAAGTCTTTTTCGAAATCAATAATACCAGATTCCTTTAGAACCGTTGCAACAAACTGAGAACAGAAAAAGGCGTTCTCCCGCTTTGACTGTTTTTTGAATGCAATGGCGAATAAACCTAAAAGGTTATATCGATAGTTATGCTTTTGTTTCTCGATCTTCTGTAAGTAATCATTTGCTTTTTGAATTTGTGTTTCAGAAACAGTGCAACCATAAATAACGCATCTTGCCTGCTCTAGTAAACCTGCCTGAGTATCTTCTTTCACAAAACCCCCGATAAATGGGTTTTTAGGATTTTTCCTCCCAAAACTGTAGACTTCTGAGAAGTTGGGGTCAATAGCAATAGACGCATGATTATATGGTTTCCTCGTATATAGTTTTATCATTTTTGTAAATAACGTTCCTGTATCTGTCAATAGTATATACACCTTTTTCTCTTTCATCAAAATCTCTCCTAAAATGAACATCATGCTACTACCATATAAACGAAAACCTAAGAAATACTTAATGAAATTATTAAGAAAACCTTAAGATTTGATTATTATTCTTTATAATAAAGGATCTACCTTGATTTAGATAAGCATCCTAGGAAATATTTCGTAATAGGTCTGGGGACTTAATAGCAAACTATCTTCTAAGGACAAGGAGGAAAAACAATTACATAGGTTAACGATTTCAAGGGAAAATCGAAAAAAGCGCTCTGCTATTAGATACATGATAGAAAGCGTATAATAGAAATGTAGAACAAAAATGAAAGGGGTCATAAGCATGAAGGATCAGTTAATGAAAATGCTGGAAGATCGAAAAGATGAGATGATAGCCATTCGCCGTTATTTGCATGCCCATCCGGAGCTTTCCTTTGAAGAAGAGAAAACGGCCCAGTATATTATTGATTTTTATAAGGAGAAAGATGTGGAAATACAAACAAATGTAGGAAATGGATATGGCATTATTGTCACGATTAAGGGGAAGAAGCCGGGCAAGACAATTGGGTTAAGAGCAGATTTTGATGCACTGCCGATTGCAGAGGAGACGGATGTTCCTTTTAAGTCAACCAATGAAGGGGTTATGCATGCATGTGGTCATGATGGTCATACCGCCTATTTGCTCATTCTTGCTGACTGTCTGATTCAATTGAAATCCTCGCTTTCGGGTACGATTAAAATTATCCATCAACATGCGGAGGAAACACCACCAGGAGGTGCCAAAAGTATCATTGAGTCAGGGGCACTTGATGATGTGGAGAACATGTTTGGCGTTCATTTGTTTCCAACAGACGCTGCAGGGACAGTCGGATATCGAAGTGGGTATACCATGGCTGGGAGATCCTATTTTAAACTGGCGATTCAAGGGAAGGGCGGACATGGATCTTCCCCGCATATGGCAAATGATGCGATCGTTGCCGGCTCTCATTTTGTTACGGCCGCCCAAACGATCGTTAGTCGTCGCTTAGATCCTTTTGATATGGGCGTTGTTACGATTGGTTCGTTTGACGGAAAAGGGACCTTTAACGTTATTAAAGATCGTATTGAGCTTGAGGGCGATGTCCGTTATATGAATAGTAAAACGCAAGAACGGATTGATAAGGAGCTTCATCGTATCGTTGATGGACTGGAAGCAGAATTTGGTGTAGAATGCGCGTTCACCTACAAAGATGATTATCCCGTCTTATACAATGATCCAGCGGCTACAGAAGTTGTTCAATCCAGTTTGGAAAACATGGATGACTCGAATATCAAGGAAGTAATCGAATATCCGCCATTCTCCGGTTCTGAGGACTTTGCATACTACGCAGAGAAAATCCCAAGTACATTCTTCTTTATCGGCTGTAAACCAAAAGGAGTAGAAGAGGCTTACTTTAATCATCATCCTAGGTTTGATATTGATGAAGATGCCCTTCTTGTGGCTGCAAAGGCAGTAGGGCAGGTTGTGTGCGATTATTATGGCTTGGATTAATCAAATAAACGTCCAGATTTCACCAAATGTAAGGTTAAATTTTAACGGATAAAGAAGATAAGCGCCCATCTGTTTTACGGAAGGGCGCTTTAGCATTTTACAAATCCGCACGTGATTTATCTTTTTCAAACAAAACGAGCAATCCAGGTAATAGTACGCCTCGAATCAAGAAGGTGTCTATCAAAATACCGACAGCTACAATAAATCCGAATACAAATAATAGCTGAATAGGCTGTGTCATCAATACAGCAAATGTTGCGGCAAGAATAACACCAGCTGAGGATATAACTCCCCCGGTATTTGCCACTGCAATTTCCACCGCCTTTTTAACAGGATATTTTTCCCTTTCCTCCATAAATCTTGAAACAAGCATGATATTATAATCAATCCCAAGCGCTATGAGGAAAATAAAGGCATAGACTGGAACTCTGTTGCTTATTGTATCGATATCAAAAAAAAGATTTGTTAGACTCATACCTAAACCCAATGCAGCAGCGAAAGATATTAAAATCGTGCCCATCATATACAATGGCATTTTAAACGATTTGGTTAGGAAAATCAGCATCACAAAGATTAATATGGTTTCCAGTACAATGATGAGGATCAAATCGCGGTTATTGAGCGACCGATCATCTATAGAAGTAGCTGTTTCACCAGCAAAGAATAGATCACCATTCAAATTACTAGCTTTCACAATGGCATCTGAATCATTTTGAATGGTTTCTAAAGCGTCCATTGTCTGCGCTTCATATGGATTTTCCTCGAATGTCATGCTGTATGAAATGACTGTCTCATCGTCTGTCACTTGGTCGAGTCGGACACTGCTGACGAGTGGCTGTTCAGATAGATTATCCATTAATACTTCTTGTTCATCCTCGCTGGCAGCATCTTTTCCTTCAAATAATACAGTTGTGGGCGCTAGACTGCCTGCCTCGAAATTCTCCTCCACTATTTCGTACCCTTCTCTGGAGGGCATATCCTCAGGGAAAGATTTTAAAATATTAAATTCATAATCTAGATTTAAAATGTTACTAGCCGATACAAGGATAAAGAGACCAATGATCGAAACAGACATGATCGGTTTTTTTGTGACAAATCGACCTGTCTTACTCCAAAAGGAACTCATTTTTACTGAGCTCTGCCCAACACGTGGAATCAATGGCCAAAATGATTTTCTCCCAAACAACATAAATAGGGCGGGGACAAGTGTCACGGATGCCAGTATAATGATAACAAGTGTTGTGCCAAAAATGGGTGCAAAATTTCGATAATCGCCCAGTGATGCAACAATTAAAATAAGCATTGCTGCTAATACTGTTGCACTTGAAAAAAAGACTGGCAACCCGATTCCACGCATCGCTATTTTCATTGCATCATATTTATTCTCATGGATTTTTAACTCTTCTCGAAAGCGGGAGAATATGAACAAAGAATAATCTACAACAGCCGCAAACAACAAGATTGTCATAATGGATATGGTCTGAGTACTCATCAATAGACCCGCTTTTCCTAATAACCCCAATACCTGCGATGCGATTAGATATACCAAACCTGCTGCTACCAAAGGTATGAAGGCTAGGAGTGGCGAACGGTATATAACAACTAATAAAGCAAGTATGATCCCGACTGTTGACTTAATAAGAACAAAATCTGCTCTGGAAAAAAGGTCATTGGTATCTGTAGCAATTCCTGCGGGTCCTGTCACATATAAATTCAAATTTTTCGTATGTTGATCTGTTAAATGTTGAATGTGATGGAGGATTTCTTTTATTTCCGGTGTGTCTAGTGTACTGCTTAGGTAGATGGGTATTAGTGCAGTGGAGCCATTTTCTGAGAAAAAACCTTCTGTGGCTTGAGGAGGCAATTCTCCTAGTGGAACAACTTCTTCAATTCCAGTCATATTTTCTGCATCCATAGCATTCAATAGTTCTGTTAGCTCAGGTAGCTCTATTTCATGTTTCATGGATTCAAAAACGAGTAAAGCAGGAAGCTTATTAGCGTCTTCAACGTATGTATCCACTTTTTCGCTTGCCTCAATTGATGGCGCATCTTCAGGTAGGGCTTCAATGCTGGAGACCTGATAATGATGCGCACCAGGAGAAAAGGCTGCCAATAGGATCGTAATAAGTGCCCAAATGCCTAGCGTAATCCACATGCCTCTTTTCGTGCAAATACAATCCGTGATTGATTGTAAGGCATTTTTCATATCCATATCCCCATCCTTGGCATAATATTTCAAAATGACTGTCATCTTATTATTATCGAAAAAGATAGTAGTGTCAAATACTAGTTTGAAAATTGTAAGGGAGTATACATCGTTTGATGGTAGAGATATACATGATTAATTTGTTTTGTTCCATCGTGCAATTGTGTTTCTAAAAAGCTCGCTGAATTTATCCCGATCCTCCTGCGTAAATGCTTTGGGCCCTTTTGTTCGTTTACCGCTTTTTCTAGCCATGGCATTCATGTAGCGTGTTTGTAAGAGGTGGTCAATATTTTCATTTGTATACATGAAGCCTTTGTGATGTAGTACCGTGCATCCTTTTGCCAATCCCAGCGATGCTAGGCCGTAGTCCTGTGTAATAATAATATCGCCCTTCTTGGCAAGTTTCATAATTTTATAATCCGCAGCTTCTGCTCCGGTGTCAACATAAACCGTTTCTACTCCGTCTCCCTCCTCATTATTAGAAAAATGGGCAAAGCTTTTGACAAGCACGACAGGAATCTGTGCGTCTTGAGCGATGGAAACGACGATATCTTTTACTGGACTAGCATCTGCATCAACGTAGATTTTCATTGGATTCACCTATTTTTCGTATGTCAGTAATCGTATAGCTTCATTTTATCAAAGTTATTTAGGTAAGGCGATAAGATGGATGAAAGGAAAATAATAAAAGGCATTTTTCAAATGATATGTTTCATTATAATTAGATAATCGTAATTTTGAAAGGCAGAATGAGAGGTGATTGGCTGGGAGAAGCGGAGTAGTGTTGTTGGGCGTGGATTAGTGGTGGATGAAGCAATGAATAGAAATACAATGGGCAGGTGTAAACGTAATTGTTAAACCTGTTTTTGGTTTGGGTTAATTAATGGATTTCGTTATTTTAAGTTGGGTTGATTTTTGGTTTGATAGGTAATATACTACATTACATGACTAATGTACTGATTTAGTTGAAGGGGGGTACAAGCTTGCACATTCATACAGATGGATCGAAACGAATCTACATACAAATTGCGGAATGGATTGAAACGGAGATATTGAATGGCAATTTTAAACAAGACGACAAAGTGTATTCGCAATACAAGCTTGCAGAGATTTTTACGATTAACCCCGCAACTGCAGCGAAGGGATTAAATATATTGTCTGAAGAAAATATACTTTATAGTAAGCGTGGTTTAGGTAAGTTTGTTTCCAAACATGCTAGAGAAATTATTCTGGATAAACGGAAGAACCAGACGTTGAAAGGATTGCTGAGAGAAGTGATTTTAGAAGCTGAGCATTTGAATGTAGGGGAAGATGAATTAATAGAAATGCTTCGTACGATTAAGGAAGAGGAGGATATGAATTGAATGTTATCGAATGTGAAAGCGTCATTAAACAACAGGGGCGAGTAAAGGCTTTAGATAAATTATCATGTACCTTGAAGCAAAATACCATTACGGGTCTTATCGGCCGAAATGGGGCAGGCAAAACAACCTTTTTAAAAATTCTTGCTGGATTTTGGAAAGAGACTTCTGGGGAGGTGCAGGTCTTTGCTAAGCACCCATTTAATAACATTTTCGTATCGGCGAATACAATCTATGTGGATGATCAGATGCATTTTCCCGCAACCCTTACGTTAATCGAAATTTTAAAAGAAGCGGAACGGTTTTACGAGAAGTGGGATAGGCAACTGGCTAAACGTCTATTTGATTACTTTTCTTTTCATCCCAATCACATCCATCGTGATTTATCAAAAGGGAAAAAGAGTACGTTTAATATGATTGTAGGGCTTGCTTCGCGTTGTGCATTAACGATGTTCGATGAACCAACAAGCGGGATGGATACGGCGGTGAGGAAAGATTTTTACCGAGCATTACTGAAGGACTATCTGGATCATCCGCGGACCATCATTATTTCCAGCCATCATTTAGAAGAAATGGAAGATTTATTGGAAGATGTACTGCTTATGGATAGAGGAAAAAAACTATTGCACCTGCCGATGGATGAGTTGAAAGAATATGCAGTTGGACTCGCGGGAAGAACAGAAATTGTAAGGCAGTGGGCAAGGGGTAAAGAGGTATTATTTGCGAAAGAGATAGGGGTCAATACTTCCTATGTTGTGGTGAAGCAGGAATCATTTCTAATGGAGAAAGCCACACGTTTAGGGATAGATGTAACACCTGTTTCTTCCAGTGATTTGCTTGTGTATCTGACGAATAAAACAATGGGAGGGATAGATGATGTCTTTAAGTAAGATTTCATTTGGGAATCTTGTGATGAAACAGTTCCGATATAAGCTAAAATCCTATATCGGAAGTATAAATTCATTGGTTGTATTACAATTAATAGCCATTCTCTTTTCGTTGAATGGCGCGGCTTCCTCCGGTGGAGGGGCCACGAGGGTGAATGTGCAAACAACATATTATACAGCAGATATTGTAATTATTTTCACCATGATTTGGGCATTCATGAGTGCGGTACTTATTACCACCAAGGCGTACAGAGAAGAGAACTTTTTATTTGTAGCATCACGATTGAGCAGTCATCTATCCAATAGTTTATTTCTGCTGGCAACCAGTTTTTTAGCTGGGATCATGGCATTGTTATCCGGGTTTTTATTAAAGGTCATCATTTATTTTACAATTGAAAGCGAAATTCTTCACATGAGCATGTCTCAGAGTTTTATTGAAGTAGGAATGGGTATCATTGCGACGATCCTTTATATTTTTCTAGCAAGTTGCTTTGGTTATCTTTTGGGAACGATTATACAATTGCATAAGACGTTGGTGATTTTATTGCCAGGCGTCTTGTTGGGTATCATTTTTTTGACGAGCGTTAACGGTTTGCATTTATTGCCATTGGTTGGCAAATTTTACTTTTTTGAGTCCTCTTTCTTGCTGGTTCTTTGTAAAGTTCTCGTTAGTTCCGGTGTATTCTTGCTAGGTGCTGGGGTCATTTCAAATAGATTGGAGGTTAGGCAATGAGTAGTTCTTTTTCCTTCTTGATACTTGTGTTGTTTGTCATCGTAGCAGTTGGTATTTCAATAATGATAAAAAGGCGGGCGAACAGTTATGGGAAAGGTGTTTTCTGGGGATTGTGTATATATGTCATTACCTTACTCATGGCCATGCTGGTATTTTTCTTTCTGCCAATTGAAAATGATACAGCGGAGGATGAAAGTGGGGAAGCAGTTGATTCGCCTATTTTGTATCAAGCCGTTCAGAATGGGAATATGGATGAGATTGACGAGGATTATGTTAGGGGAGCTTGGAATTACACATTTGAAGAGGATACTCTTGATATAGAAGCTCCTGGTAATGATGTGAATCCAATTAACATATTTGTTGAACAAATAGATGATTTAACGCATGAGGTGGAAGTTGTTTCTTACCAAACGCCCACATTTATGAATGGAGTAAATGTAACAAACGATATACCGACACCGGAGGCAGCGCTAGTAGCGGATGTCTTAACAGTTCGTAAGCCGGAGCCGCAAGATGTTCATTTCTCTGTCTTTAAAAGTGAATTCCCTATCCGGCAATTTTCCGGGGACAGCCTGTTTGGCCAACGAACAAATCATATAAGCAACGAGCTGATATATATCCGCGTTCCGGAGCGCGTTGATGTGACGATAGACCGGAATATGGGGATTGAAATGGTGGGAGAGTAAATGGGATATGAAAACATAGAAAGAATTGCTTGAATATTTATGACAGTATAAAATAGTAGAAAGAAGTTTGAAAGAGGGCGATAAAATGAATCAATTATTCAAGGAGATTGACCATCTTCAACAGAAATATAACGAAAAAAGACCATTACCTCATGAAACCTTAAATAGTATGAGAGAAGATTTAATCATGAAATGGACATACCATTCTAACTCCATTGAGGGGAGTACTTTAACATTATCTGAAACGAAAGTAGTTTTAGAAGATGGCATAACAATTGGCGGAAAGTCGATGAAAGAACATCTGGAAGCCATCAACCATAAAGAAGCAATTTTGTACCTTGAAGATGTTGTTCAAAGGAAGGAAATGCTTACTGCACGAACAATGAAAGATTTCCATAGTATTATTCTCCGTGGGATTGATCAGGAGTATGCTGGTGTTTATAGAAACAAGAACGTATTAATTGCGGGAGCAGAACATATACCACCTGATGCACTTAAAGTACAAGAGAAAATGGATGAACTATTCGTTTGGTATAGGAATGAAGCTCAACACTTTCATCCTGTAAAGCGAGCCACGCTTCTTCATAGTTATTTTGTTAAAATTTATCCTTTCATAGATGGAAATGGTCGTACTGCAAGATTGTTATTAAATCTTGAATTAATGATGTCAGGTTATGTACCTATTGTTATTAAGAACGACCAGCGTGCTGATTATTATCAGATATTAGATAAAGCGCATACCACGGGTGATAATTCAGACTTCATTATGTTTGTTGGTAACATTCTCCAAGACACATTGGAATTTTATTTATCATTTTTGGGGGAATAGTTTTGGGTTATAAGCGTATGAATATTTCTTTTCTTTACTTTGGAATGGACACTATATCGTTCTTTTCAGCTCATTATTCGTATTAACGCCTTAGTTGGTTCACAGTTATATCTTAGCCCGATCTTAGCATCATTTAAGTTTGCGTGTGATTATCAATATATTTTTATAAACCAAACTCCAGAAGAAAATCATCAATTTCTTCTGCAATGAGTTCGGACTCCCAAACATGGATATAATGACCTGCATCTATGTAGGAATAGCCTCCATTCTCAAGTTGCTTGGTATAGTTGGAAAGCATCTCCCGCCAATTTTCTATTCCTACATCTGTTCCATCAGATATGAAAAAATACATCGGAGTTTCTGCAGGGAGGTCTTCATCGCCAACGTTGGATGCGTTCGTCTGTATCTGGTTTACCTCCTCTTGCATATTTGAAGTCAGCGTTCTTCTGTAAAAAATACTGCGATATGTAGCTTCATCTTTGGATGACAGTTGTCCTGATTGTATGACTGCTGATTCATTAGCAACCCCTGGGAATATCCGCAATAATCCGATGCGGGCAGCAAATCCTGCCATAGATTGCGTAAAGGAAAAGGGAAGATCCATGGTTTGATAGCTTTCGGGAATAGCCGGATCAAGTCCAATGATAGCTTCGACTTCTTCGGGGTATTTTTGAGCCCAATGAATAGCCTCGATACCTGACATCGAATGGGCTGCCAATACATAGGGAGGATTTTCACCCGCAAGTTCTAATGCGGAACGTGTCTCCTCTAGGATAGTATCGATATCTCTTGGAACGTCAGCGATTTCGCTCCATCCATATCCTGCTTTCTCAACAACTGTAATTTGGTATTTCGGTAGAAGTTTAGACCAAAGGGGTTTGAAATCCAGTGTCGGTGAACTTGTTCCACCTCCTGCCATGAAAACTATGTTCGTATCGCTTTTTCCTTTTGTATAGACATGCATGTCGTGGTCGTTTACGGTTACCATCTGTCCTGGAGGCGGCGTTTCTTTTACTTCTTTGGCAGTAGCTATTTTGTTATAAATCCATGAGCCAGTGATAAGGAGAACGAGAAGTATAATGATGGATAAACCAATAATGATGGATATTTTTTTCATCGAAGTTGCCCCACCTTTGTGTGTTCCATATCTATTTATCATGATATATTATTATGAAAATTAATACAATAATAAAGAAGATTCCCAAACAGTTTTATTCATATATCCACTATGCTTTTCCGATAACCAAAAATAGTGTATGATGGCTGAAATCACAACATAGAATGAGAACGAGACGATAGAAGGAGATGAACCGATGACCCAAAACGTCATTATGAATGATGTAACAATAAATGCAAGACATTACCATGAAGAAACGATAACAAAGGAGGGGAGAGAACTGCTTAAAATTGGATTTGATTTTAAAGTAACAAGTGATGATTATCATGAAATAACCACACTTCTGTATAACAATGATTTTAGGGTGCAAGTACCAGAAAAAAATATCGATTTCGCTGCGACAATTCACAACTATTCCACATCCATTACGAATTTGTATGAGGAAGGCGCTGTAGGAGATTTCAAGTTGGAGTTAGTGGAGAAAGGATAGCTCATCAAAAGCAGGAGATATAGCTAACGTACACCAAATAAAAGCATAATGGAAAACGGGATTGGAGTGAGACTTCCGCACTTATAAGTGCATCAATCAAGGGTACTTATGTTATACTTAAATGAAAATAATACGCTATGAAGAAAGGATGTACACACATGGTATTGACAATCATCGTGATCGCGATAATTGCTATTATCGCCATTTTTCTTATTACAATGTACAACGGTTTGGTCAAATTACGAAACTGGGTACAGGAAGCTTGGAGTCAAATTGATGTTCAATTAAAACGACGCCACGATTTGATCCCTAATCTGGTGAATACGGTTAAAGGTTACGCGGAACATGAACGCGAAACCTTAGAAAGTGTTGTGGAAGCACGCAGCCAATTGGTCAATGGCACGCCACAGGAACGAATTGATGCAGATAACCAAATCGAAGGGGCATTAAAATCTGTTTTTGCCTTGTCGGAATCGTATCCGGATCTAAAAGCAAATCAGAACTTTTTAAATTTGCAAGAAGAATTGACGACAACGGAAAATAAAGTTGCCTATTCGCGGCAACTATACAATAAAACGGTAGCTGACTATAATATAAAGCTGCAATCATTCCCTACCAATATATTGGCGGGTATGTTCAATTTCAAGCAAGAGGATCTTCTGTCAGTACCGGAGGAAGATAGGGAAGTACCAGATGTAAGTTTTTAACGGGGGAATATTATGCTGTATCAACAAATTCAAAATAATAAACGGAAGACAGTTTTACTTGTCGTCTTGTTCAGTGTGCTCGTACTAGTAGTTGGTTGGGCAATTGGTTATTTATTTAATAATGATTGGGTATCAGGGATTGTCATTACCCTCATTGTGCTCGCAATCTATATTCCGATCACATTGAAAACAGCCGGTTCCCAAGTCCTGAATATGTCCGGGTCCAAAGAAATTCAAAGGGAAGATCATCCACAGCTCTTCGGTGTCGTGGAAGAGCTTTCTTTAGCTGCGCGTATCCCAATGCCCAAGGTCTATATCGTGAATGACCCTGCCCCCAACGCGTTTGCTACGGGAATAAAACCGGAAAAGGGAGCAGTTGCGTTCACGACAGGTTTATTGGATAGACTGAATCGGGAAGAGCTGTCAGGTGTAGCCGCTCACGAGATCTCCCATATTCGTAATTACGACATTCGTTTAATGACGATTAGTGTGGCCCTGGTAGGTGTCATTGTTCTTATCGCGAATATCGGTTCACGTATGATGCTTTTTGGTGGTGGAAGAAGAGGTGGCAATAATAAGAACAATAACCCGATTGTTATGATTTTAGCCATTGTTTTAGTGATTCTTGCACCACTTGCAGCTCAATTTGCAAAACTAGCCGTCTCGAGAAATCGTGAATATTTAGCAGACGCCTCCGCGGTTGAATTAACTCGTAATCCCAAGGGGCTAATTAATGCATTAACGAAAATCAGCCAAGATCCAAATGAGGTAAAAGATGCAAAAGAAGCTACGGCTTCCATGTATATTTCCTACCCATTTAAAAAGAAACGGAAGAAAAATAGTGCCTTGTGGTCAACGCACCCTCCGATGGAGAGCCGTATCGAACAATTGCAAAATATGTAGCCAAAGGATGAAAACATGCGCGCCGTAATTGAATTAAAAGTGAAACCGAAATATAGAGCTAATTATAAAAATAATTATCCCTTGATTAACAAAGATGCGATCCTAAATCCCGAAGTGCTTGAACGTGAAGGAGATATTTTGCACTTAGTCGGTGAGAACAACCAATTCTTTGCAAAAGGCTACTATGGAGAACAGAATAAAGGCATTGGCTGGGTGTTAACGCATAAAAAGGAAGAACAAATTGATTTCACCTTCTTTAAAACGAAAATGGTGGAAGCCATCAATAAGCGACAAGTCTTCTATGAGGATAAAAACACGAATGCGTTCCGTGTCTTTAATGGAGAAGGGGACGGCATTGGCGGTTTGACGATCGATTATTTTGCTGGCTTTTATTTGATAAATTGGTACAGCGCCGGGGTCTATACATTCAAAGATCAGGTTATCCGTGTATTGGATGATCATGTCCAATATCAGGCCATTTACGAGAAAAAACGATTTGATACAAAAGGAACATATATGGACGATGATGATTTTGTCAAAGGGACACGTGGTGAATTTCCTGTTATTGTAAAAGAAAATGGCGTGAATTATGCGGTTTATTTAAATGATGGTGCGATGGTAGGAATATTCCTTGATCAGCGTGATGTGAGAGAAGCCATTCGTGTGAAGTATGCTAAAGGAAAAAAGGTTCTTAATACGTTTTCGTATACGGGCGCTTTTTCTGTAGCTGCTGCGCTGGGTGGCGCGAAAAAAACCACAAGCGTTGATTTAGCAAAACGCAGTAAACGTAAGACGGCCGAACAATTTAGCATTAATGGAATCGCTGATAACAAGCAGGATACCATCGTCATGGATGTCTTTGACTATTTTAAATATGCACGTCGGCATAATATGAAATTTGATATGGTAATCCTTGACCCACCAAGCTTTGCACGATCGAAAAAACGTACATTCCGTGTCGCTAAAGACTATCCGGCACTGATCAAAGATACTATCTCGATAACAGAGAAGAACGGAATCATCATTGCATCTACCAATAATGCATCCCTTGACATGAAGAAATTTAGGGGTTTTGTGGCAAATGCGTTTCGGGAGATGGGGGAAAAATATAATATATTGGAAGAGTTCTCATTGCCGAAGGATTTTCACGTCGATCGGAATTTTCCGCATGGTAATTATTTGAAGGTGTTGGTGGTGAAGAAAGTAGATTAATGGATTATTGAATACAAAGGGGGAGGTATTGATATGGTTATTTTAACGAATGACTGGGCACCCAAGATGGATAAGGAATTTCAAAAGGATTATTATTTGCAGTTACGTTCCTTTTTGAAAAAAGAATACCAAACGCGAACAATCTATCCGCATATGAATGATATTTTCAATGCGCTTCATTATACATCTTATGAAAATACAAAAGTAGTTATCCTTGGACAAGATCCGTATCATGGACCAAACCAGGCACATGGATTAAGTTTTTCTGTTAAACCAGGGGTAACAACGCCGCCTTCTTTAAAAAATATCTATCAAGAGCTTCAAGCGGATGTAGGTGCACCAATTCCAAATCACGGTTGTCTGGTAAGCTGGGCAAAACAAGGTGTACTTTTATTAAATACCGCATTGACGGTTCGAGCGGGACAAGCCAATTCGCATCGAGGCAAAGGTTGGGAGTACTTCACTAACGAGGTGATTCGGCAAGTTAATGCAAAAGAAGAGCCGGTCGTGTTTTTCCTTTGGGGTAGAAACGCGCAGGCAAAAGAGGAATTCATTAATGCTTCTCGTCATCATATTATTAAATCCCCTCACCCTAGTCCATTTTCAGCACATAAGGGATTTTTTGGAAGCCGGCCGTTCTCACGTGCAAATCAATTTTTAAGAGAAGCAGGACGCTCGGAAATTGATTGGTCCATACCTAACAAGTAAAATGCGAGTCATTCTATTCAACGATTGGGGCACAGAACTGGGTGAGGTGGCAATATATTCTACGAATCATTGATTTAATCAGGACTATAAAAACCAAATTCCTCCTAATTTGCTTAGCAGGAAATGGGCTCTTTTTGTGCCTCATCATCTACCACTATATGAAATACAAACTTTTGATGTTTGATGAAGGAAAAAACAATTACCTAGCAAAATAGCCAGCATTTACTCTAGCATCAATTTGTCATCAGCTAATTCTTGGCCGCTGAGTTGCTTAAATTCTTCCAGCAACTGTTCAACCGTTAAAACACGTTTTCGTTCCCCTTCAATATCGAGAATAATTCGTCCGTTGTTCATCATAATCAAGCGGTTACCAAGGCGAATGGCTTGCTCCATATTATGAGTGACCATGAGTGTCGTCAGCTTTAAATCTCCAATAATCTCTTCTGTCAGCTGCGTAATCAATTCTGCTCGTGTAGGATCCAGAGCAGCCGTGTGCTCGTCCAGTAGCAAGATTTTAGGGTTAGTAAACGTCGCCATGAGCAAACTGAGTGCCTGTCGCTCTCCGCCAGATAGAAGTCCCACCTTCGTCTTCAGTCGATTCTCTAAACCTATTCCAAAACCTTCTAACTGTTCTCGAAACATAACTCGTTTCTCTTTTGTCACGCCGAACTTCAGACTTCGGCGTTTTCCCCGAGCATAAGCCATGGCTAAATTTTCCTCGATGGTCATATGCGGCGCAGTGCCAGCCATTGGATCTTGAAAAATACGTCCAATCCAGCGGCTGCGACGGAACTCCGGAAGCTCTTGTATTTCATTATGATCGACGCGAACGACACCTGCATCAGGTTGTAAAACCCCGGAAATAATGTTCATCAACGATGATTTCCCAGCTCCGTTGCTACCGATGACCGTCACGAAATCACCGGGGTTTAATGTTAGATTGATGTGTAGCAAAGCAACCTTCTCATCCCGAGTGTCAGGATTAAATAATTTAGTTACATTGTCAATTTCAAGCATTAGCCTTCACCATCCATATCTGTTATTTGGAGGAGATTAAAAGTTCTTGAGAACGTTTCTGTGCCGTCTTTTTTTGTTTCCTTTTCCGTTGCAGGGTAGGAAGAACAAGGGCAACAATGACAATCAAGGCGGTAATCAATCTCAAATCAGAAGCATCAAACCATTCTACTCTCAGAGCAGTGGCTACCACTATTCGGTAAATAATCGAGCCTAGAATGACCGCCAACGTTGCACGGAATACCGTTTTGGCTCCAAAAATAGCTTCCCCGATAATGACCGATGCCAACCCAATCACAATCATACCTATTCCCATTGAAATATCGGCAAAACCTGATTGTTGTGCAATCAATGCTCCGGACAAAGCGACTAGCCCATTAGATAAACTGACCCCAAGTATTTTGGTGTGATCTGTATTGACACCCAAGCTTTTGATCATCAATGGATTATCACCAGTTGCTCTCAGTGCAAGTCCAAAATCGGAATGCAGAAATAGATCAAGTAAAACCTTGACCATTAGCACGAAAATCGGCATAAGAAGCAGTGGAGAAACATCGGCAAAAAGCGCTTCAGACCCTCTCAAAGTAGTGTTGGGTTGCCCCATAATACGTAAATTAATGGAGTATAATGCAATCATCATTAAAATACCTGATAAGAGGCCATTAATTTTCCCCTTTGTATGTAAAAGACCTGTACAAGCCCCGGCTGCGAAGCCACCCATAAAAGCTGTCATGGTGCTTATCCACGGTGCAAATCCGTTGGTAATCATCACTGCTGCAATGGCTGCTCCAGTAGTAAAACTTCCATCCACGGTTAAATCAGGGAAATTTAGAATTCGAAATGTAATATAAACACCTAAGGCCATCAGTGCATATATGAGCCCTAGCTCTATTGCTCCGGGTAACATGTTTAACATAAACAACTCTCCTTAAGTACGTGTTCAAAAAGCCTCTGAATCACAATGTACAGGACGTATTACTATCACCGTTGCCCCTGGATGGGGCGTTTTTATCCGATGTTCTTTTAAAGACGTGGATTGAAAAAACGGCGATATGTAAGTTTTATAGACTTTTTAACTAACCGCTTTAACCAGAGGGGCTGGATCAAAGAAGAAGCCCCCTCCTGGTTAACTAACCATTACTCAATAATATTTTCCTCTGAATCATTAACCATATCTTGCATGGCATCGGTTACTTCGATTCCCTGGGCTTCTGCTGCCTCCAGGTTTAGAATATAATCAAGTTGATCAGGAAAGGTTACCGGCATCTCCCCGGGATCTGTACCATTTTTCAAAATGTCTTCAGCCATTTGTCCTACTTGATAGCCGTGATCATAATAATCAAATCCTACCGTGGCAAAGGAGCCTGCTTCCACGGTATCCCTATCGCTGGAGAAGAATGGAATGTCATTTTCTTCAGCTACATCAATAATGGAGTCAACAGCGCTAACCACCATATTATCAAGCGTAATATAGATGGCGTCTGCTCTTCCTACCAACGACTCAGCTGCCTGTTGTACTTCGGACGTAGTGGGAACAGAGGCGCGAATTAGTTCAATTTCATGTTCAGCCAATGCTTCCTCAGCTTGTTCGGCCATAACTGCCGCATTAGGTTCCCCTTCATTAATGACAACACCGACTGAATCTACATCTGGAAAATGTTCGGCAATAAAATCCATCAACATGGTGATCGCTTCCGGGTTGGTGTCCGCTCCGCCGGTGACGTTTCCACCTGGTTGTTCCAGATCATCTACAAGCTGTGCATCTAAAGGATTGGTAACTGCAGAAAACAGGACTGGTACATTTTCAACCTGCTCTATGACCGCTTGGGCGGCCGGAGTCGCTATGGGTAAAACTAATTCATAGTCCTTCGTTGCGATATCTTGGGCAATGGACAAGTTATTGGTTGAATCAGCCTGAGCATTGTTATATTCCACAGTTAAATTACTACCTTCTTTAAATCCTGCATCTTCTAAAGCAGCCAGCATACCTTCCCGTGTTGCATCAAGGGATGGATGCTCTACATATTGGGCGATGGCAATGGAGTAATCTTCCTCGCTACAACCGGCAACAACAATCAGCGGTGACACCCCCAATGCGAAAAGTAGAAACACTAAAATTCTCTTTTTCAAAAAAACATCTCCTTTCACTTTTATAGAAAATGCTAGCCGTTAAGCAATGGCTTTTTGCCAATCCATCTTGCCCGGCGTGTGACGCACCAAATGTATGTACCACTACTTAAAAGTCACCATTTTCTAATAATTATGTTTATATAAATGGATTTATTGCCAATATTCCAATAGATATTAATAAAAAATGTTCCAGATACCCTTAACTTCACTCTTTCAAGGATTCGTTAACGTATCTACAGCCATCTACTTATGTATATTTCAATTTTATCCTAACATAACAAAAATGAAATTACAGATGGTTAACAATAATGCACAGATTAATTCAGTACTATTTAAAAATTTTATAAATTATACCATTTTATTTATTTTTATACAACTCATCGTTCAATTGGCAGGAATAGAGGTGAAATTAAAAAGACAACTGCTTATCATTCTGCAGCTGTCTTTTCACTATTTATTATCTGAAGGCCGCTTGGGTCTATTTCTAGTGCCGTAACTTGATAATCCATAAGCACAGATTGCATCTGTCCAGCAATTGCTTTACCCTTACCCTTTGGGGTAAAAGAAATCATTGTAGGACCCGCTCCACTGATGACCGTTCCGTATGCACCACACATTTTCGCTTCTTCTTTCATTTCCTGATAGCGGGGGATGAGTTTTGCCCGATATGGTTCGTGAAATAAATCTGCTTCCATCATTTTACCAGCCCGCTCATAATTACCTGATAGTAGGAAAGCGATGAGAAGGTTGCTTATACTGCTTGCTGTAATGGCGTGTTCCCTTGAAAAGTGATCTGGGAGAACATTTCTTGCTGCTTCTGTTTTAAGTTCAAAATGAGGGACATATCCAACGACATCAACATCAAGATCAGGTGCTTTTATCCAATCAACTTCCGTCTCAGATAATTTTGTTGTAATCGTAAATCCGCCCAATAATGCCGGTGCTATATTGTCCGGATGCCCCTCCACTTCTGTTCCATATTGGAGCTTTTCCTCCTGAGAAAGAGAGAGATCGCATACTTGATTGGCCAATTCAATGCCGGCAATGACCGCTGAAGCACTGCTGCCAAACCCTCGTGCTAAAGGAATGTCACTTGTGAGGGTAACTTTGCAAGCAGGAAGTGCTTTATTATGGCGCTTGGCTATTTGTGCTGCAACCCGATAAATCAAATGATCTTCAACGTATGTAGTTGTGGGAAGAAAAGGGGAGTGATTCTCTAACTCCCATTGCTGCGACTCCACAACATCTAATGTCAAATAAAGATTTAGTGCAATGCCCGCTGAGTCAAATGCTGGTCCTAAATTTGCAGTACTTGCTGGTACGGTGATGGTGAAATTTTTCATGCGTCTTTCACCTTGTTTTCTAAATAATCCATCACAGCTGTTTCATCATTTGGTAGTGTGACGGGATCTATCTCCAGTTGATCGATGGCTGTCTGTGGATCCTTTAATCCATTTCCTGTAAGTACTGTTACAACCTTACTTCCATGTGGAATGTTTCCCTTTTCGTGCTGCTGGATGAGACCTGCGATCGAAGCAGCGGAACCTGGCTCTGCAAACACGCCTTCTTTACGTGCGAGCAGTTTAAAGGCATGTGCTATTTCCTCATCCGAAACGGCGTTAATCCGTCCGTTGGATTCATCTCTGGCTCCGACGGCGAGTTCCCAGCTGGCCGGATTTCCGATACGAATAGCTGTAGCGATTGTTTCCGGATTAGGGAATGCCTTGTTATTTGCAATCGCTGCAGCACCCTCCGCTTCAAAACCGAACATTTTTGGAAGACCGGTTTGGTTTTCTTGGTGATATTCCTTGAATCCTTTCCAATAAGCACTGATATTTCCAGCGTTACCAACTGGAATAGAGAGAATATCAGGAGCAGATCCAAGCTGATCACAAACTTCAAAAGCTGCTGTTTTCTGTCCTTCCAAGCGGTATGGATTCACGGAATTAACCAGTGTGATTGATGACGTTTCACTTAATTTCCGCACAATCGTTAAGGCCTCATCAAAGTTCCCCTCAATTTCAACAATTTCAGCACCATACATCACAGCTTGGGCTAGTTTACCAAGGGCGATTTTTCCCTTTGGGATAACAATAATGGCCTTGAGTCCTGCTCTTGCAGCATACGCCGCCGCTGAGGCAGAGGTATTGCCGGTTGATGCGCAAATAACAGATTTGCTGCCTTCTTCCATGGCTTTTGCAACGGCTACGACCATTCCTCTGTCTTTAAATGACCCGGTTGGATTAACACCCTCCACTTTCCCGTAGAGCTCTATCCCTAGGTCTGCTGATAAAGCTGGAAAGGGGATTAGCGGTGTGTTCCCCTCTTGTAGTGACAATGCAGGTGTTTCTTCAGTTATAGGAAGATTCAATTTATAATGTTTCAGTAGTCCCGGCCACATGCGCAACATCTCCTTCGACTTTATAATAGCTTTTGACTTCCAGTACGTCTTGTAAATGATGAAGCTGGTTTAAGGCATGGTTGAAATTTCCTAACGATGTTTGATGTGTCACCAAAACAATTTCGGCTATTTCATGCTTTTTAATTGGATTTTGCAAAATCCGTTTGAAACTAATGTCGAGTTCGTGGAATAAGGAAGAGATCCTAGAAAATACCCCTGCTTCATCCTTCACATGCAACCTTAGATAATATTGACCAAAGCGATGGTCCGGTGTTTTTAATCCCTTTTTAAATTGAGGCTTTGTTACGGTTGTTCCGTTGACGCCTAACTGGACATTTCGAATGACGTCAACCACATCAGACATGATAGCAGTAGCCGTTGGTAGACTTCCTGCGCCCGGGCCGTAAAACATGGTTTCGCCAACGGCTTCACCATATACGTATACGGCATTGTATTCATTTTTAACATCGGCTAAAGGGTGCGCTTTTGATAAAAGTGTTGGTTCTACACTCACTTCTACTTCTTTGTCGTGACATTTAGCAAACCCAATTAATTTCATCGTATAGCCGAGCTGATCTCCATACTGAAGATCTGCTAGATCAAGGTTTTTTATCCCGGTGACTTCTACTTCTTCCAGTTCTATATCTGTGGAAAAGGCAAGCCTTCCTAAGATGGCCATTTTTCTGGCGGCATCGAGCCCTTCTACGTCTGAGGTAGGGTCTGCCTCTGCGAATCCTAATTCTTGAGCTTCTTGAAGGGCGTCCGCATAAGACATACCTTCGTTGTCCATTTTTGTTAAAATATAATTCGTCGTTCCATTCACAATTCCCATCACTTGCTGAATCCGATCAGCTGAAAGTCCACCGGTTATTCCTCTTAAAATTGGAATTCCTCCGGCAACACTTGCTTCATAAAAAAAGTCACATTTCTGTTGACTTGCCGCTTTCTGAAGCTCCGGGCCATGTAAGGCTATTAAATCTTTATTGGCGGTTACAACATGTTTTTTTGCTGAAAAAGCTTTCAAAATATGCTCCCTTGCTTCATCAATTCCGCCCATTACTTCAATAATCACATCGATTTGGGGATCATTTAAAATCGCATCCGGATTTGTGGTGATATGTGTATGATCTACATTCACATCCCGTGTTTTTTCGGGATCGCGTACTAAAATACTTTTTACATGAACTTCTGTCCCAAGCTGATGCATGAGTTCTGCTTGATTGTTTTCAATCATTTGCATAACTCCTGAGCCAACAACTCCAAATCCTAATAGACCGACAGATATTTTATTTCCCAAACATACCACCTCAACATTTCTTTTTAGATAAAAGCCAAGTTTTCTAATTATAAATTTAGTTTTTTATTTAATAGTCATTTAAACACGAAAAAAGAAGGATGGCAATAGTTAAATCCAGTAACACCGCTTACATCATGTTTTTTTAAGGAAAAGCGAGCTTAAGCAGGGAAGGTGAGCGTTGAGTCAGGGTGGGGGTAGTATTGTTTCTTCGTTGTTGATTCTTGCGATGGTACATAAAAAATACGTGAATTTTATTGGAAGAAGGCTTATTCGAATTTTCCATGAATACACTTACTATAAAGATGAAAATAGTGGGGTGTGAAAGATGAATTATAATAGTGCTGGTATTGCTTTTGTTGGATGTATTCTCCTGGGCTCAGGGATTGGTATGTTATTCGGTAATGTAGCTGCATGGGCAGCAATTGGTGTAGGGGGAGGGCTTATATCCCTGGCGGTTCTGAGTAGAAGGACGTAGGAAGAAAAAGATAATGTCACCATAAATTTAAACTCATGATATTGAGACGAAGGGTAAGAAGGCTTGTTTTCATCAACAAAGAAAAGCAAGCCTTTTCCATTTAAGAAAACCTCCATCATGTTAATCAAACATACGCTTTCCCTCGAATTTTCGCCATGGAAATGGACACGGAGATAAGCGCAATAATAACGAACAGTCCACCGACACGTGGCGTTACTTCAACGGAAGCTTGTTCAACGATTATGCCGCCAACAAAAGAGCCAAATGCGATTCCAAAGTGCAATGCAGAGTTGTTTAGACTTTGCTGAATATCGGATGTTTCAGGAGATGTTTCGATCAGGTAGCTTTGCATCGCTGGCGTTATTGCCCAGTTTCCCATTCCCCACATGACTAATGACACTAAAAATATCGGCAAAGCAAACGTGGTGTAGCTAATAGAAAAAATCGCGAATCCAAATAGAATCATAGCTGCAAAAATCATACGCTTTGATCCAATTTGATCGGATAAAGCGCCACCGACCGCGCCTCCACTTACAGCAGCAATCCCGAAGAGTAGATAGATAATACTCACCCATGTTCCATCAAGATCCATCGTCGTTTTGGCAAATGGGGTTAGGTATGCATATAGCGTTGAGTGGCCTGCTAAAAACAGAAACGTTGTCAGGTGTGCAAAGAATATTTTTCGATTTTTAAGTGTTGCTAACTGCTGGCGAAGCGGAATCGATGGTTTTGGAGCAACCTTTTCCATCAGCGCATACACGCCGACCATGGATAATAGGGTTAGCATGGCAATGAATACAAACGGAGCTCGCCAGCCAAAGAAATTGCCCAGCATCAAACCAATTGGTACACCAAGTACAAGAGACCCGCTGACACCCATCGTAACAATTCCAATGGCGCGCCCGCGATAGGCAGGTTTAACAATGTTAGCAGCCATGGTTAAACATAGAATAATAAGTAGGGATCCACTTAAGGCGGAAATAACACGCCCAAGGAATAGGATGCTATATGAAGGACTGGCAGCTGAGACAATATTTCCGAGCAAAAACACAGCCAAAGAAATCAGAGTCAGTCGTTTCCGTTCTATTTTAGCTGTTGTGATTAATAAGATTGGAGCTGCAATGGCAAAAATCAATGAAAAAATAGTGATCAGCAGTCCAGCCTGTCCAAGGCCTACATCTAAATCAGTGGCCACTAAATCCAATATCCCGCCAATAATTAATTC